>CAMQVH010000006.1 GCA_947038155.1 uncultured Bacteroides sp. | reverse complement strand
TGAGACAAAAGTAGTACATTTGTACTCAATTCAAAAAGGAATTTATGACGAAAGCACTATTTTTTGATATAGACGGAACGCTGGTCAGTTTTGAAACTCACCGCATCCCGACTTCTACCATTGAGGCACTGGAAGCCGCCCACGCTAAAGGAATGAAGATATTTATCGCTACCGGACGCCCGAAAACCATTATCAACAATCTTTCCGAATTGCAGGACCGGAATCTTATCGATGGATATATAACGATGAACGGAGCCTATTGCTTTGTCGGTGAACAGGTGATTTACAAAAGTGCCATACCACAGGAAGAAGTGAAAGCAATGGCAGCTTTTTGCGAGAAGAAAGGTGTTCCCTGCATTTTCGTAGAAGAACATCATATTTCTGTCTGCCAACCTGATGATATGGTGAAAAAAATATTCTACGATTTTCTGCATGTGGATGTCATTCCTACTATATCTTTTGAAGAGGCAACAAGCAAGGAAATTATACAGATGACTCCTTTTATCACGGAGGAAGAAGAAAAAGAAATCTGCCCGTCTATCCCTACCTGCGAAATCGGACGCTGGTATCCTGCCTTTGCAGATATTACGGCAAAAGGAGACACCAAGCAGAAAGGAATAGATGAAATCATCCGTTACTTCGATATTAAACTGGAAGAAACGATGTCATTCGGAGACGGTGGAAACGACATCAGTATGCTTCGCCACGCAGCCATCGGAGTTGCTATGGGACAGGCTAAGGAAGACGTGAAAGCCGCTGCCGATTACGTTACGGCTCCCATTGACGAGGACGGAATCAGCAAAGCGATGAAACATTTCGGAATCATTTAATTAATGTGCCGATTTACCAATGCGCCCAAAACTATGATCCCGCGATTTCATGACACAACGTATTGGCAATTAGCACATCAACAAATTTGCATATTATTATATGATGAGCGTAGACACTAACAACGCTGAGTTTCAGGATGCACTGAATCTGATTCAATATACCCGCCAGTCGGTCTTTCTGACAGGAAAAGCCGGTACGGGAAAATCTACATTCCTGCGTTATGTCTGCGAGCATACCAAGAAAAAGCATGTCGTACTTGCTCCGACGGGTATTGCCGCCATCAATGCCGGGGGAAGCACCATGCACAGTTTCTTTAAACTACCTTTCTATCCGCTATTGCCGGATGATCCTAATTTAAGCCTCCAACGTAGCCGTATTCATGAGTTCTTCAAATACACCAAGCCACATCGTAAGTTGCTGGAACAGATAGAACTGGTCATTATCGACGAAATCTCTATGGTACGGGCGGATATTATTGATGCCATCGACCGTATTTTGCGCGTATATTCCCATAACTTGCGTGAACCTTTCGGTGGAAAACAGTTGTTATTGGTAGGCGATGTCTTCCAATTGGAACCTGTCGTGAAGAACGATGAGCGGGAAATATTGAACCGATTCTATCCCACTCCCTACTTTTTCTCTGCCAGAGTGTTCGGACAAATAGACCTCGTCTCTATCGAACTTCAAAAAGTATATCGACAGACAGACCCTGTATTCGTCAATGTCCTTGACCATATCCGCACCAATACAGTCGGAGCTGCAGACCTGCAACTACTTAACACCCGCTACGGAAGCCTGATTGAAGAATCGGAAGCGGATATGTACATCACGCTTGCTACCCGAAGGGATACGGTAGATTCAATCAATGAAAAGAAACTGACCGAACTTCCGGGAGAACCGATTACTTTTGAAGGGGTTATCGAAGGAGACTTTCCCGAAAGTAGTCTGCCTACTTCACAAGAGCTTGTACTAAAGCCCGGTGCACAGATTATCTTTATCAAGAATGATTTCGACCGTCGTTGGGTAAATGGTACGATTGGTGTCATTGCCGGAATTGACGAGGAAGAAGAAACCATCTACGTCATCACCGACGATGGAAAAGAATGTGACGTAAAACTGGAATCATGGCGAAATATCCGCTACCACTATAACGAAAAAACAAAAGAAATAGAAGAAGAAGTATTAGGTAGCTTCACTCAATACCCCATCCGGTTAGCATGGGCCATCACTGTTCATAAAAGTCAGGGACTGACTTTCAGCCGGGTAGTCATCGACTTCACCGGCGGTGTATTTGCTGGAGGACAAGCATACGTAGCACTTAGCCGTTGTACCTCACTGGACGGCATCCAGCTCAAGAAACCGATTAACAGGGCAGATGTTTTCGTCCGTCCAGAGATTGTAAACTTTGCCGGACGCTTCAACAACCGCCAAGCCATCGACAAGGCACTGAAACAGGCACAAGCCGATGTGCAATATGCCGCAGCCGCACGTGCCTTCGACAAAGGGGATATGGAAGAGTGTCTGGAACAGTTTTTCCGTGCCATCCATTCCCGCTACGATATTGAGAAACCTGTTCCCCGTCGTTTGATCCGCCGTAAACTCGGCATTATCAATACACTGAAAGAACAGAACAAAAAACTCAAGGAACAGATGAAAGAACAGCAGGAACGTCTGCGCCAATACGCACACGAGTATCTGTTAATGGGAAACGAGTGTATCACTCAGGCACACGACGCACGTGCCGCCCTTGCCAACTATGACAAGGCACTCAGCCTCGACCCGAACTACATAGATGCCTGGATACGAAAAGGTATCACGCTCTTCAACAGCAAAGAGTACTTTGACGCGGAGAACTGCTTCAATACGGCTGTAAATCTTCATCCGGCAAACTTCAAAGCTGTCTACAACCGGGGGAAACTCCGACTAAAAACAGAAAATACAGAAGGCGCCATCGCCGACCTGGATAAAGCGACAAGCCTGAAACCGGAGCATGCCGACGCGCATGAACTTTTTGGAGATGCTCTGTTAAAAGCCGGAAAAGAAGTGGAAGCTGCGTTACAATGGAGAATTGCAGAGGCACTGAAGAAAAAGAAGAATCCCTAAAAAATTCTCTTTTATCTCTTATTATCAAAAAGTTTTATTAGTTTTGCTCTTCATTATATCCCAAACTCTTAAAATAGAAGTAAATGAAAAAAGGTTTGAAAATCGCAGCTATCACCGTAGGAGTAATTATCATTCTGATGTTTCTTCTTCCTTTTGCCTTCCAAGGAAAGATAGCCAACATTGTAAAAACAGAAGGCAACAAGATGCTTAACGCACAATTTGACTTTAAGAACCTTAACATTAGTCTGTTCCGCAATTTTCCACAGGCTTCTGTCACTCTCGAAGATTTCTGGTTGAAAGGTACGGGTGAATTTGCCAATGACACCCTTGTACAGGCCGGAGAAGTTACCGCCGCAGTCAACTTATTCTCCCTTTTCGGAGATAGCGGTTACGATATTTCTAAAATATTTATCGAAGACACGAAGTTACATGCCATTGTCTTGCCGGACGGACATGCCAACTGGGATATCATGAAACCGGATACAATAGCAACAGTCGAAACACCTGCAGAAGAAGAATCTTCTCCTTTCAAAGTCAAGCTGCAACGCTTTGTTATCAAAAACATGAATCTGATTTATGACGATCAACAAGGAAAGATGTATGCTGATATCCGCGACTTCAACGCTATTTGTGCCGGAGACTTAGGAAGCGAACGTACCACCCTGAAACTGGAAGCGGAAACCAAATCACTCACCTACAAGATGAATGGAATCCCTTTCCTGACAAATGCCAATATCTCCGCTAAGATGGACGTAGACGCCGACCTTGCCAACAACAAATACACATTGAAAGACAACACTATCCGCCTCAACGCCATCCAGGCAGGAATCGACGGTTGGGTAGCCTTGAAAGACCCAGCTATCGACATGGATTTGAAACTTAACACGAATGATATAGGATTCAAGGAAATTCTTTCGTTGATTCCTGCCATTTACGCCACAGAATTCTCCAGCCTGAAAACAGACGGAACTGCAACGCTTACCGCAACGGCCAAAGGTATCCTGCAAGGAGACACCGTTCCGGCATTCAATATTGACATGCAAGTCAAGAATGCCATGTTCCGCTATCCGGCTTTACCGGCAGGAGTAGATCAAATCAACATCAGTGCCAACGTTCAAAATCCCGGAGGAAATATAGACCTGACTACCGTTGATATTAATCCGTTCAGCTTCCGTCTGGCTAACAATCCATTCAGTCTGACCGCCAATGTGAAAACTCCAATCAGCGACCCAGACTTTAAAGCCGAAGCAAAAGGTATTCTTAACTTGGGCATGATTAAGCAGGTATATCCGCTTGAAGAGATGGAGTTGAACGGCACCATTGATGCCGATATGCAAATGTCGGGACGCCTCTCATCTATCGAAAAAGAAGAATACGAACGTATACAAGCTTCGGGTACTATCGGACTGACGGGCATGAAACTCAAAATGAAAGATATGCCGGATGTAGAGATTAAAAAGTCTCTCTTCACCTTCACTCCGAAATACCTCCAGTTGAGTGAAACAACCGTCAACGTCGGAAAGAACGATATTACTGCCGACAGCCGGTTTGAAAACTACATCGGTTATGTATTGAAAGGTAGCACATTGAAAGGAAACCTGAATATTCGTTCCAACTACTTTAATCTGAACGACTTCATCACTGCTTCTGCCGATGAAGCCTCCACATCAGAAGCTGCGTCCACCGACTCTGTAGCTACAGCCGCCACAAGTATTGTTGAAGTTCCCCGTAACATCGACTTCCAAATGGACGCTAACCTGAAACAAGTGTTATTCGACAAGATGTCTTTCAATAATATGAATGGCAAACTTGTTGTAAAAGATGGCAAAGTGGATATGAAAAACCTTTCCATGAACACCATGGGTGGTAATGTAGTGATGAACGGCTATTATTCGACCGCGAACGTGAAGAAACCGGAACTGAAAGCCGGATTCAAGCTCTCCAATATCGGTTTCGCACAAGCTTACAAAGAACTGGATATGGTGCAGAAAATGGCTCCTATCTTCGAAAACCTGAAAGGTAATTTCTCCGGAAGCATCAATGTCCTGACAGATTTGGATGCAACCATGAGCCCCGTACTGAATACGATGCAGGGTGACGGTAGCCTTTCCACCCGCGACCTTAGTTTAAGCGGAGTAAAAGCAATCGACCAGATAGCCGATGCTGTGAAGCAACCCAGTCTGAAAGACATGAAAGTGAAAGACATGACATTGGATTTCACCATCAAAGACGGCCGCGTAGAAACCAAACCGTTTGATATCAAGATGGGAGACTACACACTGAATCTTTCCGGCAGCACAGGACTCGATCAAACCATCGACTATTCCGGTAAAGTGAAACTGCCCGCATCCGTAGGCAATATCTCTAAGTTAATGACGCTTGATTTGAAAATCGGAGGTTCGTTCACCTCTCCGAAAGTCAGCGTAGATACTAAAAGCATGGCCAACCAGGCTGTTGAAGCCGTAGCCGATGAGGCTATCAGCAAACTCGGTCAGAAACTGGGTCTGGATTCTGCCGCTACTGCCAACAAAGACTCTATCAAGCAGAAAGTCACAGAGAAAGCTGCGGAAAAGGCACTGGATTTCTTGAAAAAGAAACTCAAATAAAAAGAGAAGACAATAACCATTTAACCCACTCGTCCCTCCTCCTTCTCCTTTGCGAGAGGGAAGGGATGAAGCTTTTAATATGCTACTGAAACTATATGATAAAAACAATAACCCGCAGGATTTACAACGAATCATCGATATCCTGAATGATGGCGGACTTATCATCTATCCTACCGATACGATGTACGCCATCGGCTGTCATGGTCTGAAGGAACGTGCCATAGAACGGATCTGCCGGATTAAAGAGATAGACCCTCGAAAAAACAATCTGTCTATCATCTGTTATGACTTAAGCAGTATCAGCGAATATGCGAAAGTAGACAATAACGTATTTAAACTGATGAAGCATAACCTTCCGGGACCATTTACCTTTATTTTGAACGGAACCAACCGGTTACCGAAAATCTTCCGCAACCGGAAAGAAGTAGGTATCCGTATGCCGGACAACAACATCATCCGTGAAATCGCACGCCTGCTGGACGCTCCCATTATGACCACCACACTGCCCCACGAAGAGCACGAGGACTTGGAATACATGACTGACCCCGAACTTATAGACGAAAAGTTCGGTGATATAGTAGACTTGGTCATTGACGGGGGAATCGGGGGAATAGAACCCTCGACAGTAGTAAAATGCACAGAGGACGAACCGGAAATCGTACGTCAAGGGAAAGGTTGGCTGGAAGAGAACTAAAATTTCTACTGACAACTATCTCTAACATACAGAATGGGCTGCAATCAATTCAACCTTGATGCAGCCCATTCTCTTTTTATAGAATCAATTTTATGCTTACTTAATCAAAGATTCCGGATCTAAATGAGCAGACTCGATATCCTTAAAGTAGCGGTAAGTGCCCACTTTCAATTCAACAGTAGCGGCATCGTCACAAACGATAATACCCTTTTCATGCATTTGCAATGCACTGATTGTCCACATCTGTGTGATAGCACCTTCTACTGCATGATACAAAGCACGAGCTTTGTTATGACCGTTTACAATAATCATCACTTCCTTTGCAGCAAGCACAGTACCCACCCCCACTGTCAATGAAGTCTTGGGAACTTTGTTGATGTCATTGTCAAAGAAACGTGAGTTGGCAATGATAGTATCCATTGTCAATGTTTTCTGACGAGTGCGTGAAGTCAATGAAGATCCCGGTTCGTTGAATGCGATATGTCCGTCAGGGCCGATACCACCCATAAACAAGTCGATACCACCGTAAGACTTGATCTTTTCTTCATAACGTGCACATTCAGCATCCAAGTCAGGAGCATTGCCATTCAGGATATTTGTATTCTCCGGTTTGATGTCGATATGGCTGAAAAAGTTATTCCACATAAAAGAATAGTAGCTTTCCGGATGTTCTTTCGGCAATCCTACATATTCGTCCATGTTGAATGTTACCACATTCTGGAAGGAAACGATACCTTTCTTATTCAAGTCAATCAACGCTTTGTACATACCCAGAGGAGAAGAACCTGTAGGGCAACCCAATACAAATGGTTTCTCAGGAGTCGGATTGGCAGCCTTTATTTTTGCAGCAACATAATGTGCAGCCCACTGAGATACGGACTGGTAGTCCGGTTGAATAATTAATCTCATAAGTCGATTGTTTTATAGGTTAGTAATAAATATATTATCTCATTCACAGTTTTAACGGTCTTTCTTCAAGCGTTCCGCCATGGCACGTGCCAGATTTTCGCATTGGGTATAGGTAATGTCCTTCATCGCCTGCTTCATCTCTACCGGGTCGCCTATCAATTCAAATTTGCTCTTTTCTGCAAATTCAGCCATACGCTTCACAGCAGCACCTGCCCATGTGAAAGAACCAAAATAGCCTAAATAGCGACCTTTCACCTCACGCAACAGAATCTTTGAAAGCAACGCTTCCACTTCCGGGAAAATCTGGTTGCTGTAAGTAGGAGAACCGATGATTAATCCCTTATAACGGAAAATATCCGCTATGATATAAGAAGGATGGCTCTTCGTCACATTGTGCATAACGATGTTCTTGACCCCTTGTGCCGAAAGTTCTGCCGCAATAGTCTCAGCCATTTGTTCCGTATTTCCATACATGCTTCCGTATGCGATAACTACGCCCTCGTCCGCATCATAACGGCTCAAACGGTCATAAATACCTATCACTTTGGCTATATTCTCCGTCCATACCGGACCATGGGTAGAACAAATAGCAGAAATAGGAAGTCCGCCGAGTTTCTGCAACGCTTTTTGCACAGGACTTCCATATTTACCAACGATATTTGAATAGTAGCGAACCATTTCTCCCCAATACTTATCTACGTTCATACGGGTATCCAGGAAACCGCCATCCAGCGTACCGAAACATCCGAATCCGTCACCGGAGAAAAGAATACCGTCCGTTTCATCAAAAGTCATCATCGTTTCCGGCCAATGTACCATCGGAGTCATATAAAAACGCAGCTTATGATGCCCCAAAGTTAAGAAATCACCTTCCTTTACCAGATACTGTTCACCGGTTACACCGTAGAAACCTTCAATCATACCGAATGTCTGCTTATTACCCACGATAATAATTTCCGGATAATGTTGTTTAATCAGTCGGATAGCTCCCGAATGATCCGGTTCCATATGATTTATAATCAAATAATTAATGGGACGTTCTCCAATCACTTGCTTGATCTTACGTAAGTAGATTTCAAAATAACAAATATCTACCGTATCCACCAATGCCACCATTTCATCGTCAATCAGATAAGAGTTATATGAAACTCCATAGGGCAATGGCCACATCCCTTCAAATCTGTGCTTGTTACGGTCATTCACTCCCACATAGTGGACATTTCCTTTAATTCTTGTTTTATGTTCCATTCTTTAAGTTACATTAAAAAGTCCCTGCTCACCACCCGATATTCCCCAAACAGATATTCATCAGGTAGTAAATTTATCGTCTGCAAAAATAATCCTTTTTTCCGAATCCTTGTACTTCTTGCCTTGATAAGCATCTCTTTCTTTCATTCTTTTTTGTAAACGCGCTACAAATTCATAATTTTTCAGCCCCCAGTCAGGAGCTATTAATAAATCTTTAGGAGATTGGGAGACAAAGCGCTCCACTACTATATCGGGACGAAGATGCTCTACATAGTCAATCACTAAATCAATATATTCATCCACTTCTGCAAACAAATGAAAATCAACAGGATTATCAACATATTCATGAGCCATGCGCGTGCCGCAAATCAGTTGCAGCTGATGAATTTTCAGAGTATTCAACGGCAGTTCCGAAAGTATTTCCGCCTGTCCCACCATCGTGTCATGTGTTTCTCCCGGAAGTCCGAGGATGACATGTCCGCCCGTCAAAATACCACAGGCGGCAGTCCGCCCGACCGCTTCTGCTGTATCCGCATAAGTATGCCCTCTATTTATTCGTCGCAGAGTCTTGTCACAAGCACTTTCTATTCCATATTCCACCATGAGAAAAGTATGCCTGTTCAACTCTTCCAAATAGTGCAATAAGCCTTCCGGCATACAATCCGGACGCGTTCCTATCACCAAACCTACGACATCTTTCACCTCTAGCGCCTCTTCATACTTACGTTTCAGTCCTTCCAATTCCGCATACGTATTGGTATAAGCCTGAAAATAAGCCAGATATTTCATATCCGGATATTTACGTGCAAAAAAGCATTTGCCTTCTTCCAGTTGGGTAGAGATGGATTTCTCCGTCCGGCAATAATCTGGGTTGAAAGTCTGGTTGTTGCAATAAGTACAGCCACCCCACCCTTTCGTTCCGTCCCGGTTGGGACAGGTAAACCCTGCATTCAATGAAATCTTTTGTACTTTGTAAGGAAAATACTTACGTAAGAAAGTAGGGAAATCATTATATAGAAAATGAGTCGGTATATCCATTCTGTTCATTCATTATTTAATTCACAAACATAAGAAAAATCAACGAAGTTAAAAAAGATACCCCAAAATATCTTCAATATATTAAAATAATCATAAAGGGCATAAGATAATTTAATAAATATAATGATTTAAAAATCCATTTAGTTAGCTTTGTTTCGATTTTAGGCATTGACGGGAGGATACTTGTGAAAGTCTTGTGCAATTTATTCCCCAATTATAATTTCATCTCACCATACCCCATGCAACTCTCGTCAATAAAATTATTCCCTTTGTATTCTTAACAAGAATATAAAGGGGATTTTTAGTTTAAGCAAATGTCGTTTATTTAAGTCCCAATAAAGTCCGGAGATAATAACGCCCGATATGATCAGGTTTGAAGAAAAACAGAATACCTGCTATAATCAAGGCGAAAGGCCAAACCATTGCCTGTGAATTCTACGGCAACTATAAAAGTCCACCTATCAAAAAATAGACACCTATAAAAAAAGTACGATTCCACCGATGAAATGACACCGAATCATAGAACAGATACCTATTATAATAAGAAGTGAATGCCAAGATACGATAATATCGAGAACCTCATTAATAATCCATCCCATATTGCGGGCAAACAACAAAATCCGATCCAATCCGAAATCCCGGATTCGTATATTCACCGCGCTTCATAACACAAATATTACCTTCCAAAGCCAATTCCTACACCTTGCAGCCAACTAAAAACAAAAAATACTAGGTGAAAAACAAATATTGCACATGGTTACATTCATATTATCATACTTTTGTAGCGATGAATAAACTCTCTTAAGAGAGATTAAAGACAATAAACAACAACCATTAATTTATAAACATGCAAAGTATGTCTAACAAAGTGAAAAACATGCGCTCCTTATTGCTAATACTATTTTCGGCAATATCGCTCAGCGTATCTGCGCAAACGATTACCGTAACAGGTAACGTGAAAGACACCAACGGAGAACCTATTATCGGAGCCTCTGTTGTAGAAAAAGGTAATACGGCCAATGGTACGATTACAGACTTAGATGGTAACTTTTCTATCAAGGTCGACGGAAAAAAGACGCTTGTGATTTCATATATTGGTATGAAAACACAAGAAATTGCTATTCAAGGAAGAAAATCTGTTAATGTAACCATGCAAGATGACTCACAAGCATTGGATGAAGTAGTTGTTATCGGCTATGGCACAGTTAACAAAAGAGACCTGACAGGTTCTGTAGCATCAGTAAATTCTAAAGATTTAGCAGTGGTACCAGTGTCGAGTGCAACTGAAGCCCTGACCGGAAAACTTGCCGGTGTCAATATCACAACGACAGAAGGTTCTCCTGATGCAGACGTCAAGATTCGCGTACGTGGTGGCGGTTCTTTATCACAAGACAATTCCCCACTTTATATCGTGGACGGATTTCCCGTATCAAGCATTAGCGATATAGCTCCGTCTGAGATTCAAAGTATCGATGTTCTGAAGGATGCATCTTCTACTGCAATCTACGGTGCCCGCGGTGCCAACGGTGTTATTATTGTCACTACCAAAAGTGGTAAGGAAGGTAAGACACAAGTAGATTTTAACGCTTCCTTTGGTTTCAAAAAAGTAGCTAAAATGACTAAAGTTTTAAGCCCTTACGATTATGTGGCTTATCAACGTGAAATTGGTTCTACTGCTAATTATGGTAATTATGCAGATATGGATCTTTGGAAGTCTTTCCCGGGAGAAGATTTACAAGACGAGATATTCGGACGTACAGGTAACCAACAACAATATAATGTAAACGTAAGCGGAGGTAGCAAACAGATTAAATATAGTGTAAGTTATGCTCACAATGAAGAAAAAAGTATCATGCTTGGTTCCGGCTTCAACAAAGATAATGTAAATGCTAAAATCAATGCTGAGTTGAACCAATGGATGACGCTTGATTTCAATGCACGTTTCAGTTACTCTTCTATTGAAGGATTAAGCGGTGGAGCAGATACAAATGAAAGCAATGCCGCTAACTCAATTGTAGCAAATGCAATAACTTTCCGACCGGTCGACGCTTTAAGCAACGGCGATCTGGAGGATGAAGAGAATAACTCGGCAACAAGCGCAACACCGCTAGAACGCTTATTGGCAACAGAAAAGAACCGCAAGACATTCAACCAGAATTATAATATCGGTCTAAATTGGAAACCCTTCAAAAACCTCACATTCCGTTCAGAATTCGGTTACGGATGGAGATATGATGATACAGAACAATATTGGGGTACAGATGCCGTATCCAACTCCAAGTATGGATATAACGGACGTCCGCAAGCCTTCTTATTGAGAGAGACTTCCAAAAACTGGAGAAATGCCAATACATTAACTTACGAAAACAAGAAACTCTTCGGTGGTCGTGACCGCATGAATGTTCTGATTGGACATGAAGTAAGCAGCAGCTGGAAAAATTCTATAGAAAATGTCTCTGTTTCTTTCCCCACATCAATGGGATTTGACGATATGAAAGCAAATATGGGTGCAGGTACTTCATTGCCTACACAATCAACCATCGGTGCAAAAGAAAACATGCTCTCTTTCTTCGGACGTGTCAATTACACCATGATGGACAAATACTTGCTGACGGTTACCATGCGTGCCGATGGTTCCAGCAAGTTCGCCAAAGGTAACCAATGGGGAATGTTCCCTTCTGCAGCTTTGGCTTGGCGTCTGTCTGACGAAGCATTCATGGAAAACGCTAAGGATTGGCTTTCCGCACTAAAAGTCCGTTTAAGTTTCGGTACTGCCGGTAATAACCGTATCAACTCAGGATTATTGGCTACTACTTTCTCTATGTCGGACAACTCTGCACGTGCTCCTTTCTTCGGTGAATCAATGGCTAACATGTTGCAACATACAACCACACTTTATAATCCTAATCTAAAGTGGGAAACAACTGTCACTCGTAACTTTGGTATCGACTATGGGTTCTGGAACAATCGTATCTCGGGCTCTTTAGACGTATATTGGAATACAACAAAAGATCTGCTGATGCAAGCTGAAGTACCATCAAGTACCGGCTATTCCTATCAATACCAAAACTTCGGCAAAACATCGAATAAAGGTATTGAATTTACAGCCAATGCCGTATTGGTGGATCAAAAGAAATTTGGATTGAACTTTAACTTTAACATCGCTTACAACCGTAGCCGTATCGATGAATTGAATACTGACAATCCGTGGCAAGATTACAAATGGGCAGGTAGCAATATTTCCAAATATGAAGTTTTCCGGGTAGAAGAAGGTGGACGCTTAGGTGAAATTTGGGGGTATCGCGCCAATGGTTTCTATACAGTGTATGACCCGAAAACTAACCCAAACGGAGATTTAGTATGGAAAGGCGGAAACTGGGTATTACGCGACGGTCTGAAAGACAACAGTGCTTCAGTAACAGGCGGTTCTTATAAACCCGGTGGATTAAAGCTGAAATGTGACGAAGACGGACAACCTGTAAAAGAACGTTTGGGCAACACAATTGCTCCTGTTATGGGTGGATTCGGTTTTGACGGTCATATCGGCAACTTTGATTTCAATTTCTTCTTTAACTATTCGGTAGGAAATGTGATTCTCAACGGTACCAAGCTTTTGTCGTCTTTCCAGACAGGAAGCAAGAAAGGGTATAATCTGAATAATGATTTTGCTTTAGGCAATCGCTATTCTTGGATTGATCCTGCAACCGGATTAAATCTTTCAGCAGAAAGCACCGCCGTGAAAGAAGCATATGGTGACATGATGACTGCCGGATTACGTCTGAATGAGCTGAACCGGAACGCACAAATTTACAACCCAGCTTCAATGACACAGGCACAAATATACGATTATGCAGTAGAAGATGCTTCTTTCCTACGAATCAACAATATAACAATAGGTTATACATTACCCAAAACATGGGTGAAGAAAGCTTTCCTGCAAAATGTAAGAATATATCTGACAGGATACAACTTGTATTGTTGGACAAACTACAGCGGTTCTGATCCGGAAGTAGACACCATGAGCAAGAAAAATGCAATGAACCCTGGTATCGATTATGCAGCATATCCTAAGAGCCGTACATTTGTTGGTGGCATTAACGTAACTTTCTAACTAAATCAAATTAATGAATTTATGAAACATATATATAAATCTGTATTTTTGGCTACCGGACTGTTGTCTTTGACTGCATGTTCCGATTTCCTTGACCAGTCATCTCCTTCTGAGATGAACGACAAAGTGGTATTCAACAACGAATACTACACAGAACTTACGTTGAATAAAGTATACGGCGGACTGACGCAAGACAAAACCTATTCTCAGTTCATGCCTATTCAAGCCGGACTAAACACCGACTGTGAATTAATAGACGGACTGGGGAGCGATGCTCAAAACACAACTCATCAACGTGGTGTGTTCAATTACAATGCTTCTCCCGGATTTGCAGATTTGGAAACCGTATGGAATAATATGTACGGAGTAATAGAAGATGCCAACTTAGTAATAAACGGAGTGGACAATAGTTCCCTTATTGAAGAGGGAAATGAATCAAGAGCTACCATGCTACGTTTCAGAGCAGAAGCCAAGACATTACGCGCAATGATTTACCTAGACTTGATCCGCTTGTTTGGAGACGTACCTTATAAAGTAGAAATCTCCAAATCCGACCTGAGTAATGCTTATTTAGGAAAAACAGATCGGGATGTTATTATGGAAAACTTGATTGCGGATCTGGAAGAATCTATTCCTGACCTGCCTTGGGTCGGCGAACAGACAACCGAACATGTCACACGCGGTTATGCACATGGTCTGTTAGCCAATATAGCATTAACACGTGCCGGCTGGTTTATCCGTGAGTCTGCTAAAGAGGGTTATATTACTGCTACAAAAAATTCGGATGACAACTATCCTACGCAACGTTGTGACAATGAAACCAGAAAGAAGATGTACGAATTGGCAGAAAAGCACTTATCAACCATTATCAATAGTGGAAAACATGCATTGACAAGTACTCCTGAGCAATATTGGCTGGACATGAATGTGGGAAATTTACAAACCAGTACACCGGAAAATTTATTTGAGATTCCAATGGGTATTAATAAAAGCGGGGAATTAGGATATACTGTAGGTTTCCGCGTAAATGGTCCTACTCCCGATTATGGTAAGAAAGGAAATTCTACCGGTACTCTGAAACTGACAGCTCCCTATTTTTATTCTTTTGACAGAGACGACACACGCCGTGACTTAACCTGTGCCACTTATCAATTAGAGAACAAAAGTTCATACACAGAAGCAATGTTAGGAAATGCCCCTTTCGGTATCTACTGTGGAAAATGGGATTATCGTAAGATGGCAGGTAACCCAACTTGGTTGGAAGCGGTGCTGGCCGGTGATGAAAAAGCTAAAATCTGCTCTGGAATCAATGTAGTAAAGATGCGTTATGCATACGTACTATTAATGTATGCAGAAGTAGTCAACGAGTTACATAAAACCCAGACTGCATACGGAACAGATTTAGACGGAAAGAATTGTACGTTATCTGCTTATGACGCTCTACTGCAAGTACATCAAAGAGCCTTTACCGACCGGAACGCAGCAGCAACAAAACTAAATCAACTGATTGCTGATAAAGGTTTCTTTGAAGCTATCGTACAGGAGAATGCCTGGGAACTGGCAGGTGAAGGAGTCCGCAAATTCGACTTGATTCGTTGGAACCTGTTAAGTGACAAGATTGATGAATTTAAATCAACTTATGAAGCCCACATCGGAAATGATGATGGAACAGGAACCAAGTGGCCGCAAAAGATTTACTTCAATTATAAGAAAAACAGTGATAAGGCTTATAAAGAAATCGACCAGTCTTCGATTACCTGGTATGAAACACCGGCAGATACAAAAGCTTACGAAGCCAACAAAGACAGTTTTGGTAAAATAGACACCAAACAAAAAGATACTAATCTGCCCTCTATCAGTAGCGGGTTGAATACACCGGTAAAGAATCGTTATCTGTTGCCGCTTTATTCAAGAACCATATCTACATCAAACGGCACTTTGAAAAACTCCTATGGATATAACTAAAAAAAGGAAAGAACATATGAAAAACTTAAAATATATCATTAGCGCAGGAACCTGTTTACTCCTGACTATATTCCTCTCCACATCATGTACTGACGGCAATGATTGGGAGGTTATAGAAGCCAACCGACTGTTCGGCCCGACACAAGGCGATTTCAGCCTGACAGCTGATGACGAGATTGCCCAAATCGAAATAACATGGAAGGGCGTAAAAGACGCACAAGGATATGTATTAGAAATCAGTACCGAGCCATTGTCAAATGACATTGCATTGGGGGAAGCTGCCGGAAGTCAAGTTTTCGGCAATGATGGAGAAAAAATATCAAGTCCGTTAACGGTTAAGGAGTTACTTCCGGAAACGAACTACTATGCCCGTATCAAAGCAATAGGTTCAAATAAGGAATCCTATTGGGTTTACGCAGAAAAATCCGTTAAAACCACAAAAGAGCAATTATTGGAAATACCGACTGAGGATGCAGGAGATATCACCAAGGAATCTATTCGTGTCTCTTGGATGGAAGGGTGTAACGTAACAGCATTACACATCAGCTCAAACAGTGCCTCTGCTCCATACGAAGAAACCTTTATTTTGGAAGAAGCTGACAAAGAGGCTTGTTCATTCCTTTTTGAAGGTTTGTCATCTCTTACAGAATATACCATTGAATTGCTGAACAACGACATTATTCGTGGTACTATTAAAGTAACAACAGCACAAGGTGAAATGATTGAGGTCACAGTAGATGAACTCACTCATAATAGTGCTACATTCTCATGGGTAGAAGCCGCAGATGCATATACGCTTATTCCGGGTGAAAGTCCGACGGCAGATGGCGCAGAAGCTTTCCCGGCAGGTTCGGTTACTACATTCACTGCTTCAAATTTGAAAGGTAGTACTACTTATACGTTCTCGGTTATTAAGAATGGGGCAATTATCGGTTATGTAACATTTGAAACAGAATATGAAGCTCCGGAAAATACTATAAACGTTGATACATTTGAAGCTTTCGAAAGTACAATAGAAAACGGAAGTGGTGATATTGCTCTTAATCTCGTCTCCAACATAACATTGACTAAAGAAGTTATTATTCCCGAAACTGTTACATCATTAACCATTTTCAGTACTGGTACACCTGTAAAATATGCAAAAGCCGATAAAGGTGATTTAACAGTGGCAACAGGCGCATCGTTGAACAAGATAGAGTTTTATAATATAGATTGCGTGGATGAAACAGCAGCCGGATATTTACTAAATGTTAAGAATTCATTCCAATTGAACGATTTTACCGCCAACCGCTTAAAGCTTTCCGATTTCCGTGGTATCATCCGTACACAAACTAATGCGGCGGCTGCTAAATTCGGAACAATCACCTTTAACAATTGCGTTATCACCAATATCGGTAGTTATGGTATTTTGAATACCAAAGTAAGCGGAGTTGAACTGGAAAAAATCAGCATGGTTAACACAACAGTCAATCAAATATCTTCAGGCTCTATGTTTACATTACTACAAACGCCAGAGATCACTATTGAGCGTTGTACATTCTATAACTTAGCCAAAGGAAAAACTGTAATTGATACCAACAAAGTAAAAGCCGGTTCTATCACCATTACAAATACTCTTGTAGGTATGACTGAGGCTACTAAAGGATATGAGGGACCGACAGTTAAATTCAGTGATTCTTTCACGACCAATGATTGTATGTTCGGTTCTAAAAATACTTGGGGAACATCTCTTGACATTTCATCGACAGAACTGTTTGTCGATCCTGCAAACGGTGACTTTACAGTGAAAGACACTAAATACAAAGCATACGGTGATCCCCGTTGGAATAAATAATAAACAAATTAATCTAAGAAAACATGAAAAATAATATATTTTCAATTTGTGAAAGTTTGGCAATAGGCGCATTTTTAATAACGTCTTGCGCTGACATAGATCCTAAAATGACAAATGATACATTACCACTACTTCCTAATGAAGTAGAACAAGGTACTATTGTCCAGTTGGATTACGGTGAATTATTAGCTTTCCCTGGTGCAGAAGGACATGGAAAAAATACAGTAGGCGGACGTGACGGTTCGGTTTATCACGTAACCAAATTGACAGATGACGGAACGAAAGGCACATTCCGTTGGGCTGTTTCGCAGAAAGACAAAAGAACAATTGTCTTCGATGTAGCTGGCACCATCCATCTAAATAGCGAACTAAAAACAACGAACGATTATTTGACGATTGCCGGACAAACATCTCCGGGGGGTATTTGTATCGCAGGTTATCCATTTATAATAAACTCAAATAATGTTATTATACGCTTTATCCGTTTTCGCCCGGGAAATGTCGACATTGATTGTGATGGTTTAGGAGGCAGTGACAAAGAAAATGTCATTATCGACCACTGTTCTATCAGTTGGTGCACAGATGAATGTTTATCGGTATATGGTATGGTGAATTCTACTGTACAATGGTGTTTAGCCTCACAAGCTCTGCGGGTAGTTCCCAGCAAACAAGAAGGCGACAAAGTGAAAACACATGGATTCGGTGGAAACTGGGGTGGACATTTTGCTACTTACCATCATAATATGATTGCCCATTGCGAAAGCCGTGTTCCACGCCTTGGTCCACGTCCTACCACATTGAAATTAGATGAGAAAGTAGATATCCGCAACAACGTATTCTATAATTGGGCAGGTGAAGGATGCTACGGTGGTGAAGCACAAAACGCAAATATTGTAAATAACTACTACAAACCGGGACCCGCAACGGCAAAGGCATCCGACAAAGTAAAATACCGCATTGCCAAAGTAGGTATCTATGCAAAAGACTATGACAATGGAGCAGACTTTGAACCTTTCAAAGGAATATGGGGAACATTTTTTATTGACGGTAATTTTATGAACGGTAACGAGGAAGTTACAACTGACAATTGGACGAATGGCGTCTACGCCCAACAACAATCAGACAAAAGTAACGACTTTTCATGGGATAACAACAAGGATAAAATCAGAAAAGAAACTCCTGTTACCAAAGCTAACGGTGTGACTACCCATAGTGCAGAAGTAGCTTA
This sequence comes from uncultured Bacteroides sp., assembly GCA_947038155.1. Taxonomy (GTDB): domain Bacteria; phylum Bacteroidota; class Bacteroidia; order Bacteroidales; family Bacteroidaceae; genus Bacteroides. The sequence continues at coordinate 114,069 of CAMQVH010000006.1, read as the reverse complement.
TACTAAAGTATTATCGTATGTAGGAGCCTGCAACTATCGTGATGCTGTTGACAAACTGATTGTAGATGATGTCAACAAGGGCGAGGCTACATATACATCAACTACAGACAGTAACCAAAATCCTACAGACAACAAACCGGGTTACATCAATGATCCACGCCAATTTTGGGGAGATGATCCTTACCCAGTATTGCCTGTCGATACCAAACGTAACATTACCGACACCGATGGCGATGGCATTCCTGATGAATGGGAACTCGTTCATGGTCTGGACCCTAATTATGCTTTAGACGGTAATATGCGCACTATAGATATACACGGCAAGTATTCCAACCTCGAAATGTACATGAATAGTTTGGTCAAGGATATTATGGACCAATGCACAGAAGGTGGTAATGTGGTTGAATAACATTAATACTACCCTATTAACATAGACAGGAAGAGGTTCTTCCGTCTGAAAAATATGAAAAGAGGATGTGTTTACAAATTCACCACATTCTCTTTTCATTTTACAGTACTCTCATTATAATCATACCATGAACAGAATATTATCAACAATTATTCTAAGTTTTCTTATTATAGCTTGTTCAAACACCGATCCCATAGCGTCTCCTCTTCCGTCCGAACAGGAACCGGACAACAACCAATCTGAAACCCAACTTCCCGACCGGCAATACACCCCGGCTTTCCCAGGAGCCGAAGGAGCAGGCAAATACACAACCGGTGGTGCAGGTGGTACTGTATATACAGTTACCAAACTCACAGATGATGGCTCGGAAGGAACACTACGCTGGGCGATAGAAAAAAGCGGAACAAGAACAATTGTATTTGCTGTGGGAGGAGTCATACCGCTAAAAAAGAAATTATCTATTAAAAACGACAACATCACTATTGCCGGACAAACCGCACCCGGTACAGGGATCTGCCTAAAGAACTATACACTTAATGTTTCTGCAAACAATGTCATTATCCGTTTCATTCGTTCACGAATGGGGGCAGACATCCAACAAAAAGGAGATGACGCAATGAATGGATTCCAGGCAAGCTATCCTGGCAAGCAAAACATTATCATAGATCATTGTTCCATGAGTTGGAGTACCGATGAATGTGCGTCATTTTATGGAAATACCAATTTCACTCTCCAATGGTGTATCGTCAGCGAAAGTCTTACCAACTCCATTCATGAGAAAGGAGCACACGGGTATGGTGGAATATGGGGAGGTAGCCCGGCTACTTTCCATCACAATCTGATAGCCCATCACAGCAACCGCACTCCACGACTTTGTGGAAGCCGCTATTCCAACCGTGAAGATATGGAAAAAGTAGATGTATGCAATAATGTCATCTACAATTGGACAAACGAAGGAGCCTATGGAGCACAAGGCGGCTCATACAATATTGTCAACAACTACTACAAACCTGGTCCTGTAAACGTAGCAGAAAAAGTACATTGCCGCATTTTCACAGCATATGTAGACGATGGAACAAATAATCAGAAAGCAGGAACCTATGGAAGATTTTACCTGAACGGAAATATATACGATTCTTCCCGGAATGATTTATCAGCCAGCCAATTAAAAGAAATTGAAAATGCCAATAATAACAATACTTCTCCTACAGCTTTCTATGTAAAAGACAACGCATATAAAGTTCCGGCTGAAAAGTTGCTGGTTTCTTCCCGTTTTAATATTTTAGTAGATTATTCTTTTGTCCAACCTGCTAACGAAGCTTATCAGGCTGTTTTAAAATACGCCGGTGCCTCTAACATTCCGGACAAGATAGACGCACGAATTGTGCAGGAAGTGAAAGAAGGCAACTACACGTACAAAGGTTCCAATGGAGGAATGTATGGTCTGATAGACACTCCTGCCGACGCAGAAGGATGGAATGAATATGTAGAAACCCGTTCGTCACAACAAGATACTGACGGTGACGGAATTCTTGACGAATGGGAAAAGATGCACAATCTGAATCCTAATGACCCTTCAGACGGAGCCAAATATACTTTAAGTCCGGAATATACGAATCTTGAAGTATATATGAACAGCCTGGTCAATCACCTGTTTCCTAAAAAATAGAATAGATAATTATTACCTCCTACCTGCCTACCTTCTCTTTATACTCCGTCGGTGTCATCCCCACCTGCGCCTTGAAGCATTTGCTGAAATAACGCGGGTCATTAATACCGACCATATACGAAATCTGCGTCATATTAAACTCTCCGGTTTCAATCAGTTGAGTGGCACGCTTAATACGGATTTCCTTGATAAACTCGATAGGCGCCAGTCCGGTAAGCGTTTTCAGTTTCTTAAAGAATACCGAACGGCTGACAGCCAGCTCGCGTACCAAATCATCTACTACCAAGTCACCATTATCCATATTTCGCTCCATCAGCTCCACCAGTGTATCCATAAACTTACGGTCGTTGGGAGACATATCGGGAACAGCAGGTTGAGGCTGAGGTTGCGCTCCCTGCCCCGATTCAACCCCGTTTGCTTCCCCTGACACAACCTCTGCCGGTACAGGCGAATTTTCGGGGACAGCAGACATGTTGATATGCATCAGGCTATCGCGGTAGAAACTCTGCAGCTTCTTGCGCTGCATCAGCAGATTTTCCACACGGGCTTGCAGATACGTAGCGCTGAAAGGCTTCGTGATATAATCATCCGCACCATACTCCAGCCCTTCCAATTTACTTTCGATAGTAGTCTTGGCGGTAAGCAGGATAATAGGTATATGGCTAGTCGTCATATCCGCACGCAGTTCCCGGGTCATCTTGATACCGTCTTTTTCGGGCATCATCACATCACTGATAACAATATCCGGCAAATACTTCAATGCCTTGTTCCAACCTTCCATACCATCGGCAGCTTCCACCACCCTGTACATCGGAGTAAATATACTACGCAGGAACTCACGCAATTCCTGATTATCCTCAACCAGCAACATCAGTTCTTTGGAATTATCTTCCACTGACGTTTCTTTCTCCGAAGGTGATTCCTCAACTCCTCTACCGTCTGCTGCCACCAAAGTTTCAGACTGGAGCGATGCATTGGCAATATCCACCACCTGCCCCATCCTTACGGGAGTTTCCGCATCCTCAAGGATAAATTCGACTTCCTCATCATAATGCCCTTTCCCTTTCAGGAAATCAACCTTGAAACAACTTCCTTCTCCCAAATGGCTATCGACGGAAATAGTTGCCTTGTGCATCTCCACAAGCTCCTTCACCAGTGAAAGTCCGATTCCTGTGCTAGCCTGATTGAAAAGATTCTTATCCACCAGATTCTCAAAACGGACAAACAGCGATTTCTTCTTATTCTCGGCAATACCGATACCTTGGTCCTGCACACCGATAGAAACAGTATTCTCATCTTCTCGAATAAAAACTGTAATCATTTTCCCGTTTGGCGTGTATTTGAAAGCATTGGAAAGCAGATTAAACACAATCTTTTCCAACTTATCCACATCCACCCAAAGGTAAAGGTGCTGCTTCTCCGTCTCAAACAGGAAATCAATCCGGTGCTCCTCGGCAACGGCTTCGAAGTTATCCATCACCTTGCGTACAAACGGTACGACATCCACACGCTGCACCTGCATCTTCATCTTCTTGTTCTGAATCTTACGGAAGTCCAGAATCTGGTTGACAAGACGAAGCATACGGTTGGTATTCCGTTCTACCACCACCAATTGCTCACGGGCATCCTCCGGCAACTTATCATTCTTCAACACTTGCTCCACAGGACCCGCTATCAACGTAAGCGGTGTACGGAGCTCATGGGAAATATTGGTAAAGAAACGCAGCTTTATGTCCGAAATCTGCTGTTCGACGGACACTTCATGCTTCAGCCGGTAAATAGTGAACAGGATATAAACAGCCACAAGAATGATAATCAGTATAAATAATACATAAAGCACATATGCCACCGGAGTCTCCCAGAAAGAGGGAAGAATAACAATATCCAGCATGCGCTCGTTCTCCACCCACGCCCCGTCGCTATTGGTAGACCGGACGCGGAATACATAATTTCCCTTCGGTAGATTGGTATAAGTCACACTCCGCTGTTTATCCGCCAACGTCCACTGCTTCTCAAATCCATCGAGAATATAGGCATACTGTATATTCTGCGGATTCGTGTAATCAAGTGCCGCATACTGGACAGAGAAAATATTCTCGTCATGCGAAAGCACCAGTTTTTCCGTATCATCCAAATCTACTTTCAGTATAGATGCTTTTCCCGGAGTGACGTCCTCATTATTCACCATCAACTTGCCGAAAACAATCGGCGGCACATAACTGCTTTTCCGTATCGAGTCCGGATTGAACATAAATACCCCGTTACTGGTGCCGAACATCACATTCCCTTCGGAAGTCAATACAGAAGCCGCCTCACTGAAACGAACCCGGAAACTGATACTCCGTTCGTCATAATTTTCAAAACGCTCTTCGGAAGGGATGAATTTACAGATGCCGTTCTCTGTGCTAATCCAAAGGTTCTGCTTATGGTCTTCGCGAATGGAGAGCAACACATCCGAAGAAAGCCCGTCGAGCACCGAGTAAGACTTAAACTCTCCGTGACCGTCTTTGTCGATAGACAACAGTTTATTCAGTCCGCCGCCGAAAGTAGCCAGATAAAGTTCTTTCTTTTTAGTAGGGATAATCCAGTGCACATCGTTGTTGCTCAAGCTGTTCGTATCATTAGGTACACGCGAGAAATGATGAAACCGTATATCTTCCGGCTTCTTGAAATCCCCGTCGAACGCGATAGCCCCTGTTGTCGTGCCCACCCATATACGCCCGTTGTTATCGGAAGTGATAAAGCGGGTTCGATAGCATAAGTCAATGGGATACCCTTTCAGATTATTGCGGTGATTGATGAAGAGCGTCTTCCCTTCCAGATTTTGAGTAATGTAATTGATACCGCCGCCAAAGGTAGCCGCCCAGATGCGTCCGTGACGGTCTTCGTACACACAATATACATTGTTGTCGCTCAGGCTATACATATCATCCTTATTGTGCCGGTAGCGTGTCAGCCGATACGACATGCCGGTCGGTGAAGTCTGACGTGCGGAAACCAGTCCGTTACCTTTCGTAGCAATCCACATTACGCCGTTTGAATCCTGCATAATAAAGTAAGCAGTCCCCTGCATCGGAGCACCGGAAAGAGCTATCGTTCCGCTCTCCGTCAAATAACCTTTATACTGACGGTTGGAATCATAAATACGCACGATTCCATCTTTCAGCCCTACCCACAGATTACCCAGTTTATCTTCACAGATAGCCCGTGTCTCATTGCTTATCGATTCATATTCGTGAGGAACCGGGGTCAGCATGGAGAAAGGGACATTGCGGAAAGTGACTTTTTCCAATCCCTTTGAATGGGTACAAAGCCACAGATTACCCTGTTTGTCCGAGAAAGCAATATGAATCTTATTAGAGAAACGCCAGTTATGGCTGCCCAAATCATCATAAAAAGGAACGAGGCAGTTCCGTTCGCGGTCGAAATAAGAGAAACCGCCGCCATACGGATGCACCCACAAATATCCGTTCACATCTTCGTGAATGTGAAAAGCAGGACGGGAACGGTCGGCATTGCTATATTCCACTTTCATCTGTTCCCGCTTCACCACTCCGGTGGCAAGGTTGAAATGAACCACCACACCTAGTTCTTCCTGTTCGAACCAAATCTCCGAAGCATGGTCCACATACATAGAAAGAATCGGTTTATCGGGCAAGTCTTTGCAAGTCACATGAGAGTAGTGCACACTCTCTCCGGTTTTCATGTCATAGGTGAAGAAGCCGTCTGTGTCTGTCGCCATGACTGCCTCTTCCTGTTCGGCATAGATAGCGGTAATATTGGCTTTGGTAGGAATCTCGAGCAAATGAAACTCACCGTTACTTTTCTGATAACGCCAGACTCTTCCTTTGTCCGAGGTAAAACAAATATCCTCGTCACGCTCCTGAACCGCATAAAAAGCCTGGTTCATCCCGCCGGTCTTTCCTTTGGTATCGACAAAATAAGAAACCGGTGTTTTCTCACCGGGCGGTATCATGCCCAGTCCGTTATCGGTCAGCAGCCAGTCATTGCCGGCCTTATCCTCATAGACCTCATATACGTGAGTGGCGGGAAACAATCCCGACTTCCGGGAGTATATATCAATATCCAGTTGATGCCCTTTCTCCGGATTGGTGCTGACACGGATAGCACCGTCACTCTCGGTCAATAACCAAACGGTACCATTCGACAATACTTTGATAGCTCCCACATAATAGGTACTCCCCTCTTCGCCGGCAGCCGGAACCTGTTCGAAAGTCTCGGTCTTCGGGTCGAAACGATGGACACGGTTATCATAGGTTAATAGCCAAATAAAACCATAACAATCTTCATACAGGCGGTCCACCCGGTTGTTTGTCAGGCTGATATAATTTCCCTGACGTGCCTTGTATGTCTTAAATGTGTATCCGTTGAAACGGTTGATGCCGTCCCAGGTGGCAAACCAGAGATTATCTTTATGGTCCTGCAAGATGTTCATCACTGTATTTTGGGATAATCCATCTTCAGTAGAATAGTGGGTGAAGAAGCTGTTTGTCTGCGCCTGTACCGCTGTCCAGACAAGTAAACTCGAAATAGCTAGATATAAGATTTTTTTCATCATCGATTATGCCCTTAATTAATAGTGCTTTAGAAATAGATACAAGAAATTTTGTATTATATACTTATTCTTGTGCCAGAATCTCTACGGCTTTAATAAAAGCTTCCGCACGAGGTAAAAGATAATCTACCAACGCCGCATCACAGTAAGCGAAATCTTCATAGTCTCCACTATGGCGTTTGTCAAACAAATTACTGTATGTACTACCATGCTCCAGACTCAGTAGATTAGTACGTACAAAATGATAAGACAGCATTGTTTTCACTCCGTTGTGAGTACCGGCATCAATACCTTTGGATATCAACAAGCCGGTAGCTGCATAAAAGCAGGCATAATAAAGACGATTAATAGCTGCATTAAAGAAGTCTCCCTTACGCATATAGTCGGCTTCTTTTAGTGTCAGATAGGCTCGTTCAAAACGATATTGCACCAAGGCTATTCGATGTTCGGGAGATAATTCCTGTTTCATAATATAATCCCCTCATTCATTACATTTAGAGAAAAAGGTGTCTGAAAGGGACGATTTTCCCATAACTTACGTAGCATAATCATAGGACTGATAATAACCCCGAATTTTACTTCCAATTCATAAAGTGGACGAATTATTTCCTGCTCACGTTCGGGAGTGAGTTGTGGTTCATCCACCAAAATAAGCAAATCAATGTCACTATCCGGACGTGCATCCCCGCGGGCTTCCGAGCCATAAAGTATGGTTTGGGAGTTGGGGGCTACCTGCCGAAGGGTGTTGCGTATCATATCTACAATCTCGTTTCTTCTCATCCGTCATATCTCCTTTCTTTGCAAAGAATGTTTTTATAGAAACAAAGATAATAAAAAACTTGCAACTAATTATAATGTATCAGATAATAGTTTGAGCTAATCAGTCAACGTCTTACATCCAACAACTTATTTCCCTCTTCTACCGGATTCCAATCATCACCTCCTGCCAGGACTGTTTTTATCTCATATCCCTTCAGGTTCTTCAACTGACGGGAGAAAGCGGCACGCGCTTTTGGATTGGCTCCTTCGCCACGGCTCTCATATTCGGCATAAAAGGCAGTTTTCTCGTTTTCCTTCTTACCCCAGTTGTTCCAGCCAACGGGAAGAATATGTCTGCCAAGTTCGCAACGGATGAATACAGCTTGCGCATACGGACGCCAGGGACGGGAAAGATACACTTTTGTAGCTTCCGGTTCTGCGGTGAGCTTGCAGTCGTAAAAGACATAACCGTATTTTTTTCCTTTGTCGGTAGAAGGAGCGGTCACATAGCCGTCACGCTTGCTGTGAATATGGCAGCGATTGAACACAGCCGTAGACCAGCCGAAGATAAAATCTACCGTTCCTTCGATGTAGCAGTCTTCGTAATATTGGCGGCTTTGTTTGCCGTAAGTGTAGAGGGTATCCTGGAAGCCTAAGAAGCGGCAATTCTTGAAAAATGCACGGTCGGCAGAGACAAAGCAGGCGACAGCTTGCCCTACGGGACCGGATGAGTTCTCGAATGTGATATTCTCCGCATAGAAGTCCGGGGCATAGACATAACAACCGGACGAACCGGAAGTTCCCATATTTTCACCGAATACGTTTTTCTTATTGGCGAAATCGTCATTAGTCAATACTGCGCCCTCCTCTCCTATCAAGGAGATATTAATCTTACTTTCAGGGATGATTATCTTTTCTTTGTAAGTGCCTTTGCGAACGAGAATCGTGGTACGGGTATTTTTACGGAAGTCGGGGACAGCATTGATAGCTTCCTGCACGGTAAAGAAATCACCGCTACCGTCTTGGGCTACCACATAATCGTAATGACGGATATATTTTGCCAATTCGGGAATTTCCCTGCCGATGGCATCGACAGCCAGGCCTGCGATGGTTCGCGCTCCATAGACATTCAAATGGGTATTGTCTTCACGGCCTTTCGGAAAAGCGGGAATCTGATTGGGGGCGACAAACATAAAAAGCTTTTTCGATTCTACCGGTCCGAGCTCTTGCACCAGGTCGTGAGTGATTTTGTTCATATCAATAAATACGACTCCGAGCTCTTTCGCTACATTGCGTGGAGAATCCAAATAAGCTCCATGCGTATCGAACAAGACCGTCCCTTCTTTGGGTTGCTCTTTTTCCCCTGGTGTCCGGCGGATATCCTTAGTGATAGAGGCATCCTGCGGTTGGACGAAGTTACGGCGGACGATGGAATTGAACAATACGGGGATGCCGCCTTTCGCGCGGGTTTCGTTTACATATCGGCGGAGATTGTCATCGAAAGTAGTTCCCGGCTCTGTGTGTCGGGTAGAATCCGCCTTTTCATCATTATGTCCGAACTGGATAAAGACATAATCACCTTTCTTCACTTTGGAGATGACTTTTGCCCAACGTCCTTCGGAGATAAAACTCTTGGAACTGCGTCCGTTGGCAGCATGATTGTCTATCTTTATGTCCTCGGAAAAAAATCCGGGAAGTACCATTCCCCAGCCACGTTCGGGATTTCCGCCGTCCAACTTCTTGTTAGCCATAGTCGAATCCCCTATCATAAAGATAGTTACGACAGGCTTGTCCGCGCGAAATGCAGAGCAGAGAACAAAGGTAACTGCCAACAACAGTACTAATTTACTTCTATTTTCTTTCATTTTCTTTCATTTTCTTTATGCTATACTCTATAATAAAAAATCATTTTTCTCTTTCACCTATCACCGGCATCCATCAAACGCCCTATTCATCGGCATTTCAAGCGGTGATAGGTTATTTTTCAACCTATCACCTATCACCGCTTCCCAACCTTCTTTATTCCTTTATTTCCAGAAGCTACCGGAAGCTACGTTTCTCTCGTATCCAAGTTTGCTCATCCTTATCGGAACAAAGTGTTCAATGACATGAAACATTTTGTTTCCTGCTGAAGAAACTCTAGTTTCAATTAATGGAAACAACAGTCGCAAGCGATGAAACAAATGGTTTCAAGACCAGAAACAGACATTTCGTATCGTAGCGCCTGTCAGAAGCGCTAATGTTTCTACTTATAGGGATACCAGTTACTGCTTTCTTTAAAGATATTCTCCGGAGTGTACCTCAATGCTTCCTTTTTTGTGAGTTGTTTCCCCCATGTCACACGTCCCGATGTACCTGCACCTTCGCCTGTATTTCCAAATTCCGCATAACGGGCTGTCTTTTCATTCTCCGGATTCTTCCAGTTATGCCATCCTTCGGGGCGGATATGGCCGCCAAACTCACAATTGATAAACACCGTAGCGGCGTACGGACGCCAAGGGCGACCTAGATATACCTTTTTCACTCCCGGAGCAGCGGTCAGTTTACAGTTTTTGAAGACATAGCCAAACTCTTCATTTTGAGGAGTCGAAGCGGCGGTGATATACGAATCACGTTTGCTATGCAGTTCGCAATATTCAAAAAGTGCCGTAGAAGGACCGAAAATAAAGTCGGTAGTACCTTCTATATAGCAGTTGGTGAATAAAAGACAGTCTCCTTCCGAACCTGTATAGACAGTATCCTGATTACCGAGAAAGCGGCAATTGACGAACATCAGCCGGTCGCCTTCGGTGTGAAGAGCCACCGCCTGCCCCAAAGGAGCCGCATTATTCTCAATCGTCAAGTCTCTGAAAGTGACGTCATTGCCTTCCACCTTGACGGTATAGGTGCGGAACGTTCCCATTTTGTTGATATTGGCATGGTCATCGTACGTGATAATCGTCTTTTCTGCATCTTCGCCTACCAACTGTACGTTCTTCACCCAAGAGGGAATCACCAGTTTTTCTTTGTACGTACCGTTCTTTATATAGATAGTCACCGTGTAGTCCATAAAAGCGCGGACAGCTTCCACTGCTTCCTGAATATTGCGGTAATCTCCTGTCCCGTCGCGTGTGACGACTAACGTGTCTTTGCGTTGCTGTTGTTGTGAATAGACCGATGTTGCTCCCACACCAGACAGGAGCAACAACATCATTCCTTTAAAAAACACCCTTTTCATCGGTAGAAATTATTTTTGTAAGCGTTCGTATTCCAAGCTCGCCATGATAAAAGGTCCTACAGCTTTGGGATCGTTATTACGGATAGTTTCGTTGATATAATACTCATAATCACCGGAACGGTACACCTTTCCTCCCAGTCCGGCTACGGCACAGGCTTTGGTGACGGTTACCAATCCGTTTCCATCTACTTCAATAAAGTTATCCAGAAAACCCTTGTATCCTTTTAATGCTACGCCAAGGTAAGACTTATCAATATACCCCAAACGGACTGCCTTGAATAAGGAATAAACAAACATAGCGGAACAGGATGATTCAAGATAATTCCCTTTCTCACCACTCTTGTCAAGCACTTGATACCATCCCCCGGTCTTCGGGTCTTGCAGTTTCTTCACTTGAACGGCAATGTTATCCAGAATGGCAAGCAGGGAATCTCTTCCGGCCTCATGCTTCGGGATAAACTCCAAAGCATCCACCAAAGCCATGGCATACCACCCCATAGCACGTCCCCAACTGTGCTTGGATTGTCCGGTCACCGGGTCAGCCCAGCGTTCAGTGCGGCTTACGTCGGCAGCGTGACGGTACAGACCGTTTTTGGGGTCGTATGTATGACGGGCACAAGTGACAAACTGATTGATAACATCCGCATAGTCCTGCGGAAGATTGTTGCGGAACGCATATTCCGCATAGAAAGGAGCCCCCATATAAAGGCCGTCCAGCCACATCTGATGGGGATAAATCTTCTTGTGCCAGAAACCGCCGTCCGCGTTGCGGGGCTGTCCCGCAAACTGGCTGTAAAGCAAATCGAGCGCTTTCTTATATTTAGGATTCTTCGTCTGCTCATAGATACGGAAAAGAATCTTTCCGGAGTTGATGCGGTCGAGACTGTAATCGGTTAATTTATAAGCGGTAATCGTTCCGTCATCGTGTACCATCGTGTCTGCGTACGCGATGGCATAATCGCGAATTTTCTTGTCGCCATACATATCGTAAACGTCAAGCATGGCTCCCAGTTCCAATCCGTGGCAATAATCCCACTTCAACTTCGGCTGGAAGTCGAGTTGCCAGGATTCGGGATAGCGAATCATCTCCGATTCAGTCATCCGCACAGACCAGGGCAGCTTGCTGTCTACCTGCCGGGAGGATGCCGGAAGGGCTATTGTGACCAGTAGAGCCAATATAAAAAAATTATAAAAAAGGATTCGTCTCATGGTTTGTTATTTTAAGGATTAAACATACGAGTCTTTCACGCTACGAAAGTAGTGTTTTTCCGCTAAAGCCAGTTGGATTTTTTAATCAAGTAGGTGCATTTTTTGTTTTTCGTGCACGGAAACGACTAATTTTGTGCACGCAAACGTCAAAAATGTCCATTTTTGATGCAATATCTCATAAATTAATAGTTTCGTTTTGGAAGAAAGCGGAAAAGGTCGTACTTTTGGCACGGTTTACAACTAATACCCTCTGGGGAAACACAGTAATTTATCATTAAAAACAGAGAAAAAATAGAACAGAATGGAAGAAGTATTCAAGTACATTATCGGTCTTGGGGCGGCAGTGATGATGCCGGTCATTTTCACAATTTTAGGAGTATGTATCGGAATTAAATTTGCTAAAGCGCTGAAAAGCGGTTTATTAGTAGGTGTCGGTTTCGTCGGATTGTCGGTAGTGACAGCATTGCTTACCAGCAGCCTGGGCCCTGCACTAAGTAAAATGGTAGAAATCTACGGATTGGAACTGGGTATTTTCGACATGGGTTGGCCGTCTGCAGCAGCAGTAGCCTACAATACTTCGGTCGGTGCTTTCATTATCCCGGTTTGCCTGGGTGTCAACATCCTTATGTTGGTTACCAAGACAACACGTACTGTCAATATCGACCTTTGGAACTATTGGCACTTCGCATTTATCGGAGCCATCGTTTATTTTGCTTCCGACAATATCTATTGGGGATTCTTCGCTGCCATCATCTGCTACATCATTACGCTGGTAATGGCTGATATGACCACTCCCGCTTTCCAGAAGTTCTATGATAAAATGGACGGCATCTCTATTCCTCAACCGTTCTGCCAAAGTTTTGTTCCGTTCGCTATTGTTATCAACAAACTGCTCGATATGATTCCGGGATTCGATAAACTGAATATCGACTCGGAAGGTATGAAGAAGAAATTCGGTCTGATGGGCGAGCCGTTGTTCCTGGGTATCGTGATTGGCTGTGCTATCGGGGCATTGGGCTGCGGAAGCTGGAAAGAAGTGGTAGACAGTATTCCGGGCATTCTCGGACTGGGTATCAAGATGGGTGCGGTAATGGAATTGATTCCCCGCATCACCAGTCTTTTCATCGAAGGTTTGAAACCTATCTCTGACGCTACCCGCGAACTTATCGCTAAAAAATATAAGAACAATACAGGTCTGAGCATCGGTATGAGCCCTGCACTGGTTATCGGTCACCCGACTACGCTGGTGGTTTCATTGCTTTTGATTCCTGTAACCATTTTCCTTGCAGTTATCCTCCCGGGCAACCGTTTCTTACCGCTGGCTTCCCTGGCAGGTATGTTCTATTTGTTCCCGATGATTCTGCCTATTACAAAAGGTAACGTAGTGAAGTCATTCATTATCGGCTTGGTAGCATTAATCGTCGGTCTGTATTTCGTGACTGAACTTGCCGGATTCTTCACCTTGGCCGCTAAAGACGTATATGACGCTACGGGCGACCAGACAGTGAATATTCCCGCAGGCTTTGAAGGCGGCGCACTCGACTTCGCTTCCAGCCTTTTCTGCTGGGGTATCTTCCACCTGACTTATAGTTTGAAGATTATCGGTCCTGCCATCCTCGTGGTTCTTGCACTCGGAATGGCAATCTACAACCGTATCCGCATGACTAGAAACGATGCGAAAAATGCATTGAACAGTAATAAGGAATAAGTTGAAAACCCGCAACTGACAATAAGTAGTATATAATATATAATCCAAATAAAAATTCGAAAGATGAAAAAATTAGCAATTGCAATGATGTTGGGCATCGCAGCTATATCTGCTTCTGCCCAGGTGAATTACAAGATGCAAGTGGCTTGCAGTCCGCAAGACGTGAAAACGTATGATACAAACCGCCTGCGTAGTAGCTTCCTGATGGAAAAAGTAATGGCTCCGAACGAAATCAACCTTACTTATTCTATGTACGACCGTCTTATCTTCGGTGGTGCTGTTCCTGCAACGAAAGAATTGGTACTGGAAACTATCGACCCGCTAAAAGCTAAATTCTTCCTGGAACGTCGCGAACTGGGTGTCATCAACATTGGTGGCGAAGGTATCGTAACTGTTGACGGAAAAGAATATACTTTGAAATTCAAAGATGCTCTGTACGTAGGTAGAGGCAAGCAGAAAGTGACTTTCAAAAGCAAAGATTCAAGTAATCCCGCCAAGTTCTATATCAATTCCGCTACTGCCCACAAGGAATACAAGACTCAGTTGATTACTATCGACGGACGCAAAGGTTCTCTGAAAGCTAACTCTTTCGCAGCAGGAAAGATGGAAGAAAGTAACGACCGCGTTATCAACCAGTTGATTGTAAACAATGTACTTGAAGAAGGTCCTTGCCAACTGCAAATGGGATTGACCGAACTGAAACCGGGTAGCGTATGGAACACAATGCCGGCTCACACTCACAGCCGTCGTGTGGAAGCCTACTTCTATTTCAACGTGCCTGCCGACAACGCCATCTGTCATTTCATGGGCGAACCTCAGGAAGAACGCATCGTATGGATGCAGAACGAACAGGCTATCATGTCACCGGAATGGTCTATCCACGCTGCTGCCGGAACAAGCAACTATATGTTCATCTGGGGTATGGCTGGTGAAAACCTCGACTACGGAGACATGGACAAGTTCAAATATACAGAAATGCGCTAATCGTTGCGCGGCTCTGCATTACATATATAAAATCCGAAAAACTTCATCCTTTCCCCCGCGGGAGAAGGGATGAAGTTTTTCGGGGTTATATACACTTCAACCTCCCCCAAAACGTTACAGACTAGACGTGTTATGAAACGATACATATACTCTTTGAAACAAATAGCATATAAATGTAACGAATAATACATGAATTCGACCAAATTTTACAAATGAAATCCAGTCGAAATACCGACCTTTGTCAACGAATCAAAATCTATTTAAATCCATTATCATGAATGCATTTCAAAAAACAGGCGAGAAAATGACAAACTACAGATGGACTATCTGTGCTATGCTATTCTTCGCTACTACAGTTAACTATCTCGACCGCCAGGTGCTTTCCCTTACCTGGGACGAGTTTATTAAGCCGGAATTTCATTGGAACGAAGTTCACTACGGTACGATTACTTCCGTTTTTTCTATTGTATATGCAATATGTATGTTGTTCGCCGGTCGCTTTATCGACTGGATGGGCACGAAGAAGGGATATCTTTGGGCAATCGGCGTATGGTCGGCAGGTGCTTGTATGCACGCACTTTGCGGAATCGTAACCGAACAGTATGTAGGTCTGCATAGCGCAGCCGAACTGATGGCGGCTACGGGCGACGTAGTGGTGGTAGTGGCTACCGTAAGTATGTACTGTTTCCTTGCCGCACGCTGTATCCTGGCTCTCGGCGAAGCGGGTAACTTCCCGGCTGCCATCAAAGTAACGGCAGAATACTTCCCTAAGAAAGACCGCGCTTACGCTACTTCCATCTTCAACGCCGGTGCTTCTATCGGTGCCTTGATTGCTCCGGTTTCTATCCCGCTGATTGCGAAAGCATGGGGATGGGAAATGGCATTTATCGTTATCGGTGCACTAGGTTTCGTCTGGATGGGTATGTGGGTATTCATGTACGATGCCCCATCAAAGAGTAAGCACGTCAACAAAGCCGAATTGGATTATATCGAGCAGGATAAATACGAAGAAGGCGCTGCCCCTGTAGCTGTTGAAGAGAAAGACGAAAAGAAGATGAGCTTCCTTCAATGTTTCACTTACAAGCAGACATGGGCTTTTGCTGCCGGTAAGTTCATGACGGACGGTGTGTGGTGGTTCTTCTTGTTCTGGACTCCGTCTTACCTGAATACCCAGTTTAACATCAAGACTTCCGACGGATTAGGAATGGCCTTGATTTTCACCCTCTACGCAGTGACTATGCTGTCTATCTACGGCGGCAAACTTCCGACTATCTTTATCAACAAGACGGGTATGAATCCGTATGCTGCACGTATGAAGGCGATGTTGATTTTCGCGTTCTTCCCGTTGGTAGTATTGCTGGCACAACCGTTGGGTACGTTCTCTCCGTGGTTCCCAGTTATCCTTATCGGTATCGGTGGCGCTGCCCACCAGTCCTGGTCGGCCAACATTTTCTCTACCGTAGGTGATATGTTCCCGAAATCGGCAATTGCAAGTATTACAGGTATCGGCGGTATGGCCGGTGGCGTAGGCTCTATGCTGATGCAGTTCGGCGCAGGTCTTCTGTTTGTTCACGCTGACGAAACGCACATGACATTTATGGGATTTGAAGGCAAACCTGCCGGCTATTTCATCATGTTCTGTATCTGTGCCGTAGCTTATCTGGTGGGCTGGATAATCATGAAAACGTTAGTACCCCAATATAAACCCATCGTATTGGAATAAATCTCACCATACATACTGTCAAAGGTCTGAAAAGAAAACTTCAATCATGAAAGTCTCTTTTCAGACCTTTTTCATTATCCTCTCTCCTCTTCTACATATCCCATTTAGCACAATTCGTTTTTATTTATTAAATATCAGCACAAACTCATCTCTATTCACTGCGATTGAATAACGAACAACTGCACACAAAAAAGCCTCTTCTCACGAAGAGGGCTTTTCAAGTTTACTTATTCCCCATTTTTCATACTCAAATACAAGTGATACAAACAAAGAATAGTAAACGTTAAGATGAAAAAAAGGGAAGTCTCACGACTTCCACAATTCTTCTAACCTTAAATCTAAATCTCTATGAAAAAAACGTGTTGCAAATATAGGCGTTTGTTCATTATAGAGGTGTTAATGAATTGCATAAAGAGAGAATAAAAATTAACGTCTGCAAAAATTAGCGAATTTACTCTTTACTCTCTATTAATTTTAATAAACTCCGGTAAAGCGGGTCGACATTCAAGAACTCGGGGACACCGGTCACAAACATCTGCTTTCGCGCACGGGTAAGAGCTACGTTCAGTTTGCGGTCTATCAACACACCGTCTTCCTCGGTTAAATTAGATACAAATTTCAACTGATAATAACTGTTGATGCAACAGGAATAAATAATCACGTCCCGTTCGCTGCCCTGAAAACGTTCGACTGTATCCACCAGTATCCGACTGAGAGCCGGGATGCCCAATGTTTCTATCTCTCTTTTGATAAGGGCTATCTGGCTCCGGTAAGGAGTTATAATTCCCAATGTACGAGACTCATCAAAGTCCGACCGGTTACTCTCGTAAACCTGAGCGGCAAGTCGAGCAACAATCCGGGCTTCCGAAGAGTTTATTTTGACAGATGTTCCTTTCTGCTCCGGAACGGAAGGATAGAAGGCTACGCGCGAAACAGATCCGGAATCTTCCAACTGATGAGGCAGGCCGACGGGAAGCAGACGTCCGCCATAGAAAGCACGATTGGCAAACAAAGCTACTTCAGGATGCATACGCCCCTGGCGGCAAAGCATATCGAACGAGCGGCTATCGCCCGAAGAGCAACTCCGGTAAAGGCGCTCGAACAAAGAATCTTTCAGATTTACCAGACCGACAGACAGCAATGCTTCGTCATAAACTGCCGACTGCTCCGTGTTTTGAAGCACAACGGCAGGAAGTTGTTTATGGTCGCCAATCAGAATAAACTTATCAATGGCGTTACGGCTGTCTTTGTCGCGAGCACAAAGAATACCCAATAACTGAGGTTCAAGTATCTGCGTAGCCTCATCGACAATAGCCACATTGAAATGTTTCAAGCGGAAAAGTTCAGGTTTGCCGGAAACGGCAGCAACCGTTCCCACGATAATGCGGCAGTTTCGGATACGCTCGTAAACTTCCGAACGACGGTTACAGGAGGCCAGTTCGTTTTCTATCAGATGGTCACGATAGTGCTCGTCGCACGGCAATTCGCTCCCGACACGGATAAAGTCGACAACCGGACGGATAGCAATGAGCGATTTGCATATTTCATCGACGGCACGGTTGGTATATGAGAGCAGCAGTATTTGGGTATCTCCATCGATATGGAAGGTTTCCACCATCTTCTTCAAGGCACAGGAAGTCTTGCCCGTTCCCGGAGGGCCGATAAGGAGAAAATAATCCCGGGCCGCTTTGGCCTTCAATGCAACACGGACAAAGTCGTCTTTCGCTTGGGAGATTAAAGCGTCCAACGATTCGTCGAACTCGGGCGGACGTTGTGACAGTAGCAGGTCACGGCGGTCTTGCGTAGCTGATAGATAAGCGTACAATCCCTGAAACATAGAACGGAAGGTGGTATCCATCGTATCGTGTTCGATGGCATAAAGGCTTTCGCCGGGAAGCACGGAAGGATTCTGTTGCGTAGAACGCAGACGGACACAGATTTCGTGGTCTGTCAGATATTCGATGTTGCCTTTGAATACCATTTTGTTGGTTACATTATCCGTATCACTGTTGCGTTCATACAGAATGACGGCATCGCCCTGGCGGAAGTTGGGAAGTACATCATACTCGTCGGCCTTGCTGCTTGCAGCTACCTCTTCCGCCTGAAAATCCAGAGAGGCAACAGAGTGCGGCGAAGATTGCGAAAGCGAAGACGTGAGCGAACGGCTCAACAGCAGATGAGCTTTATGCTCGTCGGCCGCATGGTTCTCTTTGATGCGCAAATCGTAGATTATTTCGCCGGCTTCACACTTTTCGGCCAATGTAGAAAGCCACAACGAAGCGGCTCCGGTACGTCCTTCGTAGTCCACATCACCCGATTTGGAGGTATAAAGCTCTTTGGTCAGGAAATTATATACGGCATGGAAATATTTTTTCTCCAATGGCGAAAGCGCTTTCAGTTTCTTCTGAAAGCTGTCGATGGGCGGACGCAGATAAGTCTCCCAAAAACGTCCTTGCAGCCCCCGTTCGTTCAAGGTTGCAGCGTTGATTTCCTCCAGTTTACGTTCGGTGTATTCCAGGTTGTTGTGCAGTTGAATACCATATTCGTTGGCTACAATCCTATTGCGCAGGTCGATTACCCGGCGCACCATTGCCCACGAAGGACGCGACGGATAAAGAAGCGGATAACGGGTATAGAACAGATAGGCTTTCACTTTCCGGTGGTCCATTCCCATAGAGTATTGTAGAACGGCCTGGTAGAGAAGCATCTGTACTTTGTTGTTCTCTTTGGGTTCAACCTTGCCACGGATGGCGTACTCATCGGCTTTACCCGATTTCATTTCAATAAAGGAAGACATATCCCGTTGCATATAATCGAGGCGCCCCTGGAGTCCGAGTGCCTCGCAGATATAAGAAGGTTCGAGCACCGCGTCTGTCTTGTCGAGTTCATATCCGGCGGCGTGGAAGGTATCGTTCACCGTTTGACGGATATGCTCGAAGTGCAGTTTGCAATCGTCAAAGAATTGGCGTTCTTTCTCCCTGTCCTGCAAGTCGGGGCAGGCTGCCAACTCGATAGGATAGCGCCGGAAAGCTTTCTGCATACAAGTCCGGTAGTCTACTTCTTCATCCTGCGCGTGAATCCATTCATCGAGGAAAAGATTGGCTATATTTCCCAACAACAGGGGGCGTGCATTCTCAATCGGCTGGAGACGGGAAAGGTAATAATTTGCCGGATGATGCCCGTAGTCGCGGAAACACTCGGCAAGGGAACTGATGTCAATCAGGTAATCCGGTTCGAGAACGATAAACGAGGGGGTCAGTATTCCCGCGTCGTCAATGGCTACGTCTAATAAGTTCAGTTGGGTGTGACGCCAGAGCAGTTTGCATGTCTCCGCAAATTCTTCATTTATTTGAGGGATATTGTAACGGACAAGCCACGGGGTTTCCGAGACTTCGTCCAATGGAGTTACATACAGGTATTGCTCATTTGCATACTGAAAACATACGCGCATCCGCTGCACACGTTTACGGGCGGGAGGGGCTGACAGATAAGTAGCATCCGCTTTCGGAAGCAATCGGTACAGTTCTTCGGGTATGTCTTCTTCCGAAAGTTTACGGATTAAGAAAGCCAGTGTCTTGACATCCCGCAACAGGTTCTCCCTGGTCGGTTCGAGACGGCGGTTCAGAATATGGTTGGAAGTCAGGCGGAAAGTATGCAACCGGTTTTGTTCTCCTGCCGAAAGGTCTACCTTTGCAGCGATAAAGCTGATTCGTGCGGAGAGGTCGGTCATCTGCAGACTTTCATTTTGCATTTGCGACCGGCAGACGCGTTCAAGCAAGTCACGCATCTGCTTGTATCCTACGGCAAGCCGGGTGTCTTCCACCCGACAAACAGCCAAAAGTAACTCATAAGATTCTATCGCTTCACTCTTCTGATAAGGCAACTTCATCTTCAATTTCTTCTTCTGTTTTCTTTTTATTCTTTATCATCAGGATGCTCATTTCGTAGAGCAGATAAAGCGGAATGGCCACGACGCTCAGCGTGAACGGGTCGCCCGTCGGAGTGATAATGGCAGCAGCTATCACGATGATGACAACGGCATGGCGGCGGTATTTCCGCAAGAAGGACTTATCGACTACTCCCAACAATGAAAGCAACCACGTCACTAATGGCAACTCAAATGCCAGTCCCATGCAAAGAATCAGCATCATGAAATTATCAATATAGGAATTAAGCGACAGAATGTTCTCCACTTCCGAACTTAACTGATAGGTGGAAAGGAAACGGAGCGTCAACGGATAAACCATGAAATAACCCAGCAAGACACCGATAAAGAACATCACTGTTCCGATGGTTAATGCCTTGCGTACTCCTTCCTTTTCGTTGGGATAAAGAGCGGGACCAATAAAACGCCATACTTCAAAGAAAATATAAGGCATGGCGGTCACGACCGACATCCAGAAGGCTGTCGACATGTGTATAAAGAAGGGAGCCGCCAAATTTATGTTGACCAGCTTCACCTGAAATTCTTGTGTGAAAAAGTCATCGGTCAAATCGAATGTCTGTCCGATATGCCGTAATAAATCGTAGAATATGAAATCATTGTGGCATGGCGCCAGAATCACATGATCGAAAAGATAAGGCATAGCAATAAAATAACCAATTGCCAATACAAGCCAAACTCCAATCACCCGAAAAAGTACCTTGCGCAGTTCATCCAAATGATCCCAAAAGGTCATTTCTGCCATCGGTACTTATTTTACTTACTTGAGTCCGCCGGTTTATCCAGGTCTTCTTTTGCCTTATTTATTTCTTCTTTTGCATCATTCACTCCATCTTTGAAGCTCTTCACTCCTTTGCCCAAGCCGCGCATCAGTTCGGGAATTTTCTTACCACCAAAGAGCAGGAGAATAACCAAAGCAATAATAATCCACTCGGAACCACTAGGCAAGAAACCTAATAATAATAAGTTTGTCATACGTTTATTTGATAAAGAGGTTTTTATTAGTTGGTGCAAATATAAATAAAAACGGCAAACTGTAAACGGTAAACAATGAATTATTTATGTTAGTTCACTTTCATTCATCATCTACCGTTTACCGTCTACCGTTTTGCTATTTACTGATTATCCATTTATCGGTTCTCAGCTTTTGTTCATCTCCCTCGGCTTTATTCCTGATAATATACCCGTTTCACCCGTGTCGATATACTGGTAAGAACTTCATAAGGAATCGTATCCAGCTTGTCGGAGAGAACCGTTATCGGCAGGTCGTCACCGAAAATAATCACCTGGTCGCCTTCGCGGCAGTCGATGTCGGTAACGTCTATCATACAGACATCCATACAGATATTGCCTACATAAGCCGCTTTCTTCCCATTCACCAGGCAGTAGGCATTTCCACGTCCCAAATGGCGGTTCAGCCCGTCGGCATACCCGATAGGAATGGCGGCGATACGTGAAGGACGTGTCAGATGCCCCATACGGCTATACCCTACGGTATCTTCTTCGGACACATCACGAATCTGAAGTATCGTTGTCTTGAGGGTACTTACGTTATGTATAATCGAATTGTCTATCGGACTGACTCCGTAAAGCCCGATTCCCAGCCGTACCATATCAAACTGCGCACCGGGGAAGCGTTCGATTCCCGCCGTATTGCAGATATGGCGCAAAATCTTATGCGGGAAAGCGGCTTGCAACTCCTGCGAGCCCTTTTCAAACAGTTCTATCTGCCGGCGCGTAAAGGCATCGAACTGGGGAGAATCACTTCCTACGAAATGAGAGAATACCGAACGGGGAATCACCGCACTCTGGTTCTTCAGGCGGTGGATAAGCAAGGGTATATCTTCCACGGCAAAGCCGAGACGGTGCATACCCGTATCCAGTTTGATGTGAATCGGAAAGTTGGTGATTCCTTCTTTTTTGGCGGCTTTGATAAGTGCGTCGAGCAGATGGAAATTATACACTTCCGGTTCCAGTTTATAGTCGAACATGGTTTTGAACGCCGTAAGTTCCGGGTCCATAATCATGATAGAGGAAGTGATGCCCGCTTTGCGGAGTTCGGAGCCTTCGTCGGCAACGGCCACCGCCAGATAATCGACATGATGTTCCTGCAAGGTCTTGGCAATTTCATATGAACCGGCTCCGTAGGCAGAAGCTTTCACCATACATATCATCTTCGTTTCGGGATGGCGGAGCATGGAACGATAATGGTTCAGGTTTTCGACCATGGCATGCAGGTTTACTTCCAAGATAGTTTCGTGCACTTTCAGTTCCAGCGCTTCGGATACCTTGTCGAAGTTGAATATACGGGAACCTTTTATCAGAATAACCTCCGAATGAAGGGATTTAAGCACGTCTGATGCCAGAAGAGCTTCGGTATTGGGGAAGAAATAGCGTTCGATGCCGGCATCAAACCGGGCGGCACACGAAGAAATCTCCGGTCCCACGCCAATCAGTTTATTGATTCCCCGGCTTTGCACCAGTTGGGCTACCCGCCGATAGAGTGTTGCCGTGCTTTGTCCGGTTTCCAGTATGTCCGAAAGGATAAGCGTCCGGTTCAGTCCTTTCTTTTCTGAGCGGCGGACAAGGAAGTCGAGGGCTATATCCAAAGATGCCAAATCCGAATTATAACTGTCATTTATCAAGACACAGTTATTCTTTCCTTCTTTTACTTCCAGACGCATGGCGATCGGTTCGAGACGTGCCATACGTTCTGTTATTTGGTCGGCAGGAGTCATCAGGTAGAGACAGGCTGCCAAGCAATTCAGCGCATTTTCGATGGAAGCATCATCAATAAAAGGGATACAGAAAGTATTATCCATATCCAGATAACGGTAGGAAATGACGGTGTGGTCTTCCTTTTTTGTCACGCGGCTGATGTGCAGCGGACGTTCGATATCGGTACGGCTCCAGGCAATCTCACGGGCTGTCAGCATTGATTTTGCAACGCAATTGCTGATTAATTCATTGTCACCGTTGTAGATTACGACATCACAATCTTTGAAAAGCGTCAGTTTCTCCATACATTTCTCCTGCAATGAGAAGAAATTCTCCTGATGGGCACCGCCTATGTTGGTCAAGATACCGATAGTAGGCTTTATCATCCGCTTCAAAGCTCCCATCTCTCCCATTTCGGAAATGCCGGCTTCGAAGATTCCTAACTCCGCCTCTTCATTCAGTTGCCATACAGAAAGAGGAACACCAATCTGTGAATTATAGCTGCGCGGAGAACGGACAATGCAACGGTCCGGACTGAGCAACTGGTGCAACCATTCTTTCACAATCGTCTTTCCATTACTACCGGTAATGCCGATAACCGGCATCTTGAATTTCTCACGATGCACTTCGGCAAGCTTCTGCAAAGCTTTCAAGGGATTGGGAACGACGAGGAAGTTGAGAGAACTCTCCACTCTCCACTCCCCACTCTCTATTTCTTTAAAGTCTTCTTCGGAAACAACAAAATTGCGCACTCCCCTGTCATATAAGTCAGGGATATAGCGGGCACCACTATTTCGTTTGGTAGCTAAAGCAAAAAAAAGAGTTTCTTCAGGAAAACTCAGGGAACGGCTGTCTGTTAACAGCCAATCAATAGTCGTTTCATATTCGCCCACACAGCGGGCACCGATACTTTTGGCTATGGATTCAATCGCATATGACATAGTTCTGTTTCTTTTTGAAAATCTAAGTACGGGTATTTTCCGATAAGTCGTTCTATTTTTAACACTATTTGTCCTAAAAAGCGTTGATACGCCTCTGAACCGGGGTGAAAGGGCTTATGAGCCAGATCGCGCCGGATATCTTCGATTTCTGCCATAATCTGCTTTGTGTCAGCGGAAAAGAAGGTTTCAGAGAAGCGTCCCCATAGGTAACGGACTGCCAATGGAGACGGATGCAGCATATCGTCCGCATAAAAGCGGTAATCACGCAATTCGTCCAGTACTATTTCATAGGAAGGGAAATAGAAGACGTGCTGCGGGAAGAGTTGCTGTAAGCGGTCAATGGCGAGCAATAAAGTGGATTTGCTTAGTTGGTTGGCATGCATCCCGTCGCGGATATGACGGATAGGGCTTACCGTAAACAGAATCTTCAGATTCGGATTGCGGGCTGCCAGACTGATAATCAGCGAAGTGTATTCATCGACTATTTCGTCTGCAAGAAGAAGCCTGCGGTTGAAGTTGTTCTCAGGCAGTTTGTGGCAATTGGCAACAACCTTTCCCGTTTCTTTTTGTTCATAGACATAAGCCGTACCGAAAGTCAGCATCAGCCAATCAAGTTGTTGCATAGTCTGAAAGGCTTGCCGCAGACGGTCATTGATATTCTGCAAGGTTTTCTCCGGAGTGGATGCGGAAAAGGAGCCGTGATGCATAGGGCTATGCCACAGTCCTCTATAAGCAAACAGTTCTTTCTCCGTGTATTCTTTTTTCATTTCAATCTCCCGCAGAGCGGATAAGATAGACAAAGGATTATAAAGAATACCGAAAGGATTCAGATTCAGCCGGAATTTGGCATCCACCAGCAAGGCTCCTATATTTTCGGCGAAACAAGAGCCCATCAGAAGGATATGGTCTGCATGGCTGACAGGCGGAAGCCCGGCGGGTAATTCCACAGATGTTTGAAAGTTCATACGATTTTCCATCACTTTATTACATTTCGTATGCAAAAGTAGACTTTCTTTTCGTACTTTTGCACTAAATTTTCTCGAATCATGAAGAATGAACCGATATATAACTTGCTAAACGCTATTAATTACCCCGAAGACCTACGGAAATTAAACGTAGACCAACTGCCGGAAGTATGCGATGAACTGCGGCAAGACATTATTAAAGAACTCTGCTGCAATCCGGGACATTTTGCTGCCAGTCTGGGGACAGTGGAACTGACGGTAGCTCTGCACTACATCTACAATACGCCCTATGACCGTATTGTATGGGATGTGGGACATCAGGCTTACGGCCATAAAATTCTGACAGGACGTCGCGAAGTTTTTTCCACCAACCGGAAGTTTGGCGGAATACGCCCTTTTCCATCACCGGAAGAGAGCGAATATGATACTTTTACATGCGGGCATGCTTCTAATTCAATCTCCGCTGCCCTTGGCATGGCTGTTGCCGCTGCTCAGAAAGGGGATTCCAAACGTCATGTGGTAGCCATCATCGGCGACGGCTCCATGAGTGGCGGCCTGGCTTTTGAAGGGTTGAACAATGCGTCTGTCACCCCAAACAATCTGCTTATTATACTGAATGACAATGATATGGCTATCGACCGCAGCGTCGGTGGCATGAAACAGTATCTTTTCAACCTGACGACTTCCAACCGTTACAACCAGTTGCGTTTCAGCATGTCACGTGTGTTGTTCAAACTCGGTATCCTGAATGAGGAACGCCGCAAAGCACTGATACGTTTCGGCAACAGTCTGAAGTCGATGGCTGCACAGCAACAGAATATTTTCGAAGGGATGAATATCCGTTATTTCGGTCCGATAGACGGGCACGATGTTAGGAATCTTGCCCGAGTACTGCATGATATTAAAGATTTGCAAGGACCTAAAATCCTGCATTTACACACTATAAAAGGAAAAGGGTTTGCCCCGGCAGAAGAACATGCTACCGAATGGCATGCTCCGGGCAAATTCGACCCCGTCACCGGCAAACGTTTCATTGCCAACACGGAAGGAATGCCGCCTCTCTTCCAGGATGTATTCGGAAATACACTGGTAGAGCTTGCCGAAGCCAACCCGAAGATTGTCGGTGTGACTCCTGCCATGCCCAGCGGCTGTTCGATGAATATCCTTATGGAGAAAATGCCGAAACGTGCATTTGATGTCGGCATCGCCGAAGGACATGCCGTTACTTTCTCCGGTGGTATGGCGAAAGACGGATTGCTGCCGTTCTGCAATATCTATTCTTCTTTTCTGCAACGGGCACATGATAATATCATCCATGACGTAGCGATACAGAATCTTCCTGTGGTATTGTGTCTCGACCGTGCCGGACTTGTCGGTGAAGACGGGCCTACACATCACGGAGCTTTTGACATGGCTTGCCTGCGCCCGATACCTAACTTGACTATTTCTTCGCCAATGGACGAACACGAGTTACGCCGATTAATGTACACGGCACAACTGCCGGACAAAGGTCCGTTCGTGATTCGTTATCCACGGGGACGCGGTGTGTTGGTGGACTGGAAATGTCCGCTGGAAGAAGTTCCGGTAGGAAAAGGAAGAAAGTTGAAAGACGGTGACGACCTTGCGGTTATTACTATCGGACCTATAGGAAATACTGCCGCTCGCGCCATCGCCCAGGCAGAAGCCAAGTTTGGCAAATCCATCGCCCATTTTGATTTACGTTTCCTGAAACCGCTGGATGAGGAGTTACTACATGAAATAGGTCGCAAATTCAAGCGTATCCTTACCGTTGAAGACGGTATTATCAAAGGCGGTATGGGCAGCGCTATCCTCGAATTTATGGCAGACAATGAATACAAACCGACAGTGAAGCGTATCGGTATCCCTAATATATTTGTGGAACATGGTTCAGTGGCCGAACTTTATCATATCTGCGACATGGACGAAGAAGGTATTCTGACTAAAATAAAAGAATTTATCAATTGACATGAAGATTATTATCGCCGGTGCCGGCAACGTAGGCACCCATTTGGCCAAACTGTTATCGCGCGAAAAGCAAGACATTATCCTGATGGACGATGACGAAGAGAAACTAAGTGCTCTCAGCGCCAATTTCGACTTACTGACAGTTGCCGCCTCTCCTTCTTCTATCTCCGGTCTGAAAGAGGTAGGTGTCAAAGAAGCCGACCTCTTCATTGCAGTTACTCCGAACGAAAGCCGAAACATGACTGCCTGTATGCTGGCTACCAATCTGGGAGCTAAAAAGACAGTGGCACGTATCGACAATTACGAATATCTTCTGCCAAAAAATAAAGAGTTCTTCCAAAAGTTGGGAGTGGATTCGTTAATCTACCCTGAGATGTTGGCTGCCAAAGAAATCGTATCTTCCATGCGCATGAGCTGGGTACGCCAATGGTGGGAATTCTGTGGCGGAGCACTCGTACTGATCGGTACGAAGATGCGCGAAAAAGCGGAGATACTGAATATTCCTCTCTATGAGCTGGGGGCACCGGACATTCCTTATCACATAGTAGCCATCAAACGCGAAACGGAAACCATTATTCCACGCGGAGACGATGTGATAAAACTGCATGACATTGTTTATTTCACCACCACCCGCAAATATATTCCTTATATACGTAAGATAGCCGGCAAGGAAGATTATGCCGACGTGCGCAACGTGATGATTATGGGCGGAAGCCGCATCGCAGTCCGTACCGCCCAATACGTGCCGGATTATATGCAAGTGAAAATCGTAGACAATGACATTAACCGTTGCAACCGGTTGACAGAACTATTGGACGACAAAACAATGATTATCAACGGAGACGGTCGCGACATGGATCTGCTCATCGAAGAAGGATTGAAGAATACCGAAGCCTTCGTTGCCCTAACCGGAAATTCCGAAACCAACATACTGGCTTGTCTTGCCGCCAAACGCATGGGGGTGGAAAAGACCGTGGCAGAAGTCGAGAATATCGACTATATCGGCATGGCGGAAAGCCTTGACATCGGTACGGTTATCAACAAGAAGATGATTGCCGCCAGCCATATTTATCAAATGATGCTGGATGCCGACGTCTCCAATGTGAAATGTCTGACGTTTGCCAATGCGGATGTCGCAGAATTTACTGTACCCGCCGGAGCAAAAATAACAAAACATCTGATCAAAGACCTCGGGCTACCGAAAGGGACGACTATCGGCGGTATGATTCGCAACGGAGAAGGAATACTGGTTACCGGTGATACGCTGATTCAACCGGGCGACCATGTAGTAGTGTTCTGCTTGAGTATGATGATTAAGAAAATCGAGAAATTCTTTCATTAGGTAGTAAGTAACACTTGACATTTGTTTATGATCAACTCGAAGATGATATACCGGATTCTGGGTTTTCTGCTGCTTATAGAAACTGCGATGTTACTATGCTGCGGTGTTGTTTCTTTATTCTACAAAGAGAATGACTTGCAGAGTTTCCTGATTTCATCGGCTATTGCTGCCGGTGTAGGTATTGTATTGCTTGCCATCGGCAAAGGTGCGGAAAAATCGCTCAATCGACGTGACGGATATGTCATTGTCAGTGTAGCATGGGTCACGTTCTCTCTTTTCGGAATGTTACCTTATTATATAGGAGGATATATTCCAAGTATCACCAACGCATTCTTTGAAACCATGTCAGGTTTCAGCAGTACGGGAGCTACTATCTTAAATAACATCGAATCAATGCCGCACGGAATACTCTTCTGGCGCGCCATGACGCAATGGATTGGCGGTTTGGGTATTGTATTCTTTACCATTGCCGTCCTGCCTATTTTTGGTGTTGGTGGTATTCAGGTATTTGCGGCAGAAGCCAGCGGCCCTACTCATGACAAAGTACATCCCCGCATTGGCATTACAGCCAAATGGCTCTGGGGTATTTATGCAGGAATGACGGGAACTCTCATTATATTGTTAGTATTTGGTGGCATGAGCGTATTCGACAGTATATGCCATGCTTTCACAACGACCAGTACCGGTGGTTTTTCTACCAAGCAAGCCAGTATTGAATACTATCACTCTCCCTATATAGATTATGTAATCTCCATCTTCATGTTTTTGTCAGGAATCAACTTCACGCTGTTGTTGTTAATGTTCAACGGCAAGATAAAGAAGTTTATTCATGACGCGGAATTGAAGTTCTATTTTATATGCGTTTCCTTCTTCACCCTATTTATTGCAGCCTGGCTCTATCAGACATCTCCAATGGGTGCGGAAGAAGCATTCCGTAAATCACTTTTCCAAGTAATTTCATTGCAGACCTCCACGGGATTCGCCACAGCCGACTATATGCTTTGGCCTTCCATTCTTTGGGGATGCCTTCTTATTGTGATGATTATCGGAGCCTGTGCCGGTAGTACAACAGGTGGTATCAAGTGTATCCGTATGGTGATCTTATTTAAGGTAGTGAAAAATGAATTCAAACATATCCTGCATCCCAATGCCGTGCTTCCGGTACGTGTAAACAAGCAGGTTATCTCCCCTTCCATCCAGTCCACTGTATTGGCTTTCACCTTTTTGTATGCAGTGATTGCCCTTATCAGCATACTTATCATGATGGGACTTGGGGTAGGTTTCCTGGAATCAGTGGGAACAGTTATTTCAAGCATGGGTAATATGGGGCCGGGACTCGGTACCTGCGGTCCGGCTTTTTCATGGAGCGAACTACCGGTTCTTGCCAAATGGCTGCTTTCTTTCCTGATGCTTCTGGGACGTTTGGAATTATTTACAGTGCTATTGCTCTTTACTTCTGACTTTTGGAAAAAAAACTAGGCGAAGACTTGACACAAATCAAGTTGAGTGCTAAAAAAACCTTTTTTGCTACCCGGACTTTGCAAAAAGTATAAATATTAGTCCTATATTTGCAGCCGTTAAAAGGAAAAGATGAAACAAATCCTAAAATTCGGACTACTTTTGGTACTGACTTTGCTTATTCATTGCACAACAAATGGAGCAATGGAAAATATTTGCAAGGTTTCTTCCCCGGCTCACAGGCAGGAGAAGTGCTATGTATCCCAAGAGCATCCGACACACAATGCTTTGGAACGCCTTTATAACTTTTATTCTACCCAATCCTGCGATATGAGTCATACGGAAGTTGCACATGTTCCGGCAGATAAGAGTGTGTTATTGCTAATAGCCTATTTCTGCGAACATCACAAACTTCAAAGTCCGCCTTACCTTATATCGCTCCACGCTCCCACCTGCTACTACGATCCTATCTCCTATTATATATATGGATTAAGAAAGATTGTGGTTTAGACGACAGTACAGTCGGCTTTTTTGCCCGTCACTTATATTACAGTTGGTTTCGTCCCCCGGAGGGTGGATAATCCAGTTGTTTATTTCTATAATATTCAATCTAAACAGCTATTGAATTATGAATTTTACATTTTTAGTTGTTGTTTTACTAACAGCGCTTGCTTTTGTCGGTGTAGTGATAGCTCTTTCACGTGCTATTTCACCCCGTTCGTACAATGTGCAAAAGTTTGAAGCTTACGAATGTGGTATACCGACACGTGGTAAATCATGGATGCAGTTCCGTGTAGGTTACTACTTGTTTGCTATCCTGTTCCTGATGTTCGACGTTGAAACAGCTTTCCTGTTTCCGTGGGCAGTGGTCATGCGCGACATGGGACCACAGGGACTTATCAGTATTCTCTTCTTCTTTATCATTCTAGTTCTGGGTCTTGCTTATGCCTGGAGGAAAGGAGCTTTGGAATGGAAATAACCAAAAAGCCAAAAATAAAATCAATTCCGTATGAGGAGTTCATTGACAATGAATCATTGGAAAAGTTGGTCAGGGAACTTAATGCCGGAGGGGCAAACGTCGCTCTCGGAGTTCTTGATGACTTTATCAACTGGGGACGCAGCAATTCGCTGTGGCCGCTTACTTTCGCTACCAGTTGTTGCGGTATCGAATTTATGGCACTGGGTGCCGCGCGTTATGATATGGCCCGCTTCGGGTTTGAAGTAGCCCGTGCCAGTCCGCGTCAGGCTGATATGATTATGGTATGCGGAACAATCACCAATAAAATGGCTCCGGTATTGAAGCGGCTTTACGACCAGATGCCCGACCCGAAATATGTGGTTGCCGTAGGCGGATGCGCTGTCAGCGGCGGTCCTTTCAGGAAGTCCTACCATGTGGTGAACGGGGTGGACAAGATTCTTCCGGTAGATGTATATATCCCCGGATGCCCGCCGCGTCCCGAGGCTTTCTATTATGGCATGATGCAGTTGCAACGCAAAGTGAAAATAGAAAAGTTCTTTGGTGGAGTGAACAGGAAAGAGAAGAAACCGGATTATATAAAAAATGAAGAATGACTCTACGTTCTTAATTTAATTTGATTTATGCAAGAAATACAATTTATAGCCCCTGCAGCATTACATGACGAGATGCTGCGCTTGCGAAATGAAAAGCAGATGGACTTTCTCGAAAGCCTCACCGGTATGGACTGGGGAGTGACGGATGAGAAAGACGCTCCGGAGAAACTCCGTGGTTTAGGCGTGGTCTATCATCTGGAATCTACCGTCACGGGCGAACGGATAGCATTAAAAACTGCGACTACCAACCGTGACCTGCCGGAAATACCGTCTGTCAGCGACATATGGAAGATAGCTGACTTCTACGAACGCGAAGTTTTCGATTATTACGGCATCACCTTTATCGGTCATCCCGATATGCGTCGTCTGTATCTGCGTAACGACTGGATAGGTTATCCGATGCGCAAAGACAATAATCCGGAAAAAGATAATCCGCTCTGCATGACCAATGAGGAAACGTTCGACACGACTCAGGAAATAGAACTCAACCCGGACGGAACTATCAAGAACAAAGAGACGAAACTGTTCGGCGAAGAAGAATATGTAGTCAACATCGGTCCGCAACACCCTGCAACTCACGGTGTAATGCGTTTCCGTGTTTCTCTTGAAGGTGAAATCATCCGTAAGATTGACGCAAACTGTGGATATATCCACCGTGGTATCGAGAAGATGAATGAAAGTCTTACTTATCCTCAGACACTGGCTCTGACAGACCGTCTTGATTATTTGGGTGCACACCAGAACCGACATGCATTATGTATGTGTATTGAGAAGGCGATGGGTATCGAGGTTAGCCAGCGCGTGCAGTATATACGCACGATTATGGATGAATTACAACGTATCGACTCTCACTTATTGTTTTTCTCTGCTCTTACCATGGACTTGGGAGCACTGACGGCTTTCTTCTACGGATTCCGTGACCGTGAAAAGATTCTCGATATTTTTGAGGAGACTTGTGGCGGACGCTTGATTATGAACTACAATACGATTGGCGGTGTACAGGCTGACCTTCACCCGAACTTCGTCAAACGGGTGAAAGAATTTATTCCGTATATGAGAGGTATCATTCACGAATATCACGATATATTCACAGGCAATATCATTGCTCAAAGCCGTATGAAAGGTGTGGGTGTACTAAGTCGGGAGGATGCTATTTCTTTCGGTTGCACCGGTGGTACAGGTCGTGCTTCGGGCTGGGCCTGCGACGTGCGCAAGCGAATCCCTTACGGTGTATACGACAAAGTGGATTTCAAAGAAATCGTTTATACGGAAGGCGACTGCTTCGCCCGCTATCTGGTGCGTATGGACGAAATCATGGAAAGTCTGAACATCATTGAGCAATTAATAGACAATATTCCCGAAGGGCCGTATCAGGAGAAGATGAAACCAATCATCCGTGTTCCCGAAGGCAGCTACTATGCTGCTGTGGAAGGAAGCCGCGGTGAATTCGGTGTTTTCCTCGAAAGCCAGGGTGACAAAATGCCGTATCGCCTGCACTATCGTGCCACGGGGTTGCCACTTGTAGCTGCCATCGACACGATCTGTCGTGGAGCGAAGATTGCCGACCTGATTGCCATTGGCGGAACGCTGGACTATGTGGTTCCGGATATAGACCGGTAAGTTAACGATTAACGTTTAGTGATGAACGATTAACAAAAAAAATGCATCGATATGTTAATTACTAATCATTAAACACTAAACACTAATTAAATATGTTCGACTTTAGTATAGTAACAAATTGGATACATGAGCTACTTCTCTTCATCATGCCTGAGGGAGTGGCTGTATTTATAGAATGTGTGGCTGTCGGCGTATGCATTGTTGCATTGTATGCCATCCTCGCTATCATATTGATTTATATGGAACGCAAGGTCTGCGGGTTCTTCCAGTGTCGTCTCGGTCCGAACCGGGTGGGCAAATGGGGCTCTATTCAGGTGATATGCGACGTGCTCAAAATGATGACCAAGGAGATTTTCATGCCGAAAGGTGCCGACCATTTCCTCTACAACCTGGCTCCGTTCATGGTGATTATCGCCTCGTTCCTTACTTTCTCTTGTATTCCTTTTAATAAGGGAGCGGAAATTCTTAATTTCAATGTAGGGGTATTCTTTCTGTTGGCAGCTTCCAGCATCGGAGTAGTTGGTATTTTGCTTGCCGGTTGGGGTAGTAACAATAAGTTCTCTCTAATTGGTGCCATGAGAAGTGGCGCGCAGATTATCAGTTATGAACTTTCTGTAGGTATGAGCATTATGACAATGGTCGTATTAATGGGAACCATGCAGTTTTCTGAAATCGTGGAAGGGCAAGCCGACGGTTGGTTTATTTTCAAGGGACATATCCCTGCCGTGATTGCTTTCATTATCTACCTGATTGCCGGAAACGCCGAATGTAACCGTGGTCCGTTCGACCTTCCCGAAGCGGAAAGTGAACTGACTGCCGGATACCACACCGAATATTCCGGTATGGGTTTCGGTTTCTTCTATTTGGCAGAATACTTGAACTTGTTTATCGTAGCCAGTGTTGCCGCCACCATCTTTCTGGGAGGATGGATGCCGTTGCACATCATCGGTCTGAACGAATTTAATGCCGTAATGGATTATATCCCCGGATTTATCTGGTTCTTCGGCAAAGCGTTCTTTGTGGTATTCCTGCTGATGTGGATTAAATGGACGTTCCCCCGTCTGCGTATCGACCAGATTCTGAATCTGGAATGGAAATACCTGGTTCCTATTTCTATGGTAAATCTATTATTAATGGCATGTTGCGTAGCCTTCGGCTTTCACTTCTAGCAGATTAGATTATGGAATATAAAGATAAAAAATATACGTACTTAGGTGGTCTGGTGCATGGCATCAGTACACTGGCAACGGGTATGAAAACCAGCATCAAGGTCTACTTCCGCAAGAAAGTGACCGAGCAATATCCCGAAAACCGGAAGGAACTGAAGATGTTCGACCGATTCCGTGGAACACTGAACATGCCCCACAATGAGAATAATGAACATCGCTGTGTAGCCTGCGGATTATGTCAGATGGCGTGTCCGAACGACACAATCAAAGTGACCAGCGAAACGATTGAAACAGAAGACGGCAAGAAAAAGAAAATCCTGGCGACCTATGAATATGACCTGGGCACTTGTATGTTCTGCCAACTTTGTGTAAATGCTTGTCCGCACGATGCTATCACGTTCGATCAGAACTTCGAGCATGCAGTATTCGACCGTTCCAAGCTCGTCTTGAAACTGAATCATGACGGTAGTAAAGTAATAGAAAAGAAAAAAGAAGTTTAGATATGGGATCAACTCTTGAAACAGTAGTATTCTACTTTTTGGCAGCATTTATTATTGCTATGTCCATCATGACGGTGACTACCCAACGTATTGTCCGCTCGGCTACTTACCTGCTCTTCGTGCTCTTCGGCACGGCCGGCATCTACTTCTTGCTGGGCTATACTTTTTTGGGCTCCGTCCAGATTATGGTTTACGCCGGTGGTATCGTTGTACTTTATGTATTCTCCATCCTGCTGACCAGTGGAGAGGGCGACCGAGCCGAGAAACTAAAACGAAGCAGGTTCCTGGCAGGACTCTTTACAATGGTTGCCGGTCTGGCTATCATCTTGTTTATCACGCTGAAACATAACTTTATGCAGACAGCGAACCTTGCCCCGCAGGAGATAAACATCCACGCTATCGGACATGCCTTGCTGAGTAGTGACAAATACGGCTATGTATTACCTTTCGAAGCAGTCAGTATCTTATTGCTAGCTTGTATCATCGGTGGTATCATGATTGCCCGAAAGAGATAAGAACGAAAGTATTAACTATCAAACATTGAATTGAATATGATACACATGGAATATTATCTGGTAGTCTCTACCATCATGATGTTTGCAGGAATCTATGGATTCTTTACCCGCCGTAACACGCTGGCTATCCTGATTTCCGTAGAGTTAATGCTGAACGCCACGGACATCAACTTCGCCGTGTTCAATCGTTTTCTCTTCCCGGGAGGAATGGAAGGTTATTTCTTTGCACTGTTCTCCATCGCCATCTCAGCCGCGGAAACTGCAATAGCTATCGCCATCATGATCAATATCTACCGTAATCTCCGAAGCATCCAAGTCCGCAACCTCGACGACTTGAAATGGTAGTGGCAAGGTGCCATTTCCAGGTTTCTATTCGGATGAATAGACGGACAGATGAATTTGTGAGATATTATAGTATAAGTAATAATAAAACAAGTAATTAAATAAAACTGTATGGAACTAACAATTCTAATACTCCTTCTTCCTTTCTTCTCCTTTCTCATATTGGGAATCGGGGGAAAATGGATGTCGCATCGGACAGCGGGTACCATCGGTACTCTGGTGCTGGGAACGGTAGCAGTACTGTCTTATATGACTGCTTTCCAATATTTCTCCGCCCCACGGCTGGAAGACGGAACATTTGCCACATTGATACCTTACAATTTCACGTGGCTTCCTTTTACAGAGACATTACACTTCGACCTGGGCATCCTGCTCGATCCTATATCTGTGATGATGTTGATTGTCATCTCTACCGTGTCACTGATGGTGCATATCTACTCCTTCGGTTACATGAAAGGCGAGACTGGTTTTCAGCGTTACTACGCTTTCCTCTCCCTGTTTACCATGTCAATGCTGGGACTGGTAGTAGCGACAAACATCTTCCAAATGTATCTCTTTTGGGAATTGGTGGGTGTAAGTTCTTATTTATTAATCGGATTCTACTATACAAAACCTGCTGCAATCTCCGCTTCAAAGAAAGCATTTATTGTCACTCGTTTTGCCGACTTGGGCTTCCTGATCGGTATCCTGATTTACGGATATTATGGCGGAACGTTCGGTTTCACTCCGGATACAGTATCGTTGGTCAGCGGTGGCGCTGCCATGCTTCCGTTAGCCCTCGGATTGATGTTCGTGGGCGGTGCCGGTAAGAGTGCGATGTTCCCGTTGCATATCTGGTTGCCGGACGCCATGGAAGGTCCTACTCCGGTCAGTGCTTTAATTCACGCGGCTACGATGGTAGTTGCCGGTGTATATCTGGTGGCACGTATGTTCCCACTTTTCATTGCATACGCACCGAATACGCTGCACATGGTTGCCTGGGTAGGTGCAATCACTGCATTCTATGCAGCAAGTGTGGCTTGCGTGCAATCAGACATCAAACGCGTATTGGCTTTCTCTACCATTTCACAGATTGGTTTCATGATGGTAGCCTTAGGCGTTTGTACTTCGATGAATCCGCACGAAGGAGGTTTGGGCTACATGGCTTCCATGTTCCACCTTTTCACACATGCCATGTTTAAGGCATTGCTCTTCCTCGGTGCAGGTAGCATCATTCATGCTGTACATTCTAATGAAATGTCCGCTATGGGAGGTTTACGCAAATATATGCCGATCACTCACTGGACATTCCTGATTGCTTGTCTGGCTATTGCCGGTATTCCTCCATTCTCAGGCTTCTTCTCGAAAGATGAAATTCTGGCTGCTTGTTTCCAATACAGCCCTGTAATGGGATGGGTGATGACAGTCATCGCTGCAATGACAGCTTTCTATATGTTCCGCCTTTACTACGGTATTTTCTGGGGGAGCGAACCGCTCCGGACAGATTCCCATTCGGATACAAGTCACGACACACCACACGGAAACTTGGAAGCGGCACCTTGCCGCCCCCATGAAAGTCCGTTGGCTATGACATTCCCTTTGATGTTTCTGGCAGCCGTTACTTGTGGGGCAGGATTTATTCCTTTCGGACACTTTATCAGTTCGAACGGTGAATCTTATTCCATCCATCTCGACCCGTCGGTAGCTATCACAAGCGTTGTTGTTGCAATTATTTCTATTGCCATCGCTACCTGGATGTATAAGAATGCCAAACAGCCTGTTGCCGATTCACTGGCAAAGCAGTTCAAGGGATTGCACAAGGCTGCTTATTATCGTTTCTATATGGATGATATATACCAGTTCATTACGCATAAGATTATCTTCCGCTGCATCTCTACTCCTATCGCATGGTTTGACCGTCATGTAATAGATGGACTCTTTGACTTCCTGGCATGGGCAGCCAATACCACAAGCGACGAAATCCGCGGTTTGCAAAGCGGTCAGGTACAGCAATATGCATATGTGTTCCTTTGCGGTGCACTGGCACTTATCTTACTATTAATCTTATAAAGCACAGAACGATATGAATTTCTTATCAATATTCGTACTTATCCCCCTCCTGATGCTGGCCGGACTTTGGGCAGCACGAGGAATAAAAGCCATCCGTGGGGTTATGATTACTGGCGCATCGGCACTCCTGATAGCCGCTGTCGTACTGACATTCATGTATTTGGGAGAACGTAATGCCGGAAACACAGCAGAAATGCTTTTTCGTGCAGACACTCTTTGGTATGCACCGCTTCATATCTCATACTCGGTAGGCGTAGACGGAATCTCAGTAGCTATGCTGTTACTGTCCGCCATCATCGTATTCACCGGGACATTTGCTTCCTGGCGTCTGCAACCGCTGACAAAAGAATATTTCCTTTGGTTCACCCTGCTGTCGATGGGAGTATTCGGATTCTTTATCTCCGTAGACTTGTTCACCATGTTTATGTTCTACGAAATAGCGCTGATACCTATGTACCTGTTAATCGGTGTATGGGGTTCGGGACGCAAAGAGTACGCCGCCATGAAACTGACACTGATGCTGATGGGCGGTTCCGCCTTCCTGCTGATCGGTATTCTCGGAATCTACTTCGGTTCGGGAGCGACAACGATGAACCTGCTCGAAATCGCGCAATTGCACAACATACCTTTTGCACAACAATGCATCTGGTTCCCACTGACTTTCCTCGGCTTCGGTGTACTGGGTGCTCTCTTCCCGTTTCATACCTGGAGCCCCGACGGTCATGCTTCCGCCCCGACAGCCGTATCCATGCTTCATGCCGGAGTCTTGATGAAACTGGGTGGTTACGGATGTTTCCGCATCGCCATTTATCTGATGCCGGAAGCTGCCAACGAACTTTCGTGGATATTCCTGATACTGACAGGTATCTCTGTGGTGTACGGAGCTTTCTCCGCTTGCGTACAGACCGACTTGAAATATATCAATGCTTACTCTTCAGTGTCCCACTGCGGACTGGTTCTCTTTGCTATCCTGATGCTGAACCAGACGGCTGCGACGGGAGCTATCCTTCAGATGCTTTCGCACGGATTGATGACAGCCTTGTTCTTCGCCCTTATCGGTATGATTTACGGACGTACACACACACGTGACGTTCGCGAGCTTGCCGGTCTGATGAAGATTATGCCGTTCCTCAGCGTATGTTACGTGATTGCCGGTCTTGCCAACCTCGGTCTGCCGGGGCTGAGTGGTTTCATTGCTGAGATGACTATCTTCGTAGGTTCTTTCCAGAACAACGATGTATTCCACCGCACGCTGACTATCATCGCCTGCTCTTCCATTGTGATTACAGCAGTCTATATCCTGCGCCTGGTAGGTAAGATTCTATACGGAACCTGCACCAACAAGCACCACCTTGAGTTGACCGACGCAACATGGGACGAACGTGTAGCAGTCATCTGCCTCATCGTTTGTGTAGCCGGACTGGGTATGGCTCCTTTTTGGGTCAGCCACATGATTGGTGAAAGCGTATTGCCGGTTGTCTCACAACTGATACCCTAACTAGTAAATTGTAAATCGTTAAATAGTAAATTAACAATATGGATTATTCACAATTTCTACATATGCGAGAAGAGCTGTCGCTCGTAGTTGTCCTGATACTACTGTTTTTGGCCGACCTCTTCATGAGTCCGGATGCACACAAGAACGATGGAAAGGCACGACTGAACACCATGTTACCCGTCATCCTGATGGCGGTTCATACAGCTATCAACCTTGTTCCCGAAACTGCCTGCGACATATTCGGCGGCATGTACCATTATGTACCCATGCACACGGTTGTCAAATCAATCCTGAATGTAGGTACGTTGATTGTCTTCCTGATGGCACACGAATGGATGAAACGTGAAGATACCTCATTCAAACAAGGAGAATTTTATGTACTGACACTTTCCACCCTGTTTGGTATGTATCTCATGATTTCCGCCGGACATTTTCTGATGTTCTTTATCGGACTGGAAACGGCATCTATCCCGATGGCCGCTCTGATTGCCTTTGACAAATACCGCCACAACTCTGCCGAAGCGGGAGCCAAATATATCCTTACCGCCCTCTTCTCCAGCGCATTGTTGCTGTTCGGCCTGTCTATGATTTACGGTTCTGCCGGAACATTGTACTTTGACGACCTTCCCGCTCATATCGACGGAAATCCGTTGCAAATTATGGCATTCGTGTTCTTCTTCACGGGTATGGCATTCAAGCTGTCACTCGTTCCGTTCCACCTGTGGACAGCGGACGTATATGAAGGTGCGCCGAGTACAGTCACCGCTTATCTGAGCGTCGTTTCAAAAGGTTCTGCAGCTTTCGTTCTGCTGACTATCCTTATCAAAGTATTCGCACCGATGATAAACGACTGGCAGGAAGTACTTTACTGGGTGATTATCGCCTCTATCACTATCGCCAATATATTCGCCATCCGCCAACAGAACTTGAAACGTCTGATGGCATTCTCCAGTATCTCACAAGCCGGATATATCATGCTTGGCGTTATCGGCGGAACGGCACAGGGAATGACGGCATTAGTGTATTACGTGCTTGTATACGCTGCCGCCAACCTCGGTGTATTTGCCGTAATCACCATCGTAGCACTACGCAGCCAGAAGTTCACGCTTGAAGACTATGCAGGACTTTATAAGACGAATCCGAAAATAGCGTTCCTGATGACTTTATCCCTGTTCTCATTGGCAGGTATCCCACCATTTGCCGGATTCTTCTCCAAGTTCTTTATCTTCATGGCAGCTTTCAATGCAGGATTCCACCTGTTAGTATTCATCGCATTAATCAATACAGTGATTTCATTGTACTACTACCTGCTGATTGTGAAAGCAATGTATATCACCCCTTCCGACAATCCGATTCCTGCTTTCCGCAGCGACCGCAGCACAAAATGGGGACTGGCTCTTTGTACGCTGGGTATTATCGGACTGGGTATCGCAAGTATCGTCTATCAGTCTATCGACAAACTATCGTTCGGAATCTAAGCGGATACATCCGAAAGACAGACACCTCTTAATAAAGAATGGTCTTGATTCAATGCCGGCATGAACCGGCATTGAATCAAGACCATTCTTATATTTATATATCCTTTTGCCTTACGCAAACACTTCTTCCGTCACAATCACACCGGGAATTGTAAACCAGAACCGCGAGCCTTTTCCCACTTCAGAGTCAACACCTACTTTTTCCACCCAATTGTTCCACGATACTTTGACAGATGGAAAGCCCCAATCCCGTACCATGCACATTACTTAAGTTTATATCGAACTGACGTTAAGATAAGAGCCTGTTTTTTAATGCACTGGTGACAATTCAGTTTCCTTATAGGGAAACGCCTGTATCCATTACGGGAAACGAGCGTATCCCAGTAAGGAAACGACAGTATCCTTTATGGGATACGGGCGTTTCCATACAAGGAAACTATGGGAAACTCTATTGCACTGGTTCCTAACCCTATAAACGTTTCGCAGGAATGCACTAGATAAGCTTTTTCTTCTTTCGGTAATTCTCACGGAATTCTTTAGGCGACGTAGTCGCCTATTATCTCGGATGAATCTCCTACCACCCGCCTTACTCCCGCCGCTTTCTCCGTGAAGTTCAATTCAAACTCGGAATGGTTGTGGATGGGATAAGTGAATTCAGTCTTATAGCGTTCCGCAATGTAAAAACAGTCTTTGTCAGACAAAGGAGTTATCTCACGGATAATTTGGTTAGGTAACGGTGTGTTCATGACATAAGTAGTTTATTATGATTTTATCGGACTATCGCTTGTTCTTATCGTGCTTGTCAGTTCTCTATCTTTACGCCTATCCGGCGCAAATCCGCTCCCGAAGGATTTTGGAATACCTGTAAGTCAAACTCGGGGATGATGGCAAGTACATGGTCAAAAACATCCGCCTGTATGCCTTCATACGCCACCCAGACTTTATTGGCGGAGAAGAAATAAAGTTCCAACGGAATACCGGTTTCGGTAGGCTGGAGCTGACGCACCATACAAGTCATGTCCTGATTGACGGTGGGCAGGTTCTTCAGATAATTGGTAAGATAGGCGCGGAAAACTCCCAGATTGGTCTGCCGGCGGCCGTTCACCAGTATTGAATTGTCAATATCGTGTTCCTTGTTATATTGTTCCACCACTTTCTCCGTTTCGTCCACATAGTCTTTCAATATTTGTATCTTCCGGTACTT
This sequence comes from uncultured Bacteroides sp., assembly GCA_947038155.1. Taxonomy (GTDB): domain Bacteria; phylum Bacteroidota; class Bacteroidia; order Bacteroidales; family Bacteroidaceae; genus Bacteroides. The sequence goes on along the minus strand of CAMQVH010000006.1, from coordinate 72,515 downwards.
TGCCAGCATTTCCGGTGTGCAGAAGCGTACGCTGGTCATGTCTATATTGATGGAACGCTTCACACGGCGGCCACCGGATTCCTGCATCCCCTGCCAGTTCTGGAAAGAGTCGCTGACCAACAAGTAAGGCGGAATAGTGGTAATGGTATTGTCGAAATTACGTACTTTCACAGTATTCAAAGTTACTTCTATCACTGTGCCGTCAGCACCGTATTTCGGCATCGTAATCCAATCCCCTACTTTCAACATATTGTTGGCGGAAAGCTGGATACCGGAGACAAAGCCCATGATGCTGTCTTTAAAAACCAACATCAGCACGGCAGCAGAAGCTCCAAGTCCGGTCAATAGCACCACAGGACTTTGCTTTATCAGGATACTGATGATGATAATAGCTCCTATAAAGAATAGAATCACTTGTGCTGTCTGAAGAAGCCCTTTCAGGGGTTTGTCCTTATACTGCTCGCGTGCGCTGTACACCAGATAAATGGCAGTACATAAGGCACTCACGAAACGAAGGAATACGGCAAGTATGTAAATCAGGCAGAGCCGGCGAAGAAAATCGAGCAAGGAGGAATCCGCATGTTCGGGGAATGCGATAGGAATGGCAATATAGATTAATATCGGTGCGACCATCCGGCTGACATTCGCCATTACTTTGTCATTAAATACAATGTCGTCCCAAGTGGCTTTCGTTTGTTTCACCAGCCTGGATACCGTGCGCAGGATAATCTTACGACAAATCAGGTTAGCCAACAGAGCTACACCAATGATAATCAGTAATATGATAAAGTTATCAATCTTATCCGCCCACACTTCATCCACACCCATTGACAACAAGGTATCGTTCACGCCTTGCATCATTGCATTACCGATATCTTGCGTCTCTCCATCCACCAGTGCAACAGGCACTGCATTTATTACTTCTTCCATAAGCTGTTTTCTCTCTTTTTCTTTTTAGTTTTCTTTCCCTTTTTCTAAATACTCATGTATATCTTGTCTCAGCCAGTCATAGTGGAACAGCCGTTTGTAAGCTACGTTCTTCTTCAGCATGATTTCCACATTCACCTGACTGTTCTGATAGCAAGTCAGTTCATTCTTGAATTGTTCATTATGTTCGGCCAATCGTTTGATTTCCTGTTCACGTTCCCGACGTAGCACCGTACATACGGGAGTCAGAAGTTTCATGACCACGCTATCCATGACATGGTGTCCCTGCATATATAAATAGGTGGTTTCCGGCATCAACCCCAATTCTCTCAATTCATTACCCAGCGCATTCACTTGGTTGATGATACGGGAGAAACGCTTTTTCAGTTCCGACAGTTTTTGGTTGACGCGCCGCTGCAAATCTTCCAGGCTCTTTTCAGGATGCTTGATACTTATCTCCCGCAGGGCAGTATAGGTGTGGAAGTCGTACATTGGGAAAGTATAGGTATCCCGTTGGCGGTAGAACCACACGTTCCACAGGAAAAGAGGATATACAATTTCGGAATACCGTTTCAGATAGGCATTGAAATCAAAGATGAAGCGGTCGTTCAATGTAGCTTGTACGCATACTTCATGCAAGCTTTCGGCAAAACAATGGTAGTTTTCAATGGCGTATGTATAGGTTTGGAATATGTATCTGTTCCGGTTGATTTTGCGGGAAGTATTGGTGGCTCCCTGCAACAGGAAGTCATAATCGCTGTCTACGCAGGCTATCAGGCTTCTTCCCAGTTCGGCTGTGTTCAGCGTGTTCATGAGAACCATCTTTTTCCCTTTCGCGAGGGAGTTGGCGGAAGGGAGCATCACCTGGAAATAGTGCTCGTCATCTTCAAACTCTTCGAGCAGGGTACGCCAGAAAGCGATGTCGTCATAGCTTTCTACGTATGCTATGATGCGACGGCGGGCTTTCTTCGGGTAGAGTTTATGGGCTGCGTTGAAGTATGAAGAAGTCAGGTTATCTCGTAGTGATTTTGCCATGTAGATAGTGATTAACGGTTTAGTGATTAATGATTAATGGTTTAGTGATTAGTGACTAATGGTTAATGAGCGGGGGTACTTTAAATCCGTTCGCTTCCGTTGAAATATCACTTACTTCCGTCACGGCATCCAGCCAGCCTTCCATGATGACGGCAGGTGAATGGGTGGTCAGGATTATCTGTACGTTCGGATTCAGTTCACGTATCATGGCAATCAACTTCTGTTGCCATTCTATATGAAGAGAGGCTTCCGGTTCGTCCATAAAGAGTACACAATGGCTGTTGTCCTGTACGAGTACGGTGAGCAGGATGACGAGCATTTGCTTTTCGCCGGAAGAAAGTTTGTAGGGAAACAGCAGTTCGCCGTCCTGATAGAAGGCGATGTCGTTCCGTTTGCGGTCTATCTTCTTGCGGGTGTAACTGAAAAGTTCGTCAATCATATCCTGAAAACGGCGTTTGGCTATGGACAGGGTGGCAGCCCTGCGGCGTTCTTCTTCATCGTTACTGGAAAGCATTTCTATCATTTTGTTGCCGATGTTGACCTGATAGTCGAGGTAGCGGCGTTGCAGTAGATAGAGTTGCCAGTCCAGTTCGGACTTTACGTTCTTATCGGCCATGCGGGCGGCGAAGTCTCCCATCATCAGGGGGCGGTCGTAGCTGCGGATAACGTCGTAGGGGATATAGGTTGCTTCGGGATTGTCAAAGAAAAGACGTACTCCGTTCTTTTCGTCACTTTTCATTTCACCGTAAAGTTCTTCGAGATAGCCGACGGAACGGTTCAGAATGGTGGTCTTCCCCACTCCGTTGATGCCGGAAAGAATGTTCACATCGGGACGCAAATCCCATCCTATATTAAAGCGTTCCCATAGTCCGTGGATTTCGATACGACGGATATAATTGGCCTGTTGTTCCATAATATTCAGTATTAATCAAGGCAAATATAAATAAATCATATGACAAAGTTGCTAGTAAACTCATCAAATTCTGAAAATACAAGAATAAAAAACTACCTTTGTAGCCGTTTTCTCTTTTCAGATGTTATTTTTATTAAGAAAACATATCGCAAACTAAATCTTATCAACATGAACAAAAGTAAGAATTTGTACGGTCACCTATTTGCACTTACAGCAAACGTCATGTGGGGGCTGATGGCACCTATCGGCAAGTCTGCCCTCCAAGAGTTTTCCGCCCTTTCCGTTACAACTTTTCGTATGGTGGGTGCAGCAGCCGCTTTTTGGTTACTTTCTATATTTTGCAAGCAGGAACAAGTGAATCATCGGGATATGCTGAGAATCTTCTTCGCTTCGCTGTTTGCTTTGGTGTTCAATCAGGGAGTATTCATTTTCGGGCTGTCCATGACTTCGCCTATCGACGCTTCGATTGTTACAACGACTTTACCGATTGTGACCATGATTGTAGCTGCTATTTATCTGAAAGAGCCAATTACAAACAAGAAAGTACTGGGAATTTTCGTAGGCGCCATGGGAGCACTTATTCTTATCCTGAGCAGCCAAGCGGGAAGTAATGGCAACGGAAGTTTGATTGGCGACTTGCTTTGCCTAACTGCACAAATCAGTTTCTCCATTTATTTAACCGTATTCAAGGGACTGACTCAGCAATATTCGGCAGTGACCATCAACAAGTGGATGTTCGTTTATGCTTCAATGTGCTATATACCGTTCTCTTACTACGACATTTCCACAATCCAATGGGCTTCTATTTCCACGATTGCTATTGTACAAGTGCTTTATGTGGTGTTGGGTGGCAGCTTCCTCGCTTATCTCTGCATTATGACTGCGCAGAAACTACTTCGTCCTACTGTTGTCAGCATGTACAATTATATGCAACCAATTGTAGCTACGATTGCCGCCATTATTATGGGAATCGGTAGTTTTGGCTGGCAGAAAGGAGTGGCTATCGCACTTGTATTTCTTGGAGTATATATTGTGACGCAAAGCAAGTCGAGAGCAGATTTCGAGAAGATAGGGAAAGAATTATAAAACCTGAGAGTTTGTCAAAACTCCCTTTTTAACGAAATCCCCCACGCTACATTTATCTTGAACAGTAGCGTGGGGGATTTTTATTTATAAGAGGATAAATGGCTACGAATAGCCTTTTAGTTTGCCAGAATCGTAAGTTCTGCTCCCGACGCAAAATCCTGCCCGTTCTGCGAACTCAACGCAGTAAAGCGGATATAGCGTGCTTTGACAGGTTTGTCGAACAATACTCTCTTTTCTTTTGAGTTGTTGGTAAAGGTTCCTTTCTTAACAGGCGTTCCCCATTCTTTTCCATCCATACTGACTTGAATGGAGTAGTCTTTAATATTACCGTTATTTCCATTCTGGCGTGGCAGGTAGGTGAATCCTTTGATTTCCTTTACTTCTCCCGCATCCAAATCCACCCAATGCGGATACTTGGCTACCGTAACAGAATACATAGTATGCCAAATGGTATTCGGGTCATTATCCGTCAGGTTGGAAGCATCACCATCGCCCGATTCCTGACTACTGGCATATACCACTTCCGTACGGATACTTTCTATCTTTTCGAATGTCATCGTAGCGTTTACTCTCGGGTCATGTTCATACCATGCCTTTATAGTCCCCCCGTCACGCATCGGAACAGGAGTTGTGTACCTGTTCGCTTTCTTGTCTCCATTCAGTGAATAAAGAATCACGGCATCCTTCCTTGCAGACTTCAATTCCACCCGACCGGCACGGTCACGTATAATGGAAAGAGGTATTTCACCGGCAGGAGCGACATTGGCAATAGCAGTCAAATCCACCTTATTCGCAGGACGGATAATGAAGCCCATATTATGCTGGTCTGCCAATACACGGTCTTGTACGAGCGGGCCGCCCTGACCGCAACTGTTTCCACCCAATCCGGTAACCGCACAATCCAAATGCAGATAAGTATCACTTGCTTTCGGTAACTGATAAGGATGTGAAGCCAAAATCAGGTCGAGAGCAGAATACTGAAGGGCAGAAGCCGACAGACGGTCGGTAGCAATAAAGATAGCACCCTTACCGGCTTGATTGGTCAATGCACACCAACGGACATCTTCATGGTTACCCATATCCTGTGGTTTCGGGAAGTTCACAAACTCTCCGGCCACGGTATTGGTATATTGTTCGATGAACTGTCCTGTCTTACGGTCGGCATAATTATCTATCGGGCCACGGCCATAATACGTAAAGTCTGCATATTGCTGCGGCATTTTCACCATATAACCCAAACGAGGGAGAACGAGACTCGAACGATTGGAAGTAATGCTTGCCTGCAACTCGATAGAACCATCCTGATAAACAGTCCATATCTGATTGGTAGTAAACTTAAAGTCGTTATTATCAAACTTCCGGTCTGTCAGTTCCTCAATGCTGTTTTTACCGGAGCTTGTGCCGCCTTTGATGCGTGCACCGTTCGGAGCTTGAGATTCTACCGTATAGCTCACCATAACGGTATTATCCTTTCCGACTACCGTTACTTCCTTCACTGTATGAATCAAATTGTGCAAGCCATGTTCAAACCAAGGCTGATAGAACCAGTTATCATTATTCGTGAAAGCACGGAGAGCATCCAGTTTCGGGCCATTCCCGTCTGTTATTACTTTTTCACCGCCATAAGTCAGGTTATAGATGCTTCCGGTCTGTGAATCAAAATTCACCTCGAAACCAGTTCCTGTTATCTGAACATTCCTTGTTTTAGGGTCAACAAGGCTTTTCAGTTCTTCTGAACCAGCAGCCACTTCGCTGATTGACGGACGGTCGGTAGCCGCTTTGACTTGAATCTGTTCTTCAGCCATCACAAAATCCTTAGCAGCCCAAGGCATCTTGTCTTTCAGGACAAACTGCACTTTTACAAAGTATTCGGCATCCTTTTTAAGAGTTTGGTTGTAAGGCAGCGTAACCTGCATACGTTGACGGGGTGCTACATTAATATCCATCGGCTGACCGGTTTGCACAGGTTTTCCATCTTCGTACAATGACCACACCAATTGATAATCATCCGCCAAGTTCTTGAAATAATACTTATTGAAGACTTCGAATATACCTTTTTCAAGGTTAACCGCTTTTACATCTATGTTCTGATATACTTTCTTCACTTCATAATATTGCGGTTTCGGCTCCAAATCACCGAATACAATGCCGTTCATTACAAACTGCCCGTCATTAGGAGTATCCCCAAAGTCACCGCCATAAGCCAAGTAGCGAGTGCCCGTCTTCGGATCATAATTATACATAGACTGGTCTACCCAATCCCAGATAGCGCCACCACAGAAGAAATTGGTAGACTCCATCGCATCCCAGTAATCCACCAGATTACCACAGGCATTACCCATCGAATGAGCATATTCCGAAATATGGAAAGGATACTTAATGTCATATTTTCCCTTCACCGCACCGCGTACCCAACCGATAGACGGATACTGGTTAGAGCCCATATCCACAATATCATTATTACGTTCATACTGCACGGGACGGGACAAATCAAACTTCTTCAACGCATCATAAGCAGCCACAAAGTTCTTACCCGGCCCGGCTTCGTTGCCCAACGACCAAATAACGATAGACGGATTATTCACATTAGCGTGTACCATCTCCATCACACGGGCTACATGCGCGTTCTTCCATTCCACCGGATGAGAAAGGGAAGCAGCGCCATAATAATATTCATGTGATTCGATATTCGCCTCATCTTCCAGATAAATTCCGTATTTATTACACAAAAAATACCAATAAGGATCATCGGGATAATGCGAATTACGCACATGGTTGATATTCGCACGTTTCATCAGCATTATCTCTTTTTCCATCATCTCACGGGTGATGGCATGTCCTACTGCCGGATTGGATTCATGACGGTTTACCCCTTTCAACTTGACAGTTTTTCCATTGATATAGTAGTAACGTCCTGCAAGCCCGAATTCATCCGCCGATGCAGGCGTATCCTTGATTTCCACCTTACGGAATCCCACAATAGTAGAAACCGTCTCAATCGTCTTGTTCTTCTTGTCCTTCAGCTCGGCTACCAACGTATAGCGATACGGAAACTCTGCCGACCATTTATTCGGAGCTTTTACGTTAAAAACCGTCTGAATCCGGCCCGTTTCGTTCGGTTCAATTTTTTCTATCACAGGAGACAAGATACCATCCACCAACGTATTCTCGTCAGAGTAGAGCTTGTTGGCATACAAAGAATAATACACTTTATAATTCTTGGCCGCTTTCTTATCCAAATTACGAATATCGGCATTGATAGTCAGAGAACCGTCCGTATAAGCCGCATCCAAATCGGGAGTAGCCACCAAGTCGCGGAAGTGAACTTTAGGCACCGAATACAAAGCTACCGTACGGAAGATGCCCGGCAAACGGAACATATCCTGCGCTTCCAGAAAGGAGCCGTCCGAGCTGCGATATACTTCGGCAGCCACCATGTTCTTGCCTTTTTGCAGATACGGGGTGATATTAAAATTAGCGGTATTGCGTGAATTTTTGGAGAAACCTACATACTTGCCGTTAATCCACAGATAGAAGAAAGAATCCACCCCATCGAAACTGATAAAGATTTCTCGTCCGTCCCAATCCTGCGGTATATCAAAATCACGGCGGAATGAGCCCACTTCATTGCGGTCTTTATAGGTAGTCCAGTTGGCAGGCGGCGTGCGCATCACTCCCCCACGCCAGTCGTCCACCTTCACACTATGCTGGAAAATAACCGGTTGATTGACATAAACAGGCGTTCCATACTTCTGGCTTCCGTCTTTCTGAATACCATAAATATTCCAACTGGACGGCACGGGAATTACATCCCACGAAGTAACATCAAAATCAGTCTGATAAAAATCTTTCGGACGGACATCAGGATTAGACGACCAATGGAACTTCCAGTCACCATCCAGCGATAGCCAGAACTTACTGTTCTCTGGCAATACTTTACGTGCACTTTCCAAATTCTGGAATGAAAAGAAGTAAGCATGCGGCTGTTCCTTATTCAATGCCAGATTTTCGGGAGATTCCCACTCATTTCCTGCCGGAGCACTCACCGAAGCATACGTGAAGCCCTCTAATGGTTGGCCTGCAAAACTTTGTGTTGTCAGGGTACAACACAAAAGACCGGTTAACAAGGTTTTGTTCATAAGGTATTTAATTCGATAACAATTATTTATGCCATGTATTTATATCTATGCTTTCCACTTTATAATAAATACACGCAAAAGGCATAGAGTCCTACATGAAAACAAAAATTTTAACGTATTTTCTCTATTTTAAAGATAAAAAGTTTATTCAGCAAGCGACTCCTGCCACCAAGCTTTACCGGTATCCTTACTTCAAATCTTCAAAATAAGTATCGAGCAAACTCTTCGCGGCAACGAATGAAGTCAAGTTGCCGCCCAGCACCTGACGTTCCTTTTCCTGAAGCATCGCTTCAATCTTCGGGTTATGATAGAAACTGTCGCGCAGTTGCTCGTTGATGCTTTCATACATCCAATATTTGCTTTGTTCGTTGCGCCGGTATTCAAAATAACCGTTCTCTTTTACAAAGTCAATATACGCATATACCATGTCCCACACTTCCTTGACACCTATATTATAAAAACCGGAATAGGTCAGTACTTGTGGCGTCCATCCCGATTCGGGTGCAGGAAACAGATGCAAAGCGCTGCGGAATTGCGTAGCGGCCAATTTTGCACGTTCCAGATTATCACCGTCCGCCTTATTTATCACAATGCCGTCCGCCATTTCCATGATACCGCGTTTGATACCCTGCAATTCATCCCCCGTCCCCGCCAGTTGAATCAGCAGGAAGAAATCCACCATCGAATGAACAGCCGTTTCACTCTGTCCCACACCGACGGTTTCCACAAAAATCTTATCGAATCCGGCAGCTTCACAAAGCACAATCGTCTCACGTGTCTTGCGCGCCACGCCGCCCAACGAACCCGCTGACGGGCTAGGTCGTATAAATGACTTCGGATGTACGGAAAGCTGCTCCATACGGGTCTTGTCTCCCAAGATACTCCCTTTACTGCGCTCACTGCTCGGGTCGATAGCCAATACAGCCAACTTCCCCCCTTTTTCGAGCACATGCAACCCGAACACATCTATCGACGTACTCTTTCCCGCACCGGGAACGCCACTGATACCCACCCGAATAGAATTGCCGGAATAAGGCAGACACTTCTCTATCACTTCCTGAGCAATAGCCTGATGCTCAGGCTTCACACTTTCCACCAACGTCACAGCCTGACTCAATATAGTGACATCACCTTTTGTTATACCTTCCACAAACTCAGCTACCGAAAGCTGGCGTTTTTTAGGTTTCCGTTTCAAATAAGGATTCACAGACGAAGGTTGCTCAATGCCTTTGTTGACAACAAGACCTTTGTATTCTTCACTATTTTCAGGATGTTCCATGACAATAAGATTTAGCGTTTGATATTGATTTCGACTTTCGGGCGCATCGGGTCGTTTGTTATCATCAGAATACGTAAATGATGTTTCTTATTACCTACATCACGCTTGCGAATCGTCACTTTGAGCTTCGTCATTCCATCCGGTGGAAGTACCGTTTTCTTCAGGCTCACCCCTACCGATGAATTAAAGACTTGCAGTTTGCTAATAATCAGCGGAGTTTTTCCCGCATTAGCAATCAATATATCATAGCTTACCTTTTTCTTCTTAATCAACGGCACGCTGAGGTCGATATCCGTTTCCGAAATACGCATGGCAGGAGCATTCAGAGAATCTGTAGCCGTCATACGCGAGAAATCGGGAAGAAGAATGGCCGAGACAGGTATTTCGTTATCCTCGCTCACCTTATCACCGGCGAAACGGGAAAGGTAAACCGAAGTCTGTGTCAATCCGTAATCTTTCAACTGGCTGGCATCCAGTGTCAGTTTGACTGTCCCTTTCTTTCCTTTCAACAGAACTTTCGGTTCCGCTTCCATTTTGAGATAAGGCGGCAAATGCATCAATACCGGTTCGTACGGACGGTCAGACAGGTTGGCAATGTTGAAAGTCAACGAAGGTTTCTGACCATGATATACATCGGTGAAAGCAAACTCGTCACGGTCCAAACGTATATTTCCGATAGCATACGGAAGAATCTTTGTAAAATCCTTCACTTCCTGCACCACCTCTCCGGTGAACTTCAGATAAACCAGATTCGGAGTAGCATTGCTATATATCCCGACCGACTTTTCAAAACGCCCCAATGCTTTCGCATCAAAAGAAGCCTTTACCGTCCCTTTCGCTCCCGGAGCAATCGGTTCTTTCGTCCAGTCGGCTACAGAGCAGGCACAGGAAGTAGTGACATTGGTAAGGACCAACGGCTGGTTACCGGTATTAGTGATTGTATATTCCACTGTCACCGGGCGTTTCCACTCTATTTGTCCAAAATTATGTGTCTCTTTATTCGAAGAGATACGGGGTTGGGCAACGGCTGCCAAAGCGACAGTAAGTAGAAAAAATATAGATAGTAAACTACGTTTCATGCGATACATTTTATTTTGGTGCACAAATGTAGCTGTTTTAGATGAGATATTGATTGGATTGAAAGGATTATTAACGGTGAACGCCAAACGTTCACCGTTAATAAATAATTATTTCACTTCCACCGTCATTGAGGCGGAATGTGAAGCATATTCTGGCGCATAGGCACATTGCATGGTCGCCAATCCCGTTTCGTAGGTTCCTGTACGGCTCACACGGTAACTATATTCCAGCACATATACCCCTTTTCCAAGATGGTCGAAGAAGAAGTTGGTGGAAGCATCCTTGATATCTACATAATAACCGATTCCGTTGTTCCAGCGATAACCGGATACGCTGCCGATAGGTTCGAAGCAAGCTCCACGCTGGTCTTTCAACTGTACGAAGTCCATTGCACGGTCTACGCGGATACTCAAGCGTGAAACGACTTTATCACCTACCTTGAGAACTGTCTTCGCTGTTATAGGTTGTAATTGAGGGGCGTTATTTACCATACGTTCCACATACAGTTGCTTCTGTACATTCAACTCACCGCCCTGTTGTTTCACATCACTTATAGGCGATTCGTATTCCGCATAAACAGCTCCCCAGGCAATACCCGGATTTCTCTTTTCTACTTCAATCTTGCGGGCGTCCACCACATTTTTCTGCGTAAACGAACGCTTGATGTATCCAAGTCCCGGAACGGTAGTCTTGCTCGGTGAAACCGTTTCCATCACTTCATTAGCAATCACGATACGTACGTCGCCCTGGTTATCGAGCAGGTTAGTGCCTTTCATCAGTAGCGCATATACCGCATCGGCAGTAGCCACCGGAGAGTTCCACTGCTGCGTCTGTTTCTGCTTCAGCAACCAGAGCTTCATTTCCTCTACCGTCTCCGTGTTGCCGCCCATCAATTCCAATGCCTCCATCACGTCTACGTGAGCCTGCATCTTCATACCGCCCCACATATAAGGATTCTCGTTGAAAGCGAAGAACATACCCTGCTCGTCCGTTTTCGTCAGATGTTCTTTCAAGGATGCGACAAACTCCTGCGCCTCTTTCTTATGTCCCGCCTTATCAAGCACGATAGCAGCGATAGCCTTGGTATCCATCGAAGCTGACGGAAGCAGTTCTTTTACCTTGGAGAGATAATAAGCGTAAGCCGCTTTATTGGCCGCAGGAATCTGTTCGCCGGAAATAGCGATAATATACAGATATTGCAGGATACTGCCCGAAACTCCCGTGAACTTCGTCCCCTTTTTCTGCTCTTTCAGAATATTCTTGTATTCTTCCAAAGCCGACCGATGTAGATACTTCAACGCATTAGTCTGCAAAGTAAGCGCGGTTCCGCTCAACTTCTCACCTGTCAACAAGGCAAGGCGGGCGTTCAATTCCGCAATATAAGCAGTAACATAATTACTACCGTTCATACCTTTATACCATGACCATGCACCGTCGGAACTCTGCAATTCCTGCAATCTTGTCAAGACAGCGATATTGTTGCTGCGGATATTGTTCAAGTCGAACAACGTAGCGATACGCTCTTTCTGTTGTTCTTCGGTCTGCGCTTCGAGTACCCATGGCGATTCTGACAAGAGGATATTCTTCACTTCCTGATTCTTTTGCAGATTGCTGAGGAATGTCTCTTTTGTACCACCTTGAAGTTTCCAGCTATCGAACACTGCCTTGATACGTGGCCGGCTGTTCATTATATATGAAGCCAATGTATTCGCATAATAAGCAGTAGCCCACGAAATGGCATTATTATTGACCGGAAGGCTCAAAGAGGGCAATGCCTGAATAGCATACCAAGCTGGATTTCCGGTAAATTCAATCGTCAGTTTACGGTCGGTTGCCGTCTTGCTGTGCTGATTGAACAGGCTATCGAGTGAGAAAGTACGGGTTTCTTCCCCGCGTACAGGCATCGGAAGCGTCTCTACCAGATGTTCCTTGTCACTAAGCACCGGAAGCAATTGTTGTTCCCCGTCGCTGAACGTGCCGCTGTCAGCTATCATCCGGCATCCCAGTATTTCGTATTTATCACTTACGGTAAACATGAAATTCACACCAATCGTCTTTCCGGCAGCTATCGAGAATTTCTGCTTTTGCGTACTGATAACCTTTTCCGTCATCGGGTCGAAAAGAATCATGCTTACTGTTCCTGCTTGCAGCTTGCCTGTCATGTTGGAGATAGAAGCTGCAATGGAAGTTTTGTCCCCTACACGTACGAAGCGCGGCAGATTAGGAGCCAGCATAAATTCCTTGCTCGTCGTGGTTTCACCGTCCAATGTCCCCATCAACATTCCCTTTGTATGAGAATATCCGCGGAAGTTCCAACGTGTCAGACTTTCGGGCATGGTGAATGAGAAAGAAATCTCTCCTTGCTCGTTGGTACGGAGTTGCGGATAGAAGAAGGCTGTTTCGGCAAGATTTGTACGCAGGTCGGCAGGAGCTTCGGGAAGTGTCTCCTCTTCGGAGAATGTATCCGCTTTACCAGCCTCTACCGGTATCATTTCTGATTCAAACACTACATCTTGGACAGCATCGGCTACTATAGCCGGTGAAGACATCTCTTTCTTCACGCTCCGGCTCGCCACTCCCCGTATCATAATCCTTCCTTGCGCCGATGCACCATATGTTGCCGCATTTTTCGTTACCGCAAACAATTCTTCAACACCGAATCCAGGCTGCACGACAAATCTGTCATACAACATTGCAGGCACTTTTAGATTCTTGTTATTCCACCAGTAATTGAACGAGTTATTTCCGGCATACTCGCTCATCCAATTAAAATAAGGAAGTATCTGATTATAATAAACCTGAAAATCCTGGCGGCGGTTCCATATTTTATCCAGTGAAGCATCATACATCGTTGCCAGCATCTCCGCATTGGCGGCTTGTCCTTGCGGCGTCTTAATCGTCAGTTTCCATTCTTCCTTCTGTCCGGGACGCAATTTATCACGGAACACTTCCCACTTCATCGCCAGCGTCTTGTCCGGCAACCGTTTCTTCATCTGAACCTGTTCCTGATAAACTTGTCCGTCTCTTACCATACAGAAGTTCACAAAGATACCGTCGCCATAACTTTCCTGATACGGATAGGTAAAGCGCATAATCGTATCGGACAAATTCAGCGCCTTGCTTTCCAACAGCTTATCACCGCAGAATACGTTCATCATCACATAAGCATCCTTTTCCGAAGTTCCGAAACAGAACACAGCCGGATGCGTTGCATCAAATGCCGTATTCGGTGCATAGAACCATACGGTAGACTGCACAGGCGGACGTTTGTCTTCCCGTGAGAAAAGCACCGTGTTGGCATCTGCCGCCACTTCTTTTCCCTGATTATCTTTCACCGATGCTTTCAGCACATAAGCTCCCGACGGGATATTCTTCCAGTCGAGCGTCATTTCCTCATTGGAAGTAAATGTCCCTGTCGCTACCGGAGTCTCGCTCAAATCTTTAAAATCTTTATCTTTCGCAACATACAGGGCATAATTTCCTTTCACTTCCACAGGCTGTCCGTTCAAGTTCTGCGCCTTAAACACAATGCTGAACGGCTTATCCTTACAAGTCTTTTCCTGCAACTCCGCCTGCAAAACCAACGAACGGTTGCCCGCCGAAATCACATCCGTAGATGATTGCGTCTCACCCGCCACATTGGTAGCGGTGGCTTCAACGGAATAGCGGTAATAGACTTTATCATTATTCTTGTAAGCGTCACTCTCTTCCAAGCGAACCGGAATTGTAAATTCCCCATTCGCGTCGGCAATCACTTCTCCTGAAGCAATCTGCGTGGATTCCGAGATTCTCCAAAAACTATAAGTAGAACGCTTCACCGTATATTTCACCGGAAGGTCTTGAAGCAGCACACCACTATAAGACTGTATCTTACCTTTCACTTGTACTTCATCTCCGAGTTTGTAACTTCCGGTCTGTTTCTCAAAAGTGATATCAAATGTCGGACGTTTATAATCCTCTACACGGATGCTCGTCCTGCCATCCCCCGCCGTTAAAGAGAACATCCCGTTCAGGCAGGCGGAAGGTAACGCAAAATCAACGGTAAATGAACCGAATTCATTGGTACGTACAGACTTTTGTCCCACTTCCTGATTGTTTGCGTCCAATAAAACGACTGTATAATCCTTGTTCGGCAGCACATTGGCAGTATCCGATTTCTGCATATAAGCAATCCCTTTCACATATACCGTCTGTCCCGGACGATACAGGGAACGGTCGGTCAGCAGCGTCATGCTTTCAGTCACTTTATTTTCATCACCGTAATATCCGAAACTTCCGCCGTAAATACCCTGTCGCGGCATCGCTGTATCCGCGCCTTTCGATGCCTTCAGATAGCGGTATTCGGATTTCCAAGGGAATACGACTTTACCATCTTCTCCGGTCGTGAACTCCTGCAACACTTTTTCGTCATTGCTATACAGCGTGACTTTCGCATTCGGTATAGGATGCCCGGTCTGTCCGTCCAGCGTCGCCACTTCATATTGCTTTTCAGGCAGGCGGCATGTCAACACTTTGAAACGTGTCACGTTAAAGGCGCTTTCGCTATCCCTCTTGGCACGAATATCGGGTACGATACGCATTATATAAGAGCCTAAGTCGGGAGACTTGAAAGTGAATACCGTATCTTGCGAGCGGTAGTCCTCCGGACGAAGAACCGAATAATGCTGTTCCTTCATCAGTTTTTTCGCCTGATACAACCGTACGGTGAAACCATCCAGATTCTTATGTGCAACATTCAACTTTATCTCTTCATTCGGGAAAGCCTGACTTTCCGCCCTGACGTTCAAGTAAGGTGCCAAAATCTCCTCGCGAAGATTCTTCAGCGCATTTATCCTGCGATAATTCGGATAAAGTCGAATCGCTTCGTCACAAAGTTGCAAGGCATTGAGCTGCTGTTGTTTCTCGATGGCATAGCGGGCTTGCGCCAAATAGACTTCCGCAGTGACGGGTTCTGACGCAAACTTACTTTTCAGTGTATTCAACGCAGTCAGAAACGTATCTTCCGTCAATCCCAAAAGTCCTTCCTGTGCCTT
Source organism: uncultured Bacteroides sp. (assembly GCA_947038155.1). Classification (GTDB taxonomy): domain Bacteria; phylum Bacteroidota; class Bacteroidia; order Bacteroidales; family Bacteroidaceae; genus Bacteroides. The sequence goes on along the minus strand of CAMQVH010000006.1, from coordinate 57,023 downwards.
GAAAGGTACAAAACTCCTATCCGCATTGCGTCTCCATTCCAAATAATTGAGCGCGGTCAATATATACCCTTCTTTCAGGCCGGCAGCTTTATAAGCGGCAATCATGCTTCCGTAGATGTTTATTATATCTTGCTTCACAAGGGAAGGCGTGTTCTCATTGAAACCGTTGTTCCGCGCCAGTCTTTCTATCTGATTCAAAGATTCGATGCCACGGGAAGCCAGCAGATGATACATATCATGGTGATAATATTCGCTCGTCTCGCCCAGTTCTACAAAAGGAATATAATTCCGCGAGGAAGTTTTAAGCAGCAGTACCGAGTCCGCCAAGGCTTCTTTCGTATTCGTCCGTACTTTCTCGACGAACATATTTGCCGTCCATTCACGCATATCGGTGGAAGGGGTTTCCCCTACGATTTCCGTCCTTTGCCGGAGTTGCCATTGGTTGCTGGCAGCATAATTCGCATAGATATCTGCTATCAAAGAGTGTAATATTGCACGGTCCATCGGCTGGTCTGTCTGCTTTGCCCATTGTTCCAGACCTTTCAGACCGACATAGAAACTGTCGGGAGTCAAAGTCTCCTGAGTTTTCATCCGCCATATATAGGCTTTCAGCATTTGGGCGGAGTTCTTTTCTTTCTCTCCTTTCTGATAAATCCCGTCAGTCAATTTGATGACCGTTTTAGGCAAGCTCTTCTTTTGCGCCTGCTCTACTTCTTTCCATAATTTGTCGAAAGTTTGTGCCTGCACTGCAGGAATCACTCCTAGCCCAAACAGCACCATCATGCAAATCTGCTTTATTTTCATAATCTTTCTAGTTTAAGTTCACTATAAATCTCACAGTATAAATAACAAAGTAAAGAAATAAAGTTTAAACAATCACCTTTTTTCACATAAAAAAGCATCCTTCCCGATGGGAGAAGGATGCCACACAAACAAAACAAACGTTCTGATTGAATATCACAGGAACTATATCGACAGATTTCAACCTTTGAGAATTATTACTCTTGTTTCCGCTGTAATTCAAGCATTATTTCATCAGTGATATAATCATCACTCATAGTTATTAGCGGATATTCTTTGTTGAGTAAAAAAGAATAAACCTTACTATTATAGAATAGATTCAATGCCCTTTCCGGAGAGATGTTCAGGCGTTCTGCCAGTTGCATCACGATACGGGTATATTTATTCCACACTAATACATCTATCATAAACCTTTACTATTTTATTATTATACATTCTTCAAAAGAAAGACATTCATCTATGAGTTGCTGATTCAGTATACAGAGCTGATTGTTAGGCTTTTCATAACGTAAACGTCCCAAAGCTATATCTTTGGAAATCTGCCCTTCAATATAATTTTCTATCGTATCAAAGACGCGGTCATTGGCTACACCACCTTCTACTAAATCATATCCAATCCATGGTTTCTTTCCTTGTCGGCTACTAACTATAAAGTCAAGCCATTCACTATTATAGCCCTCAAAACGAAGCAACTTATAATTAGCAGAAGACAGTCTGGCAACATCCAATTCATATACATTGACCATGGCAGAACTATCAGGACGGCGCAGCATCAGAACAGATGCCCAACGTTTGGCCTGATTATAGATATCGGTCACATAAAATCCTTTTCCGAAATCAAGATTATCCCGCCCCACTCCTGCCAAAGGATATTGTACCACCAATGTACTTCCATGATAAACTTTCATACTTTATATTCCTTTTTCCTTATTATTATAGTGAGTTTCCCAATTTTCCAATGCCTCTATCAATGTGTCAGCAATGTATTCCTTACTTTGGGTGTGAAGCATATCATATCCTTCCACCAAATAATGTTGGATAAGATTTACTTTCTCCAGACGATTATAAAGAAGCGGAGCCGGAATTCTCATTTTTTGGGCTGCACATTCAATGGCAAAAATAACGAATTCCATTATCTTAGTATTAATATGAAGGGTATTTGCCATAGGCTATATCAATATTTACTAATTGACAAACAACTTTGTTTAAATAATAACACATACAAAGATAGCAATGTTTGCTAAAGATTTCAAGGATCCCAGATAAAATTACCAAATACTTACTGCTAACCTTTGTGGTAAGAATGCCAAAATCAACTTTTTTGTTACTTATATCCATACGGTATTTCCGCTTTTCTGGTAGATATTCAGCAAGAATGTGATTCCGACATCCGCAGAGCTGATTCAGTCTACAGCCTTCCCATACTCTAGAATAAAAAAAACAAAATCATTTCTCATATTCTCATAGGAAAGTATATTCATCTGATTACCAGCATCATATAGAATGAGAATAAAATTATTTACATGCATTTCTCATGGTTTTATCAAGAAAATACACTTAAATCAATGCATTTCTCATACTATTATCGGCATTTCTCATTCATCAAAAATAGTATTCTCATAGCCTGATCATCAATGCTTAATGAACTGTAGTAAAGCTACCGTTCATTTTCATTACAACTAACTGGCAATCAAAGATTATGCTACTGTAATCAACAGATTTTCAATAAGGAATCTCTATCGTTCCACTCCAGTGAACAGGCTCGTGCACTAGAGTGCACAGTTTTATCTACTAGAGTGCACAGGTCTGTCCACTGGAGTGGAATAATACGGATGAAGGCAGGAAAACACAATAATGTCAGTTGTGAAAGATACGCCATCCACCTACTCAACATACAAACTACGGCTATATTGACCTATACATATTAGTATCCTGAAACAAGGACAAGCATAATATGCATCATGAGAAATGCGAAACAATGCATGAGAAATACCTTCTTTAAAGGCATTTTAGAGCTATAAACCATGAGAAATGCATGTAAATATTTTAATTCTCATTCATTATGTATCTGGTAATCAAATGAATATATTTCGCTATGAGAACATGAGAAATGATTTTATTTTTTTATTCTAGTAGCGCGGAGCGATTTTGCATAGACAAATCGGAACTTTGCTCCATATACATATCACTTTTGGGCAAACAAGACAAGGAAATCAGAATGTATGAAGCAACAAAAAGTGGGGATATCGTTTTCAATAACGTATCCCCACTATAAACTTAGTTAATGCACTTTTTCTCATTTCTCAATTCTGTACCCCCATGCAAGCATTTCGTTACGACCTACTTCACTGAGGATTTTTCTTACTAAAGAACTCATTTTCTTTGCCATAATCTTTAAACCTTTTAAATTACTAATTCCTGAAAACTAAAACTACTTTTCTTCGTTCGGGAGAGTATTAATTGTTGAATATCCCCAAACATGTACGTCGGCTTCGCCGAACTTTCTAAACAATCTTTTTAACCTTTTCATTTTGTTATCCTTTCATTTACATGTTTTATAACACAAAAATAAGGCCTTTGTTTATAGGTTGTACCTAAAAAATGCAGAATTTTATGTTTTACAGCATATTAATTGATTTGCATCAATTAATTTAATTCTTAAGAAACTATTTCGTAATATAAATGGCAGTAAACCGATAACAAAGTGGCAGCAAATAAGACAAAAAGGCACGGAAGAAATATCATCCGTGCCTTTTTCCATACGATACCTATTATATAATAGAAAGGAATAAGCTATATAACAGGAAAGAATACGTTATATCATACGTTTTTTTACTTCATTGGAGTCTGTTCCAAAGTTGCCACAAGGAAGTCATAGAACTTCTGTACGGTAGGAATCAATGCTCTTTCGTCCGGCGAGTGCGGAGAACGCAATGTCGGGCCGAAGGAAATCATATCCAATCCCGGAATAATAGCACCGATGATACCACATTCCAGACCTGCATGAATCACTTTCACCGCGGGTTCTACTCCAAACTGCTGCTTATAAGATGATTTCATCGCGTGCAGAATCGGTGAATTCACATCGGGCTGCCAACCGGAATAGCCGCCTGTCATCTCTACCTTCATTCCTGCCATAGAGAAACAAGATTCAAGACTGGTAGTGAGATATTCCTTCATGCTATCACTGGAGCTACGAGCTAAAATCTTAATAGCCGCCTTACCTTCGCCAATCGTGATAATGGCAAGATTGGAAGAAGTTTCCACCGTATCGGGCACAGTCGGAATCATACGTGTCACACCATTCTGACAAGCAAAAATCGCATCAATCAAGTTATCCTGAATTTCTTCGGGCACTTGACCTGCCGGAAGTTCCACACGTTCTGCCGTGAAACTAATCGGAGTTTCGATAGCCGAATACTCTTCATTGAACAAGTCTTCGCAATACTTCACCAAACCCAGCAACTCTTCTTCATTCTCGGCAGGGATGGTTACGACTGCATGCGCTTCACGCGGAATGGCATTCCGCATATTGCCACCTTCCCAACCTGCCAAACGAGCTTCGTAACTTGCAACAGCTTCACGGATAAAGCGAACCAGCAATTTATTGGCATTGGCGCGTCCTTCGTTGATTTCCAAACCGGAGTGTCCGCCACGCAAGCCTTTCAATGTAACTTTAACTGCGATATCTCCTTCTTCCGGAGCCACTTCCTTATATTCCAATGTAGCAGTGACGTCCATACCGCCGGCACAACCGATGTACAGTTCGCCTTCGTCTTCCGAGTCGAGGTTCAGAAGGATTTCCCCATTCACCGTACCCGGTTTCAATCCGAATGCACCGTACATTCCGGTTTCCTCGTCTTTGGTGATGAGGGCTTCCAAAGAACCGTGTTTCAAGTCTTTGGATTCGAGCACAGCCATGATGGCAGCTACACCAAGACCGTTGTCAGCACCCAGGGTAGTGCCTTTCGCTTTTACCCAGTCGCCATCTATATATGTTTCAATCGGGTCTTTTTCAAAATCGTGCACTGTATCGTTGTTTTTCTGAGGAACCATATCCATATGTGCCTGAAGAATAACGCCCTTCCGGTTTTCCATGCCCGGAGTCGCGGGTTTGCGGATAATAACATTACCCGCTTCATCGACAAAAGACTCCAAGCCTAAGCCCTTTCCAAAATTAATTAGGAAGTCAGTCACTTTTTCCATATGCCCTGACGGACGAGGAATCTGAGTCAACGAATAAAAATGCTTCCACACGTTCTGTGGAGCCAAAGAAAGAATTGTACTCATAACAAATATTTTAAAACTGTTTTAAATCTAATAATTAAACAGTGGCAAGTTATGGAAAAGTTTTCAGATAGCAAAGAACGTTAGCAAAAACATTCATTCCAAAGCCAACATTCGCATATCACCCAAGGATTTTCTTTTGGAAAAACATCATTTCCGATGCCTATTAGCAAACGGCAGAGCTGCCAAACCATAGACACCCAATAAAACAACCAAAAAGGTTTGAATACCGTGTACAATCAGGGCAAATATTCCGGCATCCGTCACGTTTACTCCATAAAGCATCATCATAGAAATGACAGCGAAATGCCACGGCCCCGCCCCATTAGGGGTAGGCACAATCACAGCAAACGTACCGCCTACAAACATGATTAAAGCTGCTATCATACCCAAATGGGCAGTAAAAGCAAAGCAATAAAACGTAAAATAGAAATGAAAAAAGTAACACGCCCAAATGGCTAATGTATAGAATATGAAGAGGGGGATATTGCGCACGCTTTTCAATGACATGATTCCTTCCCAAATATTGAGGACAAATCCTTTCACTCTTTCATAAAAGAACAACGTCTTCCTTAAATAATAAAGAAGTATCACTACTCCGATGAAACAAAACAGGGCAATATAGAACCAGACAGATGTCAGCAGATGCAGCACGGAAGGTATCTTAATCCCTGTATGTTGAAGGAAAGCAACAAACACCGACATTTGAAGTAACACGGTAATCCCTGTTATCAGGAGGATTGTCAGTGTATCGACCAGCCGTTCGGTCACGACCGTACCCAGTGATTTGGCAAATGATACATTATCATATTTGGCTAATATACCGCAACGGCTCACCTCGCCTATTCTGGGAATGACCAGGCTGGCAGCATAAGAGACAAAAATGGCATTCACACAATCGCTTCTCTTCGGAAAAGCATCCAGCGGCTCCAACGTCTGCCGCCACCGCCAGCCACGAAACACTTGGGCAAAGACTCCGAACAATAACGAGAAAAGCATCCACCACCAGCTTGTGCCGTGCATCAATACATCGCCCACCTTTGTAATATCAAAGTCGCGATATACCCAAAACAAAATAAAGCCGCCCAAAACAACCGGTAATATAAGTTGCAGCGTCTTTTTTAACAGTTTCTTCATCCTTTACTCTTTATTAGCTTCGCCGACACATCATTTATTTTCTAAATAGTGGCAGGTTCTTCATTTAAAAGAATTACCTTTGTCGGCTGCAAAAGTAATTATTTAGTTGGTAAATGAAATTAGTAAAGCCTAAAAAGTTTCTCGGACAGCACTTTCTGAAAGATTTGAAAGTTGCGCAGGATATCGCCGATACAGTCGACACTTTCCCTGAATTGCCTATTCTCGAAGTAGGCCCTGGCATGGGAGTATTGACTCAGTTTTTGGTAAAAAAAGACCGGTTGGTAAAAGTCGTAGAAGTTGACTATGAATCGGTTGCCTATCTCCGCGAAGCCTATCCGTCACTGGAAGACCATATCATTGAAGATGATTTTTTGAAGATGAATCTCAACCGGTTGTTCGATGGCAAACCTTTCGTTCTGACCGGTAATTACCCGTATAATATTTCCAGCCAAATCTTTTTCAAGATGCTGGACAATAAAGATATCATCCCCTGCTGCACGGGAATGATTCAAAAAGAGGTAGCCGAACGTATTGCAGCCGGACCGGGCAGCAAGACATACGGCATCCTCAGCGTATTGATACAGGCATGGTATAAAGTGGAATACTTGTTCACTGTCAGCGAACATGTGTTCAATCCGCCTCCCAAAGTGAAAAGCGCTGTTATCCGCATGACACGCAACGAAACCAAGGAGCTGGGATGCGACGAAAAACTATTCAAGCAAGTAGTGAAAACGACCTTCAACCAACGCCGCAAGACATTGCGCAACTCTATCAAACCGATTTTAGGCAAGGATTGCCCGCTGACAGAGGACATATTATTTAATAAACGCCCGGAACAACTATCCGTAAAGGAATTTATCGACCTGACCAACAAAGTGGAACAAGCATTGAAGACGGTCGGCAGCAACGAATTGTTGACAAGCCTAAATGAATAGAGAACCGGATTTTGTAATTTGTAATTCGTAATTTGTAACAGACAACAATGAACGAGGAATACATTGACAGCGTAAAGCATCTTATCGAACAGAAGGATGCCGATAAGGTAAAAGAACTTCTCATCGACCTTCATCCGGCCGACATCGCAGAATTATGCAATGACCTGAACCCGGAAGAAGCCAAGTTAGTCTACCGACTGCTCGATAATGAGGTAGCCGCCGACGTACTTGTCGAAATGGATGAGGATGCCCGTAAAGAGTTTCTCGAAATGCTTCCTTCGGAGACTATCGCCAAGCGTTTCGTCGACTATATGGATACGGACGACGCCGTAGACCTGATGCGCGAGCTTGACGAAGACAAACAGGAAGAGGTTCTTTCGCATATTGAGGACATCGAACAGGCGGGGGACATTGTAGACTTGTTAAAGTACGACGAAAATACCGCCGGTGGTTTGATGGGTACGGAAATGGTACTTGTCAATGAGAACTGGAGTATGCCCGAATGTCTGAAAGAGATGCGCCAGCAGGCGGAAGAGCTGGACGAAATCTATTATGTATATGTCATCGACGACGACGAACGCCTGCGAGGTATTTTCCCGCTCAAGAAAATGATAACTTCCCCTTCTGTATCCAAAGTGAAACACGTGATGCAGAAAGACCCGATTTCGGTACATGTGGATACGCCTATCGACGAAGTGGTACAGGCAATCGAAAAGTATGACCTGGTGGCTATCCCCGTTGTCGACAGTATCGGCCGGCTCGTCGGACAGATTACGGTCGATGACGTCATGGACGAAGTCCGTGAACAATCGGAACGCGACTACCAGTTGGCTTCCGGTCTTTCGCAGGACGTAGAAACGGACGACAACGTGTTCAAACAAACAACGGCTCGCCTTCCATGGCTGCTTATCGGCATGATTGGCGGAATCGGAAATTCCATGATATTAGGCAATTTCGACTCTACGTTCGCCACTCATCCAGAAATGGCATTATATATCCCGCTAATCGGTGGTACAGGTGGAAATGTCGGAACACAGTCTTCGGCTATCATCGTACAAGGACTTGCAAACAGTTCGCTGGACGCTAAAGATATATTCAAACAAATCACGAAGGAAGCGGTAGTGGCCTTAATCAATGCTACTATTATTTCGCTATTAGTATATACCTACAACTTTATCCGGTTCGGAGCAACGGCTACGGTTACCTATTCAGTATCTATCAGTTTGTTTGCCGTGGTGATGTTCGCTTCCATTTTCGGAACACTGGTGCCGATGACTCTTGAAAAACTTAAAGTCGATCCTGCCATAGCGACAGGCCCGTTTATATCCATTACAAATGACATCATCGGCATGATGTTGTATATGGGAATTACGGTTTTATTATCATAAAAATGAAGTAAACAAAAAAAAATAAGCAAAATAGTATGAAGTAATCGTTTTATTTCATTAATTTGTGACCCAAAACTAATATACAATGATGGACGCCCATGACACTAATCAACCCTTGAACCAAGGGGAATTAGAAGAAGAAAAGAAAACAGTCGATGTTTCTGAACCTATTACAGAGACTCCAACTGAAAAAGTTACTGCCGAAGTTCAACCTGAAGCAGTTTCTAAACCTGCCACTAAAAAAGATGTACTAAACCTGTTGAAAGAACTTGCACAGGATGCCGAGAATGCGAACAAGCAGGAAATTGACAACCTGAAACAATCATTCTACAAGTTACATAACACTGAGCTGGAAGCTGCCAAGAAGCAGTTTACAGACAACGGTGGCGCCGTTGAAGACTTTGTTGCCCAAGAAGATCCGATAGAAAAAGAGTTCAAGCGTCTGATGGGAGTCATTAAAGACAAAAGGAGCAAGCTGATTGCCGAGCAAGAGCGGCAGAAAGAGGAAAACCTGCAAGTTAAACTTTCCATTATAGAGGAACTGAAGGAATTGGTGGAATCCGGCGATGACGCCAATAAATCCTATACGGAATTCAAGAAGTTGCAACAACAATGGAATGAAACAAAGTTGGTGCCGCAAGGCAAAGTGAATGAACTTTGGAAGAACTACCAATTATATGTAGAGAAGTTCTACGATTTACTGAAACTGAACAATGAATTCCGCGAATATGACTTCAAGAAGAACTTGGAAATAAAGATGCATCTCTGCGAAGCTGCTGAAAAGCTGGCTGACGAGGAAGATGTGGTCTCAGCTTTCCACCAACTCCAGAAGTTGCACCAGGAATTTCGTGATACAGGTCCGGTGACAAAAGAGTTGCGTGATGAGATTTGGAACCGCTTCAAAGTCGCGTCTACTACTGTCAACCGTCGCCATCAGCAACACTTCGAGGCCCTAAAAGAAACGGAGCAGCATAATCTGGACCAAAAAACCGTTATCTGCGAAATCGTAGAAGCGATAGAGTACAATGAACTGAAAACATTCTCAGCTTGGGAAAACAAGACCCAAGAAGTTATTGCCCTGCAGAACAAATGGAAAACTATCGGTTTTGCTCCCCAGAAAATGAACGTGAAGATTTTCGAACGCTTCCGCCATGCCTGCGACGATTTCTTCAAGAAAAAGGGAGAATTCTTCAAGAGCCTGAAAGAAGGAATGAACGAGAATCTGGAAAAGAAAAAAGCGCTCTGCGAAAAAGCGGAAGCTTTGAAAGACAGCACGGACTGGAAAACAACCGCTGACACGTTGACCAAACTCCAAAAAGAATGGAAAACAATCGGTCCGGTATCCAAGAAACATTCGGATGCTGTTTGGAAACGTTTTATCTCAGCCTGTGATTATTTCTTTGAACAAAAGAACAACGCTACTTCTTCCCAACGCTCTGTCGAAATAGAGAATATGGATAAAAAGAAAGCGCTGATTGAAAAACTGTCTGCCATTGACGAAAACATGGATACCGAAGAAGCCAGCACACTCGTACGCGATTTGATGAAAGAGTGGAATGCCATCGGCCATGTACCATTCAAAGAGAAAGACAGATTATACAAACAATATCATGGTATCATCGACCAATTGTTTGACCGTTTCAACATCAGTGCTTCTAACAAGAAATTGAGTAACTTCCGCTCGAATATCAGCAACATACAAGACAACAACGGTTCTCAATCCCTGTACAGAGAACGCGAGAAACTGATGCGTGCTTATGAGAATATGAAGAACGAACTCCAGACTTACGAAAACAATCTGGGCTTCCTTACTTCTACTTCCAAAAAGGGTAGCAGCTTGCTGACCGAACTAAACCGCAAAGTAGATAAATTGAAAGCGGATTTGGAACTGGTATTACAGAAGATCAAGGTGATTGATGAGTCAATAAAGACAGAGGAGTAACCTTTCCCTGTCGATTTAGAAATATAAAAAACAGGTTTTATCACGCCTATGGGTGATAAAACCTGTTTTTGGTTATCTACACACCACTCAACATATCCCGGCTCAGTTTGGAAATTTGAGGGAATTAGTTTAAAATATATGGTTCAGTTATAATTCTTCTTTTTTGGGGAGGGGCAGGACACAGCCATATCCCTAAAAATTTATTCATTCCCATACTGTTTTGAACAAAATCCCCAACTATCTGCATCTCAACCAGCCAAAACCCTCTTATTGAACTTTCATGCTATAATCCGCTTTCAGCCGTTTATTACTATGGCCAGGTTTATTACTATGCGCCCTCCATATCCCTAAAGTACAATTTCCTTAAACAACAAAACCCTGCAGAGAATTACTTCTTGCAGGGTTTTATCTCATTATTTTTTATTTCCTGTTGGGCTACCTGGATTCGAACCAGGAATGACAGGACCAGAATCTGTAGTGTTACCATTACACCATAGCCCAATGATTTTCGTTTGCGAGTGCAAAGATACAAATAATTTGGGAATTCAAAACATTTCTGCTGTTTTTTTTGCTAAAATCCTAAAATTAGCTTTTTCTTGGCAAGTATCTCCACTAAAAAACACAAAAATTGGGGTATAACTTTCTTGTATCCAATAAATCAGCGTATATTTGTCAAAAATATCACGTTTATAACCAGAAACAAAGGATAGTCTTTTTTTGTTATAAACTAAAAGAACATGAATTATTAATTTCAATTGTAGAAATGAACAATACAAAAGTATTAATTGAAAAAATAAAAGAAGGAATTCAAGAGAAAAAAGGTAAAAACATAATTATTGCCGATTTAACCAGTATAGAAGATACCATCTGTAAATATTTCGTCATCTGTCAGGGGAACTCCCCCAGTCAAGTAAGTGCCATTGTAGATTCAATCAGAGAATTTACACGCAAAGGCGCTGACAGCAAACCTTTTGCCATTGACGGACTTCGAAATGCAGAATGGGTAGCTATGGACTATTCTGATGTATTAGTGCATGTTTTTTTGCCGGAAACAAGAGATTTTTACAACCTTGAGCATCTTTGGGCAGATGCTAAACTTACTCAAATCCCCGATTTAGACTAATTTATAATTATGGACAATAATAGCAAAAATAACAGCAGCAATAAACCTAACAATAAGGTTAATTTGCCGAAGTTCAATCTGAACTGGATGTATATGATTATTGCCCTGATGCTTCTCGGCCTCTGGTGGGGCAGTGATTCAAAGGGTGCTGGAAGCAAAGCTGTCACTTACAGCGAGTTTCAGGATTACGTTAGAAATGGGTATATCAGCAAAGTATTGGGTTATGAAGACAAATCTATCGAAGCATATCTGAAACCAACTGCAGTAGGTGCCGTATTTGGTGCGGACTCTATAAAGGTAGGACGTAACCCTATCATCACAAGTAGAACTCCGTCTACTGATAAACTGGAAGAATTTCTACAGACTGAAAAAGAAGCCGGACATTTCGACGGTACATCGGATTATCTCCCTAAATCGGATATATTCCCTGCCATCCTGGTTCAGATACTTCCGCTTGTTCTGCTGGTTGCTTTATGGATATTCTTCATGCGGCGCATGAGTGGAGGTGGTAGCGGTGGTCCCGGCGGTGTATTCAACGTAGGAAAATCCAAAGCCCAGCTTTTTGAAAAAGGCGGCTCTATCAAAGTAACATTCAAAGATGTAGCAGGTCTGGCAGAAGCCAAACAAGAAGTGGAAGAAATTGTAGAGTTCTTGAAAGAACCGCAGAAATATACAGATTTGGGCGGTAAAATTCCCAAAGGAGCATTGTTAGTAGGTCCTCCGGGAACCGGTAAAACTTTGCTTGCCAAAGCTGTTGCCGGTGAAGCGAATGTACCTTTCTTCTCATTGGCGGGTTCTGACTTTGTGGAAATGTTCGTGGGTGTAGGTGCATCCCGTGTCCGCGACTTGTTCAAGCAGGCAAAGGAAAAGGCTCCCTGCATCGTCTTTATTGATGAGATTGACGCTGTGGGACGTGCACGTGGCAAGAACCCTGCAATGGGTGGAAATGATGAACGCGAGAACACATTGAACCAGTTATTGACAGAAATGGATGGTTTCGGTTCCAACAGTGGCGTTATCATCCTGGCTGCTACCAACCGTGTAGACGTATTGGATAAAGCGTTGCTTCGTGCCGGACGTTTTGACCGCCAGATACATGTAGACCTGCCCGACCTGAACGAACGTAAAGAAGTATTTGGCGTACATTTGCGCCCGATTAAAATAGATGATACAGTGGACGTAGATTTGCTGGCACGCCAGACTCCGGGATTCTCCGGTGCGGATATAGCCAATGTCTGCAATGAAGCGGCATTGATTGCAGCCCGCCACGGTAAAAAATTCGTAGGCAAACAGGATTTCCTTGATGCCGTTGACCGTATCATCGGTGGTCTGGAAAAGAAGACCAAGATTACGACGGAAGCCGAAAGACGTTCTATTGCCCTGCATGAAGCGGGTCACGCTTCTATCTCCTGGTTGTTGGAATATGCCAATCCGCTGATTAAGGTAACGATTGTTCCTCGCGGACGTGCACTGGGCGCTGCCTGGTATCTGCCGGAAGAGCGTCAGATTACGACTAAGGAACAGATGCTTGACGAAATGTGTGCAACCCTTGGCGGACGCGCGGCTGAAGATTTATTCATGGGCCGTATCTCAACTGGAGCCATGAACGACTTGGAGAGAGTAACGAAACAGGCATATGGCATGATCGCTTATCTAGGTATGAGCGATAAGTTGCCGAACCTGTGTTATTATAATAATGAAGAATATTCTTTCAACCGTCCATATAGCGAAAAGACTGCCGAACTCATTGACGAAGAAGTCAAGAAAATGGTAAACGAGCAGTATGAACGTGCCAAGCAAATTCTGTCCGAGCATAAAGAAGGACATAACAAACTGACACAGTTACTGATTGACAAAGAAGTTATCTTTGCGGAAGACGTTGAACGTATCTTCGGGAAACGTCCGTGGGCGTCCCGTTCGGAAGAAATCATGGCTGCAAAAGAAAGCCAGGATGCTGCGAAAGCAGAAAGGGAATTAGCTGAAAAACTGAAAGGAGAAGAAAAAGAAACCAAAGAAGAGGAAGCTGAAAATACCACAGAAGAAAAAGCAACTGCTACGGGAACTAAAATAACCGCACAAGGAACAAAAGTGACTGTAGAGAGAAATACGTCTACAGGAGCAGAAACAAATGAGGAAAATAAGCTGTCCAAATCCAACTAATTAAACACGCTGATTTTGATTAACAATTTTATAAAACGAGCTATTACGGGTGTACTCTTCGTTGCCATTCTGGTGGGGTGCATCCTTTCCAACCCATTAAGTTTTGGCATTCTGTTCACTATTATCAGTGCGCTGACTATATATGAGTTTGGCCAGTTGGTTAATATGCGGGCTGAAGGAGTCAATATCAACAAGATGATTACTATGTTAGGCGGAGCCTACTTATTCCTTGCAATAATGGGATTCTGCACAAATGAAGGCCAGGAAGGTTCGAAGATTTTCATTCCGTATGTACTTCTACTCCTCTATATGATGATTAGTGAATTGTATCTGAAGAAAGAGAATCCGATACTCAACTGGGCTTATTCCATGCTCAGCCAATTGTATATCGGTCTGCCTTTTGCCATGTTGAATATATTGGCATTCAATTATGACCCGACATACAGCAGTGTTTCTTACAATCCGATTTTACCGTTATCCATCTTCATTTTCCTTTGGTTGAATGACACAGGTGCATATTGCATCGGCTCGCTTATCGGCAAACACAGGCTGTTTGAACGTATTTCACCAAAGAAATCTTGGGAAGGCTCTATCGGCGGCGGAGTGGTAGCTATCGGAGTTTCTTTTGTACTGGCTCACTATTTCCCGTTCATGTCCATGTGGGAATGGGCAGGATTGGCATTGGTGGTTGTCGTATTCGGTACATGGGGGGACCTGACGGAATCATTGTTCAAACGCCAGTTGCACGTTAAAGATTCGGGAACAATTCTTCCGGGACATGGCGGAATGCTCGATCGGTTTGACAGTGCTTTGATGGCTATTCCAGCGGCAGTTGCTTATATATACGCATTGACGTGGTTTTAATCCGAACTTCTTTCAGAAGAATAAAATTGCAATAAAATAATAAAGGTCGGGACTTCTTTGGAAAATGTCCCGACCTTTTTCACACACAGCAAATCATAGTTAGAGGTTATCGGATTGAAGAAGTAGAGTGTACATCCTTCGCTTTTTCCGGTACACCGACCGGATGATTCAAATCAAACACAATCACTCTGCCTTCTCCATTATCTTTTGAGTTTATTGTAACCTTAAAACCTTTTGGTGCCGTCCAGGAATCTTTTGGTGTCGGATAGAATTTCTCCAAATTATAGGAAACTCGTCCCCATCCCCAATAACCGGTCTTGTCATCATACGTATTATAGCGCAGTTCCAAGTGTACATAACCGTCTTCCGCCACTTTTAGAGGTGTCGGTTCTTCCCCACCAATCAGGTTTTGTACAAGACTGATACGATGTTTTTCAGAGCGGGGAATATCCTGGCGGAAGATAACATTCAGAAACTTTCCACCCAACCACATATCCCCCTCATAAATCACGATAGGGTCGTTCCCAAATTCCTCGGACTGTTCTTCGGTTTTCATTTCTTCCACTTCTTTTGTCAGCACATCTCGAATCCCTTCCATCTTCACCTGAACACCATTTTCCACATCATACAAAGGATTGAAGAATGCCACTACACGTTCGCCATCCACAGGCTTATACCAAGGAATAGAAGTACTAACCGGATCAATCGTTCCCCAACGGTCACCTTCCAAATAATACCCTCCGCCACCGGTTGTATGAACTGTCGCCCAGTCCCAACTGAAATCTCCTATCGAATAACCGTCATTATCATCACATGACTGCAACATCGGCACTAATGCCAGCAATAAAAGACCTAAAAACCACTTAAATTTTTTCATATCGTTTTTCCTTTCTTTTTTAACCTTCTGCACTATAAATAAAAAAGCCGTGCAAATATTGCATCGGCTTTACGTTTATTCAGAAAAAGAAAGTTATTTTTTCAACAGGGCTAGCATTTCACGTGCCGCATGACGGGGAGCACCGGCAGGACCTAACCGTTCTGCCATATACTCATATTCTTTAAGCATCTGTTTTCTATACTTTTCATTTTCAAGAATATTCCTCAATTCCTGCTGCATATTCTTCACGGTCATCGTGTCCGCCACCAACTCTTTCACCACTTCACGGTCGGCAATCAAATTGACCAATGAAATAAATCTCACCGTCAGAATATGACGTCGCAAGAATGAAATGACTTTCCCGATAGGAGTATGATAACAAACGACTTGGGGAACACGGAACAAAGCCGTCTCAAGAGTAGCCGTCCCCGAAGTGACCAAAGCGGCATCCGCATGTTGCAAAAGACGATACGTCTGTTCGAAAATGATTTTCACATTCGCATTACCTATGTATTGCTTGTAGTATTCGGGAGCAATGGAAGGAGCACCCGCCAGGACAAGCTGATAGTCAGGAAAAGCGGAAGCAGCTTTCAACATACCCGGCAGATTATCCTTTATCTCCTGTTTCCGGCTTCCCGCCAAAAGGGCGATTATCGGCTTATTATCCAATTGGTTCTCCGCTATAAATTCTTCAAAGTCTTTCGGATATGCTTTCTGATACGCAGTAACTTCATCTACCGTAGGATTGCCTACATAATGAATAGGGTACTGATGTTTTCCTTCAAAAAATTCCACTTCGAAAGGAAGGATAGAGAAAAGCTCGTCCACATCACGCTTTATATTCTTGATACGGTACTCTTTCCATGCCCATATCTTCGGAGAAATATAATAGTAAACCGGAATCTGCGTCTTGGCATGCACGAATTTGGCAATATCGAGGTTGAATCCCGGATAGTCTACCAAGATTACTACATCAGGATTCCAGGAAACGATATCCTCCTTGCAACGTTTCATGTTTGCAAAAATGGTGCGCAGATGAAGCAACACAGGAATAAAACCCATATAAGCCAATTCCTTATAATGCTTAACCATTGTTCCGCCGACAGCAGCCATCAGGTCGCCCCCGAAAAAACGGAAATCAGCCTGCGGGTCTTCTGCTTTCAGGGCAGACATCAGATGGGATGCATGCAAGTCGCCGGATGCTTCGCCGACAATCAGATAATACTTCATATTTAATAGATTACAGATAATGAAGAATAAAGAATGAGGAAAAGAATGTCATTCATTCCCCCATTATCATTTATCCGTTATCCATTTGTTCAATTCGTCGATAAAGTCATATGCCGTCACATCAACGGTAGTCGGAGTGATAGCCACATAGCCATTTGCCAGTGCCCAGTGGTCGTTCTTCTCGTTTTCGGGTTCATGGTCAGTAAATTCACCTGCCAGCCAGAAATAATTCGGGTCGGTCAGACGGGGACAAGCAGTCCATTCATTCCCCCAATGCCCTTTAGCTTGTTCACAGACCTTTATTCCTTTTATATCAGTTGTATCCGGAAAGTTCACATTAAGACAAGTCAGAGCGGGAAGTCCTTTTTCCAGTACCATCGCGGCAATGCTGCGGATGTAAGGGCCGGTTGCGTTAAAATCAGCATCCTGCTCATGGTTGCACAAAGAGAAGCCTATGGAGGGAATTCCATTCAGGCAACCCTCAATCACCACTCCCATTGTACCGGAATAATGCACATTTGAAGCCGAATTATCGCCGTGGTTGATACCGCCGACTACCAGATCCGGAATTCTGTCGAGCACAGTATTTCGTGCCAATTTGATACAGTCGGTCGGTGTACCCGTGCATTTATAGACCGTCAATCCTACTTCTCTCCTGACCAGTTGATAATGAACAGGCTGCGTCACCGTCAGCGCACAACCGCTGCCCGAACGTGGGGAATCAGGTGCCATTACTACAATTTCCCCAAAAGGGCGAAGAAACTTCACCAGTTCATTAATACCTTTGGCCATCACGCCATCGTCATTCGATACGAGTATCAACGGCTTTTCATTTTCCATATATTCAATCCTTTCCTTTTTAATATCCGCACAAAAATAGCAAAAAGAAGCCGTATCGCCAAACCCTCTACTCATCAGATGAAAAGTATCTTTCCACTCTCACCCGTTTACAAATCTTAATCTTCTGCAAGCGAGCAAAAAAAGAAATAAATATCCAATATAAATATGTATATTTGCATGCTCACAAAGAGAAAAGTAGATGAGGAACCAGCCTTGGTTTTGCAACCGTTTCGTCCGACAGTTATTAACAAAACAGGTGACTTATCAACAGAAATTGCAAAGTTTCTCTTTTTTCGTAGGCGCTCTAAGGATTTATCACTTATTTCGCTGCCAATAAATTTAGAGAATATGGGAAAAATTATTGCTTTGGCCAATCAAAAAGGTGGTGTAGGAAAGACAACGACTACGATTAACCTCGCAGCTTCGCTTGCTACACTCGAAAAAAAGGTACTCGTGATAGATGCCGACCCGCAAGCTAATGCCTCTTCCGGCCTGGGAGTAGACATCAAGCAGTCGGAATGCACTATCTATGAATGCATTATTGACAGAGCTAACGTACAGGACGCTATCCTCGACACTGAAATTGATTCTTTAAAAATAATCTCTTCGCACATCAATCTTGTAGGAGCAGAGATTGAAATGTTGAACCTCCCAAACCGCGAAAAGATTCTGAAAGAAGTGCTCACACCTTTGAAGAAAGAATATGACTATATACTGATAGACTGTTCGCCTTCATTGGGGCTCATTACTATCAATGCCCTGACAGCCGCCGACTCTGTGATTATCCCCGTGCAAGCCGAATATTTTGCTCTCGAGGGTATCAGCAAGTTGCTGAACACCATTAAAATCATCAAATCAAAACTGAATCCGGCCTTGGAAATCGAAGGTTTCCTACTCACAATGTACGATTCACGCCTGCGTCAGGCGAATCAAATCTACGATGAAGTGAAAAGACACTTTCAAGAACTGGTGTTCAACACCGTTGTTCAACGGAATGTCAAACTGAGCGAGGCTCCCAGCTACGGTATTCCGACCATCCTTTACGATGCGGACTCTACCGGTGCCAAGAATCACCTAGCTCTTGCCAAAGAGATTATCAACCGAAATAAATAAAAGAAGAAGATATGGCAACACTAAGAAGAAATGCATTAGGACGCGGACTTGACGCCTTGCTCTCTATGGATGATGTGAAAACCGAAGGTTCTTCTTCCATTAATGAAATAGAGTTGGCGAAGATTGCCGTCAATCCCAACCAGCCCCGCCGTGAGTTTGACGAAACGGCATTACAGGAGCTGGCTGATTCGATTGCTGAAATCGGAATTATCCAACCTATTACTTTACGTAAAGTGTCGGACGACGAATATCAAATCATCGCCGGAGAGCGTCGCTACCGTGCTTCGCAAAAAGCAGGGCTGAAAACAATCCCCGCATATATCCGTACAGCCGACGACGAAAACATGATGGAAATGGCGCTGATTGAAAATATCCAGCGCGAAGACTTGAATGCCGTAGAAATCGCACTTGCCTACCAACACCTGCTCGACCAGTATGAACTGACACAGGAACGCCTGAGCGAACGTATCGGCAAAAACCGGACAACAATCGCCAATTACCTGCGCCTGCTGAAATTGCCGGCTCCCATACAGATGGCTCTACAAAACAAACAGTTAGACATGGGACATGCACGTGCACTTATTTCACTGGGCGATCCCAAGCTACAAGTTAAAATATTTGAAGAGATACAAGAACATGGATATTCAGTCCGCAAAGTAGAAGAAATTGTTAAATCATTAAGCGAAGGAGAAGCTGTGAAAAGCGGCACACGGAAAATAACCCCCAAACGTGCCAAACTTCCGGAAGAGTTCAACTTGCTGAAACAACAACTCACAGGCTTTTTCAACACCAAGGTACAACTCACCTGCTCTGAAAAGGGGAAAGGAAAAATCAGCATTCCTTTCAGCAACGAAGAGGAGCTGGAACGTATCATGGAAATCTTCGACACGCTAAAGAAGTAAATGATTAGAAAAAGTAAGAAATATCAGTCACTCGTCATCACCCTGCTTCTCTGTCTTTTACAGGTAGCAGGGATTGATGTGTTTGCACAATCCACCGTAACTCCAGTGCAAAAAGACACTACCGTCGTGCAGCGAGAAGCACCAAAAGCCCGCGCACGCAGACATCGTAAACCGATTGTGGAGGATTCGATAAAAAAAGATTCTATCCGGATCATACCCTCCAAAGAACTCCTGTCCATCGATAGCTTGTCGGCAGCCAAGATACAGATAGTAGACAGCCTGGATGCTGTCAACAAGAAAGAACTGGAAAAGATAGAACAGCCGGCATCTATCGTTGTCAAGACAGACAGTGTTCCACCTGCACAGGATATCAACAAAAAAATATTTATCCCGAATCCCACCAAAGCGACCTGGCTTGCCGTCGTATTCCCAGGTGGCGGACAGATTTACAATCGTAAATACTGGAAGTTACCTATTATATATGGTGGGTTCGCAGGTTGCGCCTATGCCTTAAGCTGGAACGGAAAGATGTACAAAGACTATTCACAAGCCTATCTGGACATCATGGACAGCAATCCGAATACTAAAAGTTACGAAGATTTGCTACCCCCCAACGCTACTTACAATGAGGAGCAATTGAAAAATACATTAAAACGAAGAAAAGATATGTTCCGGCGTTACCGGGATCTTAGTATATTTGCATTTATCGGAGTTTACCTTATCTCTATCATCGACGCTTATGTAGATGCAGAGTTGTCCAACTTCGACATAACTCCCGACTTAAGCATGAAAGTGGAACCGACCGTTATCGACAATAACAATCAATTCCGCTCAAGTAGTTTAAAAAGCAAGTCGGTTGGGTTACAATGCGTATTACGATTTTAAAAATACAATTTAGATTGATCTTATTATTGAAGCATGAAGAAATTAGTAAACTATTGTTCGATTATTTTCCTTTTACTGGTAGCAACGTCTCAGGTAAAAGCGCAAAGTGTAGATGTAGTGATTCGTGAAAATGGAACTGAACGCAAAGAAAGCATCGACCTGCCTAAAAGTATGACATACCCTCTTGACAGTCTGCTGAACGACTGGAAAGCTAAAAATTACATTGACTTAGGCAAGGATTGCAGTACGGCGAAAATCAATCCCCTGTTCAGCGACTCTGTTTATATCGACCGTCTGTCACGTATCCCAGCTATCATGGAGATGCCCTACAACGATATTGTACGCAAATTCATCGATATGTATGCAGGACGCTTGCGCAATCAGGTATCGTTCATGCTGAGTGCCTGCAACTTCTATATGCCGATTTTCGAAGAAGCACTGGATGCATACGGACTTCCGCTGGAACTGAGATACCTTCCGATCATCGAATCTGCATTGAATCCATCTGCCATATCCCGTGCGGGAGCTTCCGGCCTATGGCAATTCATGATTGGTACAGGCAAAATCTATGGTTTGGAATCCAACAGCCTGGTAGACGACCGTCGCGACCCGATAAAAGCTACGTGGGCTGCTGCCCGCTACCTCAAGGAGATGTATGCCATCTACGGAGACTGGAACCTTGTGATAGCCGCTTACAACTGCGGTCCAGGCACTATCAACAAAGCCATCCGGCGTGCTAATGGCGAAACGGATTATTGGAAAATCTATAATTATCTGCCGAAAGAAACACGTGGATATGTACCAGCCTTTATCGCAGCCAACTACGTGATGACTTACTATTGCGACCATAACATCTGCCCGATGGAAACAAATATCCCGGCAAGTACGGACACGGTGCAAGTCAACAAGAACCTGCATTTCGAACAGATTGCCGATCTTTGTAATGTGCCGTTAGATCAAGTCAAGAGTTTGAATCCTCAATATAAGAAGATGATGATTCCGGGAGCCAGCAAGCCCTATACACTTCGATTGCCCATCGAAGCAATCAGCAACTTTATCGACAAACAAGATACCATCTATGCACACCGCGCCGACGAATTGTTCCGCAACCGTAAGACAGTGGCAGTGAAAGATATTACACCTGCAACACGTAAAGCGGCAACAGCCGTTGCCGGCAAGGGAAAATTGTCCTATCATACAATAAAAAGTGGAGACACATTGTCATCTATTGCCGGAAGATATGGTGTCAGCGTTAAGGATATACAGCGGTGGAACGGCCTATCCAGCACGAAAATTGCAGCAGGAAAACGATTGAAAATATACAAATAAGTGGCATCACGCTTGCATCGTTCGGAAATTTGCTTATTTTTGCAAAACTAAGCAAGTGAAAGGATAACAATTATGGATAATCTGACCCCAAAAGAAATAGCTGATGAAGAGATGATCAATCAAGCGTTCCACGAATTACTGAATGATTACCTCAGCACTAAACATCGCAAGAAAGTTGAAATCATTACGAAAGCTTTCAACTTCGCCAATCAAGCGCATAAAGGTATTAAACGCCGTTCTGGCGAACCATATATCATGCACCCGATTGCCGTAGCAAGCATTGTTTGCAATGAAATCGGGCTTGGTTCCACTTCTATCTGTGCCGCTCTGCTACACGATGTAGTGGAGGACACAGATTATACGGTGGAAGATATCGAGAATATCTTTGGTCCGAAGATTGCCCAAATTGTGGACGGGCTGACCAAGATATCCGGTGGAATCTTTGGCGACCGAGCTTCTGCACAAGCAGAGAACTTCAAGAAGTTACTTCTCACGATGTCAAACGATATCCGTGTCATCCTTATCAAGATAGCCGACCGCCTGCATAATATGCGCACCCTCGGTTCCATGCTGCCCAATAAACAATACAAAATCGCGGGTGAAACCTTGTATATCTACGCCCCATTGGCCAATCGGTTGGGACTTTACAAGATAAAGACCGAACTCGAAAATCTAAGTTTCAAATACGAACACCCGGAAGAATATGCAGAAATAGAAGAGAAGCTCAATGCTACCGCTGCCGAACGCGACAAGGTATTCTATGAATTCACCGCTCCCATCCGCACACAACTGGACAAGATGGGATTGAAATACCGGATACTCGCCCGGGTAAAATCAATCTATTCCATTTGGAACAAGATGCAGACCAAGCACGTTCCTTTCGAAGAAATCTACGACTTACTGGCTGTCCGAATCATCTTCGAGCCACGCAACATAGAAGAAGAACTCAACGATTGCTTCGACATTTACGTCTCTATCTCCAAGATATACAAGCCTCATCCCGACCGCCTGCGCGATTGGGTAAGCCATCCTAAAGCAAACGGATATCAGGCTTTGCACGTCACTTTGATGGGCAACAACGGACAATGGATTGAAGTCCAAATCCGAAGCGAACGAATGAACGATGTGGCCGAACAAGGCTTTGCCGCCCACTGGAAATACAAAGAAGGGGGCGGCAGCGAAGATGAAGGTGAACTGGAAAAATGGCTAAAGACCATCAAAGAGATATTGGACGATCCGCAACCGGATGCCATCGACTTCCTTGATACTATCAAACTGAATCTGTTTGCTTCCGAAATATTTGTATTCACACCGAAAGGGGAACTGAAGACCATGCCGCAGAACTCAACGGCACTCGATTTCGCTTTTTCCCTGCACACAGATATCGGCAGTCATTGTATCGGCGCCAAAGTGAATCATAAATTAGTACCTTTAAGCCACAAGTTACAAAGTGGCGACCAGGTGGAAATCCTTACTTCCAAATCCCAACGTGTGCAACCGCAATGGGAAGTATTTGCGACCACTGCCCGCGCACGTGCCAAGATAGCGGCAATTCTACGCAAAGAACGAAAGGCAAACCAGAAAATCGGTGAAGAAATTCTCAGCGAGTTTCTGAAGAAAGAAGAAATCCGCCCGGAAGAAACCGTTATCGAAAAGCTACGCAAGCTGCACAACGCCAAGAATGAAGAAGAATTGCTGGCGGCTATCGGCAGTAAAGCTATCATCTTGGGAGAAGCAGACAAAAATGAGCTGAAAGAAAAACAAACCAGCAATTGGATGAAGTATCTCACCTTCTCCTTCGGCAATAAAGAAAAACCGCAAGAAGAGAAAGAGCCGCAAGAGAAAGAAAAAATCAATCCGAAACAAATACTCAAACTGACCGAAGAAAGTCTGCAAAAGAAATATATTATGGCCGAATGTTGCCACCCCATTCCCGGTGACGATGTATTGGGCTATGTGGACGAAAACGACCGGATTATCATTCATAAACGCCAGTGTCCCGTTGCCGCCAAACTGAAAAGCAGTTATGGAAATCGTATATTGGCAACTGAGTGGGATACACATAAAGAGCTTTCTTTCCTTGTTTATATATATATAAAAGGTATAGACAGCATGGGACTTCTGAACGAAGTAACCCAAGTCATCTCAAGACAGCTCAACGTAAACATCCGCAAACTAGCCATAGAAACCGAGGATGGCATCTTTGAAGGTAAAATACAATTATGGGTGCACGATGTGGAAGATGTGAAAACAATCTGCAACAACTTGAAGAAGATTCAGAATATCAAACAGGTGAGCCGCGTAGAAGAATAACGTTGATCAACACATTCGTTATCGATCAACGTTATTCTACTACCGTCCGTCCAACTCCTGTTTAATTGCCAGAAGTTCGTCTTTTATCGCCTTCAACCGATTCACAATCTCATAATTACGAATCGTAGCTTCCTTATTATCTTTCAGACGCTGGCGGGCACCGGTGAGAGTCATTCCCTTTTCTTTCACCAGATGGTAAATCAGTCCGATGGTCTCTACGTCTTCTTTGCGATATTGGCGGATTCCTCTTCCCGCTGTCTTAGGAGAGATTTGCGGAAACTCCTTTTCCCAAAAACGGAGCAGGGATTGATTGACACCGAACATATCGGCCACCTCACCGATGGAGTAATATAGTTTCAGTTCTTTATCTGTATTAAGCATAACATTTCTAAGTTTTCGGAGGGGAGACTAATCGAATACCTTACCGTGGTTGGCAGCCAACTGAATCATCCTTTCGTAATCTTCGGCACTCAAATCCATGAAATAGTAATTGACGGGATTCACCACCTTGCCTTTGACGTGCACTTCATAATGCAAGTGCGGCCCAGTACTCTTTCCGGTGCTGCCCACCTTTCCTATCACTTCGCCGCGCACCACTTTCTTTCCGACTTTCGTATCGAACGCCTGCAAGTGTGCATAACGGGTCATGTATCCGAATCCGTGGTCTATCTCTACGGTGTTGCCATAGCCGGTCTCCCATCCGGCTTTCACTACCGTTCCGTTGCCAGTGGCATAAATATCCGTCCCCGGATGGGCGGAGAAGTCCATTCCCGAATGGAATTTCGTCGTACCGTAAATAGGGTCGATGCGCGTTCCGTAGCCGGAAGCCGTCTGCCGCAAGTCTTTATTCGAAATAGGCTGGATGGCAGGAATGCATTTCAGCATCTCATCGTGGTTCTTACACATATCCACCACATCATCGAAAGACTTTGACTGTATGTAGAGACGTTTGGAGAGCACATCCAATTTCTGAGTCGTATTCACCACTAATTTAGAGTTTGCCAAGTCCATCAACTCTTCGTAACGGTTCGTGCCACCATAACCCGCCTGGCGGATAGCCGGCGAAACGGGGTCGGCCTGAAAAATCACCCGGTAAAGGTTATCATCGCGCTGCTGAAGGTCCTGAAGCACTCCCATCGCATCGTCGAGCCGGTGGGAAAGTACGTTATATTGTGCCAAAAGGCGGCTGTTTTCTATTCGCAACTCTTTCTCTGATGGAGAACCGAAAATAAAGAGTAGCAGGATGAAACACCCCGCTCCCAACCCCATACCATAGAAAACCCGGCGCAAATAACTGAACGCACGTTGCCGTATGGTAGGGTAAATTCGATCATAAGTCTGAGTCTGTGGATTATATATGTAATATACTTTGCGCATCTTTTTGGAAATATTTCGCTTGTTAACATTCTCATTTCAACCACCACAAAAATACATCTTCTAGTCATAACAACCAATTATTTAAGAAAAGAAAGCAACTAAAATAAAACATTTATCCTATCTACACATTCCATTGCGACATTCTTTCCAGACTAAGTTACTAAAATTTTCTGACATGGCAAAGTTGGGATTTGTGAAAGCCGGAGCTTTTTTTATGCTGCAAAGCATTTTATGAATCGGGAGAGAGCAACCTCTCTAAAAGAGAAGAACCGTAACAGCATAGATGTATATCAAACTGACGTTACTTTTATAGAGTATATACAAATAATATTAAACGCAAAACTGTTTTTCTTTGTTCTTTCATTTTTTTTATATACATTTATACCGAGATCTTAACGCAGGTTGCACAACCGTTTATAATCAACAAAAAATTAAAAGCTATGAAAGCAATGAAGTATTTGTTATTTGAGCTACCATTATTTTTTGATATGAAATGAGCAGTCTACAAAGAATGAAATTATTGGCAATCATACCAAGACTACAAAATTGTACAACTGTCCAGCAATTGAATGATTTGATGAGACAGGTGGCTCTTACTTGTAGGACCGAATTTCAATTTGTAGAAACATACATAGACGGATTGGATTGAAATTAATTAATCAAAAACTACAATGAAACAACTTTCCAAACAAATATAGACTATTATGAAATTCAGTAGAAATTTGATATTACTATTGGGCTGCCTGCTGACAACCGCTACGCTGTCAGCACAAACCATAGACTCGGAAAGCAACGTCCCGTCATACAAGCGTGTATATGTATTCAATGCAGGAATAGGATTCGGGATGCCGGATATGTGTGGAGGCGGTATCAGCTCGTGGGATGTACCCAAAGATGAAGACAGATCCGGATTTACCTCTTCCCTGCAACTGATGACCTTCTCTCCCCGCAGCGCCTTCGGATACGGAGCATACTACTATCATTATCGGGGTAAGAAGCAAAAGTATGAAAATATGGACGAAGCATCATCCTTCCATTACGTAGCACCCCAAGTCTCCTTCCTCAAACGGCAGACGGCCTTCGAAAGAGGAGTGGGCTACATTAATGCCGGAGTGGGCTACGTCCGTCACCAGGCCAAAGGAACCCTGATGCCACAAGCAGAGCCGTCACAAACGGACTATCGGACGAGAGTTTCCGGCATCGGTTGCAACATCGGTCTGGCTTACGAATACATCTTCGACTCGAACATAGCCCTCAGACTCTCCGTAGATGGCATATACGCCCGGTTGAAAGGACTCCATCAAGGAAACAGCTATGTCGACCGGTCGCCCGTACGTCCGAAAGAAAACATACACCTGTTTGTTCCGTCCTTGGAGCTGGGATTGTCCTATTATCTCTTCCATCGGTGAGTATTAATGAGTATTAAACTGATTAGGAAACCGAGTGCCAACATCAGATATCGCCTCTCGGTTTCCGTCCCATCTGCCTGACACATCTTTAATTATAAGTTTGGTCACTTCAAATAAAGCATTTGTAGAGACGGTAACTTCCTTAAGTTTTTATTTCAATCCTTTTTAAACAAGCTCTTCCCATCGCGTCTATCTGTAGCTGTCAGAAGAGGTATTAACAGTTGCGTTCCTGGCTATTAATGAAAAACTTACTGCCCATTAAGTGTAAACTTTCTTCCGATAGGGAGGAAACTTTCTTTTCACTCGATGCAAACTATAAACGCAAGCTTTGATTGTATAATTGCAAGTTGCGTTTATATAATCAAAGCCTTTGTTTTTATAATCAAAGCTTGCAATTATAGATTACAATTAATAAAAAACAAGTTTACATACTGATAATAAGAAGTTTACTATTAATGGAAAAGAAGTTTTCTATTAATGAACCAGAAGTGGATTATTAATGAATGAGAAATGGATTATTAATGAATGAGAAATAAAAATAGTCATTCGCTCCTCTTTGTTACCGGCAAGTATCATTAAAACCGGTTATTACATTTGGTTATTAATGAGATACTTCAGAAGATACATCCGTATTGCCCCCTCGCACAATATATTGAAACAACCTTTTGCCATGTCGCAAAAACAAGCTATCTTTGCACAGTTTTTTGAGAATATTAACCTCAACAATAGATATATAGAAGAATATGTTGACTGCAAAAGAAATCAGAGATTCATTCAAGAATTTCTTTGAGTCGAAAGGACACCACATCGTTCCGTCGGCTCCCATGGTGATAAAAGACGACCCTACCCTGATGTTTACCAACGCGGGTATGAACCAGTTTAAAGATATTATTTTGGGCAATCACCCGGCAAAATACCAAAGAGTCGCGGACTCTCAGAAATGTTTGCGCGTAAGCGGAAAGCATAATGACCTGGAAGAAGTAGGACACGATACGTACCACCACACCATGTTCGAAATGCTTGGTAACTGGTCGTTCGGCGATTACTTCAAGAAAGAAGCCATCAGCTGGGCGTGGGAATATCTGGTAGAAGTCTTGAAACTGAATCCGGAACATCTCTATGCAACCGTATTTGAAGGAAGTCCTGAAGAAGGATTGGGTCGTGACGACGAAGCTGCTTCCTATTGGGAACAGTTCCTGCCGAAAGATCACATCATCAACGGTAACAAACACGACAACTTCTGGGAAATGGGTGATACAGGACCTTGCGGACCTTGTTCCGAAATCCATATCGACCTCCGTCCTGCTGAAGAACGTGCCAAAATCTCCGGCCGCGACCTCGTCAACCACGATCATCCGCAGGTAATTGAAATCTGGAACCTCGTGTTCATGCAATACAACCGCAAAGCAGACGGCAGTCTTGAGCCGCTTCCTGCCAAGGTTATTGATACCGGTATGGGATTCGAGCGCTTGTGCATGGCATTGCAAGGCAAAACATCCAACTATGACACAGACGTATTCCAACCAATGCTGAAAGCCATTGCAGCGATGTCGGGTACAGAATACGGAAAAGACAAGCAGCAAGATATCGCTATGCGTGTGATTGCCGACCATATCCGTACCATTGCATTCTCAATCACAGATGGCCAGTTGCCTTCCAACGCCAAAGCAGGTTACGTAATCCGCCGTATCCTTCGCCGTGCCGTTCGCTACGGATATACTTTCCTCGGACAGAAACAGGCATTTATGTATAAGTTGCTTCCTGTATTGATTGATAACATGGGAGAAGCTTATCCTGAGCTGATTGCACAAAAGGCACTGATTGAAAAAGTAATCAAGGAAGAAGAAGAATCATTCCTCCGCACTTTGGAAACTGGTATCCGTCTATTGGACAAGACAATGGAAGATACCAAAGCCAATGGAAAAACTGAAATCAGCGGTAAAGACGCCTTTACCTTATATGATACATTCGGCTTCCCGCTTGACCTGACCGAACTGATTCTCCGTGAAAACGGAATGACCGTCAACATCGAAGAGTTCGACGGAGAAATGCAGCAGCAGAAACAGCGTGCCCGCAACGCCGCCGCCATCGAAACCGGTGACTGGATTACGTTGAAAGAGGGAACGACTGAATTTGTAGGTTACGACTATACCGAATACGAAGCATCTATCCTCCGTTACCGCCAAATCAAACAGAAGAACCAGACATTGTATCAGATTGTACTCGACTATACTCCGTTCTATGCAGAAAGCGGCGGTCAAGTAGGTGATACCGGTGTATTGGTAAGCGAATTCGAGACGATTGAAGTGGTAGACACTAAGAAAGAAAACAACCTTCCGATACATATTACCAAAAAGTTGCCCGAACATCCGGAAGCTCCGATGATGGCATGTGTGGATACCGACAAACGTGCGGCCTGTGCAGCCAACCACTCGGCTACTCACCTGCTCGACGCTGCCCTGCGCGAAGTGTTGGGCGAGCACGTCGAACAGAAAGGTTCATTGGTGACTCCGGATTCGTTGCGTTTCGACTTCTCGCACTTCCAGAAAGTGACCGATGAAGAAATCCGTAAAGTAGAACATATCGTCAATGCAAGAATCCGCGCTAATATCCCATTGCAAGAATATCGCAATATTCCTATTGAGGAAGCTAAGGAATTGGGAGCCATCGCCCTCTTCGGCGAAAAATACGGCGATAAGGTACGCGTCATCCAATTCGGTTCTTCCATCGAATTCTGTGGTGGTACGCACGTAGCCGCAACAGGAAACATCGGTATGGTGAAAATAATGTCGGAAAGTTCCGTAGCTGCCGGTGTACGCCGTATCGAGGCCTTTACCGGAGCGCGTGTAGAGGAGTTGTTGGATACCATACAGGATACCCTCAGCGATTTGAAGGCACTCTTCAACAATGCTCCCGACTTGGGTATCGCTATCCGCAAATATATTGACGAAAACGCGGGACTGAAGAAGCAAGTGGAAGAATTCATGAAAGAAAAGGAAGTTGCCCTGAAGGAACGGTTGCTGAAGAACGTACAGGAAGTCAACGGTGTCAAAATCATCAAATTCTGCGCTCCGCTACCGGCAGAAGTAGTGAAGAACATCGCTTTCCAACTTCGCGGCGAGATTACGGAGAACCTGTTCTTCGTAGCCGGAAGCATAGACAACGGCAAACCGATGCTGACAGTTATGCTTAGCGATAATTTGGTTGCAGGTGGCCTAAAAGCCGGTAACCTGGTGAAAGAAGCTGCCAAACTGATTCAAGGCGGTGGCGGCGGTCAGCCCCACTTCGCAACTGCCGGTGGCAAGAATACCGACGGATTGAATGCGGCAGTCGAAAAGGTACTGGAACTCGCAGGAATCTAAAAGCAAGTTACCCTCCAATAAAAGAGACGTGTCGCAAGGTGAAAAACTCCCTTGCGGCACGTCTCTTTTTATGGCACTCCCTACGAATTACCGTTTTGTTGCTCATCTGTAAGCATTTCATTGAGCACCAGTAACTTTCCCCCGTATTTTTCTTTCATTTCACTTTGGTGTTACAATTATCAGACCCAAGTGAGATAAAAAATCTTGTTGACAAGAAAGCTACCTCTTCCGAATGCGATACACTAATCCTGCGATGATTCTCCTAACCCCTCCTCCAATCAACAATCATTAGAAAGAAAACATCCAAATAAAAACAACAATTTCCATGCACCTATTGTTTTTTTTCCGTATCTTTGTCACACTTCCCACGCCGATGCTTCAAGTTGTTGAAGTCAGGAAGAGGTTGGGGGGAAATATTTATTAAAGAAAGACGTTTACTTACGTTTTGTCTTTTGACTGTTTGAAACTTCGCAACTTTTAAATCGTAGTCCAAAGCAAAGCAACGGTAGATGTCTGCGTGGTATGTTCATACAACACTATCATGGGGATGCCCTTCCTCCCAAGGAAGGGCATGATGGGTATTGTTATACATATCGGCGTGGGCTTCTGCGTTGCTCGTTCTGACTACGATGGGCAATGCGAAGGCCTCAGACAGTGGAGCGAGCGACTGGTACAGATTCCTCACGCCTTTCTTTTTTATTTATGTACAGCAACCCGATAGACAAATCCGTCCGTTAAGGGGAATCGGCGGACAACAAACACCGTTTTTTAGACATATGAAAAACAAAATTCTGGCGATATCGCTATTAATGGCGACATTCGCAGGCTGTTCTGAGGAAGAAAAGCCGACCAACCCCAATTTCCCTGCCGACGGAGTAATACGCATAGACGCCTCCGTAGACACACCGTCCACCCGCTCGTTCAACGAAAGCGGAAACCTGATGGAGTTCGGAATCAACGTAGACAACCCGAAAAGCGAAGCACACTGTTACCGGAATGTCCGGATGAGCCGTGCAGCAATCGGTGCCGAATGGATATCTGACACGCAAATGCTTTGGCAAAACAACACGCAGGCAGTAACTGTCCTTGCCTACGCTCCTTATGTTGAGGGCGATCTTTACGATTTGTCGGCGAATGTTCCCGTACGGGTAGAAAGCGACCAATCTACCGAAGATGCCGGGAAACAATCAGACTTCTTGCTTTCCAAACAGCAAATAAATCCTGCCACTGACTTAGTAGACGGAAAGATTCGTCTGTCTTTATCGCACGCAATGAGCCAACTAAAGGTAGTTGTCACATTAGGAGCGGATATGAATGCCCCATCTATCCCTGCTCAAAACCCGCTGTCCGACCTGAAAGTGAACGGTACCGTTATAGCCGGTACCTGTAATTTTGCCGCTTCCACGCCCAAAGTCACAGCATCGGCAATCGGAACGGGCACCGTTATTGCACGGTTCACCAATTATGTGCCAGCCGCCACACAGTCTCAGAACGGAGTGTCTACTTACGAATGTATCATAATCCCGCAGACCATCTCCCCCAACACACTGTCTGTCACGTTCCGCATCAACGATGTGGACTATTCCTGGACTTCTCCCGATGCGGTCACCTTCGAAAACGGTGTCCGGTATACACTGAATCTCACAGCGAACAAAGGAGAAATCGTGGTGAAAACTTCCGTATCTTCCTCACCATGGGACACATCCACCGAAGAAGACACCCCTATCCATGTTACAATCTAAATAAATGAATCACAGATAATATGAAAAAGAAACACTATCTCTATATACTGCCGGCTGCAATGCTTGCTTTTGCCGCCTGCAACCAGGAACAAGATTACGGAGAGAAAGCAAACGGTTCTGTTGCTGTCCGCATCAAAGCGGGAATTGAAGATTTCCAGAAACAAACACGTAGTTTCCCTACCGGGGACGTTACCGCACAAGCCCTCTTTTCCACCGGCGACCAACTGTACGTGTCCGATGGAGAAGCACACGCCATCTACTCTTACAACGGTATCAGCGGAGAATGGTCACCCATCCAAACGGATAATTACCTTATTTGGAAAGAGGCGGAAACTACCTACAACGCTTTCTATCCAGGCAACAGCACGACGGCTTCTCTCACCAGTTTCTCTGTGCCCCACATCCAGCACGACGAACCATCCATAGCCCTTGCCGACTACATGACCGGACAAACGACATATCCTTCCAAACCGGCTGATGAAACGCTGCAACTCGCCATGCAGCGACATATGGCACGCATCGTTATCCGCATCGCAGCCTTCAACGACTTCGGCAAGACGCAACCATACGTAGACACACTCTCCATTTCGTCGGGATACGAACAGTTGGTCATAGACGGCACTCCTTCCGGCAACCCGGTCGGCATCGCTCCTCTGAAAGGAGGAACCTTCAACGGAGGAATAGGATGCACCTATACTGCGCTCGTTGTTCCGGGAGCTGCCCGGGCTGACAACGATTTCATCACCTTGCGCATCAGGCACGGCGAAGAGGAGACCGAAATGAAAGCCGCAGGTATCCCCGCCTGCGAAGCCGGAAAGAGTTATACGTACACATTGACGGTGAAAAAAAATCTGTTGCAAATTGATGATGTCACCGTAGAAGAATGGACAGATGCCACCATACCCGGTGGAGAAGCACTTCCCTCTACGCCTCAGCCCATGTATACCATTGTACTTGAAGAACCGGGCACACTGACTGCCGTCATGCTGGACAACGCTATCTCCGAAGAGGGACAACTTGCCATTGCAGGAGCGATGAACACAACTCACGACCTCACCTTGCTAAGAGACTGGGCATACAACATACAGGACAGAGGACATCATGTGCTCAAAACGCTCGATTTAAGCGGAGTGACAGGATGGACATGCCTGCCGAGCAATGCATTCTTCAATCATTCTGCTTTGACATCCTACGAGAACCACATGATTCGAAAAGTAATCCTCCCTGCTTCGGTAACGGAAATAGGTGAAAAGGCCTTTTATAGAGCTTCGGCATTGTCGGAAATCAACCTTGAGAATGTGACAAAAATAGAGCAAGACGCCTTTCACGACTGCTCTTCCTTAGTCGAGTTGAATCTGAAAAATGTAACTTCGTTAGGCAACGGAGTCTTTCAAGGATGCAAGTCACTCATGCAAGTGGAGTTAGGTGAAGTGAATGAAATTCCCGATTATTGTTTTGATGCTTGCAGTTCATTGACAAACATTAAACTCGACCACGTTACCCGGATTGGATATGGGGCGTTCAAAGGATGCAGGTCTTTGAACAACATCCGCACAGACAACATCATCTCTATCGGCGAACACGGCTTCTCAGGTTGCAGCGCCTTAAACAATATCAATTTAGAGAAAGTTGAGACATTAGGAAACGATGCATTCATCAGTTGTTCTTCCTTGACTGAGGCCAACCTTCCAAACGTAAAAACAATCGGCAGCGAAGTATTCAACCAGTGTGAATCTTTAAAGAAAGTCGTTCTTAGTGAAACGATAACAGCTATTCCCTATAGAACTTTTGGGGATTGTAATGCATTGACTGACATCAATCTAAACAGTATTACAGAAATCGGAGAAAGAGCATTCTATCGTTGCAAAGCATTATCTGATGTCAATTTGGAAAAAGCGGCATCTATCGGCAATAATGCTTTTGAGGACAATACATCACTTCAAAACATCCACTTAAGCAATGCAACTACCATAGGAGAATCTGCATTTTCCGGCTGTCAATCGTTGAAACAAGTATCATTAGGTGAGAACCTGACCACCTTGAGCCCCTTGTGCTTTAGAGACTGCGAATCTCTGACAAGCGTAGACTTAAAGAATGCGACTACTTTATTATATGGCGCATTTATGGGCTGCAAGCAGCTCGCAGACATCCATTTGGACAACGTCACAGAAATGCAACACAGTGTTTTCTCCCATTGTCAGTCTTTGACAAGTGTCCATATAAAAAATCTGCCTGCCATAGAGTCCAGCGCCTTTGCCTTGTGCACTTCACTGACCGATGTCACATTGGGAGAAACGGTGACAACGATAAAGAGCGATGCCTTCAACGGGTGCTCTGCCTTGGCAAGCATAGATTTGAAGAACGTGACAGCTTTGGAAGATAAAGCTTTTTGGAACTGTACGCAATTGGTGAACATCGATTTAAGCAAAGTCGAATCAATAGGAAGCAATGCCATGTACGC
The DNA here is from genome assembly GCA_947038155.1 of uncultured Bacteroides sp. Taxonomy (GTDB): domain Bacteria; phylum Bacteroidota; class Bacteroidia; order Bacteroidales; family Bacteroidaceae; genus Bacteroides. The sequence continues at coordinate 22,546 of CAMQVH010000006.1, read as the reverse complement.
CACGGCATTGCAGTCCGCCAATTTAGAAAGCCTCCTTACGTTTGGAGCTAACGCTTTTCAATCTTGCAAAGCATTGACACATGTCACATTGAGCGAACAACTGTCGGAAATCCCAAGAGAAGCGTTCAGAGACTGCACCTCCCTGTCTGAAATCAACTTAGGCCATATCACATCCGTAGACTATCAAGGGTTCTACGATTGTGCGTCTCTTTCGATGCCCGACTTGAGCAATATCGTCTCATTGGAATCGAATGCCTTCCGAGGTTGCAGCAGTATCGGCAAAATACGAGTTCCCAAACTACAAATAATGAAAAGCAGTGTTTTCAGCAACTGCGGAACCGTCACGGAGACCGATTTCAGTGCTGTCAAAGAGATAGAGCAATCTGCCTTGGCATACACCACATTCGATGCGCTCGATTTCCCCAATTGCACAAAATTAGGCTCCACTATCCTGCTATCCTCCACGCTGAACTCTCTGCGTTTCACCACCAATCAGAACATCACTTTAACAAGTACGAATGCTTTGGTGTTCGATCATCCGGAATCCACCATCCTTTACTTGCACGAAAGCAAGCGTCCGGGTGGCAACGGGTCACCTTTGGCAACCGGACCGAATGTATGGGCAGGAAACACGTGGAAAGAAATACACTATGTGAATGACAACGGTGAAGAAGTAAAATAATAACCGGATATTCTCAAAAAAACGTCTGTATGGTTTCCCCTCCTTCCGGAAAGGTTGCTCTTCCCTGATAAGGGGGGGAACCGATACAGACTTATCTATTCTTGTCAACACAAGACCTTATTTTTCTTCAGACAGACATACTTTCCTCACGAATTTCCTTCAGACTTTAGGCAACTGTTACAGTTTTTTTCTACCTTTGCAAACATATTAATTATTTTTCTTATCCTTCAAATAAATAAAATAAGTAATCACTAATACCTGAAAAATGATGAGAACATTTACTTATCTATGCCTGCTGTTAACCTGCATGCTCATTTCTTGTACCCCTGCGCAAGAAAAACACGAAACAGATTACACGTCTTATGTAAACCCATTTATCGGAACCGACTTTACCGGAAACACCTACCCAGGTGCGCAAGCCCCTTTCGGTATGGTGCAACTCAGCCCCGATAACGGACTCCCCGGATGGGACCGCATCTCAGGCTATTTCTATCCGGACAGCACAATCGCCGGATTCAGCCACACGCACCTCTCCGGCACTGGAGCAGGAGACTTGTATGATATCTCTTTCATGCCTGTCACCCTTCCCTACAAAGAAGCAGAAGCACCGCTTGGTATCCACTCTACATTCTCCCACAAGGATGAAAGTGCTCATGCCGGTTATTATCAAGTACGCCTGACAGATTACAACATCAACGTCGAACTGACTGCCACCGAGCGTTGTGGCATCCAGCGTTACACCTTTCCCGAAGCCCAATCCGCCATCTTCCTGAACTTGAAGAAAGCCATGAACTGGGATTTCACCAACGATGCGCATATCGAAGTCGTAGACTCCGTCACCATCCAAGGCTACCGTTTTTCCGACGGATGGGCACGCGACCAGCACATCTACTTCCGCACCCGCTTCTCCCGTCCTTTTGAGAAAATGGAGTTGGACACAACAGCCATCATCAAGGAAAACAAGCGCATCGGCACAGCCGTCATCGCCCGTTTCGACTTCAACACCAAGGAAGGCGAACAGATTCTCGTAAACACAGCTATTTCCGGCACAAGCATGGAAGGCGCAGCCAAAAACCTGCAAGCCGAAGTACCCGAAAACGACTTCGACAAATACCTCACCAAAACGAAAGCAAACTGGAACCGGCAACTCGGAAAGATTGAAATAAAAGGCGACAACGAGGACGACAAAGTCAATTTCTACACCGCCCTCTATCATTCGATGATTGCCCCCACCATTTACAACGACGTAGACGGAGCCTACTACGGCCCCGACAAAAAGATACACCAATCCGACGGCTGGGTGAATTACAGTACCTTCTCCCTTTGGGATACCTACCGTGCCGCCCATCCGCTCTTCACCTATACCGAACCGGAACGTGTCAACGACATGGTGAAATCCTTTATCGCCTTCTACGAACAGAACGGACGACTGCCCGTGTGGAACTTCTACGGAAGCGAGACGGACATGATGATTGGCTACCACGCCGTCCCTGTCATCGTAGACGCCTATCTGAAAGGCATCGGCGACTTCGACGCGGAAAAAGCATTGAACGCCTGTGTAGCAACCGCCAACCTCGACAACTACCGCGGCATCGGACTCTACAAGGAATTGGGATACATCCCCTACAACGTGACAGACCACTACAACGCCGAAAACTGGTCGCTATCCAAGACACTGGAATATGCCTTCGATGATTATTGCATCGCCGAAATGGCTAAGAAGATGGGCAAGCAGGACATCGCCGAGACGTTCTACAAACGTTCGCAGAACTACAAGAACGTCTACAACCCCGCCACCTCTTTCATGCAGCCACGTGACGACAAGGGAGCCTTTATCAAAAACTTCAAAGCCGACGACTACACCCCGCACATCTGCGAAAGCAACGGATGGCAATATTTCTGGTCGGTACAACACGACGTTGACGGACTGATAGACCTTGCAGGCGGCAAAAACAGATTTGCCGAAAAACTGGACAGTATGTTCACCTACCATCCGGCAGCAGATGCCGAACTTCCGCTTTTCAGCACGGGAATGATAGGCCAGTACGCGCACGGCAACGAACCGAGCCACCACGTCATCTACCTCTTCAACTCGGTAGGATGCAGTGACCAAACCCAATACTACGTATCCAAAGTCATGAACGAGCTTTACAAAAACGAGCCTGCCGGACTTTGCGGCAACGAAGACTGCGGACAAATGTCAGCCTGGTACGTATTCAGCGCAATGGGATTCTATCCCGTAAATCCCGTCGGTGGAAAGTACGAAATAGGCACTCCCCTATTCCCCGAAATGCGGTTGCATTTAGTAAACGGCAAGACCTTCAGCGTGCTTGCCCCCAACGTAAGCAAGAAGAACATCTATATCCAATCCGTCAGAGTAGACGGACAGCCTTACGACAAGACATACCTTACTCATGAGCAAATCATGAGTGGATCCACCGTCGAGTTTGAAATGGGCGATACTCCCAAAGAAATCAACATTTTTTCAGAAAAGTGTCCGTTAAAATAAACCGAACCAAACTATTGAGAAAATGAATGAAAACTTCGATGTAATCTATCAGACGTTATTCCGCAGATACTATCCCAGCCTCATCTTCTATGCCACCCGCCTGGTGGGCGAGGAAGATGCGGAAGATGTGGTACAGGATGTGTTTGTGGAACTATGGAGACGAAAAAACAGCATAGAAATAGGCGACCAGATTCAAGCCTTTCTCTATCGTGCTGTCTATACCCGTGCCCTCAACGTTCTGAAACACCGGAACGTGGAAGACGGTTACTGTGCCGCCATGGAAGAAATCAACCAGAGGCGTGCAGAGTTCTATCAGCCGGACAACAACGAAGTGATTCAGCAGATTGAAGACAGGGAGCTTCGCAAAGAAATCTATGACGCGATTAACGAACTGCCGGACAAATGCAAGGAAGTTTTCAAACTCAGCTATCTTCACGACATGAAAAACAAGGAGATAGCCGACGCTCTCGGAGTTTCGCTCCGCACGGTAGAAGCGCATATGTACAAGGCTTTAAAGTACTTGCGCAGCCGCCTCAATCCGCTTTGGATAATTCTTCTCTTATTTTTATGGCAAGATTGGTAAGTGTTTTTGTGTTCTGAATTGTATTATTAATATGAAGGAAAAGAAAATGAGTAATCTGAGTGAAGATATAATCAACAAATATCTGACAGGACAATGCTCTGAAGAGGAAATCGTCGAAGTAAATGCTTGGATGAAAGAATCGGAAGAAAATGCCCGTCAGTTATTCCGCATGGAAGAGATTTATCATTTGGGTAAATTCAACCAATATGCCGACAGGCAACAGATGGCACGTGCGGAAAAACAGCTCTACAAGAAGCTGGACGAAGAAAAAAGAAAACAGAACAAAATACTGCGCATGCATCGCTGGATGAAATACGCAGCAATGATTGCTGTAATATTGGTCATTGGTGGCGGGAGCGGATATTGGCTTTATCAAAACGGAAACAACCAACATATGATGGTCGCAGTTGCCAATGAAGGTATCGTGAAAGAAATCATTTTACCGGATGGAACCAAAGTCTGGCTGAACAATTCGGCAACTTTAAAGTATCCCCGCGAATTTTCCGAGAAAGCACGTAATGTTTATTTGGATGGAGAAGCTTACTTCGAGGTAACCAAAAACCGGCATAAGCCATTCACCGTACAAAGTGATGCAATGCGAGTACGTGTACTAGGAACGACATTCAATTTCAAATGTGATAAGAATTACCGAATAGCAGAAGTAACATTGATTGAAGGTGAAATTGAAGTAAAAGGCAACAAGGAAGAAGGACAAATCATCCTCGCCCCCGGACAGCGTGCGGAACTGAACAAGAACAACGGACGGCTGACCGTGAAGCAAGTCGACGCCAAGATGGATGCTGTATGGCACGACAACCTGATTCCATTCCAGAAAGCGGATATCTTCACAATCAGTAAGGCTTTGGAACGTTTCTATGACATAAAGATTATTCTGTCTCCGGACATGAGGGCAGACAAAACCTATTCTGGTGTGCTGAAAAAGAAATCAACCATCGAATCCGTATTGAAATCATTGCAAAACTCCATATCTATCGATTATAAAATCGTAGGCAACAACATCTTTATCTCTCCTAAATAGAGAGATAAAGAATAAATGTGATAAAACTTAAAAGCCATTAATACCATGAATTTAAAAACATTCCTAATAGTAGGATGTTTAGGAGGTTTATTCACACTTAACTCCTGCACAGCCCCCACTAATGTAAAAGATTACAGTTCTTATGTCAACCCCTTCATCGGGACAGGCGGACATGGACACACTTTCCCCGGAGCAGTAGTTCCACACGGCATGATTCAACCCAGTCCGGACACACGGATTGACGGTTGGGATGCCTGTTCGGGATATTATCATACAGACTCCACCATCAATGGTTTTTCTCATACACACGTCAGCGGCACAGGTTGTTGCGACTACGGGGATGTGCTGCTCATGCCTACTGTCGGCAAACAACAATATCTAACTACCGATCCCCAAAGCCAGACACTAGTCTATGCCTCTTCTTTCTCTCACGAAAATGAGGTGGCAGAACCGGGATATTATTCTGTTTTTCTGGATACCTATCAGGTAAAAGCTGAAATATCAGCAACAAAACGCGGTGCTATCCATCGTTATACTTTCCCTGAAAGTTCCGAATCCGGCTTTATCATTGATTTAGATTACAGCCTGCAACGACAGACCAACTCGGCTATGGAAATCGAAGTAATCAGTGACACGGAAATCTGCGGACATAAGAAAACTACTTATTGGGCGTTCGACCAGTACATTAACTTCTACGCCAAGTTCTCCAAACCGTTCTCTTACACGCTCGTCACCGATTCTGTCACTATGGACAACGGCAAGCGGCTTCCTGTCTGCAAAGCACTGTTGCATTTCGACACGAAGAAGAACGAACAAGTACTTGTGAAAGTAGGTGTTTCCGCTGTCGACATAGCGGGGGCACGCAAGAATGTGGAATCGGAAATCCCCGCATGGGATTTCGATAAGGTACGCAAAGACGCACGTGCCGCTTGGAATCAATACTTGTCAAAAATCGACATCACCACTTCCGACGAGGACGACAAGACCATCTTCTATTCCGCCCTGTATCATACGGCCATCAGCCCGAACCTGTTTACCGATGCAGACGGACGCTATCTCGGCATGGATCTCGAAGTACATCAGGGAGACACCATCAATCCTCTGTATACTGTCTTCTCCCTGTGGGATACGTTCCGCGCGCTGCACCCACTGATGACTATCATCGACCCCGACTTGAACAACCAGTTTATCAACTCTCTGATAAAGAAACACCAAGAAGGCGGAATATACCCGATGTGGGATTTGGCTTCCAACTATACCGGTACCATGATTGGTTATCATGCTGTCCCCGTCATAGTGGATGCTTATATGAAAGGGTACCGTAATTTCGACGCCAAAGAAGCCTACAAAGCCTGTCTGCGTGCAGCCGAATATGATACCACCAGCATCAAATGCCCGGACTTGGTACTGCCGCATCTCATGCCGAAAGCAAAATATTATAAGAATGCCATTGGCTATATTCCCTGCGACCGTGAAAATGAATCTGTAGCCAAAGCGCTGGAGTATGCGTATGACGACTGGTGCATTTCTATTTTTGCAGAAGCAATGAATGATTTTGAGTCCAAAGCCAAATATGAGCGTTTTGCCAAAGCCTACGAATTCTATTTCGATAAATCAACCCGCTTCATGCGTGGACTTGACTCGAAAGGTGAATGGCGCACCCCGTTCAATCCGCGTGCCTCCACTCACCGTAGTGATGACTATTGCGAAGGAACAGCGTGGCAATGGACTTGGTTTGTACCTCACGATGTAGAAGGACTGGTCAACCTGATGGGTGGCGAGGAGGCCTTTGTTCAAAAACTCGACTCACTGTTTACGGCTGATTCATCACTTGAAGGTGAGACAACATCGTCAGACATCAGCGGACTGATCGGTCAGTATGCACATGGCAACGAACCGAGTCATCACGTGATTCATCTGTACAACTACGTGAATCGTCCGTGGAGAACGCAGGAATTAGTGGACAGTGTCTACCGGAGCCAGTATGCCAACAACGTTGACGGATTATCCGGCAATGAAGACTGCGGACAGATGTCGGCATGGTACATACTCAACTCGATGGGATTCTATCAGGTATGCCCGGGCAAACCGGTGTATTCTATCGGACGTCCGGCTTTCGACAAGGCTGTAATCAATCTCCCCGGTGAAAAGACATTTAGCATCGTGGTGAAGAACAACTCCAAAAGCAACAAGTACATCGAAAGCGTATTGCTGAACGGCAAACCTCTGGACACGCCTTTCTTCGGACATCAGGACATTGTAGCGGGCGGAGTCATGGAGATCAAAATGACTGACCATCCTACACAATGGGGAAGTAACAACTCTTCTCAATAATCATATAAAAACCATTACTTATCATGAAAAGACTCTTATTGATAGCTTGTGTACTTAGTTGTACGCTATTGTCCCAAGCCAAAGACTGGACGCAGTATGTCAATCCGCTGATGGGTTCCCAATCTACTTTTGAGTTATCAACAGGTAATACCTATCCGGCTATTGCCCGCCCCTGGAGTATGAACTTCTGGACTCCACAGACAGGCAAAATGGGAGACGGATGGCAATATACCTATACCGCCAACAAAATCCGCGGGTTCAAACAAACACACCAACCCAGTCCGTGGATCAACGATTATGGTCAGTTCTCGATAATGCCGATAGTAGGTCAACCGGTGTTTGACGAAGAGAAGCGTGCAAGCTGGTTTTCACATAAAGGAGAAGTGGCAACTCCTTACTACTACAAAGTATACCTGGCAGAACACGATATTGTCACCGAAATGGCACCGACGGAACGTGCCGTGCTTTTCCGTTTCACATTCCCGGAGAACGAGCATTCTTATGTAGTCGTAGATGCCTTCGACAAAGGTTCTTACATCAAGATTCTTCCGGAAGAGAATAAAATAATCGGTTATACCACACGCAACAGCGGAGGTGTTCCCGAAAACTTCAAGAACTACTTTATCATCGAGTTCGACAAGCCTTTCACCTATAAAGCTACGGTAGAAAACGGAAATCTTCAAGAGAACGTAGCAGAACAGACGACCCATCATGCCGGAGCGATCATCGGATTCAAAACCCGCAAAGGGGAGCAGGTAAATGCACGCATCGCCTCTTCTTTCATCAGCTTCGAGCAGGCTGCCGCCAATATGAACGAACTGGGCAAAGATAATATAGAACAACTCGCCCAAAAAGGAAAAGATGCCTGGAATCAGGTGCTGGGGAAAATAGAAGTAGAAGGCGGCAATCTGGATCAATACCGTACATTCTACTCTTGCCTGTATCGTTCATTGCTTTTCCCGCGCAAGTTCTATGAACTGGATGCAAACGGCCAGCCCATCCATTACAGTCCGTATAACGGACAGGTACTTCCGGGATATATGTTTACCGATACCGGTTTCTGGGATACGTTCCGCTGCCTCTTCCCGCTATTGAATCTGATGTACCCGTCGGTTAACAAGGAGATGCAGGAAGGACTTATCAATACTTACAAAGAAAGCGGTTTCTTCCCCGAATGGGCAAGCCCCGGACACAGAGGTTGCATGGTTGGCAACAATTCTGCCTCTATCTTAGTAGATGCCTACATGAAAGGGGTAAAAGTAGACGACGTGAAGACTTTGTATGAGGGTTTGCTTCATGGCACAGAGAATGTGCATCCGGAGGTTTCTTCCACCGGACGATTGGGATACGAATATTATAATAAGCTGGGATACGTACCCTACGATGTGAAAATCAACGAGAACGCCGCACGCACGCTGGAATATGCATACAACGATTGGTGTATCTACCGGCTGGCAAAAGAGCTGAAACGTCCTAAGAAAGAAATCAGCCTATTTGCCAAACGTGCCATGAACTACAAGAATCTTTTCGACAAGGAATCCAAACTGATGCGCGGGCGCAACGAAGACGGTACATTCCAGTCTCCTTTCTCACCGCTGAAATGGGGGGACGCTTTCACGGAAGGAAATAGCTGGCACTACACTTGGTCTGTATTCCACGACCCTCAAGGACTTATCGACCTGATGGGCGGAAAAGAGATGTTTATCACAATGATGGACTCCGTATTTGCCGTACCGCCTGTCTTTGACGACAGCTATTACGGACAGGTAATTCACGAAATTCGTGAAATGACTGTCATGAACATGGGAAACTATGCACATGGCAACCAGCCGATCCAGCACATGATTTACTTGTATGACTATGTCGGTCAGCCTTGGAAAGCCCAATACTGGCTGCGTCAGGTAATGGACAGAATGTACACGCCCGGACCGGACGGTTACTGCGGAGACGAAGACAACGGACAAACTTCCGCCTGGTATGTATTCTCTGCATTGGGATTCTACCCTGTCTGCCCGGGAACGGACGAATATGTGATGGGAGCTCCTCTGTTCAAAAAGGCTACTCTTCACTTCGAGAACGGCAATAGTCTTGTTATCGACGCACCGAATAACAGCAAGGAGAATTTCTATATTGATTCCATGAACTTCAATGGTGCTGGTCATACCAAGAATTATCTCCGTCACGAAGACTTATTCAAAGGTGGCACTATCAAGGTAGACATGAGCAGCCGACCGAATAAGAACAGAGGAACGCAAGAAGAGGATATGCCTTATTCTTTTTCTAAAGAGTAATAATCCTTTCTCTATAAATACATAGTTAAAACATTGCCGGAATCCATCTCATTTCTCGCTGAGGTGTTTTCCGGCAATTTCAGTCTACCTCCTGTTTATCGCAGGCATCATCTGCATAAAAATTATTCAATTATCTTCTGTGACAGAAAATTCTTCGTATCTTTGTTTTTATTCCTATTATAAAAGCAGAGATTATGAGTAAACTTTATCCAATCGGTATCCAAAACTTTGAAAGTCTCCGAAAAGATGGCTACTACTATGTAGACAAAACGGAGATAATCTACAATCTTGTAAAAACCGGACGTTATTACTTCCTCAGCCGTCCCCGCCGCTTTGGTAAAAGTTTGCTGATTTCCACCCTCGAAGCTTACTTTCAAGGGAAAAAGGAACTCTTTACCGGACTGGCAATGGAGAAACTGGAAAAAGAGTGGATTGCCTATCCCATCCTGCATTTAGATTTAAACACCGAAAACTACAGTATCCCCCAAAACCTGGAACTGAAATTAGAACGTGCCCTATCCGCTTGGGAACAGCTCTATGGAAGCGACCCGGCCGAAAAATCATTAGCATCACGATTTGAAGGAATCATTCAACGGGCATACGAAAAGACAGGCCAACGTGTAGTTATCCTCGTTGACGAATATGACAAGCCCATGCTTCAGGCTATCGGCAACGAGGCGTTGCAAACGGCTTACCGCAATACGCTGAAAGGGTTTTACGGAGCACTGAAAAGCAAAGACGGCTGCATCCGTTTCGGGATATTGACGGGAGTGACCAAATTCAGCAAGGTCAGCGTATTCAGCGACCTGAACAATCTGGACGACATATCAATGTGGAACGAATATATTGAAATCTGCGGCATCAGCGACCGGGAACTGGAGATAAACTTCAAGGATGACCTGCACAAACTGGCGGATGCAAACTGATGGGATTCTACACAAAAGTGGAATATCACACAAACGAAGGACGCATCGACCTCGTATTGCAAACAGACCAGTACATCTACATTATGGAATTCAAGCTGAACGGCACTGCGGAAGAGGCTCTGCAACAAATCAAAGAAAGACATTATGCTCTCCCGTTCGAAGCAGATTCTCGAAAGTTACTTCGGATAGGGATAAACTTCTCCAGCAAAACAAGAAACATAGAGAAGTGGCTGGCGGAAGATTAAGATTAACATATTGATTAAACAACCTATAATCATGGAAGAAAAAATAGACTTCGAAAAAGTCCCTTATCAGTATGCAATGTGCCTTAACCGGGAATGTTCAAAAGCAAACACTTGTTTAAGACAACTTACAGCACAAAGCGCACCGGAAAAGATTGAATACTGGGTTATCGTCAGTCCCAAACATCTCGCTGCACAACAAGAGAATTGTCCTTATTATCGTTCTAATGCCAAAGTGCGTTATGCTAAGGGATTCATTAGAATGTTAGAAGACTTGCCTTACAAACAGATGCAAACCGTCATCCTACATCTAATGCGCTACTTCGGCCGTAGAACCTATTACCGCTCACGCAAAGGCGAACGCCTTCTCTCTCCCGCCGAACAACAACACGTATTGAATATCCTCAAGAACTGCGGCGTCTCCACCCCGCAACAGTTTGACGCATACGTCGAAGACTACGACTGGTAATCGTATTTCCCAACTGACATAATCGCCACATTCGGGCGACACAACTGTCACATCCGAAAGACACGACTGTCACATCCTATTGACACAAGTGTCACATAGGGATGAAACGACTGTGCCAACGGCTTGGCACAGTAATGACACCGTGATGGCACAGTTGTGCCAAGCCGTTGGCACAAACATTAATCAAGGCAATATAATGTTAATGTAGTTGACCTAATATCCTCATACCACTATCTTTTTTCACTATAAATTGTTTATATTTGCTCAACAGATGAAGTATCTTTCAATGGAGATTAAGAAATACAAGCAGGCGGAGAAAAGAGGGGGATGAGGTTTGTTTTCTAAGTAGATATAATGAAGGTAGCAGTTGAATAAATTATACATTTAATCAACTATTAAATTATAGAAATACAAAAAAAGAGCCAGGCTTTCTGAATGAAGCCCGGCTCTAAAATTAACTTATCTGCTAATGACTAGACCTTACTGAGCGTTGTAGACATAAACTTCAGTTACATCAATATATCCATTATAACGTTCCGCTAGTTCAACCTTCACATAGCGAATGTTTTGAGGAGTAAAGAATTGGAAATAATGGTTATACGCCTGAGGAGTATCAACTGTACCTTGTGTAACCCATGTTTCATTATCTATTGAAGTAGAAATAGTTACCTTTTTAGGAGATGATGCCGAACCACTATTTTTATAATAATCAATGCCTAAACCTGTCATAGTCTTTTCCGACTTCATATCAACTACAAACCAAAAATCACCGGTTTTATAAACATCATTTCCATTGCTTCCACCTTTACCGTCAATAAGCGTATTGCCATTCCCACGAGCACTCGGATCCAATTCTACCGACCAACCAGTTTTATCCAGCTCAACCCAATTAGCAACCTTATCAGATACATATCCAAAGTTTCTGAATACTTTACTTACATTGAAAGTAAGGAAGTTTTCCTCCTTGTTATCTCCCACAACAGGGTCTTCACTTTCTGCCGAAGCAGTCACCACCAGCGTATAAGTTTCAGGATCAGCAGTTGTCAACAAGAAGTCGTCGGTAATAGACCATGTAATGTCTGCTGATTCTCTCTCTCCGGCAGGTATGATGATTTCAGCAGGAGTAACAGTGATATCATTCATAAATTGTTCGCCCAGCCCTGTAGTGGCAAGTTTCACCTTTACATCTTTTCTTGCCGGCTTATCCAACTTCATCTTGAAGGTATAGGATATAGGATCAGGGTTGACAATCGTTCCTTGAGAGAAAGCGCGTTCGAATGTTGCACTATTTCCCTTCTCACCAACCACATAGCATGAAGCGGAGTATGCCTCCTTCTCTATTACTACTTTAGATTCTATTGGTTCAGTTCCTATCTTATATCCTTCCACACTGGCTTTCACCCCTAATTCATAAGTAGTCGCATCATAATTGGGTGCTGCAAAGCTAAAATCTTCATCCTTCAAAGTCACAGTGACAGAAGCATCTGTTGAACCGGCAGGAAGAACTACTTTAGTGGCACTGATCTCTACATTTTCTTTTGGGATATTAGTATTTATAATATCAAAAGTCACTGTAGCATCTTCCGGTGATGCAGCAAAATGGAATGTATAAGTTCTAGTGACAGGACCATCTAATTCCAATGTACCATCAGATTTGTAAACTGCAGTTAACGTCGCTTTAGACGCTCCTTCCGCATCGTCAATCGTTATAGCAGGCTGATTCACCGGATATTTAACCAAATCCACCACCTCATCATCCTGACATCCAGCAAAAGTAACGAATGATCCTATTGCCAGAGATAAAAAGAGTTTATAATGTGCTTTCATATTCTTGTTTTTTATTTGTTTCTATTTCTCCATAGCGATTAAGATACCAATCGCTATGGAAAGCTTTACATTTACCATTCTTATCGAAGATCATCCGGATATTTGTAAGGCGTCGGATCATCCTTCTTATAGAATATTGTAGGTTGTTTTATTTGAGATCCATACAATGTTTCAACACCAGTCAAACGGTTAAAAATACTTGAATATTTTTCCGGACTCGGAGCAAATCCCATATACCAACCATATCCATTATTCATCAGGTTCCGAGCCGTTGACGATGATAAATTACCACCAATACCTAAATGAAATTCCATTGCTACACCTGCGCATTCTTTATTTGTCAAATTTCCTATCGGGCGCGCACTGCTACCATAGTTAGGAACGACAATATCAATCCATTCACTTACATCAACACCATCCACAGTAGACACTCCATACATTTGACCATACGCAAATACTGTTACTAACTTATCAGGCATTGCCAACTTGGTTTCATAACAAAGACGAGCCGCTGCGGCTGCACTCGGAGTAGTAAGAGACGGGTTACTCAAATCCGGAGATTTTGAATATTCATCATCATAATTTACCCCATCCAAATTGTATGCTTTACAATATTGAGCCACTTCGCGGGCAAAGTCTTTTGCACCCTGATCAGAAAGTTGAGCTAAACCCGTAATGTCATGATTTCCAAGTAACCCTAACAGAACCTTAACACCCCGTTTACGAAGAGGCTGCAAAAAAGTTTCATTGTTATCCAACAGATATTGTACATTCGGATTACACTGTACACGTGGACGTCCTGCTTCAGAATCATAATTAATATTAGCAGCAAACAACACAACAACATCCCATATCAGTTTCCCGTTTTCTAACTGGAAAGACAAAGCATTCAATGGATTAACGCCATTTACCTCGAAAAACAAATATCCCTTTATCGCATTTTCACCTTTATAAGTATCACCGGCATTTCGCATATCTTTCACCAGGTAAATACAATGTTTTGCATCTTCATCTTTAATAGTGATATCACTGCTCTGATCACTGAGAGCTACCGGAATAACATAAGTTTTATCTTCCTGCAAACCTTCTCCTGCCCGAATAGTCATCTCTACCTCCGCTGATTTAGTATTAGCGTTCACTGTAAGTATTCCTTCGTTAGCAAAGGTAACCAAGTCCTGCGGATACAATGCAAAATCTGTATTATGCGCCTTATTATACGTTTCCAAATAAGTAGCATCAATTTTCACTTTTGCCGATGTAGCTGTATTAGGTGTCTTGCTCAACCCCATTTTTACGGTAGTGGCATAAGTCTCACCGTGCAATTCGACAACCTTAGAAACTAAGTTCGACTTTCCATCACGCAGATATGCATTATTTTCATAAATGCCACTGTAGGCCGACTCATCAATATTCTTTCCGACCTCAAGATCATCAGCACAAGAGGTCAAGAATGCAGTACTGCTCACAATCATGGCAGCGAACAAACCCGAAGTTATATATTTCATATTCATAATGAATTCTTGAATAAAAGATTAAACCAACAATTAATTTATCTTAGGGATTTCTACTTGTACCCAAGTAGGATCGCCCGTACCTACAATATCATTGCCATGTCCGGTATGGTCTGTAATAGCCTTTCCGGCACCTTCATTAAATTTCCAGTACGCAACCAGTCCTTCACTGGCAGGATCTACTTCATAAGGATTAGTAGCAATCTGCTCTGCCGTTCTTTGCACTGACCACACACGGACTTCTGAAATATCTCCCGGCAACCAACGAGTAGTATCCCAAGCGTAACCAATATAGCAGCTACTACGCAAAGATATATTGCCCGAAGCCGCTTCGTCTTTATAAACAAGCACACCATCTTTATAATAGATTCGTTCTTTTGTCGTATTATCATAAACAATAGCAATGTGTACCCACTCATTAACCGGTAAACCCGGAACAACATTCGGACCTGGGAAATTACCACCGGGAGCTACTACCTGAACTTGATCACGTGGACGGTCAGCATCACCAATACGTACAAGGAATTTACCTTCAATACCGAAAACAGAACTCAGGGCATTTTCACGTCCTGCCACCCAGTCTTCACTACGAACCAAAGCTTCAATAGTAACAGTAGAAAGACCATTCACACTGCTCTTCCAGTTAATTGGGAAATAGATTTCTTTGATATTTGCCACTACATTAATAAGGGCAGCACCCTTAAATATGAAATAAGCAGTACGGGCACTTTCGAGTACATCAATATTGGATGCATCTAGAATGGTGACGGGCAATACATAGCGTTTTGACTTATCCAATTCGTTGGTATTCTTAAAGTCAATCACAATATTATCACTGGAAATATCCCCTGCCTTAATAGTAGCAGTTTTTGTTGGTATATTATAAAAATATGAATCCAGTGCAGTTGCATTATCATTGTAAATCAAATTATATGCTGCTGTCATAGCGGGAGCCGCATCAAAGCTTATTTGAATATCTTGTTCTGCCGGCGATGCTATACGATAGCTAAGTTCACGGGTAGCCTCAGTTATACTGGGCTTAATCAGCAAATCATCACAAACAGGAGCCGAGCTAACATAGAGTTTATTGTCATAATGATGCTCTTCATTGATATCTTCATTCTTACAACCACTCACTGTGACTGTTGTAAGAGCCAAAAGCGCAAAACAATATTTATAGAGTTTCATTTCTATTCTTATTTATTAGGATTCATAATACGAATAACTTCACGCACATATCCATAAGTATTGTTATAATAATCATTATGGACATTCATAATAAAGATTCCTTTCCGGGTGTAATTAGGAGATGCTTCAACCATCCACCGGGCTGCTCCCGGAGCTGCTACTAGTTTATTGCCTTTTTCATCCACTGTACTCCAGTAACCCTTCACTTTATCCTTATCGTCAGCCTGCGGCAATTCGACACAAACGATAAAACGATCAACAGGAACAGGATTCACTCCTCCTTCTGTACCGCCTACTGCATCTATACCCGCCTGAATAGCCAAATATGCTTTTAAAGCAAGATCATCAGCATTGGTAGAAGAAGCAGTTTTCAACATGATGTAGTCAAACTTGCTTAACATATCCATATTCTCCGGCACTAAATATTGTACATTTCCGTAGAATACCAGAGTCTTGTCATCATGGTTACCTTGCCAATTCATCACTTCGCCAAAAAATTTCTGTTGACGATCATTATATTCTTTCAGAGCTTCCTCCGGAAGGCTCACCAGTGAACGCCCCGTATAATCAGCAATAACACCATCAAAGTTATATTTGTCACAAAGTGCCAACATCTCATTGGTACGTTCAGCGATATACTGAAGAGCATCCTCTTCTGTCAACCCCGGTTCGGCTTTTGCCTTCTCCTTCCAGGCATTTTCAATGCTGGAATAGTCAATACTGTAAATCGTACGCGTTCCTTTCTCGCGTATCTTGACCATCTCTGCCTGTACTTCGGGACTTACTTCCGGATTATTCAAACAAATGAAATCAACGCTATCTGGTACGACCGTCAGACGTTCAGCCTGCTTGCCGGGAGCTCCCTTGGGGTTCTCGAAAGAAACAAAAGTGACCTTATGATCTTCAGACTTATATCTGTTCAAATCCTTCAGATAGTCGGCATACAATTGAGGATTCTGTTCTTCGAATGTAGGAGAATTCAATTGGAGGCTTTCCACATCCGTCCAATCACTACATGAAGTTATTGTCAAGGCTGATGCCAGAAACAGCAGAGCAGACAATCTATATTTCAGGTTATTTTTCATATATACTTTCCTTTAAGTTAAATATTATTTTTTAGAAGCCCACCATACATCTGTAGCCATATTATCTGCACCGTGCAGGTAGTTGGCAATCGCATATTCTACATTTGCCTTGTTGCTGACAAATTCATCCAACGGATAAGGCATACGACGTGCACCTTTCTCTGAATCAACTACACCACCGCTCTTATTTTCTTTCACCGGGATCAGTTTCGGATATCCGGTACGGCGGAAGTCTGCCCAAGCTTCATTACCTAATTGCCAGTTAGCAATCCACTTCTGTACGATAATGCGTTCTTGCTTCTCTTCTTTGTCGGCACTATCATTCCATTTAATAGTGATATTGGACAGAGCATTCTGATAAGTATTCGTACCTGCCGGATCGGTATATGCAGTCGGTTTGTTTACATCATCTTTCAGATAGTCTTCTGCACCGTCTACCCCCCATTGTTCAAATGACAGACGGATACCTTGATTATAGAATGATTCGGCTGTACCACCCATGCTGAAGTTGAAAACAGCTTGTCCTTCAGCACGTAAGAAAGCTACTTCGGCTGCATTCATCCAATAAAGCGGAGAAGTAGGAGCAATGTTCACACCAGAGTATTTGTGTCCGGTTGTCTTCAGTTCGGGGATGACAATACCGCGACGCATTCCTACATAGTCCTGTCCTATCCATTCGGATTTAGTGAAGAACTTCTCACGTCTATTATCTTTGTAACCGTTCATATAGCAGATGATATCGGCAGCAGCATGCGTATCACCACCAGTCAGACAGGGGTCGCCACCGTGTTCGGAAGTTTGTACCTGATTGTAACGGGTAGCTACATAAATAGGATTTTGTGAAGTCTCAAAGTAGTTCCATGCTGCATTGTCCGCATTCGATTCGATGACACCTCCGTTTGCAGGATTCACAGCTTCTTCAGCCATCTGCTGAGCTTTCACCGGATTGGCATAAGCTATACGGATAGCAAGACGCAACTTCAGTGAATTGGCAAATCTGATCCATTTCTTTACATCGCCTTTGTATACATAGTCGGCTGTAGGAACAAGCTGTTCGTTAGAATGCTCATTAAGTGTGGCAATAGCTGCAGTCAACTCATCGAAGAATGTATTATATGTCACTTCCTGAGAATCATAAGGAGTAGCAATCTCGCCATTCGCACCAATCTGAGAATAAGGTATCGGACCGAAAGCATCAGTCACACGATGCATAGCCGCCACCTTTATCACTTGTGCAATGGCATAAGGAACCGGATCATTCGTATTCTGTGATACCAGTTTTACTTGTGTCAGATTAGAGTATAATGTCGGAATAATCTTATCACTTTTCAAAAACACACGGCTCCAGTCGTCTTTGGGATTAAAAGTGGAGATGGCCTCTGTAAATCCGGCATTAGAATCGGCATAATATCCGCCCAAAGGTCCACCCAACAAACAGTCAGTGAACTGAGCTGTATTTACGTCCGGCGATACCACGCAACCTGCCAGGTTATTCATGGCAGATCCCAAAGCGTATCCATCCGCTGACAAATCAGGAGCTTCGTATGGGTTTGAATTGATATCCTCATAGTTACCGATACACGAAGATAGAGCAACGGTAAGAGATCCAAGTACTATTTTGTTTATTATATTTTTCATACCTATCTTGATTTATTTAGAATTTAAAGCTCAGATTAAAGCCAATATTACGCAATGAAGGCATCATAAAGTAGTCAATTCCCTGATAGAAGTTATCAGTAGATGCCACGCTTTCAGGATCGAAAGGAGCCTTGTTGTAGATCATCCAAAGATTACGTCCGATCAATGAAACTTTGATATCACACACATTGCCCAGCCATTTTCTTGGAATAGTATAACCGATAGAAGCTTCCTGCAAACGAATATTAGTAGCGGAATAAGTGTAATACTGAGGAACAGCCGTACCACCGGCTACTACTGAATACCAGCCTTCCGGATTTACACGGTCGTTTCCATTTACTGATACATAACCTTTGTCACGTGCAGCAGCAGATGCTTCAGAAACTCCGAAGTTATCGAGAACAGCTTGTGTACGTGAGAACACAACTCCACCCAAACGAGCTGAAACAAGGAATGCCACATTAATATTTTTCCAACTGAAATTGTTGCGCCATGCCAAGTTTCCTTTCGGCAATACACTACCTAATTTGATGTAATTATTAGCTTCCAGGCTCTCCGTTACAACACTGTTGGTCTCATCGATATAAACAGCTCCATTGGCATCTCTCTTCAAATCCATCAAGGAGTAAATGTCACCCATGCTTCCACCTTCTTTCAGGATGAAACGGGTACTACCCAGACCACCCATATTCAGAGAAGAAATAGAGAATTTCTCGCGAGTGATAGGATTGATGGCATTATCAGCTAAGGTAAGAATCTTATTCTTGTTCATTGAATAAGTAACTCCTGTATTCCAAGTAAAATCTTTCCATGTATTATTGTAGTTCAACGCTAACTCAAGACCTTGATTGCGAACTGCACCTGTCTGAATATAAATACGCGCATATTCACCTACTGGCAACTCAGGATTGAATGTCTGATTCATTGTCTTGGCGTTATAATAAGTCACATCCAGTTCGAAGTTCTTGAGGAAACGCATATTCATACCCACTTCAAAAGAATTGGTACGTTCCGGTTTCAAATTATATACCGGAAAGTCAGTCAGGTTACTCCACTGACCAATACTAGTATTCCATGTAAACAGAGGATTAGCTATATATCTTTTGAATGCTGTACCCACAGAAGCAAAAGAACCGCGTATCTTCCAGTAAGACAGATAGTCCTTATTCAATTTAGGCATCAATTCAGATAACACTACAGACATACCAACCGAAGGGTAGAAGAATGATTTATTGACAGAGTTACGGCCTGCCAACTGTGAAGGCCAGTCATTACGACCTGTCAATGTCAGATAATAAGTACTTTGGTAGCCAACTTCGGCAGATGCATAGATAGACTGAGTCTGTTCACGCCATCCTGACTGCATTTTGCTTGTCTTGGTCGTACTCAGGTTTTGAATATAGAAACCGTTTGTCAATCCGGCTTTTTCACCGGCAAACGTTTTTGAATCATCAGCAATAGGTCCGCGTACAGCCATTTCATCATATCGCATATCAGTAAACGATCCACCCATATTAGCTTGTAAAGACCATTTTTCGCCGAATGTTTTGTTCACACTTACCAGGAAGTCTGCATACAACTGCTTTTCGTAGCTTCTGGAAATGCCATAAAGACCACGATCAGACAACTCTGTCAGCTGAGTATTTGTACTGGCATAAGCCTTTTCCGTATAATCATTGTTAGAATTATCCAGGCGGACACGTCCGGAAACATTTAACCAGTCAAGAATCTGATAATTCAGACTTGCACCTAACATATAGCGGTCTTTCTTATTTTCACGCAAGTTACGGTAGTTCACCCAATAAGGATTCTGCATAGTCATATTACCATCACCTGTCGGCCAGTACTGAGTATAGATCTTACGTGCAACGTCATAGCGTTCGTACATTTTAATATCTTCCCAGTCATTACCACGAGGGAACAGATAAGCTCCTACCAACGGATTGTTGTAAGTACCCTGATTCACCATATTGCGGTCTTTCTGCAAAATGTAGCTGGCATTTACATCCAATGTCATCTTATCATCAAGAAATGAAGTAGTATTGCGTACGTTGAAATTATAACGGTCATATTTGTTGTTAGGAACGATACCTTTTGAATTAACCGCTGCAGCAGAAGCATAAGTCTGGTTCTTTTCCGAACCGGTAGAGAATGATACACTCTCTGTACCTATAACACCAGTCTGAAAATAATCATCACGAGGATTATAGCCGAAATATCTGGCTTCTGTCAGTTTAGGACCCCAGCTACGACTGGAGTTATCATCTTTCACACCACCAATACCTGTACCATAACGTGTCTGGAAACGAGGCATTACCAAAGGAGCGTTAAACTCAACACTACTGTTCACTGTGATATTCACACGACCTTCTTTCCCTTTTTTAGTAGTAATGATAATCGCACCATTGGCAGCATCGGAACCGTAAAGTGCAGCTGCTGCCGCACCAGTCAGCACAGACATTGATTCAATATCTTCCGGGTTAATGTCGGCAATCGGCTCAGTATTTCCTTTAGAAGAAAACTCTGTCCCATTCACTTTATTCGCATTGGAGTACATCGGAACCCCATCTACTACATATAATGCATTGGAAGACTGCATGATAGATTTTGTACCACGCATCACTACCTTGGACACACCGCCCACTCCGGACGAAGAAGCATTGATATTAACACCTGCCACTTTACCACTCAATGAATTAATAAAGTTAGGGTCTTTATTAGCAGTCACCGCATCAGCGTTTACCTGCTGTACATTGTAAGACAGCGCTTTCTCTGAGCGTTTAATACCCAAAGCCGTAACTACGACTTCATCCAAGACTTGAGCATCCTCCTTTAAAGTGATATTAATAGCAGTCTTTCCTGCTACAGCCCTCTCCAAAGTTTGATATCCAACATACGAAAATTGCAAAACTGCATTTGAACCTGTAACAACTAATGTATAATTACCATCAAAATCAGTAATAGTACCATTAGTTGTTCCTTTTTCCAATACAGAAACGCCAATCAAAGGTTCGTTATTAGCATCTACCACCTTACCTGTTACTTTCTGTTGTTGTTGAGTCGACTTTGTCGCAGGAGATGCACTTGCTTTCGACAAATAAACGACGTTGTCATCAATTTTGTAAACGACATCTTTCCCCTTCAAAGCCTTGTCCAGTACTTCTACCAAAGAAACATCTTTAACATTCAATGACTCTACGCGCATTGAAGCCAAATTGTCATCATAAAAAAATTGATACTTAGATTGAGACTGGATTTGCTTAATCACAGTTCCTAAAGAAGAATTGGAGATCCTAATTGTTAACTGTGCTATTGCAGATTGTGCCGGAAGGGCGAATAGCATCAAGATCAACAATGCCCGAAAAATCTTCGAGCCTCTACACGAGTCATTGATTCTCATACATTTGAATTTAAGATAAAACATTAGTTTTTAAACAATAATTAGAATCGAAATCCTATGTATTATTTTCGATTTACGCTTATATAACAACACATACATTAAAAAACACTTAGAGGATTTTGAAAAAAAATAAATATAATCCCATATTTACTTTTCCACAACGAGTTTCTTTTTCTTTAATAGCAACTAAAAATCAATCACTTACAAAGGAAAAGAGAATTTTATAAAATTTGGAGCCTGTTCAAATTTTATAAAATCATAAAGACTGCCAATAAAGGCATCATACCAATCCTTATGAATATACAAGGAAAAACCGCAATCTTAAAGTAAGCAGACATTAATATTGCGGTTTTCATTTTTTAATTGACGTGATGGTAAATCTTACTATCTATACACATATTTCAACCAATATTTAAATGCAGGATCTTGAATTTCAATGATATTTCCAGACAATACATCAATTAAATCCTTTTCTAATGTTGCCTTACGCAAATTTTTAATATTGGCAGATGTACCTAATTTATATTTGTTCAACACTTCTTTTGAAGAGAAATTAGAAACCCCATCAGCTACTGCAAGCAAAAAATTAATTTGTTTGGGGGTTAAAGAATCAATAACATTAGCAAATAACAGACTCAATTGAGCAATCAAGCTATTAAAAGCCTCTTCAACAATTTCTTTCGTACAACCGCTATCCGGCGTACGAAACCAAACTTGTTGACTTAATTGTTGAATATAGTAAGGATGATTTTTCATCTTATCGGCAATAAGAGCCTGTTTAAATTTTCCTGAGATTATGTTAGATAGGCTTTACCGACCAGT
>CAMQVH010000005.1 GCA_947038155.1 uncultured Bacteroides sp. | reverse complement strand
ATACTGATGATTGGTTAGAGTTATGATTTGGGTGACGCAATGATAAAGTCAGGAATCATAGTAGCAGCGTTACCGACAAATAAAGTACTGTCTCTTTTGAAAGCTTGCGCTGCAATATCACAATTGGCATTTTCAAGTTCATATTTTTTTATTAAAGATTGTTCATACGAGGCAGTATGCTGTATTTCTTTCAATAGTGCTTGCTGTTTTTTCTCATATGTTTTGAGCCTACAAAATATGTCGTATGATTCAATTGCCTTTTGAAGTACAGAAAAGGAGTTTGTTAAATCACCAAGTTCAAGATTTTTTTTCTTCTCAAAAATATCTATTACTTTTTTATATTGTTCTGTGCTTATAGAGTCCATTACTAATTTCAGCCATAACACATCATCCACATTTGCGGAATTCTTTATTACGGCAAGAATTTGGTTCCTCTTGACAATATCGTCTTTTTCAACATACATTTTCTCAATAAGTCCTCCACCTTTATTTATTAAATGAGAGGGTGGCAGATTTGTGGTTATATTAATACTGCAACTAATAGTTTCCGGATAATAGAAAAAAGCACTTCCAACTAATAATATCAATACGCTGGCACAAATGACACCAATACCGGTTCGCATGATCCAATTAGGAGACTTTCCCAGTATAGCATCAATCTCAGAAGTCCGAAGTTCTATGTTATTTTCATTTCTTTCCATTATTCTGATAGGTTTAGTTGATTCTTTACTAATGTGTAATAGTATCCTTTTTGATTAAGCAATTCTTGATGATTTCCTATCTCTACAATCTTGCCTTTATCTAACACTACAATTTGATCGGCATTCTGTACGGTACTCAATCGATGTGCAACTACTACTACGGTTCTACCCTCAAAGAAGCGTTCCATATTTCGCATAATTTCAGATTCATTATTTGCATCCAGTGAATTAGTTGCTTCATCAAAGAATATGAAATCTGGATTTTTATAAACGGCACGTGCTATTAGAATGCGTTGCTTTTGACCTTGACTAATACCACTGCCTTCTTTACCTATTACCGTATTATAGCCAGAGGGAAGTTCTTCAATAAAATCATGAATATTTGCAGTAATAGCAGCATTGTACAATCTTTCTTTATCTATATCGTCATCTCCAATAGCTATATTTTCAGCCACAGATTCTGAGAACAGATACCCTTCTTGCATAACAATGCCGCATTTCGACCGCCAAAAACGAGGATTAATATGATTAAGGTCTAAATGCCCGATCTTAATACGCCCTTTATCAGGAAGGTAATTTCCCATTAATAATTTAATCAATGTTGTCTTACCGCTACCACTAGCTCCAACAATTGCAGTGACCTTATTTTGAGGAATTACCAAGTTTATATCCGATAGAACAGGAGTTAATTTAGGACCTAAATAGCTAAAATTAAGTCCTTCGATTCTAATATTATGGTCTTTTGGCTCCAATTCCGTTATATCATCTTCAGTTATTTGGTCTTCATTAGCTTGGAAATGAACTTCTCCCAGACGTTCCAAACTTATTTTAGCATCTTGATAAGCATGTATAAACCCTATCATATTTTCGATAGGACCTCTTAGTTGTCCTATTATATAGGAGAGAGACATCATCATACCAAGCGTCATTCGTCCTTCAATAACTTCTTTTGCTGCTATAACAGATAATATAATGTTTAAAGTTTGAGAAATAAAAAAAGCTCCCCCACTTTGTACTTGATCAATAGATACCCCTTTAACCGTGACTTCGAAAAGTTCAGCTTGTATTTTCTCCCATTTACAACGCACTTTATTTTCGCAATTATTCAATTTTATTTCCTGTGCGCCTTCTATTATCTGGATAATATTACTTTGATTTTTTGCCGCTTTCTCAAAACGCTTAAAATCCAATTGCCTACGTACTCTTAAAAAAAGGAATATCCAGCCCATATAGATAGAATGCCCTATCACAAATATGATTAGTATTTGCATATTATAGATAGCAAGTATGATGCCGAACACAAAAAAATTGAATAATGAAAAGAAAGTCGCAAGAGAGGAACTTGTGAGAAAGCTTTCAATACGCGAATGGTCTCCAATGCGCTGCATGATATCCCCGGTCTTTTTTGAATCAAAAAAACGAATGGGTAGTTTTAGTAATTTAAAAATAAAATCAGAGATTAGCGCAACGTTTATTCGTGTATTAATATGCGTAAATATCCAGCTTTGTATGAAACCAACAGACAATTGGCTAGTCGATAAAATTAATTGCGTGACTAATATTAGAATAATAAAATTCAAATTATTATTCAATACACCCACGTCTATCATCGACTGAGTCAAGAATGGAAATATTAACTGGAACACTAGTCCCAGCAACATTCCCAAAACGATCTGCACAAACATTTTTTTGTGAGGACGAAGGTAATTCAAGAAAAATAAAATACTCTGCTTTTTAGTTTCATCATTGATACCTTTGTCATAAAAATGAATGGATGGCGCCAGCATTAAAACCATTCCCTTCTCTTTTCCTTTATCAACGGAACTGAGCCATCCATCACAAAATTCTTCAATACTATACTTCAAACGCCCAAATGCAGGATCAGACACATACACTGTACCTTTAGGCTTACTCCCGGACTTATGAATTTTTATTTTATACACCACAACAAAATGATCTTGTTTCCAATGGACAATACAAGGCAATATTACCTTATTTGCCAGTTTGGAAAAGTCTGTCTTGATGCCCATAGCACGAAAACCAATACGTTCTGCCGCATCGCTAATGCCTAACAAAGTGACTCCGTTACGGTTTGCATAGCAATACTCCCTTAAGGTTTGCAGAGAATGCATTTTACCGTAAAATTTAGCAATCATTTGCAAGCAGGCCGGACCGCAATCCATCGAGTCGTGTTGATGATAAAAAGGAAAATCCATATAAGTCCTTTTAATTAAGTAGTTTTATTAACTTATTGATTTCGCAGCTTGTAACGCTTTCATTTTTCCATCATATAGATTTCGAATAAATGTATCCACATTCACATCAGCTGTGGTTAATGGACATATAGTATGAAGCAACTCTTTAGGAGTTTCCATAAGTTTTTGGGAACAAGGTCCAGTACACAAAGGCATATGCTTACAGGCCAGACACATTTCATTTTCAAATGTTGCCTTTGCATACATTTTCCTCATTTTCTCTTGATTCCATAATATATGCCCATCATCTTGCAACTCTCCCAACACATACTCGTCAGAATAAGCTCTTGCAGTACATTTATATATTTTCCCGTCAAAATTGATTTCCGTATGATAATAACGGTCTACATAACATGTATGTCCTTTCAAAACTGACAAACAACTTGAAGGATTCTCTGCGTCATATCCCAACTCTTTGCAATATTCAAATATAGCTAGTTTATTAGGATTATTACCTTCCTCGTTTCTTTTACTTTCAGTTTGCCACACACGTTGGAAGCTTGGACTTATTTTATGACGATATTTAGCAGGAATCATTTCGAAGACTTCTTTCATATTACTTTTCTCAAGCGTCTGGGTGTCATAGTTTATACGTAACGTTACGTTAACATCGGGGATATTATCACATAAATAATAAATTCCCTGAAGTATTTGCTTGTAAGATGGAGCCCCATTCATATTCCGTATCCGATTATGTCTTTTTTCATCACCATCCAGTGTTATCTGAAAATGCTTCATGCCCAACTCATTCATTTTTTTAGCCCTTTCTTCTGTTATCAATGAACCATTTGTTGTTGCTTGAGTGAAAAAAGGCAATCCATTTTCTGTCATTATATCACGAAGTTGTTCGGATAAAGGAACAATAATCTCGTCAAAATATAATAAAGGCTCCCCTCCAAACCAATCAAGGAGCAAACTACTTATCCTTTCTTCTTTAATCATTAATTTTACATGCTTTTTTATTTTTTCTATGGTCTCTTCATTCATTTTCCCCGCAACGTGGTCTTCATAGCAATACCAACACCTGAAATTACATTCCAATGTAGGATTAATGACCAAGCGATAGGTCTTATCCAAAAAAACTTTCTTGTGATTTATAAGTCGAATAACATCTTTCTGATCTCTTTCTGTATCAGTGATAAATTCCCAATCTACAAACTTCTTGAACACAGAATTATATTCTAATTCAAAAGAAATAAGATCATTGAATTGGTTCTGAAGAAATATATGTTCTTGTTCTGATACAGAGAAGATTTGACCGGAAATGCTATTGAAGTAAATTGTCCGATCTCCGTTGTTAACATAATAATTATAAAAGCTTAATTGATACATATCTTCTAACGTTTATGGTTATACAATTCTATCATTTTTTTAAGATCATCCAGTGTAAACGTTTCATGGAAACAATCGATACTCCATGGCACATCTGGCGTCACATCTACATCATATCCATGAGCTTTTTTGGCACAAATGAACGGTAAATTAGTATTCGGTAATTTATATCTGACTAATGGCGCATAAACCTGATAATAATGTCCGGGGGGTTCTCCCACCAATATACCTCTATGAGAGTTTTTCATTAACAAATAAAACAAATGTGCAGCCGAATATGTCCAATGTCCAGCTATAACGAATACATGACCGCTGTAACCAGTTATCACTTGTGGATAAATATAATTCCCTGTTCCCTTATCTACAACTACTACAGTGTCATGCTGCAATTTATTGAATAATGCAAGAACAGGTCCATCTCCTCCCCCAGTATTTTTCGATATATCAATAAACAGGTATTTATAATCATTAATTTTCTTTTCAACAAAAAGAGTATCAAGTGTTTTTTGAAAAGTCTCAATTAAACCGTCTTCTGCCAAACATGGTAAGCTAAATGAATTCACTTCGAGATACGCAATTGATTCTTCAGGGTAAAGTTTATAGTCAAATGGAATACCTGTAAAAGCTTTGTTAAAATCCGTAAAATGGTCTTGGATTCCTATTTCAGTTTTTACTATTTCCTCTCCACTTTCTCCTTGATATACAACTTTATAAGGTGGAACTAATTTTAATACAGAATATGTTAAGGAAGGAAAATACCCTCTTAAATGACATAATCGCAACTTCGGGTTTTCTTCTGCCCATATACATTTGTCTAGTTCGTGAATAATCTTATGAGCTTCCATTCCATTGATTGATATCACTTTCATACCATTCATAAAGATCTCATTATCAGTAACACTGTCAGGATACAAATAAGAAGCACCTCCGTAAACCAATGGAAATGAATGTTTTAGATCAATATAATCCATGCCGGAATGTCCATCTAAACAATGTTGAAGTCTTAACATTGTTCTCCATAAATCAACAATATTCATCGAATCCGTGAGCATACTTCGTGCTTGCTCCACTTCTTTATTGAAATAGTCTTCCGTAACGAATGCATACAAATTAGGATGCTTCGTCCTCAAAGTATTTATGTAATAGTCAAAATCTTCTGTAACTTGAGCAAAAGAATAGATTGGTACTCTCTCCTGAGAATACGATACTTTTACTAAAAGAAAAAGCCAGACTAATACTATATATTTTTTTTTCATACAACTAGGAAATTACGAGTTAAAGCATAAGCCGACTTTACAAAGTATTAATCAGCTTATGCTCATCGCTGTAGTTTTTTATATGAACAATTATATAATACATAATTGTTTTACTACAATAAACTGGCAGGCTTAGCCGTTGGTTCAACTGTTGGAGATTCAGTTGGTTTGTCAGTTGGTTTTGTTGAAGGTCCGCCGCATGTCATAACATTCGTATTGTTGTCACACACTGTCCCTTTTGATGGACACTCAGTTTTTGATTGACAGACTTGAGCCGCTTTAGTACATCTTGACGTGTACACATTACATCCAACGAATGTACATGTGCCAAAAGTGTCACCTGCCCCACCGACCACATGAGACATCGTCATAGAAGTAAGTGTTTCCTCACTAAAAATGGGAGCTACTTCATCAAACTCCATGCCCAGCTTCTGAACAAGGAGTTCTTTACTAGTCAAATCTTTCTCTTTCATTTACAAGAAATTTTAATTATTAGACAATAGGTTGCATGGCTATCTAGAATCCGCAACCAGTTATATAGCTATTTATATCCTTACTCAATATCGTTTTGTAATACAGCTTTAATTCCTTTATGCTCCTATAGTCTTTAATCAGCCACTCTTTAGCTTCTTTAAATTCATCGGGTGACTGTTTCTCTATTTTGCTATATATAGTTTGCTTCAAATCTGCAGGAAATAGCGTTTCGGCAATCAATAACTTATTATAGATTTGATAGCTAATCCCGTCAGAGAACGGCAATGCTTTTCGATACATATGCCCTATGGCAATGCTTTTAAGTAAGAAACAGCCTCCTCCTTCCATCCATGCTTTCATACTGATATACGGTTCTTCATTACCATACATTTTTAGCCCCTCCAAACCTCTAAGATATTTCCAATAGCTCTTAGAGGTGAAATAAGTAGCTCCTAAAACACAAGGTATTTTAATCAATCCAGAGTCGGGAGCTATATCTTCGTAAATCCATTCCGGTTCTAAAAGTTTTTCATCATCTGCGAAGTTTATTTTTGCTCCATACGGAGTTCCTGCTTCAATCCCCCAATCTTCGTTTAGCACTTTTGTTTGGCAACAATAAATGCTATTCGGTTTTTTTCTCAATTGTTCGATTATAGCATTGCACCAGTCATCTTGGCCGAACTGCATATGAGCATCTACCGTAAGAAAATAGGGAGTTTCAATAGCCGATATTCCCATTTCACGACATGCAGCAGGCCCTATTCTTTTGTCATTCTCTATCATTCTTATTCCGAATGATTCTTCCAATTGCTTATAAGGATAACCATCGGTAGAATTATCATTAACTATGATTACATCTATCGGGCACGTTGCAGTTTCCATGATACTTATTAAGGTCCGCTTTAGGTTTTCTCCCTCATTCATGAAAGGAATTACAATACTAAGCTCTTTCATCCTTTTACACATTTATGATTTTTCTATCACGCAATTTATCTACAATCTCATAAATGGTTCGCACATATGTTTCTGGAGTGAGCATATTGTGCATATTCAAAAAGTTCCATGAAGGCAAAAACTTTTCTACGACTTCCATTCCTAAAGAGGAGTTTTTTTCGATATTGCTCACAAACCATTCTATTGCTTCTTGCCTTACAATAAGTGAACCATTTTTTTGCTCCGAATGATGCTGAGTACTGACTTGTGCCCTATGACACCGATATTGAAGCAACGTCTCTGGTATAATCCTGTTTTAATACACTTTCAATTGCCTCATTTAAGTATGCATCAGTATTGTGTACTGGCATAAACACTGTGAATGCTTTCATATTCGTATTGTTTGGTGAACAAATAGCTTATCCATATAAAATGGGGATTGCCGTTATTTCATCGCATTAATGTCACGCATTATTTTTTTGCAAAAAAAAGAAATAAAAAACGACATTCTAGAAACATCACATTGAATATTTGTTAATATCACAGATAAAATATTCATTTATCCATTATTTATGTTATTCAACATACATTCAAAGACAAAAAATGAAGCATTGAAATTCTTAACCTTACTACATTAACATAACAATTCAATATATTTTAGTAAGTTTGCCGCCTAATCTTACTTCGTATGACTATAGTTATACGCAAGGGAGACTATAGTTATCTTTGCGTATAACTATAGTCATACGCAAGATACACTATAGTCATACGAAATAAGAAATTGCTAATAAAAAAACATCCGAACAGGCAACCGGACAATTGAAAACAACTAAAAAATAAAATCGATTATGAGCATACACTACGACCTCTACGATACGCCCGACATTCAGCAATCTGGCGATGAGCAACCTCTTCATCCCCGTGTGGTTACTAAGGGAACCATTGACCAAGACGAATTTCTAGACCGGGTTCACAAATTCACAGGAATGAGCCGCAGTATGCTGGCAGGTGCCATGCAGTCTTTCCAGAACGAACTGCGGGATTTACTGGCAAACGGATGGATTGTTGAACTGGGAGACATCGGTTTCTTTTCGGTATCGCTGCAAGGTCCTCCCGTGATGAACAAGAAAGAAGTCCATGCGCAATCCATTAAACTGAAAAATGTCAATTTCAGGGTGAGCAAACAGTTTAAAAAAGAAGTGGGCTGGCAAATGAAACCCGAACGCAGAGAGTCCATCACTCGCCCTCACGGAAAAGGGCATAGTGAAGAAGAATGCCTAGCGATGATAAATGAACACCTTAATAAATACCCTTGCATAACCCGTGCAGATTATTGTCGGCTGACAGGACACGATAAACTACGTGCCGTAAATGAATTGAACCGTTTTATCGAACAGGGGATACTAATTCGTTACGGGGCAGGCAAACAGGTGGTTTATGCACGAAAGATAGTCTGAGGTCAGAACTATTCTGCCAGTAAATATAGCCCCATTCACCCCAAATTCATATTAACGAATTTATTAACGCACTTCTTCATTTCGGCTTGGTCAGGAATTTCCAAACACATATCTTTGCATCGTGATCACAAAACAAAAAAATAACAGATTAACTAACTATTAAAAAAAGAAAGACTATGGCATTAAAGTATGTTGTCAAGAAAAGAGTTTTCGGCTTTGACAAGACAAAGACTGAAAAGTATGTAGCACAGAATGTTATTACCAATACGGTAGATTTCAGAGATTTATGCAAGGAAGTATCCATGTACGGTATGATTCCCGAGGGTGCAGTGAAGCACGTGATTGACGCACTGATTGATGCGCTGAATACAAACCTGAACAAAGGATTGTCGGTGCAGTTAGGTGATTTCGGTTGTTTCCGCCCGGGAATGAACTGCAAGAGTCAGGATGCGGCAGAAGATGTGGATGCCGACACCATCCAACGGGTAAAAATTGTATTTACTCCGGGATATAAGTTTAAGGAAATGTTGGAAAAAGTCAGCATTAAAAAGACGGAAGGAAACGGCAGCAATGCTTCATCGGGAAACAATGGCGGAAATAATCCGGAAAAGCCGGATGGCGGTGACAGTGGAGAAACACCGGATCCCGATCCCGCAGCATAAAATCTGATATGCCTGAGAGCTAACGATTCGCTTTATTGAACGTGAGATACTGTTTCTACTTTTAGACAGAACAGTATCTCACGTATTTTATTTACCAGCCCGTATTCTGGCCTAAATTAGGATTCTTATAATATTCTGTCTGTGGTATAGGATACAGATACATCTTATCATCCCAGTTACGTGTTTCAAGCAACTCTTTCTTATAAACAGGTGAACCATTTTCCAGAGTAATCTTGATGCAATAAATGGCTTTGGTCTTATCACCTATCTTCCAACGACGGATGTCCCAGAACCGATGGTCTTCAAACGCCAGTTCCACGCGTCTTTCACGACGGATACTTTCAGTAAATGCATCGCCATCCGTTGTAACAGCAGGCATATCAGCTGCACTACGTACTTGATTCAGTGCTGCACGTGCAGACAATGGATGATCATTATCCGTATAATCGGCACCCTTCCAGGCATCCATCGCTTCTGCATAGTTCAGAAGAATCTCTGCATAACGGAATATAATGAAATGATGAGGTTTCTTTTTCTCGTTAGAAGGAGTAAGAGAAACGGTCTCGTTCATATACTTCTTCAAATAATAGCCGGTGGTAGTCGCTCCGGCTGTTCCAGCACCATCTTTACCGCCTTCATAAGACTGAATAGTTGAATTCATCCATGTATCTCCGTTGCAAAGTACTGTTTTGTAAAACCGTGGGTCTCTGCCCTCATACGGGTTCTGCCCCGGCGCAAGCTGTTCCCAGTCAAAGTCTTTTCCATTAGTCAGCTGAAAAGCATCCACCAGATTTTGGGTAGGTACATTGCCGGTTTCTCCCTTTTCATAACTGATAGGCAGATTGTTTGCTTCAAAGTCAAAACTTTCTCCATTTCTACGCTCAAAGATTAATTGCGGAGATTTCAAAACATCGTTTCCACCGTTCTTATCATACAGAGGATCGGCATTCGTTTTCGGCAGACTGTACCAGTTCTCTTTTATGATAGCATAAGCCGCATCGGCAGCAGCTTTCCACTTATCAGCATCCTGACTGGGATTATGTAACATACTCGCCGCATAAAGAAGGGCACGAGATTTCAATGCCAACGCAGTACCTTTAGTCACACGTCCCGTCTCCGCCCAAAAATCCTGATGACTGACGGGAAGTGTTTTAGCTGCATCACTACATTCATCGCATATATATTTTATCACTTCGCTGAAAGAACTCTTTTCCACGCTATTGATCTCATCCAACGCATACGTACGTGTCAATAATGGAATATCTCCGTATCGTTTGGCCAGTTCGAACAAGTAGAAAGCCCGCAACACCCGCAATTCTTCACGATACATAGTAGCTTTGGCAATATCTTCTTCATACGTATCATTCCAACGGAAACGCTCCAGCCTCTCTTGGGAATAGTTTTCGAGAAATGAATTAACGGAACGGATAGCTCCATAACACTTCGACCACATATTGTCGACTGCATTATTGGGACTCCAGGCATTATTATAAAAGTCGTGAACACTGTTGTCACTCCAAATATAAACTGAATTGTCCGTTGCAGACTCTCTCAAAGCCCCATTGAGCACTCCGAGATCTCCGGGCAACTGGCTATAAACATAAGTAGCCAAGCCCTTGACATTGCTAAAGTAGGAATAAGCCTCTTCTCTGTTCAAACCAGTCGATTCGTCCAGTTCGAGCAAGCTACACCCAGAAACGGATAGTAGCAAACCTGTATATAATATGATATATTTTCTCATGGTTATCTCACATTTTAGAAGTTAATATTCAATCCGAAATAAACGGAAGTCATATCCGGATAATTGATTTTCAGATCCTCACAGTTCATATATTTCACATGATCCAGCGAGAAAAGATTATTAGCTCTCGCATATACCTGAATCTTCTCCATCTTCACTTTCCTCGCCCAAGAAGAAGGAAGATTATAATAGACATTCAGGTTACGAAGTTTGAAGTAACTTCCGTTCTCCAGCCATTGTGTACTGTTCCTGAAGTTGTTGGCATTATCCAGCGTGGTCAGACGAGGAACATTTGCAATATCTTTCGTATCTTCCGTCCAACGGATTTTGTCGTTCAGATACCAGTTGGAGATATTTGTGTTGTTTCTCAACGGCCAGTACACGCTTGCAGTATTCAACATCACGCTATAATGCCCTACCCCTTGGAAGAGAGCGTCTACCCCAAAACCTTTATACTCAAATCCTAGGTTGATACCATAGTAAATCTCCGGTATGGCAGTAGAATATCCTATCGCTTTCTGATCATTACTGTCAATTACTTTATCACCATTTAAATCCCTATATTTGACATCCCCCGGACGTACTTCCGAGAATTTCTGTACAGGGCTGTTCTTAATGTCCTCCTCATCTCTAAAATAACCGATCGCTTCCCAACCGAAACATTGTCCGATAGGATAACCTTTCTTAGACAGATAGCCATACGGTTGATACCCCTCACCATTCTCTATGACTTTACTTTTAGCATAAGAGAAATTAGCACCGATGTAGTAGCTGAAGTTCTTATACTCTTTTTTCCACATAGCAGAGAGTTCTGTTCCTTTTGTTTCCACTTTTCCCGCATTCATCTGGGGAATGGTAACTCCGATTGCAGAAGATATCAACCCGCTTCCGTCAATTAAAATATTAGAGCGTTTGTCATAGAAACCATCAATAGAAAAAGTCAGTCCTTTGAACAAACTCATATCCAAACCGATATTATATTTATCTGCCACTTCCAAGTCGAGTTGCTCCATAGCCAGCACTCCCTCCTTCAGACTGCTTCCGGCAGAGGTATTTCCAGCCTGAAAATAGTAGGAACCGCTTCCTGTCCAATATTGCTTATCCATGTCATAATCATAGATATCATATCCGGAACGCCCGTAAGAAGCGCGAAGTTTCAGATAATCAAAAGCGGAGATTCCTTTCATGAAACTCTCGTTCGAGAGTATCCAGGCAGCGGATATGGCAGGATATGCACGATACTTATCGTTCTTTCCCAATACGCTACTGCCGAAACAGTTGGCAACAACATCCACCATGTAACGATTATCAAAATTATAACCTACGGTTCCGATAATGTACTGGCGGTAACGGCTATTATTAGCCCCTGTCAAGGTCATTGATTCCTGACGGAACATGGCACTGGCAGTAAAATCATGTTTGTCCCATGTCCGGTGGTAATTGACTTTCGCTTCAAAGTTTGCATGTATATATTGATTAGCCAATCCTTTGTTGCTGATTTCCAATTCATCGTTAGGATTTCCGTAATTCGTATAAACCGGTTCTCCGTCGGTACCTTTCTCAATGGTCTGATACATAAAGCTTTTCTTGGCTGTTTCCCGATAAGTCGCGTTATTATCATAGGCAATAGCAAGTTCAGCGCTCAGTCCGCGAGTCAATACAGACAGGTCTTGTACCAACCGCAGGTCTGCTTGCAGCATTCGCTGATTCAGTTTATAATAGCCTACGTCCGCCAGATTGGCTATCGGGTTTGTTTTCAGCACATTATTACTACCCCAGAGTCCATTCTGAGTCTGCACAGGGAATGCGGCAGATGGAGTATTGAATATCTGTTCGAACAAAGCAGCCTCCGATGTGGTAGGGCGTTTCGTTTCACGCAGCATACCGAGCATATTCAGTTTCAATTTCGTTGCATCTGTGATATCTACATCCAGATTCATGCGAAGATTGAGAAAATACTTTTTCATCTGGGAATTATAGCGGTCAGTGTAGTCTGTATACTTGGAATTCAACAGTCCCATATCATTCTTATAGTTCAAGACACTGAAATAGCGCAGCCTCTTACCTCCCCCGCGGAAAGTAATATCCAGTTGATGACTGGTCGTATGATTACGCAACGCTTCCTTCTGCCAATCAACATTCGGATAAAGATCGCTATTACCTCCGGCCAGAAAAGAAGCTTCGTCCATATCCGGTTGCAGGCCATCATATCTCAATGCTTCATTCCGGGCTTTTGCATACGTATAAGCGTCGGCAAATTCCGGCTGGTTTACGGGCAGACCTAGTCCAAACTTATAGTCTACCTTAATCTCCTTTTTACTGTACATACCGCGTTTGGTAGTTATCAGCACCACGCCGTTGGCGCCTCTACCTCCCCAAAGAGCAGTAGCAGCACCGTCTTTCAATACGGATATTGATTCAATTTCCGAAAGATTGATATATTCGATCGGGCGGGCAAAACCGTCTACCACAAATAATGGCGTATCTCCATTCAAGGAGCCACGACCACGTACATTTAAACGTGATTTGTCGGTTCCCCAACTCGTATTTTGCATCACAGTCAGTCCCGGCAACAGGCCATATATTGCATTGTAAGGACTCGTAGTTGCATTTTTATCCAATTCGTCCGAATAAATGGTAGATACCGCCTGTGTCTTCCGTAACTCGGTTGTCGTCTGAGTTCCCAGATCGACTGTCTTATCTTGTCCTTCATTATTTTGAGCTATCCCTGTAGTGGCAAACGCCAACGAGAAAGCTACGATATAAAGTGATTTATTCATAATCATTCTTCTTATTATTCAACGATTTGATTATTACCAACCCGGATTCTGAATCAATCCATATTTCTTGTTTATCTCGTCTACCGGTAGAGGTAACAGGAAATATTTGTCATTCCACTTCTCAGGTTTCGCATACTGGCGTGTTTCCGCCATTGCATGAGATACTTTATAAGAAAAGCCGCTCGGCTCACTGGCCGCTTTTTTAATAATCAGACGTGATAGTTGTCCGGTAAATATATCTGCGCGTTTCCAACGTATCAAATCGAAATAACGTACTTCTTCATAACCGAATTCAATGGCTCTTTCACGTAATATCGCTTCGCGCAACGGTTTTCCGGCCGGAACATCTGCCGCCGAAATCGCAGGCATACCTGCACGTTCCCTGGTTTTGTTCAGATAATCATAGGCCGTATTGCCAAACTCGTCACGAACTTCCGCCTTATTCAACTCATTCATCGCTTCAGCCATATTCAAATAAACTTCGGGAAGACGAATTAACGGACAAGAATAGAACTTACCATTCACTTCGTCATTAAAGTTTCGTATGAATTTTCTCATCGCAAAACCATTGTAGCTCATTCGCCCATCTTTATAAGGTGACTGAGTGGCTCCTTCAAAAATCTGCACCTTTTGGGCACCCTTAAACTTATCTCCATTCACAGCAACCGTTTCATACAAGCGGATATCCCTTCTAGGATTTCCATCCTTATCAAAGAAGGGGAATTTATTATGATCGGGATTATTCCAGTCGAATTCCGTCCCGTCCTTCATCTGAAACATATCGACATAGGTCAATGTAGGAGAAGCAACTCCGTAGCGTACTTGGGCAAACGGAAGTTTCCCCGTAGCATAAGTGGTAAATCTTCTGGAAGAAATCAGAACCTCTCCATTATGACGATTGAAATATCCTGCCGCAAAATCATCGCGAGGGTTACCTGTATTCACCAGTTGATAAACATTCGAATTCTTTTTATTAGCC
This sequence comes from uncultured Bacteroides sp., assembly GCA_947038155.1. GTDB lineage: Bacteria > Bacteroidota > Bacteroidia > Bacteroidales > Bacteroidaceae > Bacteroides. The sequence continues at coordinate 132,358 of CAMQVH010000005.1, read as the reverse complement.
CGCATAAATTCCAACCCTGCATCCAGTGCTTTCTGCCACCTGTCTGATGAATAATTACCATACCAGGTAAGGAATTGAGAGGAAGCATCACCTTCCAAATAGGGTTTGTCAGCATTAAACAAAGGACTCGCCACAAACTGAAGCACTCTGGACTTTAATGCTAAAGCAGAGGCCGCCGTCATTCGTCCGTCATTATCCGCATCTACCTGCCAAGGTAATACAGAGGCGGCGGCATCCAGCAACCCAATGATTTTCTGTACGGTTTCTTCTACCGTCATGCGAGGAAATTTCATCGCATCTTCTGCCGTATAAGCATGGTCTATCCACGGCATACCCCCATAATAACGGAGCATTTGAGAATAATGATAGGCAATAATTACTTGTGCTTCCGCTTTTCCTATCGCCTTTTCATCCGCAGTCATATCTGTCACTCTATCCACATTTTCAATATAGATATAAGCTCTCCGGATACCATAAATCGGACCGACACCAATGGTTCTATTATCAACATCCAACCGATATGGAAGATGTTCCAGATAGGCATTTGTTCCGTCTACCGTTCCTGTATAGAACTTAGGTGCTCCTTTTTTTGTCCAGTCACCCAAATCGGTAAGCATTTCCAGCACTCCATATCCCAGACGTCCTTGCATAGGCAGATAATCCGGCAGTGAATGGTAAGTCTCCGCCAATGCCTGCTCAGCATATACTTTCTTGTTAAAGACAGAATCTATATTCTGCTCATTACTTATCGGCTTATCCAAAAACTTCTCTCCGAACTTAAGGTCTTCGCACCCTATCAATGTCAATGCAAAGAGAGAAAGACAGCCCATATACTTTTTATAGTTTTTCATTGTCAGCACTATTAGAAGGTTAGATTAATACCTAAATTATATATCTTAATGATAGGGTAAGAATCCGCATTATTCGGATTACATTCAGGGTCCATGATGTCAAACTTATCAAAGGTCAGCAGATTATAGCCTGTCAGTTTTATACCTAACTGCTGGATACCCAGTTTTTTCAACATCTTCTTATCTGTAAAGTTATATCCTATTGTCACATTCTTCAGTTTCAAATAGGAACCGTCTCGTACCCAAAGAGAAGAAGAACGCATATTGTAAACTGCGTTTGTCTCGGTAAACCGCGGTGTGGTAGCCGTACCGGCTGTTTCCGGTGTCCAACGTGTATCTGCGTGGAACTGCATCAAGCCACGAATTTTACCATTTCCAAAAGGTTCTCTAAAAGCTCCATCCAACAACAAGGAACGCTGTGCGGCACCAGTCCAGTTCATTGTCAGGAAAAAGCCCTTATAATTAATGCCATAATTCAATCCGAATGTATAGGCCGGACGAGTCGGGTTTCCAATAATAGTCTGGTCGTCCGAAGTAATTTCTTCGTCACCGTTCAAATCCCGGTATTTCACATCACCCGGCTTCACGGATACCCCGGGGTCGGGCAAGCCAGCCACGAGTTTGCCGTTCTCTCCGAAATCCGCCTCCGTATAAAAGCCGTCCGCCACATATCCGAAAAGTGTTCCTACCGGATTTCCCGTCCTCCACATATAAGGTTCATTAGGTTCTACCTCGTCCTGGAAAATAATCTTATTCTTTGAGTAGGAAACGTTTGCCTGAACATTATACTGAACCTGACCGATCCTGTCATTCCACTTCACTTCTACTTCATAGCCGTGATTTTTCACTTTACCCATATTTACGGCAGGGAGAATCGAGGAAGTCAGTCCCGTTAATAAAGGTATTGTCTTACGACTGATAAGAATGTCCTTACGTTCTTCGAGGAAATAATCCAAAGAGATCTTCAGACGGCTCTTCAAGAAATGAACGTCCAGTCCATAATTCTGTTTCAGCGCCGTTTCCCAAGTCACGTTCGGATTACCCAGACGTTTCTCCAGCGCACCCAGGACCAGCGCTTTGCTGTTATAACCAAAGTTGAAGCCGTATTTATTGTTATTCCACGCGTCTACTCCGCTCAGGTTCACATCATAAGAATCCGGCAGGAACAAGAAACGATTATTTCCAAGGTTATCATTTCCGACCAGACCGACTGAAGCACGGAATTTCAGATAATCAACAACCTTCTGTTGTTTCATAAATGCTTCCTCCGACAGGATGTAACCGATAGAACCGGCAGGGAATGCACCGAATCTCTTACCCGGAGCAAAATTCTCGGAGCCATTATAACCGAAGTTGACTTCTGCCATATAACGGGATTTATAATCATACGTCAGACGCCCTACAAAACCGATGTAAGCGGACGGTACTCCCACCCATTGAGCAGGATAGTATTTTTTACTCTGATTATATAAGAACAATCCTCCGACATTATGAGAACCAAACTTACGGTTATATCTCAGACTTGCCTCCAGATACCAGTTTCTTGCCCTCGAGGAAGTTTCGTCATATTGCAAGCTCTTATTTTCTCCTTTGATCTTATAAACAATATTCTTGTTGAAATCCGGCGAGTCATAACCAAGCGACGGATCCTCCAAAGAAGACTGGTAGAAAGGCATAAATTGCTCCACCTGTCCTTTACGTTTCTTAGTAAAGCCATAACTCGTATTATAGGCACCTTTTATCTCTGCTGACAGTCCTTTAGTAATAAAGTCCAATTTCTGGTTCAACAGAAGATCCAAATTCATTGTATTATTAATAGCTGTTGAATAACCTGTCCCGTAACATTTAGGCAAAGCACTGTTACCCAAATTAATTTTATTATCAAAACGTTCTTCGGGGGTAACTATCAGCTTCCCGTCAATTACTCCCGGGCTGCTGAACGGAGTCGTCTGATTAATCAATGTCCAGATTGAATTAGTCGCATCATTAATCATCGGTTCATTCCGGTTACCTACAATACCACCGATACCAATCTTTAACGTGGTAGTCTTAGTAGCATCAAAATCCAGATTGGCCCGATAATTATACCTTTTGTATTTATAATTATTATCATATCCCACTCCTTTGAACTGTTTCAACAGGCCATTCTGATATAAGAAACCTAAAGATATGAAGTAACGTATATCCTTTGTTCCTCCGGAAATATTCAGGTTGTGTTGTGTCTGCACAGATGTCTTATTCAGCAGATATCTTCTCCAGTCGATACTGGGATACATGATGGGATCATCATTCAGTCTGAATCGTTCAACTGCATAATTATCAAATACCAAATCATTCTCGGTAGCATTTGGCTTGTCATTTGTTATAATCTCATTTCTCAAAGTTGCATACGTATAACTGTCTGCCATTTCGAGCATACGAGTAGGCATCTGAATACCAACCGAAGAATTCACCGAGATTTTCGCTTTGCCCTCTTTACCACGGCGTGTAGTTACCAAAATTACGCCATTTGCACCTCGAACACCGAATACAGCAGTGGCAGAAGCGTCTTTCAGTACTGTCACACTTTCTATTTCATTCGGATCCATTTGATAAAACGAACGTTCCACACCGTCCACCAGGATCAGAGGAGAAGAAGCACTTTCTGTCAAAGACCCTACACCGCGAATAAACACTTTGGGATCTTCCTGCCCCGGTTGGCCGCTGGTTTGTACAGATGAGAGTCCCGTGATCTGGCCTGCCAACGTGTTAGCTACACTAGCATTAGGCGAACGCACCAACGCATCATTACTTACGGCAGAGATAGCCCCTGTCAAAGTCTCTTTCTTCTGTGTACCATAGGCCACAACCGTAACTTCCTGAAGTTCATTTGCTGTTTCTTTTAGAATAATTTTTAGTTGTTTACGCCCGTTCAACGGGACCTCTTGAGGTTCATATCCCATGAACGAGATTTGCAGAACAGCTTTTTGAAGATTGCTCACTTTTAAATGAAAAACACCATTCATGTCGGTGATGACACCGTTAGCAGTGCCTTTTTCTTTCACATTCGCACCAATTACTTCCAAATTAGATTCATCCAATACAGTTCCCGTTACTGTATTCTGCGCCCATACTAAGAGCGAACAACACATAAGCATTAACGTACTGATGCACCTTTTGCATCTTTTCAGCCTCGTCAGTTTATTCATAATAATAAATTTAAAAATTAGAAATAGAAATAGGTTTATTAAAAAACACTCGCTGCAAATTAAGTAAATGATACAGTTTTTAAGATACTGATATCATACTAAAAAGGTACAAAATAGTACATAACAAGAAATAATAAGTATTAAAATTAATTGTATTATCCATAGTATCAAGCTATCCCAACAACAAAAAACATCCAATTCATCGTTTCTTATTGACTTTACATACACGAAAAATAAAACTTCAAAGATCAACTCACCAAGTTCTTCCTTCATCGCAAATCTATGCATAAACAATACATCTTTATTATACTTCATTTTATAGTTCATAAATAAATTAAAATTGAACCATAGATATACTTATTAGACTCATTATTCTCCTTTACTAATCAAATTATTCCCTATCTTTGACTCCCGAAATTCAAACCTAATACAAAAACCCATGAAGAAACAACTGCTATTTTGCTGCTTGGCCACGTTAGGACTAAACGCCATGCAAGCACAAAACTTCAATGAGTGGAAAGATCCGGAAGTGAATTCCGTAAACCGCTCGACAATGCACACTAATTATTTCGCCTATGCATCGGCTGATGAAGCCAAAGCCGGAATCAAAGAAAACTCAAAGAATTTTATGACCCTGAATGGGCTTTGGAAATTCAACTGGGTGAGAAACGCGGATGCACGTCCGACCGATTTCTTCCAGACTAATTTCAATGACAAGGGCTGGGACAATATTAAGGTGCCCGGAGTATGGGAGTTAAACGGATACGGAGACCCGATCTATGTAAACGTAGGATATGCATGGAGAAGCCAGTTCAAGAACAATCCCCCCTTTGTTCCCGTTGAAAACAATCATGTAGGTTCTTACCGGAAAGAAATCATTCTGCCCGCCGACTGGAAAGGGAAAGAGATTTTTGCCCATTTCGGTTCAGCAACTTCTAATATGTACCTTTGGGTAAACGGACGCTATGTGGGATACAGCGAAGACAGCAAATTGGAAGCTGAATTCAACCTGACAAACTATCTGAAACCAGGAAAAAACATCATCGCTTTCCAAGTATTCCGTTGGTGCGACGGCACTTATCTGGAAGATCAGGATTTCTTTCGCTACTCCGGTGTGGGACGCGACTGTTATCTTTATGCCCGCGATAAGAAATATATCCAGGATATTCGTGTAACTCCCGACCTCGACAGCCAATATAAGGACGGGACATTGAATATCTCTGTAGACTTGAAAGGTAGCGGCACAGTGGCCTTAAACCTGACAGATGCACAAGGGAACAGTGTAGCTACTGCCGATCTGAAAGGTTCCGGCAAGCTGAACACTACACTGAATATCTCCAACCCTGCCAAATGGACAGCCGAAACGCCCAATCTTTATACACTGACCGCTACCCTGAAAAACGGCAACAGCACAGTAGAGGTAATTCCCGTGAAGGTTGGTTTCCGCAAGATTGAACTGAAAGGCGGACAGATACTCGTTAACGGCCAGCCTGTACTCTTCAAGGGAGCCGACCGCCACGAAATGGATCCGGACGGCGGTTATGTAGTTTCCCTGGAACGTATGTTGCAAGACATCAAAGTAATGAAAGAGCTTAATATCAACGCCGTACGTACCTGCCACTATCCGGACGACAACCGCTGGTATGACCTTTGCGACCAATACGGGCTCTATGTAGTAGCCGAAGCCAATGTGGAATCCCACGGTATGGGATATGGTGACCAGACACTGGCAAAGAACCCCAGTTACGCCAAAGCCCATATGGAGCGCAACCAACGCAACGTACAACGCAGCTACAATCACCCGTCCATCATCTTCTGGTCACTGGGCAATGAAGCCGGCATGGGACCGAACTTTGAGAAATGCTACACCTGGATTAAGAACGAAGACAAAACACGTGCCGTACAGTACGAGCAAGCACGTACCAGCGAATTTACAGACATCTATTGCCCGATGTACCTAGGTTACGAAGGCTGTATCAAATACTGCGAAGGTGATATTCAAAAACCGTTGATTCAATGTGAATACGCACACGCTATGGGTAACTCACAAGGCGGATTCAAAGAATACTGGGACATCATCCGCAAATATCCGAAATACCAAGGCGGATTTATCTGGGACTTTGTAGACCAGTCCTGCCACTGGAAAAACAAAGATGGAGTAGATATTTACGGCTACGGTGGCGACTTCAACAAATATGACGGTTCGGACAATAACTTCAACGACAACGGTTTAATCAGCCCGGACCGCGTACCTAATCCGCATGCTTACGAAGTAGCTTATTTCTATCAGGATATCTGGACTACTCCCGCCGACCTTGCCAAAGGTGAAATCAACATCTTCAACGAAAACTTCTTCCGCGACCTGTCTTCATATTATATGGAATGGCAATTACTGGCAAACGGGGAAGTGGTACAGACCGGCATTGTATCCGACCTGAAAGCAGCGCCTCAGCAAACTGTGAAAGTGCAGCTTCCGATTGACACGAAGAACATCTGCCCCTGCAAGGAACTGCTGCTCAACGTCAACTATAAACTGAAAGCCGCAGAGACATTATTGCCCGCAGGAACTACCGTCGCTTACGACCAGTTAAGCATCCGTGATTACAAAGCACCGGAACTCAAACTGGAAAATGTACAGGCTTCCAACCTAGCAGTCAATGTGCCCAGCATCCTGGATAACGACCATTACTACCTGATTGTCAAAGGCGAAAACTTCTCTATGGATTTCAACAGGCAAAACGGCTATCTCTGCCGCTACGACGTGAACGGCATGCAGATGATGGAAGACGGCAGCGAACTGACTCCCAACTTCTGGCGTGCACCGACCGATAACGATTTCGGAGCAGGATTGCAACGCAAATATGCGGTTTGGAAGAACCCGGAACTAAAACTTACGTCTCTGAAACACGGCATCGAAAATGACCAGGCTGTGGTTCGTGCAGAATACGACATGAAATCGGTGGGCGGCAAGTTATTCCTCACTTATACTATCAATAATAAGGGAGCGGTAAAAGTTACTCAGAAAATGGTAGCCGACAAGAGCAAAAAGGTTTCTGAAATGTTCCGCTTCGGTATGCAGCTTCGTATGCCTCTTGCTTTCAACGAGGTAGAATATTACGGGCGCGGTCCGGTAGAAAACTATTCCGACCGTAACCACGGTGCCATGATAGGCAAATACCGCCAGACGGTAGAAGAACAATTCTATCCGTATATCCGTCCGCAGGAAACCGGAACGAAGACCGACATCCGCTGGTGGAGACTGCTGAATATCGGTGGCAACGGCTTAGAGTTCGTTTCTGAAGCTCCGTTCTCCGCTTCTGCACTGAACTACACCATCGAATCATTGGACGACGGCGATGCAAAAGACCAACGCCACTCACCGGAAGTTGAAAAAGCAAACTTTACAAACTTCTGCATTGACAAGGTACAGACAGGTTTGGCATGCGTCAACAGTTGGGGAGCTATACCATTAGAAAAGTATCGTCTTCCTTACCAGGATTATGAATTCAGTTTCATCATGTCACCCGTATCGCATAAACTGAAGTAATGAAGTAAAAAACATCGTTAAAAAACACGGTATCAGAGTACAAGAATAGCGAAATTACTGTACTTTTGCAGCCGGAAACTGATTTATCTGAATTAGTTTCCGGCTTTTATTCCTTAAATCCCCCCTTTTATACAAGAGAATGACACACGTTCAACAAAACGCATAATTAAAAAAAACAGATAAATGAGAAGTATGAAAAGTAGAATTGTTTTATTTGCATTTTGCTTAGCCCTTCTGTCCAGTTGCGGCAATAAGGGAAATGACACGGGAAAAGTCCCCGAGTATGCAGTACAGGAGTTACAAAAGTCAACTGCAAATCTAACGACAGCTTATCCGGCTACTATTAAAGGCAAACAAGACGTAGAAATCCGTCCGCAAGTATCGGGCTTCATCACCAAACTGTGTGTAGACGAAGGAGCAAGTGTCCGTAAGGGACAAGTCCTGTTCATCATTGACCCTACACAGTACGAAGCGGCAGTACGCACAGCCCAAGCAGCCGTTGCTACGGCAGAAGCGGCAGTACGCACCCAACAGATTACGGTGGACAACAAGCGTGAACTGAACAGGAAGAACATCATCAGTGATTATGACCTGTCGATGGCTGAAAATACACTGGCACAGTCTCAGGCACAGTTGGCGCAGGCAAAGGCACAGTTGACTACTGCCCGGCAAAACCTCTCATTCACACAGGTGAAGAGTCCTTCCGACGGTGTCATCAATAATATCCCTTATCGTTTGGGAGCATTGGTAAGCCCTTCTATCGCCACTCCGATGACTACCGTTTCCGAAATTGATGAAGTATATGTATATTTCTCAATGACAGAAAAAGAACTGTTGGCTATGACCAAGTCAGGAAGCACTATCAAAGAAGAAATCAGCAAAATACCGGCTATTAAATTACAGTTGATTGACGGTACCGAATACAGCATTGAAGGTAAAGTGGACGCCATCACGGGAGTTATCGACCAAAGCACCGGTTCTGTAAGCATGCGTGCCATCTTCCCGAACAAGGAGCACATCTTGCGTAGCGGCGGTACGGCAAACGTACTGATTCCTTATACTATGGACAACGTTATCAGCATACCGCAGTCTGCAACAGTAGAAATCCAAGATAAGAAGTTCGTTTATGTCCTCCAACCGGACAACACTGTGAAATATACGGAAATCAATATTTTCAACCTGGATAACGGAAAAGAATATCTCGTTACTTCCGGCTTGAACGCAGGAGACAAAATCGTAATCGAAGGCGTACAAAGCTTGAAAGACGGTCAGACTGTACAGCCTATCACACCGGCTCAGAAAGAAGCGAACTATCAACAGCACTTGAAAGACCAACGCGAAGGAAATTTAGCTACTGCTTTCAATTAATAACTTAGATAACCGTATGAAATTAGATAATTTTATTAACCGTCCGGTACTATCAACCGTTATTTCCATCTTGATAGTAATCCTGGGTGCCATCGGATTGGCTACGCTGCCTATCACCCAGTATCCGGACATCGCGCCCCCTACTGTGTCTGTAAGGGCTACTTATACGGGAGCCAGCGCGTCGACCGTATTGAACTCCGTGATTGCCCCGCTCGAGGAACAAATCAACGGTGTGGAAAACATGATGTACATGACCTCTACCGCCTCCAACACAGGTTCCGGCGAAATCTCCATCTACTTCAAACAAGGGACAGACCCGGACATGGCTGCCGTCAACGTGCAAAACCGTGTTTCGATGGCGCAGGGATTGCTCCCCGCCGAAGTAACCAAAGTCGGTGTGACAACACAGAAACGCCAAACCTCCATGCTGGTGGTATTCTCCCTCTATGACGAAACCGACACGTATGCGGAATCGTTCATCGAGAACTATGCGAAAATCAACCTGATTCCGCAAGTTCAGCGTGTGCCGGGTGTGGGTGACGCCTCCGTGATGGGACAGGATTACTCCATGCGCATCTGGCTGCGTCCGGACGTAATGGCGCAATATAAGCTGATTCCGAGCGACGTATCCGCCGCTTTGGCAGAACAGAACGTGGAAGCTGCTCCGGGACAGTTCGGCGAACGCAGTAACCAGACCTTCCAATACACCATCCGCTACAAAGGCCGTCTGCAACAGCCGGAGGAGTTTGAGAACATCGTCATCAAGTCTCTGCCCAACGGCGAAGTGCTTCGTCTGAACGACATCGCCGAAGTGCAGTTAGACCGCTTGGGATACAACTTTACCAACCGCGTAAATGGACATAAGGCTGTAACCTGTATCGTTTATCAGATGGCAGGAACCAACGCCACACAAACCATCAGCGACATTCAGGCACTATTGGACGAAGCATCGAAAACTTTGCCGTCGGGCTTGAAGATAAACGTTTCGATGAATGCCAACGACTTCCTGTTCGCCTCTATCCATGAGGTTTTGAAGACTTTGATTGAAGCCTTTATCCTGGTGTTCATCGTGGTATATATTTTCTTGCAGGACTTGCGTTCTACATTGATTCCGACCATTGCCATCCCGGTAGCCCTTATCGGTACATTCTTCATCTTGTCTCTGGTAGGGTTCAGTCTGAACTTGCTGACGCTATGTGCTCTCGTGCTTGCCATTGCGATTGTGGTCGATGACGCCATCGTGGTCGTTGAGGGTGTACACGCCAAGCTCGACCAAGGCTACACTTCGGCACGTCTGGCTTCCATTGACGCGATGAATGAGCTGGGTGGTGCTATCGTATCCATTACGCTGGTCATGATGGCCGTGTTCGTTCCGGTAAGTTTCATGGGTGGAACGGCAGGAACATTCTACCGCCAGTTCGGTATGACAATGGCCATCGCTATCGGTCTGTCCGCCTTGAACGCCTTGACATTAAGCCCCGCCTTGTGTGCCGTTCTTCTGAAACCGCACAAACAGGAAGGTGAAGGTTCCGAAGAGGTTCCTCCATTGAAAGAACGTATGAAAACAGCCTATAAGGCTGCTCATACAACAATGATAAAAAGATATACCGAGGCTATCGGAAAGATGCTGCATCCGGGAATCACACTTACATTCACACTTGTTGCCATTCTCGGCATGATTTTCGGTCTTTTCCATATCAATCCGGTCATTACCGCCATCTTCATACTTCTCAGTATTCTGGCGCTCATCGGAATGAGTACGGATAAATTCAAAAACAGATTCAACGACACATACGAATCGATCCTGAAACGCTATAAGAAACGCGTATTGTTCTTCATACAGAAGAAGTGGTTGTCTATGGGACTGGTCGTTGCTTCTATCGCATTGCTTATGTTCTTCATGAACACCACCCCGACAGGTATGGTGCCCAACGAAGATACCGGTACGCTGATGGGAGCCGTGACCCTGCCGCCGGGCACATCACAAGACCACTCGGAAGAGATTCTGGCACGTGTAGACAGCCTGATTGCTGCTGACCCTGCCGTAGCTTCACGCACATTGATTTCCGGTTTCAGCTTTATCGGTGGACAAGGACCATCCTACGGTTCTTTCATCATCAAGCTGAAAGACTGGGATGAACGTTCAATGATACAGAACTCCGACGTTATTGTAGGTTCCTTATATATGCGTGCACAGAAAATCATCAAGGAAGCACAGGTATTGTTCTTTGCTCCGCCGATGATTCCGGGTTACTCGGCATCCACGGATATTGAGGTGAACATGCAGGATAAGACGGGTGGCGACCTGAACAAGTTCTTCGATGTAGTCAACGACTATACCGCTGCGCTGGAAGCCCGCCCCGAAATTAATTCGGCAAAAACGACGTTCAACCCGAACTTCCCGCAATATATGATTGATATTGACGCGGCAGCCTGTAAGAAAGCAGGTATCAGCCCGAGTGATATCCTCACTACCATGCAGGGATATTACGGTGGTCTGTATGCATCCAATTTCAACCGTTTCGGTAAGATGTATCGTGTAATGATTCAGTCAGACCCGCTGTCACGCAAGAACCTGGAATCATTGAAGAATATCAAGGTTCGTAATCGTTCGGGCGAAATGGCTCCTATCTCACAGTTCATTTCTATCGACAAAGTATACGGACCGGATATCATCAGCCGTTTCAACCTTTACACTTCCATGAAAGTGATGGTGGCTCCTGCCAGCGGTTATACATCAGGCCAGGCATTGACAGCGTTGGCGGAAGTAGCCAATCAGAGCCTTCCTGCCGGTTATACCTATGAACTGGGTGGTATGGCACGTGAAGAGGCACAGAGCAGTGGAAGCGCCACTGGATTGATTTTCATCCTCTGCTTCGTATTCGTTTACCTGCTGCTGAGCGCACAGTACGAAAGTTACATACTTCCGTTGGCCGTGTTGCTATCCGTTCCGTTCGGTCTGTTAGGCAGCTTTCTGTTTGTGAACGGAGTGAGTGCCATCGGCAATATCTCGATGTTGAAAATGATTCTCGGCACGATGTCCAACAATATCTATATGCAGATTGCGTTAATCATGTTGATGGGTCTGCTGGCGAAGAATGCCATCCTGATTGTAGAGTTCGCCCTCGACCGTCGTAAGATGGGCATGAGCATCACATGGGCAGCTGTATTGGGTGCCGGTGCCCGTCTCCGTCCTATCTTGATGACATCATTGGCGATGGTAGTCGGACTGCTTCCGTTGATGTTTGCCTTCGGCGTAGGTGCTCATGGTAACCGCACACTGGGTACGGCTTCTATCGGTGGTATGTTAGTCGGCATGATTTGCCAGATTTTCATCGTTCCTGTGTTGTTCGTAATCTTCCAGTACCTGCAAGAGAAGGTAAAACCGATGGAATGGGAGGATATTGACAATACGGATGCCGTAACTGAGATTGAACAATACGCTAAATAATGAAATTCGATATGAAGAAACAGATTCTATATATGTTGTGCGCAACTGCTCTCCTGAGTAGTTGCCACATCTATAAGTCGTATGACAGACCCGAAGATATTACCACTTCCGGACTGTATCGTGACCCGATGGCGGATAATGATACACTGGTTTCGGATACCGCCAACTTCGGTAACCTGCCGTGGAGAGAAGTCTTCACCGACCCACAGCTACAGTCTCTCATCGAAGCGGGACTGAAACAAAACACCGACCTCTTGTCCGCTGCCCAGAATGTAAAAGCGGCAGAAGCATCTCTGATGTCGGCACGCCTGGCTTATGCTCCGTCATTGGGACTGTCTCCGCAAGGAACAATCAGCAGCTTTGACAAGAACGCAGCTACAAAAACTTACTCGCTGCCTGTAACTGCCAGTTGGCAAGTCGATTTGTTCGGTCAGTTGCTGAACTCCAAACGAAATGCACAAGTTACCCTGAAGCAAGTAAAGGCTTACCGCCAAGCAGTGCAGACGCAAGTTATCTCCAATATTGCCAACATGTATTATACATTAATGATGTTGGACCGCCAGTTGGAAATAACCAAAGCTACGGCTGAAATTCTGAAACAGAACGCTGAAACGATGGAAGCGATGAAAGACGCTGCCATGTACAATATTAATTCGGCAGGAGTTGAACAAAGTAAGGCTGCTTATGCTCAGGTACTTGCCAGTATCCCTGATATCGAACAGAGTATCCGTGAAACTGAAAATGCCCTGTCTACTTTCTTGGGAGAGGCTCCCCACTCCATCAAACGCGGCGTGCTGGAAGCACAAGTACTCCCGACCGAACTTTCCGCAGGCGTACCTATCCAGTTGCTGTCCAACCGTCCGGACGTAAAAGCAGCCGAAATGGCTTTGGCAAGTTGCTATTATAATACCAACTCGGCACGTGCCGCTTTCTATCCGCAAATCACGCTCAGCGGTTCGGCAGGATGGACAAACAGCGCCGGAAGTGCAATTATCAACCCGGGCAAGTTATTGGCTTCCGCCATTGGCTCTCTGACTCAGCCGCTTTTCTACCGCGGACAGAATATCGCCCGCCTGAAAGCTGCCAAAGCTCAGGAAGAAACTGCGAAGTTGGCCTTCCGGCAGAGCTTGTTGAACGCCGGAAGCGAAGTCAGCAATGCGCTAAGTTTATACCAAAAGACAAGCGAAAAGGTAGAATCCCGCCGGATGCAGGTAGAATCGGCCAAAAAAGCTTCGGAAGATACAAAAGAATTGTTTAACTTGGGAACTTCAACCTATCTGGAAGTACTGTCTGCACAACAATCTTACCTGAGCGCGCAGATTTCTCAGGTTTCCGATTGCTTTGACCGGATGCAGGCCGTCGTAAGCCTTTACCAGGCTTTGGGTGGTGGAAGAGAAGAATAACTTTAAACTTATACTATTATGATTAGTCCGTTAGCTTACGTAGACCCCGAAGCAAAACTAGGCAAGAATGTTACTGTCCAGCCGTTTGCCTACATCGAAAAGAATGTGGAAATTGGAGATGACTGTGTCATCATGTCTTATGCCAGTATCCTGCAAGGTACGAAAATGGGAAAAGGAAACAAAGTACATCAGAATGCTGTCCTGGGAGCGGAACCGCAAGACTTTCACTATGCCGGAGAAAAAAGCAGCCTGATTATCGGGGACAACAATGATATTCGTGAAAATGTAGTTATCAGCCGTGCTACCTTTGCCGGCAATGCTACCAGAATAGGAAATGGCAACTACCTGATGGACAAAGTACATCTTTGTCATGACGTACAGATTAACAACAACTGCGTGGTAGGTATCGGTACCACTATCGCAGGAGAATGCACATTAGACGATTGCGTTATCCTGAGCGGCAATGTCACCCTGCATCAATACTGCCACATCGGCAGCTGGACGCTTGTACAAAGCGGATGCCGTATCTCCAAGGATGTGCCGCCATATGTCATCATGTCGGGAAACCCGGTGGCATATCATGGAGTGAATGCCGTAGTCCTGTCACAACACCGCAACACGTCGGAAAGAATTCTCCGCCACATCGCCAATGCTTACCGCTTGATTTATCAAGGCAACTTCAGCGTTCAGGATGCAGTACAGAAGATTATCGACCAAGTGCCGATGAGCGAGGAAATCGAAACAATCGTAAACTTCGTGAAAGGCTCGGAAAGAGGTATTGTGAAGTAAATAAAGTGATTTTTATACAAAGGTGAGGGTGATGCAAAAGAAAAGCGTCACCCTTCTTTTTTTGCAGATGGATGACACCGTATCATTATATTCCTTTATATTCGGGCGATCGTTTATATTCTTACCAGAAGGCAGAGATTATTCAAACTCCAGTGTACCGAAGAAATCGGGACGGTGGAAGTCCGGTTTCTCTATTTCTATCGGATTCCATGAAAGGAAATGGGGAGTTTGCAATTCATCGCCACATTTGTAAAAATTGGCTTTCAGTTCCTTACCATCAAGCGAATCGATCTGATGCTTGAAGAATACAGCGTAAGGGACAATCAAGGCAACTTCCCAGTCAGTCTCTTCAACACGCTCTTCAAAAGGCGTATTGCCCAGGCTTGACCACCGCTGCACAAGAGCTGTCACGTCTTTCGGAGCATGTTCGCGACCGTTGCGGGCAGGTCCGGCACCAATCAGAATCGTTCCGATACAGTTGCACTCTATATTATAATAGATTCCGTCGCCGGCCGGTATAGAGAAGAATTCCACACAGGAATCTGTCCATACAGAACCGTTATCTTCGCCATAGCGGGCACGCACACTCTCTTCTTTTACTTTAAAATGCAATAAAATAGAGTCCTTCGTGTGAGCTATGCGAAAAATTACTTTGGGTTTGTAAGGATATTCAGCCCAGTTGACACACTGGATAGGCTGAAAATCTATTTTCTCTTCATCGAATAATTTAGGAAGCGAGCAAGCTTCCACGTTAGCCGCACTAATTTTCTTTACTTTCATAGTTCTTTCGTTTGAATGATACAAATATAGTTACTTTCTTCTAATAAGGTTCACAGAAATGAAATAAAAACAATATATTTGCCAATAGTAATACCTTAAAAGAACGAATTAGTGAGAAAAATTATCCTTTTATTTCTGCTATTTTTAAGCGTAACCACCGTCCACACACTAGGTCAAAACATTACTTTCAGCCATTTGACCACAGATGACGGACTTTCACAATTCTCTGTCAACAGTTTATATATCGACGAACGGGGAATTATATGGATTGGAACGCGCGAGGGACTAAACCAGTATAACGGTAACGACATTAAAAGTTTTAAACTTAACAAAAACGACCCGAACAGCCTGTTCAGCAATACAGTGCTGCGCATCACCGGAAACAAAAACGGAAAAGTATATCTGCTCTGTACTGACGGTGTGGCAGAGTTCGATTTGACTACCCAGCGATTCAAGACATTGCTTCAGGGCAACGTGGACGCTATTTACTACAACGAGAAGTTGTATATCGGCAAGAGGGAAGAAATATTTGTGTACAACGAGAGTACAGGCAACTTCGACCTTTTCTATCACCTTGCGGGAAAAAACATCACCTTATCCTGCCTTCATCTGGATGGGAAAAAGAATCTTTGGATGGGAACCACCAGCAATGGCGTTTACTGCCTTTCGGAGAGTAAGGCTATTTCGCAACCTGTCACGAAAGGGAATATCACCAGTATCTATGAGGATTCTTCAAAAGAATTATGGATAGGCAGCTGGGAGGAAGGACTCTACCACATAAAGACGGACGGTTTCATCGAGAATATCCGTCATGAACCGGGAAAGGCGAATAGTCTCTGTTCCAACTTCGTAAGAAGTTGTTGTGAAGACAATTCAGGCAATTTATGGATAGGAACGTTCCACGGACTGAACCGCTACGAGAAAAGTACAGGCAATTTCCAACTTTATATGGCTGATGCCGGTAAACCGGACGAACTCACCCACTCTTCCATTTGGTGTATTGTCAAGGACGGGCAAGGCACCCTTTGGCTAGGGACTTACTTCGGCGGAGTCAATTACTTCAATCCTGAGTATGAAATCTACACCCGCTACAAAGTGGGAGACACCGAGAAAGAAGGCCTGAGCAGCCCCATCGTCGGAAGAATGACAGAAGACAAAGATGGCAACCTGTGGATTTGTACTGAAGGGGGTGGTGTAAATGTATACAACCGCAAAGACAACACATACCGGTGGTATCGCCACGAAGAAGGAAAGAACAGCATTTCGCACAACAATGTAAAAGCAATCTATTACGACCAGGCTAATGAAATCATGTGGATTGGCACGCATCTTGGCGGATTGAATAAGCTCGACCTACGGACGAACCGTTTCACAGCCTACCGCATGAAAGCGGGCGACCCTACTTCGTTGCCATCGGATATTGTGCGTGACATTGTGCCGTACAAGGACAAACTGGTTATCGCCACACAGAACGGTGTCACCTTGTTCGACCCGGCAGCAGGCACTTGCCGGCAACTCTTCAAGGAAACCAAAGCTGGAAGAGACATCGGCATGGTAGCAAGTCTCTGTTTCGACAAAGACGGCACGTTATGGATTGCAGTTACCGGAGAAGGGGTTTATTCCTACCGCTTCGATACCAATACGCTCACCAATTACGCGCATAACCCGGCTATCCCGAATAGTCTCAGCAACAACAATGTCAACAATATCATGCAGGATAGCAACGGGAACTTATGGTTCTCGACCTCCGGCAGCGGACTGGACCGTTACCGCAAAGAGAGCAATGATTTCGAGAACTTCGATATGCAGAAAGACGGTCTGTCAAGCGATTGTATTTACGAAGTGCTCGAATCCTCCATCAAGAAAGGAGACTTGCTATTGATTACCAATCAAGGATTCTCGCAGTTCGACTATCCAAGCAAGAAGTTCTACAATTACGGTACGGAAAACGGATTCCCACTGACTGCCGTCAATGAAAACGCACTGTTCGTCACGCACGATGGAGAAGTATTTCTGGGTGGTATTCAGGGAATGATTTCTTTCTGGGAAAAGAAACTGCATTTTACCCCGAAATCTTATAATATCATCCTTTCCCGCCTGCTGGTCAATGGAAAGGAAGTTATCCCCGGAGACGAAACCGGAATCTTGAGCCGATCTATCTGCCACACACCTGAGATTAGCCTAAAAGCGAACCAGTCGATGTTTACCATTGAATATGCTACTTCCAACTTTATCCCTGCCAACAGGGATGAGATTCTCTATCGCCTGGAAGGTTTCTCGAACGAATGGAACCATACATACCGCAAGCAGACGCTCATCACTTATACAAATCTGAATCCGGGCAAGTACACGCTTGTCATCAAGTCACAACGGGACGGAATCAAGGAAGCCAGACTTCTCGTTATTGTACTTCCACCGTGGTATGAGACATGGTGGGCTTACTTGATTTATACCATTGTCACCATCAGCCTGTTATGGTTTCTCATCCAGAATTATAATTCGCGAATCAAACTCCGCGAGTCTTTGAAATATGAGAAGAAGCATATAGAAGACCTGGAAGCATTGAACCAGTCGAAACTGCGTTTCTTTACAAACATCTCACATGAATTCCGCACTCCGCTAACGCTTATCGTGGGACAGGTGGAAACTTTGCTGCAAGTACAGACATTCACTCCTAACATATATAATAAGGTATTGGGAATCTACAAGAACAGTATCCAACTGCGTGAACTGATTACGGAACTGCTCGATTTCCGCAAACAGGAACAGGGGCATATGAAGATAAAGGTAAGCAAGCACAACCTCGTGGATTTCCTGTATGAGAATTATCTGCTTTTCCTCGAATACGCCAGCAGCAAGCAGATTAGCTTCAAGTTCAACAAGCAGAAAGATGACATTGAAGTCTGGTATGACCAGAAGCAGATGCAGAAGGTCATCAACAATCTATTGTCCAATGCATTGAAACATACGAAAGCGGAAGATACTATTTCCATCAACGTTTCGCAGGAGCAAGACCATGCCATTATCGAAATAAAAGATACCGGTACAGGTATCGCTGCTGCGGAAATTGATAAAATCTTCGACCGGTTCTATCAGACCGAGCTGCTGAACTCACTGAATACCAGAGCCGGAACAGGTATCGGGCTCGCTCTGACAAAAGGTATCATCGAGCTTCACCACGGTACCATCCGTGTGAAAAGCGAACCGGGTAAAGGGAGCAGTTTTATTATCACTCTCAAACTAGGCAAACAACACTTTGCCGAGGAACAGATAGCGCAAAACGATATGGATACCGCCATTCAGGAAACGGAAACTTTTGTGCCTTCAGCAGAAATATTACCGGAATCGGAATGGAAAGAAGAAGACAACAAACGGATTGAAGATGCCAAGATGCTGATTGTGGAAGATAACGAGTCTATCAAGCAGATGTTAGTCGGTATTTTCGAGACATTCTATCAGGTCAGCACGGCTTCCGATGGAGAAGAAGCGTTGGAAATGATACAGAAAGATATGCCGAACATTATTTTAAGTGATGTCGTGATGCCACGTATGTCCGGCACGGAACTGTGTAAACAGATTAAGACAGATTTCAATACGTGCCATATTCCGGTTGTGCTGCTAACAGCACGTACTGCGATAGAGTACAATATTGAAGGATTGAAAATCGGTGCGGACGATTACATCACGAAACCGTTCAATACCAATCTTCTGATTTCCCGGTGCAATAATCTGGTGAACTCCCGTCGACTGCTACAAGAGAAATTCAGTAAACAGCCACAAGCTTTCGCCCAAATGCTGGCTACCAATCCGATGGATAAAGATATGCTGGACCGTGCGATGGCTATTATCGAACAGCATCTGGATAATACGGACTTCAACGTCAATATCTTCGCCCGAGAAATGGGCATGGCACGTACGAACCTGTTTACCAAGTTAAAAGCGGTCACAGGACAGACACCGAATGACTTTATCCTGAGCATACGTCTCAAAAAAGGAGCTGTTATGCTACGGAATAATCCGGAGCTAAATATCACGGAGATTTCCGACCGAATCGGATTCTCTTCTTCACGCTATTTCAGCAAATGCTTCAAGGAGATTTATCATGTCAGCCCGCTGGCTTACCGCAAGGGAGAAGAAAAGGAAGAAGGAGAAGAAGAAACAAACTAATAGCAGCCATTATCGGGAAAGCCTATAGTAAATAATCGGACACTGCCGTGCCGGGAGAATATCACCTCGTTGGCACAGTAGTGACATCGCAGTGGCACGCTTGTGCCAACGGGGTGGCACAACTGTGACAACGTAGTGGCACTAAACCGTTCTGCACTCTTCCGAATCCGGAAAGCGGAACTTCCCCCGATGTACTATTTTATACTTCACTTGTACGTTACTGCTCCTTCTTTTTTCTCCAATCGTTTATCTTTGTGCATCTAACATCATTCCCTAAAAATACAGCATTATGAGAAACGTTTCACGTCTACTTCCGTTATTGCCCGGCATTGCCATGCTGACCGGATGCAACCACGCGGCCCCAAAAAGCAATGGACAAAACAATCAAAAGCCCAACATTATTTATATATTCGCAGACGACCTCGGTATCGGCGACCTGAGTTGTTACGGAGCAACTAAAGTAAGCACTCCTAATATCGACCGTCTTGCCGGACAGGGAGTACAGTTTACCAATGCTTACGCTACCTCAGCTACCAGTACCCCTTCCCGTTTCGGGCTTCTGACCGGCATGTATCCTTGGCGGCAGGAGAACACCGGCATTGCTCCCGGAAACTCGGAACTTATCATCGACACAGCCTGCGTTACCATGGCTGATATGTTGAAAGATGCCGAATACGCTACCGGAGCAGTGGGCAAATGGCATTTGGGACTCGGCCCGAAAGGCGGCACTGACTTCAACAGCCAAATCAGTCCGAATGCACAGAGCATCGGCTTCGACTATGAATTTATCATCCCCGCAACCGTAGACCGTGTGCCTTGTGTTTTTGTAGAAAACGGCTGTGTAGTAGGTCTTGACCCTAACGATCCTATCACTGTCAGCTACGACCATAAGGTAGGCGACTGGCCTACGGGAGAAGAAAACCCGGAACTTGTGACATTGAAACCCAGCCAAGGGCATAATAATACCATCATTAACGGTATCCCCCGTATCGGCTGGATGACCGGCGGAAAGTCCGCTCTTTGGAAGGATGAGGACATTGCCGACATCATCACCGATAAAGCCAAGAATTTCATTGCTGCTCACCAGAAAGAACCTTTCTTCTTATATATGGGTACGCAAGACGTACATGTCCCCCGTATCCCCCACCCGCGTTTCGCCGGAAAGAGCGGACTCGGAACTCGTGGCGATGTCATCCTGCAACTGGACTGGACCATCGGAGAAATCATGCATACACTGGACAGCCTCAACATTGCCGATAACACAATCCTTATCTTTACCAGCGACAACGGTCCTGTGATTGACGACGGCTACCAAGACCATGCCTACGAGCTGCTCAACGGACATACCCCGATGGGAATCTATCGTGGCGGGAAATACAGCGCTTACGAAGCAGGTACGCGCATTCCGTTCATCGTACGCTGGCCAGCCAAGATACAGCCAGCCAAGCAGCAGGCTCTTTTCTCACAAATCGACGTATATGCATCGCTCGCTTCACTCCTGAACCAACCTTTACGGAAAGGAGTAGCCCCCGACAGCCAGGAACACCTGAATGTGCTTTTAGGCAAGAGCAATACAGACCGTGAATACGTCGTTCAGCAGAACCTGAACAACACACTCGCCATCGTGAAAGGCCAGTGGAAATACATCGAGCCAAGCGACAGTCCCGCCATCGAGTTCTGGACAAAGATGGAATTAGGAAACGATAAACAACCGCAACTCTATGATTTATCGTCCGATCCATCGGAGAAAACGAACGTAGCAAAGCAGTATCCTGATATCGTAAAAGAACTGTCTGCCTTGCTGGAAACCGTAAAAGAATAACAAGAATATGAGAACAGAAAAATTGTATGATTTTGCACCAATCCTGAATAATTCTATCCATATGAGAATATTTAATCAGCCTATATTTGCAACCGCAGATTCAATAAAATCACTTAATTTTTAATATATGAAAAGACATTTATCCACTCAAACTAGAAAAAGGATTCTCTCCTCACTTGGACTGATCTTGTTTTCTGTTTCTTTTGTACTTGCACAGGTACTTGTAAAAGGTACGGTGAAGGATAATTTAGGAGAAGGAGTGCCGGGCGCCAGTGTTCAGGTAAAAGGTACTTCACAAGGAACCATCACCGACCTTGACGGCAAATTTGCATTCAGTGTACCCAACAAAAATGCAATAATAGTCATTTCTTTCATCGGTTATGTGACTGTAGAACAGAAAGTAGATACACAAAAGCCAATGGTTATTACTTTAAGGGAAGATACCAAAACATTGGATGAAGTAGTAGTTGTAGGTTATCAGGAGGTGCGCAAACGTGACTTGACCGGTTCTGTGGCCAAAGCCAACATGAATGATGTCCTCACTGCCCCCGTCGCTTCATTCGACCAAGCATTGGGAGGACGTATCGCCGGTGTAAATGTCACATCCGGTGAAGGTATGCCTGGTGGCACAATGAATATAGTTATCCGGGGTAACAACTCCTTAACACAGGAAAACTCACCTTTATTTGTAATTGACGGCTTCCCAGTGGAAGATACTTCCGCTTCCAGCACCTTAAACCCTTCGGACATCGAGTCTATCGATTTTTTGAAAGACGCTTCAGCTACTGCCATTTATGGAGCACGTGGTGCTAATGGAGTTGTAATCGTAACTACTAAAAAAGGAAAAGTAGGACGGGCACAACTGACATACGACGGAAGTTTTGGTGTACAACATATCACTCGCACCATTCCAATGATGAACGCTTATGAGTTCGTCAAATTACAAAATGAAATGTATCCGACAGTGGTTGCCGGCTCTTACCTCATGAACTATGAAGGTAAACAATGGACATTAGAAGATTACCGGAATATTGACCAATATAACTGGCAAGATGAGATTTTCCAAACCGCCTGGCAACAAAGCCACACTCTGCGACTGACAGGTGGTACGGAAGGAGTACGCTATAATGCTTCCCTATCTTACTACGACCAAGACGGTACATTATTGGAAACCGGATATAAACGTATGCAGGGACGTATGAACACAGTAGTACGCCGTGGCAAATTGAACATGAGCCTGACGACCAATTATTCACGTTCCATCCAGACAGGAAGCACCCCTTCCGCAACATCTTACAGTGGTATGAACAACTTGTTCTACAGTGTTTGGGGATATCGTCCTGTAACCTCTCCCGACACTCCCTTAGGTTTTTTGATGGATAGCGCAACAGATAATGCAGTAGACTCAAGTAACGACTATCGTTTCAATCCTATTCTTTCACTCAAAAACGAATACCGGAAGAATTATATCAATAATCTTCAAATGAACGGTTTTGCCGAATATGAAGTCATCAATGGCCTGAAAGTCAAAGTCTCTGCCGGATATACTTATGATGCCCGTAAAAATGACCAGTTCAACAATTCAAAGACCCGCTATGGCGGTCCGACCTCTACCGACAAAGTGAATGCACAAGTGACCCGTTCAGAACGCTTAACTTGGTTGAACGAAAACACAGTGACTTACCAGACCAACATCAAGAAGAAACATTTCATCAATGCTTTGGCTGGTATCACTTTCCAGAATTCAGATTATGAAGCATACGCTTTCCGCACCACCCATATTCCCAACGAATCACTCGGAATGGCGGGAATGAGTGAAGGACAAGCCAGTACAAGCAGTTCTGCCAAATCATCATGGTCAATGCTTTCTTATTTGGGACGTATCAACTACAATTATAAATCCAAATACTATGCAACTGCCTCATTCCGTGTAGACGGCTCTTCCAAATTCAACAAGAATAACAGGTTTGGATACTTTCCCTCTGCATCATTAGCGTGGACATTCACCGAAGAGGAGTTCATGAAACCAATCAAAAGTATCCTTTCCAATGGAAAGCTGCGTTTTAGCTGGGGACTCACCGGAAATAACCGCATCGGTGAATACGATTATTACCAACTATTATCCGTCTTGAAATCCAGAATAGGTTCTTATACTGCTACCAATTCGATACCAAGCGGCGTATATCCATTCGAGAACGATGCCACCAACGCCGGAACTGTACCCATCTCGTTGCAGAACAAAAATCTGAAATGGGAAACGACCGAACAATGGAACTTGGGAGTCGACCTCTCATTCTTCGATGAACGAATCGGCCTCACAATGGATATATACCGGAAAAATACACGCGACTTGTTGCTTGCCGCCCAATTACCCTATTCTTCCGGTTTCTACAATGCCACAAAGAATATTGGTAAAGTTCGTAATGATGGTCTGGAAATCAGCTTGAATACACTGAATATTAAAACACGCGATTTTCAATGGTCATCCAATTTTAATATTTCTTTCAACAAGAATAAAGTATTAGCGTTATCCGAAAACCAAACCGCATTAATGACAGCTGTCCAGTTTGACCAGAACTACAACGGACAATCCAGTTATATTGCCAAAATCGGTTTGCCGATGGGACTGATGTATGGCTACGTTTACGAAGGCACGTATAAATACGATGATTTCAACAAATCAGGAAATTCATACAGTTTGAAATCTAGTGTACCTCATTTCTCAACCGAGAACAACACACAACCAGGCATGCCGAAATATGCCGACCTCAACGGTGACGGAGTAGTAGATTCCAACGACCGTACTATCATCGGACGAGGACTTCCAGTACATACAGGAGGATTGACCAATGACTTTACTTATAAAGGAATTGATTTAAGCATCTTCTTCCAATGGTCGTATGGAAATGACATTATGAACGCCAACCGCCTGTTCTTTGAAAGTTCCAATAACCGCTCACGTGAATTGAACCAGTACGCCAGCTACACCAACCGTTGGACAGCAGACAACCCGACCAGTGACATTCCAGCCGCTACGAATTCTTCTTCCAATCGTGTCATTTCTTCACGCATCATAGAAGACGGTTCCTTCTTGCGTCTGAAAAATGTAACGATAGGATACACCTTCCCCAGCCAGATGACGAAAAAATGGAAAATAGATAAAGCACGTATCTACGTTGCCGCACAGAATCTCTGGACATGGACAGGTTATTCCGGCTATGACCCCGAAGTATCTGTTCGTAACAGCGCCTTAACGCCGGGATTGGATTATTCGTCTTATCCAAGAGCTTACTCCGTCAGCTTCGGTGTCAGTTTAGGATTCTAAGTTTAATATGTTATCATTCAACATTTAAAATTCATCACATGAAAATACTAAGAATATCAATCATAGCTTTACTCGCAAGTCTCTTTACTACATCTTGCGACTTTTTGGATAAAGAACCGACTGAATTAGCTTTAGATGAGTATTTCAAAACTCCCGAAGAAGCCTCCTCCTTCTTGACAGGCACTTATGCTATTCTTTCCCAGCCAACCTTTTATGGCGGTGACTATATGTACCTCGTTGCAGGAGATGACTTGTCGCATTATGGTGGTAGCGGACGCGGACCTGCCTCCACCGGTCTGATTTGTAATAACGCCACTACCAGTGATAACGCAGTCACCAACTTCTGGTATTTACTTTATGTTGGTGTCAATCGCGCAAATATCTTTTTAGAGAATATCGACAAGGTAGAAGGCTTTTCTACCGGCGTGAAAGAACAGTACATCGCCGAAGCCCGTTTTCTACGCGCTTTTTATTACTTCAATCTTGTAGAGTGCTGGGGCGATGTACCATTCAAGACAACTTCAACCCAAGATGTGAAGAACCTTGACGCACCACGGACAGACAAGCAGGAAATCTATGATTTCATTGTCAATGAAATGGCGGATGCTGCTGAAACTGGATTGAAATCAGCTGCCGAACTATCCTATTTACCCGGACGCATCTCAAAATCTACTGCATGGGGAATATTGGCACGCGTCTACCTGTTCCGTGCCGGAGAACATTTCCGTGAAAACCGTGCTGCCAATCAGGCAGAAGTCAAAGATTATTT
This sequence comes from uncultured Bacteroides sp., assembly GCA_947038155.1. Taxonomy (GTDB): domain Bacteria; phylum Bacteroidota; class Bacteroidia; order Bacteroidales; family Bacteroidaceae; genus Bacteroides. Next base: position 106,898 of record CAMQVH010000005.1, on the reverse strand, counting down.
TGAAAAAGCCAGTTTCTATGCTCAGAAAGTGACAGCGGAAGGACACGCACTAGCAGATAACTACTGGGATTTCTTCATTGATTTATGTTCCAACCAGTATAATACGACCGCCAATGAAAGTATCTGGGAAATTGAATTTGCCGGAAACAATACATCTGACACTCAAGCGGAAGGCCGTATCGGTAATATCATCGGCCTAGCCGGTCCCGACCTTTCATCTAAAAGCAGTATAAAAGGAAAGGCTGATCCAGGCTATTCGTATGCTTTTATTTACAGTACCCCCAAATTGTATAATCTGTATGTAAAGAACGGAGACATCAACCGTTTCAACTGGAGCATCACTCCTTTTGAATATAAGGAATCAGGCGGTAAGAATACCGGAGTGACGCATCGTGAATTTGAAATGGGAAAACTAGCGCAAGTAATGACGCAATATGGCCCGAAATCTTACCAATACAATGGTGATATTGAAAAAACCAAGGCGACTACCAATTATAGCCGTATGTGTGGAAAATATCGCCGCGAATACGAAGCTGATAAAAAAGACAAGAACTTTACGTCCATCAACTTCCCTGTATTACGTTATGCAGATGTATTATTGATGATTGCAGAAGCGGAGAATGAAGCAAATAATGGACCGACAGACCTTGCATATACTTGTATCAATGATGTCAGAGAGCGTGCAGGTTTGGATGACCTACCGAAGAACATGTCGCAAACGGAATTCCGCCAAGCAGTAAAAGATGAGCGGGGGATGGAACTATGCTTTGAATACACCCGGCGTTTTGACCTTATCCGTTGGGGAGAGTTTGTAAAGAACATGCAAGCATTGGTACCGGCTGCACAATCTGGAGAAAACTGGAACTTAGGACCAACTAACGTATATACCTATTTCCAAGTATCCTCTACGTACAACTATTTCCCTATTCCAGATGCTGAAATGAGTACCAACAAGTACATTACACAAAACAATCCGAATTGGTAAACAAAGTATTCATCAGTAAAAAACAACAAATTATGAAAGCATATAAACTCATAGCCATCTGTGTAATAAGCCTCTTTTTCGGGGCATGTAATGACGGACTGGACGAAGATGTTGCATTGGACGTGACTGTAAATACCAATGAGAATGTGAGCTTCGACGGACATATCATCACTGTAAAGAAAGGAACCCCTGTCAACTTCAACATTGCCGGCGATCCGGACTTTCTTACATTCTTCAGCGGAGAAGAAGGATATAAATATCAATATAGAGAACGTCAGACCATTGATCCGTCACAAATCAAATCATCATCGCTGACTATCACGTTATATTACGAATATGGAACAACCGATATGGTAGACAGTAGAATCTATATATCCGATGAGTTCACCGGATTGTATAAAGACGACTTCGTGGCAGACTCCTTGTTAGTGGAACAATACGAGAATGACGGTATCTGGCAATCAATGATCCCCAACGAAGAACTAGGCTATGCCTTTCCGACAAAAACCAGTACACCGCAAACTTATACATTCGACATGACGCAATACCTCAATAAAAGAGTAACAATTGCCATACGTTATAAAGGAGTGAAAAACACAGCGGTTCAACCACGTCTGTATTTCACCCAGATGCATCTCACCAACGAACTGAACAATGGTTCCAGCCTGAAGTTCGGTGCAAGTTCTTTCGGACTGACACCAGTCAACATGAAAAACAGATGCAACCTGTCCGACCAGGCGACGATGACAACCGACCGTGAATATGGCACGGTGAGCGGAGGGACTTCAGGAATCTGGAATCTGCAGAATATCGGAACCGAAACATTCTACTTGCACTCATCGGCTGCAGGAAATCCTCTGAAATATAGTTGGCTGGTATCCGACCCACTTACTATCAACTCATGCGAACCGGATCAGGGAACTAAAGTGAAAGACATCACCCAAAGCCTTGACTCTTATACGTATACCTATGACAAGGTTGGTATCTATAATGCAACTTTCCTTGCACGGAATGCCAATATTGACCATTCATCAACGACTACCTATAATTTCGTAGTCAACGTAGTGGAATAATTTAACAACAATAAGAAAACAATTAATACATATATCTATGAATTACTTTAAATCATTCTTGCTAACCGCATTTGCACTGTTCACATTGGCAGCTTGCAATACAGACGATTTGAGAGACGATGTTGACAATCTGAAAGGTCGCGTGGAGTCTCTGGAAGCACAAATTAATTTGTTGAATGATAATATGACCGCAATCAAACGACTACTTGAAGGCGGACAGACTATTACAGAAATTACCCAGACAAACGGTACCTATACATTGAAATTGAGCGGTGGAGAAACTGTAACATTAACACAAGGTTCTGCAGGAGAAATAAAATATCCGGAAATCAGCGTCAATGATGAAGGCCAATGGGTAGTAAACGGCGAAGTACTGACCCAGAACGGTGTACCCGTACAAGCCGTCGGAACTCCCGGCAATGATGGCATAACTCCCAAATTCCGACTGACGGATGATGGCAGCTACTGGCAAGTAAGTTATGACAACGGCACTAGTTGGCAGGATGTTCTTGATGAAAGTGGCAACAAAGTGTCTGCTGTAAACAATGGCTCTTCCGGTGGAAGCAGCACCGATACATTCTTCGAATCAGCAGGCATCGATGAAAGCGGAGATTTCTTCGTTATCCAACTGAAAGGACAAACTGAAAGTATTTCCATACCTATCGTTAAAGATTTGTTGTGCGAAATTATAGAGCCTGCCGAAGGAATGAATAAAGGATATTGGGAAATAGGCAGCGGAGCAACCGCTACGACTACTGTCAAAGTGAAAGGAGATAATATTATCGTTACAGCTCCCGCAGGATGGGTAGCAACAATAAGCGAACCGGACACTGAGACAAATGAAGCTACTCTGAGTATTACAGCTCCGGCAAGTACCATAAAAACCCGCGCAACAGCCGACAACAGCAGTGATGTAACACTACAAGTAAATAAGGGTGCCAACTGGGCGGTAGCTAAAATTCAAGTGAAAGCAATAGAAATCATAGATAGTTACTATGCTCTTTATGAAGCAGGTGAAACCATCACAATCGGTGGAATAAATGTAAATAAGGATACATTCGGAGAAGCAACTCTTATCACAACAGAGAATCCCAACATTACGAACAAGGGAATTTATTTCATTAGCCCAGAAGTAGAAGCGGAATATACTGCAAGCGGTGGATATGCCCAACTCATTATCATCGGAAATAGTTCAACTCAAAAGAGCCAATTGAAAGTGTCCAGCCAAATCAAGCTTGTGGAAACAGCAAGCGATGCTTCTGGCATTTTTATCTGTCAAAATATAACACTCGACGCCAGAAACACATTAAATGCTGAAAATAAAACAAGTTATCCAATCGTTCAAAACAAGAATGGAGCATTCGGTAGTATAATACTCCAAGATTGCCATATTCTATTGCCGAAAGGACAACCTTTAAGTTACATCAGCAATAGCAACCGTAGTATTGACTATTTTCTGATGGAGAATTGTGTAGTTCCCATATCCTCTACTGACAATAATAAGTTCATTCTCAGCCTCTCTACAAGTACGGCTGCTTATAACAGGGTATCTTTCAAGAACAATATTTTCTATTGTGTTGACGAAGGGAAATCCGCTACCGGATTTAAACTGATGAATGGTGAAAAAGCAACCGCAACGGAATTTACATTGACGAACAATACATTTGTCAATGTATACACTGCCACTACTTTCTATGTTTATCTTACATCATTACCAAACATACATATAACTCACAATTTGATTTATGCTAAACCTACAATGCCAAACAATTGTGGCATATTCCGCCTAACTAACAATCCGGAAAGTGGAGAATGTAATAGCAACATCTGTTACAAAGCCGAAAACACGAATAACTGGCAGATATTCTTTGGCGGCATAGGTAAGGGCATGGACGGAGCAGAAGAAGTAAATATAATTACTTCTGACCCATTCGAAGGTGGAACATTTGATATTGCCAACGGTGTGTTTATCCCAAATGCAGAATTTGCTGAATATGGAGCATCCATTAATTAATACCTACTGATATATGAAAAAAGTAATACTATCAATATGTACAATTCTTTTCGTCGCACTTTACTCGTGCGACGAACGGGATGACTTGCGCTCCGACATTGACAATCTGAAAGAACGGGTTGCCAATCTGGAAGCAAGTATAGAACAGATGAATACGGACATCAACAACTACCAACAGATGGTAGCAGGAGTAATTCTGGTGATGGGATACAATCAGGATGAATTAGGAAATTACACCGTAGAACTCAGTAACGGAGAAACTGTAAATATTTATAGTGGGAAGGCGGATATGAACGACATGCCCCTATTCAGCATTAATGCATCAGGAAACTGGGCGTATACCATCAATGGTGTAACTACAGAACTACTTTTCAACAATCAACCGGTCAACGCTATTCCCGAAACCGGTGCTGCTGGAATTACTCCGAAAATGAAGGTGGATGCAAATGGTTTTTGGCTAATTTCACTGGACAATGGCTCAACTTGGAGCAAATTAGGAAACAATCAAATAGCTGATGGAACACAAGCTACCTCAAATGCCAGCTCTGTTTTCAGTAACGTAATAGTCAACGAAGCTACTGGCGAAATCACATTTACTATACGCGCAGACAACAGCAAAGTTACAATACCCATCTACGGACAAGACTTCTATCTGAACATTCAATTTGAAGGGACAGCCACTTTCGGTCTGAAACAAATGCAGGAATTTGTTGTGAAACAAGCCAACGTAGAAACTGCCGTCATTGAGAACCAAACATGGGGAATCAAGTTGGAAGAAACAAAATTGACTGTTACCGCTCCTTCCACCAATCCTCGTGGAGAAGCATATGAAGACGTGATTTACATCAAAATATTCTCCAAAGAGGGTTATTGCCGGGTAGTAAAACTACCAGTGAAGCTTCTGACCACTGAAATTGATGCGAATGCTACCACAGCTTGGACAGAGTTCCTCAGCGGTGATGCTAAAAATGTATTGCTGGATTTCTCCTACGCAGGATATATGCGGGGAGAGACAGCTCCGCCCGATGTGGAAATGTTGATAGCTCAAGGATATAAGGTCTATGATGTCACGAAGTATGGAGCCGTCCCCAATGACGGAAAATCCGACCGTGAAGCTTTTATGAAAGTGCTGGCAGAAATTGCCGGCACTAATAATATCAAACAAGAAGACGCTGGTATGACAGACCGCTATATCAAAGAGAATGCCAAAGCCGTCATCTATTTCCCGGAAGGGAACTATATATTGCAGGACAAAGCTTCCCAAAACCGGAGAATTCGTATGTCTATGGGAAATATAGTACTCAAAGGAGCAGGTAAAGATAAGACAACACTCGAAATGACTGTTGCCAACACTTCCCCCAACCCAACAACCGAAATGTGGAACGCACCTGTGATGATGGAATTTAAACACAACACCGGATTAACAGAACTGGGAACAATTACTGCTGACGCCCCCATTGGCAGTAAAAGTGTGACAGCTAGCGTGACCGGAGTAAGCAGCGGAAGCTGGGTATGCCTTGTGCTGAAAAACAACAACGAAGATGTTATCAATACAGAGCTATCTCCATATAGATGGCAAGATATCAATGTACAGTCCGGCGGAACACTTAACATCAAATCAGAAGGTATCCAAATTTACGAATATCACCAGATTGAAAAAATCAGTGGTAACACTATTACCTTCAAAGAACCTATTATGCACGCCATCAATAAAGACTGGAATTGGAAAATCTCCAAATTCGCCAATTATGAGAATGTCGGCATAGAAGATCTTACTTTCAAAGGACACTCAAAAGAGAAATTTATTCATCATGGTTCTGACATCGACGACGGTGGATTCAAATTGATAGACTTTGTCCGATTAACCAACTCCTGGATACGCCGTGTCAATTTCGAAAGTGTCAGTGAAGCAATGTCTATCACAAGTTCAGCAAACTGCTCTGCTTATGACATACAAATAGGCGGTAACCGGGGACATGCATCTATTCGTTCACAAGCTTCTTCCCGCATATTTATCGGGAAAGTGATAGAGAACAGCAATGGATATACTCTCAGCAAAGGCGAAGGCGAAGGAACCTTAGGTACTTACCAGTCGAACGTAGGACAATATCACGCTTGTGGAGTCTCCAAACAAAGCATGGGTGCCGTAATCTGGAACGTAAAGTGGGGAGATGATTCCTGTTTTGAATCGCATGCAACACAACCACGTGCCACACTGATTGATTGCTGCTCAGGCGGATTCATGCACTGGAGACAAGGCGGTGATTCTGCACAAATGCCAAATCATATGGAAAATCTGACTATCTGGAACTTCAATGCAACAAATATTCAGACAGATACAGACATTGACACCGGAGGACAATTCATTTGGTGGGATGCAAAAGGATACTGGTGGAAATTCTTGCCACCAATTGTGGTAGGCTTCCATGGACAATCTCTTCAATTCAATGAATCACAAATGAAACGAAGCGAAAACAATAACGGTGCAGTAGAACCTCTTTCCCTTTACGAAGCACAGTTACGCAATCGTTTGGGATATGTACCCGGATGGCTGAACGCATTAAAATAAACACACAATTTTTCTAACCATTATAAAACGTATATGAAAATCAGACTTTAATCAATTTAACACCTGAAAGAGAGGGACCGTGAGGTTCCTCTCTTTTACTTTTTCCGTATCTTTGCAACAAAATTAAATGTCATGCAAGAAACTCTGCCCATTCACTTTGCCCCGCTACAGGGGTACACAGAAGTTTTTTACCGCAATGCCCACGCCGCTTGTTTTGGTGGCGTAGACACTTATTACACCCCATTTGTCCGAATCGAGAAAGGCGAGTTCCGCCGCAGAGATGTCCGGGGCATCGAACCGGAAAACAACCATGTGCCCCACCTCGTCCCCCAGTTAATAGCTCCGACAGCAGAAAAAGCGGAAGCGATTCTCTCCCTTTTCATCGAGAAAGGATACAAAGAAGCGGATATAAATCTGGGCTGCCCCTTTCCAATTTTAGCAAAGCGTCACAATGGTTCCGGCATCCTGCCTTATCCCGAAGAAGTGGAAGCACTGCTCAGCGTGGTTCGGAAGTATCCGCAAATCAGTTTCTCCATAAAAATGAGATTGGGATGGGAGAATGCGGCTGAATGCCTCAAACTAGTTCCTATTATTAATGAACTGCCACTACGGCAAGTCACGATGCATCCCCGCTTAGGCAAACAACAATATAAAGGTGAAGCAGACCTTAAAGGGTTCGCTGATTTTCAAGATGCCTGCAAACATCCTATTATTTATAACGGAGACATAAACAGCCTGGAAGATATTCAACAAATTCAGGACAAATTTCCTTCATTAGCCGGAATTATGATAGGACGCGGGCTACTCGCCAATCCGGCGTTAGCATTAGAGCATAGACACGGACGCGTTCTTAGCTTCGATGAAATGGTACAAAAATTGCAATTGATGCACAAAAGCGTATACACGGCATACGCTGAGCAACTTGAAGGTGGAGACGGACAGTTCCTAAACAAGATGAAGACTTTTTGGGAATATTTATTGCCAAATACAGAAAAAAAAATCATGAAAGCTATTCATAAAAGTACAAGCCTGAACAAATATAATCAGGCTGTCAATGCCTTTTTTAATCAACGATAGGCTGATTACCCGTAATTTTGTGTAATTTTGCGCCCGTTTATAAACAAGCACATTATGAAAAAATACATTTTATTATTTCTTTGCCTGATAACAGTTTCGGGCAGTTTTGCACAGATGAAGGACTTCAAGTTCAAGTTTTATGGACAGATTCGTACAGACCTTTATTACAACAGTCGTGCCAATCAAGAAACTGTAGACGGATTGTTCTATATGTATCCCTTGGACAAGAATCGCGATGAGAACGGAAACGATTTGAATGCAACGCCTAACAGTAATTTCTACACACTGTATTCACGTTTAGGAGTAGACGTTGCCGGACCTAAACTGGGAACAGCCAAGACTTCCGCCAAGATAGAAGCCGACTTTCGCGGTACCGGCAATTCTTTTTCAGTAGTCCGACTGCGCCACGCTTATCTCAATCTGGATTGGAACAAATCGGCCTTGCTGCTCGGACAAACATGGCACCCGCTATATGGTGAAGTAGCCCCGCAAATTCTTAATCTGTCAATGGGAGCACCTTTCCAACCGTTCAGTCGCGCACCGCAGATTCGCTATCGATACAAGAATAAGAACTTCCAGCTTACAGGAGCTGCCGTATGGCAATCCCAGTATTTGTCTCAAGGACCTGCCGGAAAGAGCCAGGAGTATATAAAGAAAAGCTGTGTCCCTGAAATTTATATTGGAGCAGATTATAAGAAAGATGGCTTATTAGCGGGTGTAGGCGTTGAATTGTTATCATTAAAGCCACGCACAGTCTCCACAGAAAAATATAAAGTAGACGAACGCATCACAACCCTTTCATATGAAGCTCATGTGAAATACACGAATAAAAACTGGTTTATCGGCGCAAAAAGTGTATTAGGCTCCAATCTGACACAAGCTTCCGGTCTTGGCGGATTCGGCATTAAATCTATTAACGAACGCACAGGAGAACAGAAATATACTCCGATACGTTTTTCCAGTTCCTGGCTGAATGTTGTTTACGGACAAAAATGGAAGCCGGGTGTGTTTGTCGGTTACGCTAAAAACTTGGGAACAAGCGATGAATTATATGCTCCGGATGGAAAAGCACAAGTATATGGTACGGGAACAAACCTCGACCAACTCGTCACTGCGGGAGCAGAACTAACTTACAATGTACCTCATTGGAAATTCGGTTTAGAATATACGTTGAGCTCCGCATGGTATGGCTCTCTGAATACATCCAGCGGAAAAATCAAAGATACTCATGCTGTATGCAACAACCGCATTGTCGCAGTTGCCATGTTTATGTTCTAACTCTTCTCAGCAATTTATTTTAATCATACTGCTGTCATCTGTCACCGATTGCAGCTTAACGTTGTGATTATAAACGAATAGCGTTGTGACAGCAACAGGTGACAGCATGGTGACGGCAACATTGCTGTCACCATGCTGTCACCTGTTGCTTCAACCCTACCTTCCATAAACTAACGATGTTCATCACGGCGGCCCAATCAACTATACTTCTATCTCAGCATGAAACGATTTGCTTCAAGCCTTTGAAACTAAAGTTTCACGCTGGAGAAACCAAAGTTTCACGCCGAAGAAACCAAAGTTTCATGCCTTGAAACCAAAGTTATCCCCTGTTGAAACTTCTGTTTACACGTAGGCTTCCGTTTATATGCGGTTTTGTCTTTGCCGGACGGTGATAGGTTGAAAGAGGAATTGCATTTATTACTTGAGAGAGGAAGCCGGAACTGACAGGACAACGAGGCAGAAAACAGCAGTTCCCGACCAATCCTCCGGATTATTTTTTCTTCAATTCCACTTCAAAGCTAGCTCCGTCCCTACAAGTAAAACGAAGTACTGTCTGTTTCTTATCTGCTGAAATCACTTTGCAGAATGGAGTTTCTTTCATATTCCAATAACCTTTCAAGGTTACTGTCACCGGAATCTCACCACTTTCGTCATTAATCCATGGGCGGGAATAAATGCTGCGTTCCACTCGTTTTCCATCTTTATCGAAAGCTTCATCACTTGCGCCTCGATACAATGCCAAGTCCGGCTGCGCCACAGTCAGCAGAAGTTGATTCGGAGATTCCTTATGCACCATCACCAGACAAGACGTATCCGTTTGCTGTAATAATTCACCGGGAAGAGGTGCTTGCGGAGTCTCAAAGAGTACATAAGAGTATATATTCTCTGCCGGTGAATACACGATATGAGCATCACAATCCTGCTTCAGTACCTTATAAGCAGGTTTCTTGCCAAATGACTTCATAGCAGTTTCATTTGTTTGTGGCAGGACAGTGTATTCATAACTTCCGCCTTTCGGAGCTTTTCCATGATTCACGACTAATGAGATCCAATCCCCTTTCGTTTCCTTACCTGTATCCTGCATACGGGAATATTGTGGAAAAGCTTTCTCAAACTTAGCAGTAACGGGTACATAATATCCGGTTCCCAAATGATCAATCCATGTTTTACCATTACCATGATAGTTTTTCCAGTAATCATGCCCTGCCTTATCCGTTACCGCCAACTGGAATATTGTAGTTTCAGTGGGATATTCCGTATTGGTATTTTCAATGTCCGAACCTAAGCAAACAATCATTTCACCGATGAAATGGAAAGATTTGCGTGCCCGATGAGAACCGTTGTATTTATCATGTTCGTGCAATTTCATACCGAAATTGCCATTTTCTTTCTGTTGTGACAGTCCGCCGGCAAAAGCTTCGTCGGAATAAAGCATTTCTTCCATGCCGGAGAAGGTATCTACATTCAAAACTTTAGCTTTCAACTGTTCCAATGGAAGATGGATGGAAGTCACTCCCGGGATACGGTTCCAGTCGAAACCTTCCTGCTGCCATCCACTTGTGGCAGGAGTAACGATGTGCCCCGGTGCTGCTGTCAGAATTTGCAGACTCCCATGTGCCAGATAACGGCCATAGAGATTATGCCCCAAATAATGTTCTGCCGCCCAAAGATAGCGGGAATGTCCGCGAGCTACTACAGACCAGTTGCTACGGCGCTGCACAGACACGCAGCCATAACCAAGTGCCAAGTTTCCTTGCGGGTCGGGTTCAGGGCGGAAACCGTTATCGACAAGCAGCTTTGCAATCTTCCGTTCCTGTGCGTTGGATACTTTTGGCATATAATCCGGTTCCTGTCCTTTGGAAGAAGTGCCTGAAACAAGACGCAGATAAGCAGACGCCATCTCCTTATCGAACTCAGACTTTCCATCAGAAGTTCCTGCCATAGCCATCATTGCATAGTGCATCGGCACTAATCTCCCCCTTCCATCGGGATGACGACCGGACATTGACAATGGGAAATTCAGCTTATTGCAATAGAAACGCATGGCAAACAATACATTTCTCACCGTTTCATGCGCCAGTTTCGAGATAGCAAATTCTGTCCGGCTGAAAAGATAAATCATATTAGTCGCTCCATCCAAACCACCGACGGCATAAGCCGGGTAATTATTACGATGATGGAAAGCACCGCCGTCTATCTTGAATGAGCCATCCAATCCCGGAGCAGGGCGACAACCGTAATCAATCCAACGAGAGAAAGACCTTAGATATTGTAGCTTTTCCGGTGTATCTTCCATCATCAGAATACTCGCGATACGACCGGTAGTCTGTGTATTAAATGAGTCCATATCAATTCCATTACCTTCCGGTTTAGGATATACCTCATTCGTAATGGCATACCACCGCAATGTACGCTCAGCTTCTTGCAACTTACCGGCTTCACGAAGTACGTCTTTCATCAGGAAATATGCCAGATACAATCCGCGAACACTATATCCGTAATGATGGATATTCCCCCAACAACTGCCATAAGTCACCCCCTGATCAGTTATATGGTCATACATAGCCAAGAATTTTTGCTTCATTTCTTTCTGAAGTTCCGGGTTCGCAGCACTATTATTATACGCAACAGCAATCCGTTTCATCAAATCAAAATAGGCACGCATTTCTACACCAAGTTTGGTCAGCATATCCTTGTCCCAGTCCGGTATAATCCGTTCATAAGCTTCGGAAGCGCGCACCATATAAATAGGTACACCCGACACCTGACCGTTTTTATAAGTAATCTGATAGAAATCATATTTCTTGCGGATAGTCTCCACTTCTTTATCCGAGAGTTTACCTTTTGTATAATTCATGTCCCGGAAACGTTTCTCCAGCAGTTGCATTTCTTTCTTTTGCCTGTCACTGACAGGAGTCAACTCGATATCCGGCTTCAAAAGGGAGTGTTTGTAAACAACCAACCAATGATTATTAGTTCCGGCATTTACAAAAGGTACTTGCAAATCGGCTGTTTGCTGACGTGCATCCACTTTGGTAGCAGTAATCAAATGATCGATGAAAAGGCATCCTTTTGAATTTGGAGCAACAATACGAAGTTCATTCATACCTTCCTGAGGTGTGCCTTGCATATCCCGCTCATAACAAACCCATGCGGCACGCCAACCTTTAAAGTTGATTCCGAAAGGAAAGGAAGTACATTTCCTGCCGTCTTTCAAGAATTCAAATTCGATAGTTGTGTTTTGGGGCTCTTCATTATACACCCATACGATGAAAGCCGAAAGATACAGGTCTTTACCAGTCGGATCCTTCTTTTCAAATTTCAGGTCTTTCTTGAGTTCTAATATACCGCCAGGTTCAAAGTCCCATTTCATCGAGTGTTTTCCATCTTTATAATGAATATCAGAGATGGAAAGTTGAGAATGAATACTCGTTATACAGTCTGGGACTTTGGGGGCTTCAAAAGAAAATAGCCGCTCATCTGTTACTACTTGCGAATGAAGAAATGCAGAACATAAACAGGAAAATAGAGTTAGTACTCCAAGTCTGATAAAAGATTGTTTCATCATAGATATATTATCTGATTAGTTTTTTATATGCAAATTTAGAAAGCAGTCACTTTAAATCCAGTAAACAACACATGATTCATCTTCTGTTCTCCATTGTTTGGCAAAGGAGTTTTCGTGTTGTGCAAAGAGCACCGCACCATTCAAAAAGAAAAAAGTAACCAAGCTGTAGCCAATAAAAAATCGCTTCATCATTACGGTATTAGTTCAAAGATTATTCTTCCGGGTACAAAGAAACCCCTCTTTTTTCAAAAAGAGGGGTTCAAATTGTACAAAATATCTCAAATAACGTATCGACTGAAAAATTGTATTACCATTTTAAGGATGTAGGTCCTTGAATGCCGCATTCTCTTCCTTTACATGCTCTATGGTCTGTTTCAATTCGCCGATAGGCAAGTCATATCCATACCACCCCGTATAGCAATCCACCACATACCATTTCCCGTCAGACGAAAGTTCGAATTCGACACGCAAGTCAATCTCTGACTCTTCATATCCCGCCTCGAACACCTTATGTCCGGGCTCGTTCACCGTGAACTTAGAGACATAAATGCCACCTTCTTCCTGAGAGATGCGTTCTTCCTTCATAGTCTCGCTATCCAGCAATGGCCATTTTTCTTTAGTGAAAGGGAATGTTTTCTCGGTTTCACCGTCATCTTCAAATAAAGTAATCGGAGTTTTCAACGGAAACTTGATACGGGTATATTGAAATGCCGCGCTGGAAGTAAACTTATCCAAAAACGACTTGAACTCCTCACCGAATCCGGTAGCCGCTTCACTGTCAGCTTTTGCTTTCGAACTATTACCGCAAGAGATGAACGAAACACCTGCAAACAGCACCATGGCCAACAAACAGCATACAAACTTTTTAGTTCTCATAACACTATATAAATTAAGAGTTTAATTGACGCTGCAAAGATAATGACAAGTTTGATATCTTAGTTATTCCGGAAGCTAAATCTTTACGTGTCCCCAAGCGGATTATTCGTGTCGCAAATATTCATAGCCAAAGCGGCAAAACAGGCATTTCCGCTTATCACAATACTCCTTCCGCAATTGTATCAACGCCTGACTATCTGCCGCAGTGGCAACCGGCAGTCCGGCATTGCTCCACGCACGGGTTATATGATTATCTTCCGCTTTCAACTCTTCCAGGAAACGTCCGGCACGTTCACACATCCGCTCGTCCGCTTTATGCAAACCGTAGGTGTATAGAAAAGGGGTCACAGTATTTATGATAATCAAGTTTTTCGACCTCTCCCCTAGGGTTTTCTCTTTGTGCGGAGAAGTCTGTCCGAATAAATAATGACTTTCCCAATAAGCAGAAGTACGGGTAGTCAGCAACTCCCTTACTTCCGATAATGTTTCAGCTTCCAGCAACCGCGAGAACAATTTATCCCCTTTCTGATAAAGATAAGCCAACTGTGCCAGACGAATATGAGGAAAATTCTCGGGACGAAGCCTGAGAAACCGCCACAATGTGGCATCCATCACTCGAGTAAACTCAAACTTTCGCTGCAAATAACGGAATTCTTTGCAAAGGCGAAGGCTATACTCGTCTTCCTGTTCCTTTTTCAGAAACGTATCTTCGAACAGTCCTGCCAAACCGTAGAAGAGAGCTTCTATCTGAAACAAATCATTCCGGTGCTTATCTACGGCACGGAGCGGGAGCAAACCCGCCCACGTTTCAAAAGCATCCCCGTTCAGTCCAAAACCAAAGTTGCGGGCAAGGGTGATGAAGAAAGCGTCTTCCCAGTTGTTGTTACAGTGTTCAAGACGTTGCGTTATTAACCGCGCTTTTTGTTCCAACCGTTCAGTCTGCAAAGCTGTCAGCCAGGAGTGGACGGTAAGTTTGGGCAAGGAAGCAAGGACAGGATAGCAAGCCGGATACTGGTCAGCCACACAAAGTTCATGATAATGAGCTCGTATATGCTCGGGGCATGTCAATTGCAGTTGCGGGATAACCTCACCGTTAGTACGGGTTATTTCCCCGTCAGCCTCCCCCACTACATGAAGAATCACCGAATCGTAAACCTTATCGCTATCATGTCCGTGGTGAAACCAGTCCGAAGCATGGGCATGCATTTCAATGTTTCCTACCCACAATATACCGTTTATTTTTAGTTTAGCATTGAAAAAGTCGGGACCGGCGTTGGGGTTTTGCAAACCGGGGTCAATCACTTCTACCGGTAAACCGTTGGTGGTTTGCAGTACTTTCAGGGGAAATAATTTATGTTTCCACACGTAGTGAAGAAGGTGTTCCATGTTAACAAGACGTTAATGTACGCTACAAATGTAATAAAAATCACTATCTTTGCGACTATTATTTTGAATATAAGTCAGAAAACAATGAAAATAGCACTAATCGGTTACGGAAAAATGGGCAAAGAGATAGAAAAGGTTGCCCGTAGTCGCGGACATGAAATCGTCTGCATCATTGATATCAACAATCAGGATGACTTCGAATCGGAGGCGTTCAAATCTGCCGATGTAGCCATTGAATTTACCAATCCGATGGTAGCTTACAATAATTATATAAAAGCTTTCAAAGCCGGAGTAAAACTAGTGTCAGGCAGTACCGGATGGATGGACGAACATGGCGAAGAAATCAAGAGACTCTGTACGGAAGGGGGCAAAACACTCTTCTGGTCGTCCAACTTCAGCCTGGGAGTCAGCATCTTCTCCGCTGTCAACAAGTATTTGGCTAAAATTATGAATCAGTTTCCTGCTTATGATGTCACCATGAGCGAGACGCATCATATTCACAAGCTGGATGCCCCCAGCGGAACAGCCATCACACTGGCAGAAGGTATTCTGCAAAACCTGGACCGCAAAGACAAATGGGTGAAAGGGACCTTCGCAGCACCGGACGGAACCGTCAGCGGTACCAATGATTGTGCCGCTAACGAACTTCCTATTGCCTCTATCCGTGAAGGAGAAGTTTTCGGTCTTCATTCCGTACGCTATGAATCCGACGTGGACAGCATCACCATCACACACGATGCCAAAAGCCGTGGCGGATTTGTATTGGGAGCCGTATTGGCTGCCGAATATACTGCCACACACGAAGGTTTTCTAGGCATGAGTGATTTATTCCCGTTTTTAAATGACTAAAATATCAGAAGCTAGTTCTAAACAAATATAACATTATGAGACAAGCCACACGCGCACAATGGATCAAATGCGTCCTTGCCATTCTACTTTACCTCATCTTCCTTATCTGGGTACGAAGTTGGTGGGGATTGATTGTTGTTCCTTTCATTTTCGATATTTATATTACCAAGAAAATTCCCTGGTCTTTTTGGAAGAAGTCGAAGAATCCGGCTGTTCGCAGTGTCATGAGCTGGGTAGACGCCATCGTGTTTGCATTGGTTGCCGTCTACTTCGTCAATATCTACATCTTCCAGAATTATCAGATTCCTTCTTCTTCTTTGGAAAAATCATTGCTGGTGGGCGACTTCCTGTATGTGAGCAAGATGAGTTACGGTCCCCGCGTACCGAACACTCCCCTTTCCATGCCGTTGGCGCAGCATACACTACCTGTCTTCAATGCCAAATCATATATTGAATGGCCGCAATGGAAGTACAAACGGGTTCCGGGATTCGGCAAGGTGAAGCTGAATGACATTGTCGTGTTCAATTTCCCGGCAGGCGATACGGTAGCAGTGAAGTACCAACAGACAACAGACTTCTATACACTGGCTTACGGCGAGGGACAACGCATCTACCCCAAACAGGTTGAGATGGATAGCCTGACCCGTGCGCAGCAACGTGCCATTTACGACTTGTACTATGCCGCCGGACGGAAGCAGATAATGAACAACCCACGCACTTATGGTGAAGTCCTCTGGCGCCCGGTAGACCGTCGCGAGAATTATGTAAAACGCTGTGTCGGTCTGCCTGGTGATACCCTTCAGATTGTAGAAGGCCAGGTGATGATTGACGGTAAAGCGATTGAAAATCCCGAAAACCTGCAATTCAACTATTTCGTGCAAACTACCGGTCCGTATATCACAGACGATATGTTCCGCGAACTGGGTATCAGCAAAGCCGACCAAATGCTGATAGAAGACTCCGGTTGGGAAATGGGACTGCTGGAAATAGGACTGGACAGCCGAAACGCACAAGGCAAACTGAACCCTGTCTATCATCTTCCCTTGACCAAGAAGATGTACAAAACCCTTTCCGGCAACAAAAAGCTTATCAGCAAAATCGTAATGGAACCGGAAGATTACGCAGGACAGATGTACCCGCTGAATCTTTATACGAAATGGGATCGCAACAACTACGGCCCTATCTGGATTCCCGCCAAGGGAGCCACCATTACGCTGACAGAGGATAATCTTCCTATCTACGAACGTTGCATCGTAGCTTACGAAGGCAACAAACTGGAAATCAAACCGGACGGAATCTACATCAACGGTGAAAAGACCGACCGATATACCTTTAAGATGGATTATTACTGGATGATGGGTGACAACCGTCACAACTCCGCCGACTCCCGCTATTGGGGTTTTGTGCCCGAAGACCATGTAGTAGGCAAACCGATTGTTGTATGGCTGTCGCTTGACAAAGACCGTGGATGGTTTGACGGCAAAATCCGTTGGAACCGCCTGTTCAAGTGGGTAGACTGATAAGTGCATACTGGCATAACAGAGTGATAAGGTGATAAAAATTGATGAACATTCGTAAATTCAAATGGATACTAGCATTTGCCGGAGCAGTAGTCGTCGTGCTTCTGCTCCGGGGATTTGCTTTTACATCCTGCCTTATCCCGTCCACCGGCATGGAAAATTCCATTTTTCAGGGTGAACGTATCCTAGTCAACAAATGGAGCTATGGGCTGCGGGTTCCTTTCATGTCGCTCTTTTCTTATCATCGCTGGTGCGAGAGTCCCGTGCGTCGGCAAGACATCGTAGTATTCAATAATCCTGCCGGAATCCAGCAGCCGGTCATCGACCGTCGGGAAATCTATATCAGCCGTTGCATCGGCGTTCCGGGCGACACCTTATTGGTAGACTCCCTATTCTCCGCCACCTCTCCCGAAACAAAACATAATCCGGACAAAAAGAAACTTTATGTGTATCCCGTCTCCAAAGAGAGCCTGATTACCTCACTTATGCACACGTTCTCCATCACCGACGACGGTTTGATGGGAAGCAATGACACCACCCACGTACGTAGTTTCAGCCGATATGAATACTACCTGCTGGAACAGGCCATGTACGGGCAAAACTGGCTACAGCCTTTATCCCCCCAAAAAGACATTGAACTGAAACCTTTGATTGTCCCCGGCAAGGGAAAATATATCCGGGTATATCCCTGGAACATCACTTTGTTGCGGAATACTCTCGTAATGCATGAAGGCAGGCAGGCGGAAATTAAAAACGACATCCTATATGTGGACGGCAACCCCACACAACATTGTTATTTCACCAAAGATTACTATTGGATGGGGGCAAACAATACTATCAACCTGTCCGACTCACGTCTGTTCGGATTCGTCCCGCAAGACCATATCATCGGGAAAGCCTCCGTTGTCTGGTTCTCTAAAGAGAAAGAAACAGGCTTATTTGACGGATACCGATGGAACCGTTTCTTCCGGACGGTGAAATAAAAGACTTCCAAACGTATAAAATGAAAGAAATGAAAACAGCTTATTTATCTTCGGCTTACCTCGCTCCCGTCGAGTACTATACCAAATTACTGGCTTATGACAAGGTATTTGTAGAGCAACACGACCACTATATCAAACAGACCTACCGCAACCGTTGTACGATTGCCGGTCCCAGCGGAGAGTTAGCCCTTTCCATTCCGACCGTAAAGCCTGATACGCTGAAATGTCCAATGAAGGATATCCGCATCTCCGACCACGGCAACTGGAGACACCTGCACTGGAACGCGATTGAATCCGCTTACAACAGCACTCCTTTCTTTGAATACTACAAAGATGATTTCCGCCCTTTCTACGAGAAGAAATATGAGTTTTTAGTCGATTTCAACGAAGAGCTTTGCCGATTGGTCTGCGAGCTGATAGATATTCATCCCGATATGGAACGTACTGCCGAATATAAAATGAAGTTCACTGCCGAAGAAACCGATTTCCGGGAAGTGATTCATCCGAAAAAGGATTTCAGAGAAGTAGATACAAAGTTTATTCCGCAACCTTATTATCAGGTTTTCGAGTCCAAATTGGGTTTCCTGCCTAATTTGAGTATCATAGACTTGTTGTTTAATATGGGACCGGAAAGTCTGTTGGTACTGGGCAAGAGTTAGAACATTAATATCAGAGAAGACTTTTTAAAAGACTATATAGCATCACGCCCAAAAAGAGTGAATTTTTCTGAATATGCCGTGAACTGCTATATGAATTCTATAAAGCTGTTTATATTACTACTTCTTCACGATTCTTCCCTTCATTAGAGTCATTTTGAAGGTTCACCGGTTTCACCGTTAGCTGAGCGGCTATAAATCAACGGTGAAACCGGTGAACCTTATTTATAACTATTAGAGAATTACATAAATTCCATATTAATTAATACACACAACTATATTACTGAATTTCAAAGGAATAGATTATTTCCCAATCACAGATTAAAAGAACTCCAAAGAAAAAAAGGAGAATGTTACTCCTACCTTGACAAGATAGTAACATTCTCCCGACAATCCATTTTTACCAACTTTCTACCTATTTCAACTCAAAGGATACAATCCCCCTAATATCTCTTGATGAACTTCCGATAACCGCTTCAAACTTGCCCGGTTCGGCCACCCATTCGTGTTTCCCATCATCGAAGAAGCTCAATGCTTTCTTATCAACCGTCAGCGTTACCTCTTTCTCTTCGCCCGGAGCCAGTCTCACTTTTTGGAAGGCTTTCAGTTCTTTCACCGGACGGGGCAGAGAGGATTTCTTGTCACTGATATAAAGCTGAACGACTTCCTGACCTTCGCGGGTTCCTGTATTCTTCACGTTGACAGTGAACGAAATCGTGTCATCGGCGGTCATTGTTTTCTTATCTGCGGAAGATTTTCCATAGACGAAAGTTGTATAGCTCAATCCGTGTCCGAACGGGAACAATGGCTTGATTTTCTCCTTATCTACCCAACGGTAACCAACAAAGATATCTTCGTGATAAGTTTCGTTAATAGTATCTCCCCTATGCTTGGATTTTGCGAGTTCTTCCTTATCACCCGGATATTCACCCAGTTTATGAGCACCTACATCGTCCAGTTTTGCAGGAAAAGTGAAAGGAAGTTTTCCTGAAGGATTCACATCTCCTGCTAAAACCGAAGCAAGAGCCGTTCCGGCTTCCGAACCCAAGAACCAGCCTTGTACAATGGCGGGGACTTCGTTCACCCAAGGCATAGCCACTGCATTACCGGAGATATTGACAAATATAAGGTTTTTATTGACCTTTGCCAGTTCACTTATGACTCTGTCCTGTGCATAAGGCAAGCCCAACGAAGCACGGTCTGAGTCCTCACAATCCTGATGGTTGCTCTTATTCAATCCGCCGAAGAAGATAACGTAATCCGCATCTTTAGCCACTTGCAGAGCCTCAGCAAGAAGTTCGTCTTCCGAGCGGTCGTCTTTGAGGTCCTGACCGGTTTTCACACCGTTATATTCTCCTGTCGGGTCGCCTACATAGCCACGGGCATACACCACTTCCGCTTGCGAGCCTACACGGTTCTTTAATCCATCCAACGGAGAAATCTCGTACTTCACTTTCAAGGAAGAGCTACCACCGCCCACTGTCATCATCTTAATGGCGTTTTCACCGATAACGGCAATCTTCTTTGTCTTATTCAGGTCGACAGGCAACACGTTATTCTTGTTCTGTAAAAGAACGATTCCTTCTTCAGCGATCTTACGACCGGCTTGTCCGTGTTCGGGAGAACCTAGAGAGCCGAACGGCTTATACGGGTCCATCGAAGTACGGAAAATCAGACGAAGGATGTTGATGACTTTCTCGTCCAATTCTTTTGTTCCGACTTTACCCTCTTTAATCAGTTTCAGGTAAGGGAAAGCCAAGTAATAATTATCATACGCATTTCTCGTTCCGGCAGACAGTCCGTTCGTCCATGAGCCAAACTCCAAGTCCATGCCGTTGTAAATAGCCTGTTCGGTATTGTGCACACCTCCCCAGTCGGACACTACAACACCATCAAAGCCCCATTCATCACGAAGAATATCTTTAAGCAGACGTTTGTTGTGACAGGCGTGCTGTCCCTGATAAAGATTATAAGAGCCCATAATCGACCAGGTTCCACCTTCCTGAACGGCAGCCTTGAAAGCAGGCAGGTATATTTCATAAAGGGCACGATCGCTCAGATGCACGTTAGTGGTATGACGGTTGAACTCCTGATTGTTCAATGCATAATGCTTCACACAGGCAGCTACCCCATTCTCTTGTACACCTTTAATGTAAGGAACTACCATAGTGGCGGACAGATACGGGTCTTCTCCCATATACTCGAAGTTACGTCCGTTCAAGGGAGTACGGTAGATATTCACACCGGGACCCAATAAGATGTCTTTCTTGCGATAACGCGCCTCTTCACCGATACTTTTCCCATAAAGATGCGACATTTCAGGGTTCCATGTAGCAGAAAGACACGTCAGTGCCGGATAGGCAATACAGGAGTCGTTTGTCCATCCCGCCTGATCCCATTCATCCCACAACACTTCCGGACGGATACCGTGAGGACCGTCGGTAGCCCATACTTCGGGGATTCCGAGGCGGGGAACGCCTGCCGAACTAAATTTAGACTGTGCATGAATCATCTTCACCTTTTCTTCAAGGGTCATCCGGTTCAATGCATCTTTCACTCGCTCTTCGATAGGCTTACCAGTATCCAGATACACGGGCTTCTGCGCAAAGGCAGACAACGCAGTCATCACAGACAAGCCAAGTAACATTGTTTTGAGTTTCATGTTTATTGATGATATAAGAAATGAATTAATACTTTATTTATATAGACTCCCAAACAAGGGATATTTCCTAGTAGCGGACGGGTTTATTAATGTTTTTTACATTATTCCGACCAAAGATGAATCCTGAAAGGGTACAATTCATCATACCCTTCCAGGATAGGTTCAATAAAAATCCGGTATCAATCTTCAGGTCAATTTATTTTCTCAACCTTCAGATCAGCATTTGCATTGCCATTCGTTACATCAATGGTAAATCGATAGACAACTCCTTCTTCAAATGCTTTATTATCCTGCATTTCCAAGTTTCCGGAATCTGTAAGTTTAAGCTGTTCCACTAAAGTATTGCTTGCATAATTTTTGAATTCATCTCCCCAATCATTCTGATAGAAGAACTTAAAGCTAATCGCCTCCCAGTCGCCACTAGTCTTCAACGTTTCCCCAGCTTTCAAGGTTAGCTGATACTTTTTAGGAGCAACTTGCGCCAGACAGAGCGCTTTACCTGGCTCCCAACCTACTTCGGAAGACGCAACAGAAGGCTTACCGATTCCTTTCCCGATAGCCCAGATTGCACCCGTTCCGTCATCTTGCAATTTGGCCGGTTTACCATCTTTCAAAGCCATTACAGAAAAATACTTCAAAACAGCATTAGCTGTCACCCGATAATCTCCGTTAATCGGCAGGAACTTCAATGCACCATCACTTTGTTTCTCAAAGAAGTCAGGATCGATCCACCATTCATTCAAATTATCAATGCCTGTAACAGTTATCATTTGTCCTTGTGTAAACGCCTGATCCGACTTATATATATCAGTATCTGTCACCTCCATCTTATCATTACCAAAGAAAATATCCGGTGCAGGTAAATCTACCTTCCCTACTTTCTCCACTGTCAACACAGCCTTGGTATTGCCTTTCGTCACATCAACTGTAAACCTGTAAATACCTCCTCTTTCGAACTTCTGACCTTCTTCCAGTCCCAAGTTTCCGTCCGATGAGATTTTAACCAATTCACTCGTTGTAGAAATAGCATCACCCTTAAACTCGCCGTTGTCCCATTTATTGATATGGAAGAACTTAAAGTTAATATCATCCACTTTCATGGTAACGCCAGCTATAAATGTCAGTTGATACTTCTTCGCAGTAAGCTGTGGCATACACAGACCATTTTCCGGAGTCCACCCTACTTCAGAAAGTGCCACCGACGGTTTACCGATTCCTGTTCCAATAGCCCAGATAGCACCTGTTCCATCATCCTGCAACTTGGCAGCCTCACCATTCTTCAAAGCAATGACAGAGAAATACTTCATTTTACCATTGGCTGTTATTTGGTAACTTCCGTCAATCGGCAGGAATTTCAATGTTCCATCTTCCTGCTTTTCAAAATAATCCTGGTCTATCCACCAATTATCATAATCAGGCACCCCTTCAAACGCTAGAATGTCATTTTTCTTCAAAGTCAACTTGATTGCATAGAGATCATTCTCTACCAATTCCATATCTTCACCGTTCACCTTTAACTTGGCAAATGGTTCTGCCTCGTAAGTCAACGTATTAAACTTGATAGCATAATTTCCCGGTTCCGTATTAGAAAATGAGATAGCATTAGTAGAACCGGCTTCAATCGTTCCATTCTCCCAGCCGAAGGTCAATTCGTTCCCATCCTCTCCCACTTTCGGAGTCTTGATATACGCTTTCATCTTTTGCGAGAAGTCTCCTGTCACACTATACTTGTGCATGGATTGACGTTCCATCCGGTACTCTTTTCCTTCCTCATCCACTAATGTCAGATAGGGGAAGTCCGGTCGTGCCAGAGCGAGTTCTTTCGTCATTTCTGTGGTAGTAAAATGAATGTTCTGAAGAATATATTTCAAAGTTGCCTTTCCATTAGGAATATTAGCATAATAAGGAACAAAGATTTTACCAGTATAGTCATTTCCGCTTGTCTTTGTACGGATGACCGTTTCAGACACTTGTTCTTCTCCATAAAAAAGCTGTGCTTTCAACGTAGAAAGAGGCACATCCACATCCGAGGCTTTAATCGTAAACGGAAGACTGTCACCAAAAAGAGCGTCTGCATTCTCTGCTTTGATTTCCATACTCGGATTACCAGGCAAGAATTCGTCATCATTACAGGAATTCATGGATAACATTCCTGCCAAAGCCAATATAATATAACTGTTTTTTTTCATTGTCTTGATCGTTTTAAAGTTCTTATTCCGACTTTGCCCAACGATAGGAAGTCACAGATTTGCCCGGAACATCATAAGCAAAATGACGCTTACCATCACTTAAGGTTATCTTTTTAGTCTTTTCATTATTATTCATCAGTACAAAAGCGTATGTTCCATCCGGATTCTCGAAAGCAGAATACATGATATTGCTATCAGCATAGCCGGATGCACCGATACGTACCGCTCCCGGTTTCACCACACTTGAGAGATGGGCGATGATATAATAATGTGAGTTGCGGATAATTGTCTTATAGTCGCTATTACTGATATCCACCGCTCCGTAGCAAGTCTGGCAACCGCCTTCACGGTTAGGAGCACGGTCATTATCAAGCATCAGGTTCCACACTATAACTCCCCTACACCAGTTGTTGATCGTCCCCAATGCTACTTCTTTCATATCTTCCAGCAATCGTTTCGACAAATCACGTCCGCTATTCCATGTTCCGATAGAAGTCTCCGTGAAAAGAAGTTCCTTTTCAGGATAGGCTTTATGTATATTTAAAAGCTCTTCGCGATTCCCGCCATAGTTGTGATAAGCAGCTCCAGCCAGGTATTGGGAAGCTGCTGCGTCTTCATACATCTTACCGGGGTAGTTCTTTTCTGTTGCAATATCACTATAATCATAGTTATGATCGTATGCATAAATTTTCGTAGCTAGTCCGGCTGTTTTGAATTTAGGTCCGAGTGCTGTTTTCACAAAGTCCCTCTGTTCTTCCCAACTCATATAAAGCGAAGCGGAATTACCACGGTTCAACGGTTCGTTCTGGGGAGTTACAGCATAAATATCAATGCCTTCGGCGTTGAATGCTTGTACCCATTTCACAAAATAAGTGGCATAGTCCTGATAATAGGCTGGATTCAGTTGACCGTTTGTCCATGAATCCAGCGGAGTAAGGTCTGTGAGACTCTTTACTTTCATCCATTTTGGACAAGTCCAAGGGGCGGCAATGACTTTAATAGAAGGATTGATGCTCAAAATCTCTTTCAGAATCGGAAGGATATAATCTTTCTCTTCACTTTGCAAAGCAAAATGTTCAATACCTTTCGTATCACAGCAGGTATATTCGCTCAATGAAAAGTCGGAGCAGCCGATAGAGATACGGATATAGCTAAATCCGAAGCCTTTGTCGTCAGAGAATGTTTCCGTAAGGAAGGCGTGACGATCTTCCGGTTTCATTTGCAGAAGATTAAAACAAGTGGCGCCTGTGATAGCAGCTCCGAAGCCATCCATTGTCTGATATTGTTCAGTTGGATTCAATGTGATTGAAGTAGGTGCCAAATTATCTTTCGAGCTGAAATTAACGGCATCACGGGTCAAATCGCGAGTCAGGCTGCTAGTGGTCGCATAAATAGTCACATCTCCGGTCGGAACAGGTGTAACCGGTTTCTCCGCATCGTCACTGTTGCTGCATGCAGCTAATATGGTGAAGCATCCTAAAAAGGTCAATGCTATATTTCTCATGTCTATCATAATCTTAAGTTTTCTATGTTTTTAGTTGAATTAATAACCCGGATTCTGGTGAATCTTATCATTCGCGTCGATTACCGACTGCGGAATTGGCAAACGATAAGAGTTCTTATCAAAAGTGTAAATCTGCGCTTTGCGACCTGAATCCTTAGCATACACTGCATTCATCACCTCTTCTACCTTGTCCAGACGGACCAGATCAAACCATCGTTGTCCCTCAAAAGCCAGTTCTAACCGACGTTCTTTAAGCAAAGCATTCAGCATGGCATTTTTGTTTGAACGGACAGAGGTGGGAAGTGCTCCCAATTTGGCACGGTCGCGCACTTCATCTATTATATCGGCGGCTCCTTCCAAATCCGGCGTATCCTGCATAATCAGCGCTTCTGCTTTCAGCAACAGGACATCGGCATAACGGTACTTGATGATACTGCTGTTGGCAGAGCGGCATTTATACATGAACGGATAATTATCAGACGGATAATAGTTGCTCCAATTACAATCGTAATAGACTATTGATTCTTTGAAACGGACTTCATCTCCTTCCTGTTTGAAAGCACTAATCAGGTCACGTGACGGAGTCACCCATTTCGCCCACGTGAAATTGTTATTCCAATTCACGAGATCACGCCCGAACATCCATGTACACCAGTTACCTGCTCCGGATGTAAATTGTGCTTCAAGAATCGATTCTTTTGTATTACGCATCTTTGCATCTGTTCCCGCAGCATTCATTCCAAACAAATCACTGAAATCATCTACCAGATCAAAACCGTCTGCTTTCACCTCATCACAATATTGGATAACTTTCGTATAATCACGCAAAGGTTTCTCGGCATATATTTTAGCCAATAAGGTACGAGCTACAGATTTGGAAAACAACGTCTTATTCCCCGGCGTATTGTCCGGAGCATACAATACTGCATCCAACAAATCCTTTTCAATCTGCTGATAAGCTTCAAGTTCCGTATTTTGTTTGGGGAAATATTGTGGATATACCTCATCAATGTTTTCAGAAGTAATATCATCAGCCACCGTTGTAATCACAGGGAAATCACCCCACAGACGTACCATGTCAAACATTACCATGGCACGGAATATCTTCGCTTCTGCTTTGTATTGCGCCCGTTCGGCAGTAGTCAACGAATTATCTGTCACCAGGTCAATGTTACAAATGAGTTTATTGGCACGGGCCACATCCTCCAAATAACGGTTCCAGTCACGTTCCAACACAGAATTGGAACCTTCAATAGAGTTATTCTCAAACGGGACAACTTCCGCTCCGGTAGTACCGGCATAAGCATTATCCGAATGGGAGTCTGAAATCAAAAGTAAATCCACATACCAATGTTCCTGACGGTCACGCATTTGATTATAAAGCGTTGTCAGATGACTTTCAACTGCAGCTTTATCCTTGAATACGATTTTTGTACCATCACTTGTCACTCCTTCCGTCACATCCGAATAGGTGTCTAATGGCTCATAATTCAGCGAGCAGGAAGAAAGTCCCAATAGCAAGCCGGAGGTTAATCCGTAAAATATAGTTCTTAGTTTCATAATCTTTCCTTTCATTAGAATTCAACATTAATACCAAACACGTATGATCTGCAATGCGGGTAAGTACCCCAATCGATACCTTGTACCGTACCGCTATTACCCCATTGGTTTACTTCCGGGTCCATTCCCGAATAGCTGGTCCATGTCAGCAGGTTAGTAGCCGTGAAGTAAGGTTGCAAACGGGTAATTCCCCATTTCTTCAATAGTTTACCTTTAACGTTGTAGGACAAGGAAACATCCTTCAATCTTAGATAACTGCCATCTTCTACAAAATAGGTAGAATTGAGCAATTTGAAATTAGCCTTAGGCACGTCTGTTATCTGTCCGGGTATTTTCCAACGATTCAATACACGGGCCGACTGATTCTTACCATCATACATACCTTCCGTTTCAATACGTGAAGCATTATAAATATCGTTTCCATAAGAACCTTGGATAAAGATACTCAAGTTAAAGCCTTTCCATGAAAAGGTATTAGTCATACCATAGGTGAAATCCGGATTCGGATCACCGATATAGGTACGGTCGGAAGATGATATTTTACCGTCATTGTTCAAATCACGATACATCAATTCACCGGTTTCAGGATCTACCCCATCACTTATATAACCGTAGAAACCTCCCAAAGCACGGCCCGGCTCATTACGTACCACATAGTCATTCACCACATCCGCAGTTTTAGCATCGTAATAAACTTTCTGTAATTCCAGTTTTGTCAATTTATTCCGGTTAAAAGAGATATTGAAGTCTGTATCCCATGTAAATGCTCCTCCACGAAGATTTTTCGAACTAATAGAAAGCTCAAAACCCTTATTTACCATTTCACCCTCGTTACGGGCAATAGACGTAGCGGCTGCGGCACCGGCAGGTAATGATACATTCATCAACATGTTTTTGGTCTTCTTATAATAATAGTCGGCATTAAACGTCAACCGTCCATTCAATATGGTCAGATCCAGACCTATATTGGTCTGTGTCGTGGTTTCCCATGTTAAATCAGATGTACGCAAGTTGGCCTGGCTAATGGTAGGAACAGCATTTGCATAATCAGTAGAATCACCTTCGCCGCCTTTCTTAAACCATTCGATACGACCGATATTGTAACGCTGCAAATATGCATAGTCACCAATACCCGACTGGTTACCGGTTTGTCCCCAGCCACCGCGCAATTTTAAATCGTCAATCCATGTCAGGTTCTCCATGAACTTTTCCGAAGA
The DNA here is from genome assembly GCA_947038155.1 of uncultured Bacteroides sp. Classification (GTDB taxonomy): domain Bacteria; phylum Bacteroidota; class Bacteroidia; order Bacteroidales; family Bacteroidaceae; genus Bacteroides. The sequence goes on along the minus strand of CAMQVH010000005.1, from coordinate 78,932 downwards.
AATACGCCAGGCTGCAGAGAATGAAGGAAATACGCCCCAACGATGATCGGGATGCAATTTAGAAGAACCATCGGCACGAAGATTAGCCGTTACCAGGTATTTACTGTCGAAGTTATAAGCTACACGTCCGAAGAATGACATAATTCCCCATTGAGATGCACCTGTACCTGTATTATCCCAAGATATTTTATTGGCAGCATTCAATGTTTGAATCTGATCGCTACGATAGTGTGAACCGTTGATCCAGCTATTTGAATAGTCTGAATCCGTCCATGACGAACCGGCCATTACTTCCAAGCCATGTTTCTTGAAGTTTTTATTATAAGTCAATACATTATCAAATGTCAGCACTGTGTTCATATTCCGATTGTCCGAAGCCTCACCATACTGATTGCGGCCCCAAGCAGTAGAAATCGGATCAAGAAAAGTGGTATTAACGGCGTTGCGACGGTCAAGAGTAAGAGTAGATTTAAACTTCAGTTCCGGAAATGGAGTCAGCAATATATTACCCGATGCCAACAAGCGGTTTTCTTTGTCTTTGTTATTTTTCGCGCGGGCCATATTTTCTAATGGATTGGTGATATTACCCACTCCATAGAAGTTATTGTAATACTGATTAGGGTTCAAAGCATCCCACACCGGCGCATAAGTCGGTGTATTGATAACAGCCAGAATAACACCACCCCGATTCGAGCCTGTTCCCATTGCTCCGCCTCCATTGCTTGTATAATCTGAATAAGAGATATTAGCACTTACTGTCAGCCATTTACGAACCTGATTTTCCAGATTTACCCGGAAATTGTAACGCTTGTAATAAGAGATGTCCAACACTCCCTGTTCTTTGAGGTAACCCGCAGAAAGGTAATATTTCATTTTCTCATTACCATTGGATACAGCTACCTGATAATTTTGAGTCTTTCCGGTCGTATACGTTTCATCAAACCAGTCGGTGCGATCGGGTAATCCGTCCGGCAAAGACACTAGTCCGATTTCATCCTGCAATTCTTTATATTGTGCTGCATTCAGGGATTCTACTTTATCGGCCACTTTGTTCAAACCGAACTGGGCTGTCAAAGAAACTTTGGCATTACCGGCTGCACCGGCCTTCGTAGTAATTAGAATGACTCCGTTAGCAGCACGCGAACCGTAGATAGATGCCGATGAAGCATCTTTCAATATCTGCATACTCTCAATATCATTCGGAGAAAGGAACTTGATATTGTCTACAGGCACTCCATCTACTACATACAACGGATCATTACTACCATTCATTGAAGTAGTACCACGAACACGGATAGACATTTCACCGCCCGGCGTACCGTTAGGCTGAATCACCGAGACACCGGCTGCCTTACCTTGAATGGCCTGTCCTGCCGAAACAATAGGCCGCATATCCAAATCCTTGGTAGATACGGAAGAGATAGCGGTAGTCACATCTTTCCGTTTCACCGAACCATAACCGATGACCACCACTTCATCAAGCACTTCATTATCTTCCTGAAGTGTGATCTTCATCTGGTGGGCTGCCTTTACCTCCTGCGACTTATAACCCACATAAGAGAATATCAAAATGGCGTTTTGCTTAACGTTTAATGTGAAGTTGCCATCTAAATCGGTAATTGCTCCGTTAGACGTACCTTTCTCTTGTACACTAACACCGATTAGCGGTTCTTTTTGAGCATCCAGGACCTGACCGGATGCAGTAATTTGCTGTGCGGATGCACTCAAAGATAAAAACATTGCCAAGATAGCAAAGAAAATCTTGCGACTCCCCGAAAGGATTTTTCGCCTGTTTTTTTTCATGCGTACTAAGTTTTAAAGTTAATAATAAGACGCTCGTCAGCAATGGGCTATTCTCATTACTTTCGAAGCACAGGTCAAAAGTATAAAGAAATTAAAGTGAGCTAACAAGGAGGGGGCAATAAGTGGATCACACAAAACGACAATCCACTCATTTTCATCTATTTACATTCAGAACATATACCTAAAAAAGTGGTTGATTTACAGTCCGAATTAGCGAATTTTTCGCACTAAATCGTCAAAATCCTCTCTCGATCCACGGGCTTTATTCCTTACTTTCGCCCGATAATTATAAATTGTATTCACTGAATAACGAAGAAACTCCGCAATTTGTGAACTATCTTCAATACCCAGACGTATCAAAGCAAAGATGCGCAGTTCAGTATTCAATAACTCGCCTTTCTTCGGTAAAATCTGTTCATTTTCCTGTAATAAGTCATTGAATTTTCCCACAAAGTTAGGGAAGAGATGCAAAAAGGCTGTATCAAAGTTAGCATACAATTCTTCCAGTTCTTCGTCAAGAGCATCTTGGGAACGCGTTATCTTTAATAACTCCGCAATTTGTCCGGCAGACACTTTCTTATTCACCATCCGCCGGTAAGCGTCTAAACGGTTGATATAAGTAGAACACAACTTGATGAAACGGGCAATATACTCTTCCTTGATCTGATTGGACTCCGAGAGTTCGATATTGGTGGAAGACAAGCAACTATTCATCTGCCTCAACTCCTCATTCAATCCGTTTAACTGCTTATTAGCTACCTGAAGATGATTTCTTGCATCTACCAGCTTTTTCATCTGACGGTAGATATATCCCAAAGCTACAATCAACAACACCAACAGTGCAGTGATAAGCAGCAGGTTCTGTTGAAGACGGTCGTTCTGCTTTTCAATCATTGCCTGATAGGTTTTATCAATCAATGAAAGCACGTCAGCACTCTGCCAACTACGCAGACGGGCATTGTAGAACTTGGTCGCATTCCACGAAAAGCGCATATATTGGTACGCACGTTCCATATCACCATCTTCGTAAAGTAGCTGGGCAAGCATCCACAACGAAGCATGGTCCTTAATGGCAGAACGAATATCCGATATAGCAGAAAGACAAAGATTCCGTTTCTCTCCCAGACTATCATTACTGTACTTGTAAATCAAAGAACGATGATAAGTAGCCATCGCATATTGGGGAGTATATGGTTCTATTTTCGTCAACCGGAGATCATTCACTTTCAGGGCATCCTCATACTGGTGTTGATCGCGAAATGATGCTTCACGCATCAGCAGGTATTCTTCCGATTCCGGAGGCAATATAGCATATAATGAATCTCTATATGCCTGTGAAATACTCCAATAACGTCCCGAAAGGGTTTTATCCTGTGTATAAACGCCCAACTCGCCATACACATGGTCAAAGCAGGTGTAATAATCGGCTATTAAACGAGGAATGATTTTCCGACGGTCTACCGATTCCAGCACATCAAGAGACTCTTTATACATTCCAGTTGATGATAATAATAGCGAAAGCTGCAACTGACTTTCTATCTTCCGGTCCGTATCACGCAAGCGCTCTGCAATCCGGATATTTTCATTCAAATAGTGAATTGCAGAGTCGCAGATAAAGGCTTTATATTCTTTGTATATCTGACTGTTCAGATTGTACTGTTCCGCGGAATTAGGTTCTATTCCGTGTGTCAGTTCTTTAAGGTGCTTGATACGTGATTCACGTTGAGCGACATAAGTCTCATGTTCTTGAATCGTCAAATCAAGCACATTCAACAGTGAGTCCAAGGTCTTATCGGCCCAGGTATATAGTGGAAAAGAGAGAAGCAAAAGAAATATCAGGTACTTTTTTTTCATCGGAGTATTAAACTTTAATAGAAGATTACAAGACTAATAAAGACAAATGTAGAGAAAATCTTCGTAATCTGATTACAAATGGCTCATAAATTAAAGGAACAAACAGCCTATCTTAAAAGCTATATAGAGTATATGTTATATTATCATCAATAAAAACCAGCTTTACTCTATCAGACAATACCATTACTGGATACATACCTGATGAAAATAAATACCATATTACCAACCCAAGCTCTTACCAATAAAAGTATTATCTTTGTTGCATGAAAAAATTAGTCATTGTAGGATGTGGACGACTTGCAGGAATCGTTGCGGATGCAGTTGTCAAAGGCTTATTACCAGATTATGACTTGGTAGGTGTCTATTCGCGTACGGCTTCAAAAGCAGCGCACATCGTTCATAAAATGCAGCAACATGGCAAGCCTTGCATTGCTTGCGCCACATTGGAAGAGTTATTAGCATTAAAACCAGATTATTTGGTGGAATCGGCCTCTCCTGCCGCTATGCGGGAATTGGCTTTGCCAGCATTGAGAAACGGAACCTCTGTCATTACCTTGTCTATCGGTGCTTTGGCAGACGAGACATTCTATCAGGAAGTGGCAGAAACAGCCAAGGCAAATGGTACACGAATCTATATTGCATCCGGAGCTACCGGTGGATTCGATGTTTTAAGAACTGCCTCTCTGATGGGAAATACGACGGCTCGCTTCTTCAATGAAAAAGGTCCTAATGGACTCAAAGGGACTCCCGTTTATGATGATTCTTTGCAAACGGAGCAACGTACCGTTTTCTCCGGAAGTGCTGCGGAAGCTATTCGCCTCTTTCCAACCAAAGTGAATGTTACAGTTGCCGCCTCACGAGCTTCTGTCGGTCCGGAGAACATGCAGGTATCCATACAATCTACCCCCGGATTTGTGGGAGATACGCAAAAGGTAGAAATCAAAAATGACCAGGTGCATGCCGTAGTAGACATTTATAGCGCTACATCAGATATTGCAGGGTGGTCAGTAGTGAGCACCCTGATTAATATCGCATCACCCATTGTATTCTGACAGATTGGCCAATACTTTTGCGCTCAGGCGGTCAAACGCCTGACGCGTACGGCCAGTAGACACCTGCATACAACGTACATGCGGATGATTGAGCAGTTGCTCACTCCCCAATGCGCCTATCGTATCACAAAAGCAAAGGTTATCACCTTCCAGCCATTCAGTGAAAGCAGCCTCATCCCATGCCGGTGACAAACCGGTATTGAATAAGATCTTCCGGTTACCCATCTGCCTGAATTCCTCTTCATGCAGCAGAACCGTATTTTTATTAAGGCAACAGCAAATGACTTCACTCTCTGCAAGGAGTTTCTCCAACGGCAAAAAGCAATATCCTTTGGCAGTAGCCGCTTCTTTCTCACTGCGGGCATAATATGAAATATCAGCACCAAAGAACTTCAAAGCGTCCGCTATCATGCCGCCCGACTTACCCAATCCGACTATTCCGACTTTTAAGCCGGTGATCTCACGAGGTAACTCCTCCCACGATTCCTGCCCGAAGCCATGCAAACAGCGCACTAACTCACTGACTACATATTCTACCACTCCCTCATCACCATAGTCCCGGATACCTGTCACCGTGATACCCCGTTCATTGGCATAGCGAATATCGACATTCGCACTTTCGGGAGAATAGAGCGAGCAACACATTCCAATGTATTTCACATTCGGACAACATTCAAGTACATACCGGTTGATACGGGAGGTATAACTCAAAAGCACCGCATCGGCATCTCCGATACGGGCAATGATTTCATCATCATTTGCGGGTATATCAGTATACATCACCACCTGACCGGCAAATGAATACAACGTTTTTTCGGCCGACGAAACCAGACTGACCGGCTCTATAGCTACAAGTTTCTGAAACATCGTTTTCTTATTTTAGAAGTATTATAAAAACAAACATACACGGTTACCGGATTAGCAATCCAACATGGGCGCTAAGATACAAATTTCTAGCCATAATATCATTTAATGATGGACGATAACAGTATGTTTTAGACATACGAGCGCAAGTTAAACATATCCAATCAGAGTTCACTACTCGCCATCCGGTTCCTTTCGTGGCGGTGCTATAAAATGCATCTGATTACCCCGTCCCTCCCGCTTGATAATGCCTTCGGCTGCAAAAGATTTAAGATCATCCAATGCAGTATTCTTCAAACGCCCGGTAAGTTCTGTATAAGTGGTTCTTGTGATGAAGCCATGCTCTCCGATATATTGCAGGACGAGTTTCTTCAGGTTCTCCCTGTCCCACTTACGCGAAGTATTGAAATCGACACACTTTCTGCGCTCCAAATCTCCGCGAATACCTACACGCATACTCTTGGAAGCACGGAAATTCACCCCGTTGAAAGCTACGGAATCAGAACGAATATCATTCTTATTTGCTACCAATCGGGAAGCTTTCACTTTGGCTGAAAAGAAACCGAACTCTCCCAATTCGACGCGGTATCCTTCACCCAGATATTGCAATACATCCTCTTTCAGTTCCATAAGGATACCTTCTATCACTCCTTCCTTAAATCCGGTTCTCTTAGCAACGCCACGGTTCAATCGTTCTGCCGGAATCGTTCCACTGTAGACAATGTCGGCATACATTGTTTCCGTTTCTCCTTCCTTAGTAGTCAAGGCAGGCTTTTTCTTTAAATTGTAAAAGGCCATAATCTTATTGTTATATTTAAGACTTTTCAGTGCAGAGAATAAAGATTTTCAGTGCAGAGATTTATCATAGTTTATGCACTCGGGTAGTTGTCCAATTGTAACGGGACAATAGTCACCTTATAGAAAAACAAATATCACCTTATAAAGTGATATTTATCACTGCATAAGATGACCACTTGTCTTTGCAAGGGTAAAAAACAGTAAAGATACAAAATTAATTAGCGGAAAGCAAGAGACGGTACAATAAAGCTCAATATATGATTGTAATATGATTGCAAAATAAAATTCATCTGCCAACTACCGGACATCGGTTTCTCTTTATTTATTCACATAGATTTGTTTATTTCTAAATTATTTCAGTACATTTGCCTGACCTACTTCTATTACAGAAAGGATGAAAATAGACGAAATACAGTGCATAAAAGAACTACGCAACGGCTCTTACCAGGCTTTTACCCAGATTTATGAAGCCTACGCCGACCGACTTTACAGCTTTGTTCTTAAACAACTAAAAAATCGTTCCCTGGCACAAGATATTGTTCAGGATACCTTTTTACGCCTATGGGACAACCGTAGCCAACTGAATAGCTTTGGCAACCTGCAAGCCTTTATTTTCACTATTGCCAAACATCAGGTAATCGATTATTTCCGCAAACAAGTCAACGAACTACAATTCGAAGACTTTATGGAGTATTGCGAGAACCAAGAGAGCGATGTATCTCCAGAAGACCTATTATTGTATGATGAATTCCTGCAACAACTGAAGAAATCAAAGAATATTCTGTCACAACGGGAACGAGAGATTTATGAACTAAGCAGAGAAAAACATATTCCAGTCAAACAGATTGCCGAGCAACTGGAGCTTTCCGAGCAAACAGTAAAGAACTATCTGACTTCCGCTCTGAAGATCCTTCGCAGCGAAATAATGAAATATAATATTCTCTTTATTTTCTTCTTATAATATCGTCACTGCAACACATCACAAGGGGAAGGCAATAATATCTTCTCCCACAAAAAAGATCTCTATCTGATTTTTATGTTATAAAACACAAAGAAATCATAGTACTCTCTTATTCCATTCACGTATAACCAATAGAAACACCTATAATATGGCTACACATTTTAAAGATTTATACCGCCGATATATGGAGAAGGGACTACCTTCTTCTGACTTGAGAGAGTTCAAAAAAGAACTTGACCACATACCGGATGAAGAACTTTGGAATACCATGATAAACATGGAAAAAGATTCTGCACCGGAAATCGGGATGCCCCCCATGATGAAAAAGCAGATACGTAAGGAACTTCATCAAATCATCTGGAGAAGACGCTGGTATCAATTTGCGAAATATGCCGCTGTCATCGCTCTACTCGTCACCTCTTCCTTCGGCATATATTCCTTATTCGATACTCCAAGTTCGCAACAAATGATAACTGCCAATGTAAAACCCGGCAGCAAATCAGAGATCATATTGCCGGACGGAACAAAAGTGCAACTGAATGGTGCCACTACCATCAGATATGACGTCAATGATACAGAACAACGACTCGTACATCTATCAGGAGAAGCTTTCTTCGATGTAGCCAAAAACCCGGACTGTCCTTTCAGAGTCATGGTAAATGACTTCCAGATCGAAGTATTGGGAACTTCTTTCAATGTGAATACATATAAGAAAGATGTCATCGAAACCTCTCTGCTTACCGGAAAAATTAAAATATCCGGCGGCTCTCTCCCGCACGAATATACGCTTACTCCCGGTGAAAAAGCAACCTACTCCAGTGTAGACAAAGCCCTCAAAATTACAAAAGCTGATGTGCATGTAGAAACAGGCTGGTGTAATGATTATCTAATTTTCGACTCCGAGCCTTTAATTGATGTTATAGAGCAAATAGAACGGTGGTATGGAGTAGAAATAGAACTAAAATATCCACAGATTGCACAAGATTTACTGTCCGGTTCTTTCCGCCATGAAAATATACAGAATGTTATCCATTCATTGAGCCTTCAGTATAACTTCAAATATGAGATACATAAAGATAAAATCATTATTTATTAACCTCAAAAGAAAGGAGCCTATGAAAGATATAATATAAGCTATTTAAAGAAAAACAACCAAAGAATCGCCCAATCCTTTGGTTGTATGAAAGTCGATAAAATTAATCCATTAAAACATGAAAAAATAGTATCAACTATGAATTACACAAAGTTAATTTTTTCCTTTAAAAAGAGGAGACATAATCTCCTTATTTTTAGAAACTTTACCATTTTGCTCACTGGAATGATTTTACTATCCACAACAGGAGCATTGGCACAAAAAGGAAATGTGTCGGTAAACATCAATAATGGTACGGTGAAAACATTCATAAAGGAGATCGAGAAACAAACCCGGTATACATTCGTTTATCGGAACAATGTCCTCAACGACCAAGCGAAAGTGACCGTCAACTGTAAAAATAAGCCTCTCGATCAAGTCCTATCACAAGTATTCACCCCATTAAATGTTTCTTATTCGCTTAATAACAATACCATAGTATTAGTGAAGCAAGAAGTGCAACAACAGAAAAAAAACGAAAAGAAAACCATCAAAGGTACTGTGACAGATGGAAAAGGCGAACCGATTATCGGAGCCAATGTAATACAGGAAGGTGGCATCGGGACAATTACAGATGTTGAAGGAAATTTCACCGTCACAGCAGACCTATCCAAGCCGTTGGAAATATCCTACATCGGATACAAAAAGAAATCTATCCGCATCGGTGCTTCACCAACAATCAACATAGCGCTGGAAGAAGATGCACACGTCATGGATGAAGTTATCGTCATCGGATATGGCTCCAAAACCAAGCGGGATGTTACCTCTTCCATTGGAACTTATAAACCGGGAGAAGTCAATGTCCGCCAGGTATTAGGTGTTGACGAACTGCTGCAGGGACGCGTATCCGGAGTGAATATAACGTCAGCATCCGGTGTACCGGGAAGTAAAAATCGGGTCAGTATCCGTGGAATCGGTTCAATTACCGCAGGTAACGAACCACTATATGTAATTGACGGAGTACCTATCAACAATACGTCAGGAGATACTGGTGCCTGGGGAGCACAATCAATGAACGGTCTGAATGATTTCAATCCCTCCGACGTAGAATCTATACAGATCTTGAAGGATGCAGCTTCCGCTGCTATTTACGGCTCACGTGCAACAAATGGTGTTATCCTGATAACAACTAAAAAAGGAAGCAAGGGACAGGCCAAAGTAAACATTGACACGAATGTTAGTTTCTCCAACCTGACCAGAACAGACAAACTGGATATGACCGACACTGATCTGTTTCTGGAAGTTCTGAACGAAGCTATCGACAACTATAATCTGCAAACCAACAGTACGCAGGCACGTATTGATAACCCTGCACCGGGAAAAGCACAGACAAACTGGCTCGATCTGGTACTTCGTACGGCTGTTACCTACACGACTACCGCGTCTGTGTCAGGCGGAACAGATAAAACGAATTATTACTTGTCCGCCAATTACAAACACAACGAAGGTGTAATTATCAACAATCAGCTCAAACGTTACAATTTGAAGGTTAATCTGGACACGGAAATCAAAAAGTGGCTCAAGGTAGGAACCGCCCTGAATTTAAGTTACTCGCGTAATAACCGCGTTCCCACCGGCTATAATATAGGAACCAGTGTCATTACCCGCGCCATCGAACAACGTCCATGGGATTCTCCTTATCGTCCCGACGGAGAATATGCTGTCGGAGGACAGGAGTTGGCCAACCATAACCCGATACAGGCTCTTAACGAAGAAGATGTATATATCGATAATTACCGTGCCCTCGGTTCACTCTATATGCTGTTTAACATAACGAAAGACTTGAACTTCAAAACCACACTTGGAGAGGATTTCAACTATACGGAAGAACACATTTATTACACAGCCGATCACCCCTATGGCAATAAAGTAGGAAAGCTTATTGACGGACGAAAATCTTATGCGAGTACTTTATGGGAAAACGTACTCACTTATAAACACTCCTTTGAAGAAGATTTCTCTCTGGACGTCATGCTGGGGCATTCTATACAAAAGGATGTAACTTCCTCGGCCGCACAAACGGGTATCGGATTCCCCTCTCCTTCTTTTGACGTCAACTCTGTTGCTGCCGAATACTCGGATATAAGTACAGGACTTTCTTCATTCCTGCTCCAATCATTCTTCGGCCGTTTAAGTCTGAACTACAAGAACCGCTATTTACTAACGGGAACCATGCGTGCTGACGGTTCTTCCAAATTCATATCCAGCAATCGCTACGGATATTTCCCGTCTGTCAGCGCCGGTTGGAATTTGGGAGAAGAATCTTGGTGGAAATATCCACAAACCGATGTAAAGTTCCGCGCAAGCTGGGGTTGCACCGGTAATCAGGGAGGTATCGGCTCTTATGCTTATCAAGCATTAGCCGGTGGAGGATACAACTATAACGGTGAGAACGGGTTAGGACTGACTACTGCAGGCAACCGGGATCTTAAATGGGAAAAAGCCCAACAAGCTGACGTCGGAGTAGACCTTTCTTTTTTCAGAGGTGCGATCACATTCACAGCAGATGCATTTATCAAAGATACCAAGGACTTGCTTTACCAAAAGCCAACTCCTGCTACATCGGGTTATACCAGCCAGGTATGTAATATCGGATCAATGCGTAATAAAGGACTTGAATTTACCTTAGGAGCCAACCTTAGCAAAGGTTCATTCTCATGGCATTCGGATTTCAATATCTCCTTTATCAGAAATAAACTGACTGCGCTTCTCGACAATAATGAGATATTGACAACCAGCTCTATGCACGCCCTTAAAGTCGGTGAGCCGATAGGGTCCTTCTATATGATTAAATGGAAAGGTATTTACCAGTCGGATGATGAAATTCCTGCCAAGATTTACGATCAGGGCGTAAGAGCAGGAGACTGTATTTACGAAGATGTGGATGGCAACGATGTCATAGACGAAAACGACAAACAGTTTGTCGGCTCGGCTAATCCAAAGTTCACCGGTGGTTTCAATAACACATTCAAGTACAAAGGCGTTGACTTGAGCCTGTTCTTTACATTTTCGTCAGGCAACAAGCTCTATGAACTGTGGACCGGAGGTTTACGAATGGGTAACGGTACATGGCCGATACTGAAATCAGCAGCAGAATCCCGTTGGACGGGACCGGGCAGTACTAACGAAAATCCGCGTGCCATTTATGGTTATACGTGGAACTCAACCAAGTTTGTCAATACCCGAATGTTACACGATGCATCTTATATCCGTTGCCGTACAGCTTCTATTGGATATACCCTCCCAAAAAGTTGGATTAACCGGATACATATCGATAATCTACGCATATATTTCCAGGCAGATAACCTCTTCATATTAACGAAGTGGCCGTATCTGGATCCGGAAGTAAATGTAAGCCTCTCTGCAACCAATATGGGATATGATTATCTCTACCCATCCCAACCGCGTACGTTTACAATAGGTGTCAATCTTAAATTCTAACAGATATGAAGAATTTTATTATATCGTTATTAACAGTATTATTGGTGTTTGCCACTAGTTGCAACGAAATGGACCAATATCCGCATAATGCCGTATCCAGTGATAACCTCACCGAGGAGGATGCTCAATTACTGCTTACCGGACTCTACTTTTATATACAAAACAAACCAACAGTCAATGGTTATCTTACACAAGACATTGTCGGCGGAGATCTTGTCCGCGGCGGAGCGACAGGACTGAAAGATCCGGTATTATTGGTAAAAGACCTGGTTACCCCTGAAAGCGGTTTCGTCAGCGGACCGTGGGATGGATTTTATACTGCTCTCTACCAAGTGAATTCACTGATTGTCGCAGTTGACAAATTAGCAGCCAGCCAGTCACGAAACGAGATACTGGGAGTAGCCAGTTTCTTCCGTGGTCTGATTTATTATCACCTGGTTACCCGCTATGGAGAAGTTCCCATTCTCGAAGCTCCTTTTTCGGGAGACATCGCAGCATCTACCGAAACAGAGGGATGGAGTTTTGTAGAAAAGAATTTTCAGGTAGCAATAGATTATGCTCCTACTTTTTCCGACAAGTATTACGTCTCAAAACAAGCGGCAAAGGCTCTAATGGCAAGAACCAAACTTGCACAAGGCAAAATGACTGAAGCTGCCAAACTTGCTGAAGAAGTGATAGGTGATGCCAATTTCTCACTTGCCGACTTCGACCAGATCTTCCGTGGAAAAGCAAACCGAGAAGAAATATTCTCGTTTGTCAATCTGCTCAATGAATCAAGCGTAAACTTGAGTGCTTCCCTCTATTCACGTGCTTCTGCCAATGGAGGTAGCTATACATATGCGCCGACGACAAAAGTGATGAATATGTTCGAACCGGATGATAAACGAACCGCCATATCAATTGATATGCAGGAAACAAATGAAGTCATTAATAAATATCCCGGTGGAGAGGTGACTACCGATCCGATCATTATTACCCGTTTGGGGGAAATGTACCTGATCAGTGCTGAAGCACAAGGACTTTCCAAAGGGCTTACCCGTTTGAATGAGCTTCGGAACTTCCGTGGTCTTCCTTCTGTACACCCTGCCACTGAAGAAGACTTCATAGATGCAATTCTCAATGAGAGACATACGGAACTACTGGCAGAAGGTTTCCGTTGGTTCGACCTTGTCCGCCTCAACCGCCTGGAAAGTGATCTCGGCTTTGAGCGCAAGTATAACAAATTACCTATTCCTGCCAAAGAAAGGTCTCTCAATAAACTTTTAAATCAAAATTCATATTGGGCTAACTAAAACAATGAAAATGATGAACTTATTAAAATACATGCAGATTCTGTCATTTGTATTACCAGTGGCTTTCTTAAGTTGTTCAAACGATACAATTGAAGACGTACATTATACCCCGCAAACAAAAATCGGTCAAAAACTATTAGCGGGTAGTGAAACAGTGGCACGTGTATATACCGATACCAGCTTTGTTGTTGCATTGGGAGTTACGGAAACAGATGTCCACTTTCAAAAGGCAGACAGCCGCTCTACTCATATATTTATAATCGACATTGATTTGAATGAACCGGGGGTTTCATTAGAAGTAGGTATGCCGTATGATGCGGATGTACGCAACAACTTCCAGCGGCAGACACTAACAGAAATGGCAGATTACGCCGACCGTCCGTGGCACCGGGTAGCTGCCATGATTAATGCTGATTTTTGGGATGTCAGTACAATGGATATCAGGGGGCCCATTCATCGCAATGGAGTGATCTTAAAAAACTCATTCATCTTTAAAGAAACACTTCCCCAACAAGCTTTGAGTTTTATCGCGCTGACGAAAGACAACAAAATGGTAATTGCCGACTCTGTGGAGTATCGTGGGATGCAGTACAACCTCAAAGAAGTGACCGGGAGCGGAGTTATCGTGCTACGGGATGGAGAAATATCCGGCGCAACTTATCCAGGTATTGATCCGCGTGCTTGTCTTGGATATTCAGATGATGGTCATGTCTACTTCATGGTGGCTGACGGACGTGTAGAGTTCTATTCATACGGACTTACTTATCCGGAAATGGGTTCAATAATGAAAGCGTTAGGGTGCTCATGGGCTGTGAACCTGGACAGTGGCGGTTCTGCCCAAATGCTTATACGACATCCGATAGCGGATATATTCCAAATACGGAACCGACCTTCTGATGGACAGGAGCGGCCTGTGGTAAATACGTGGATGGTAACAGTCAATGAACCTTAAAAAACAGAAAATATGAAGAACTCAATATTTATTTTATCTATCCTATTTTGTTGTAACTTGTTCTGTGGATGTTCGGAATCGGACGAATCCGATTCCCGACAATTTCCTCCGAAACTCATTTCCATTATTCCGAAAGCTGGATCGACAGGAGGTACCGCAATTATTTCAGGAGTTCATTTTTCTGAAACAGCAATTGATAATGAGGTATTTATTAACGGAGTACAAGCGGAAATTATCGATGCAACCCAGAATCGTTTAGTGATTGCTCTTCCCAATAATCCGGAAGGTACTTATTCAATCAAAGTTAGTGTGAAAGGGGAAGTTGTAGAAGGACTCAAATTTACTTATGCAACACCTCAAGCCCCACCTGAACTTGCTGTATTACAGGTTATGCCCTCCTCTGCCTATGCAGGAGATTTAGTGACACTGATCGGTCAGTGTTTCAGCACAGTGGTATCAGAAAATCAGGTGACAATCAACGGAGTGACTGCTGAAGTTAAAGAGGCGACTTCCAGCCAACTCAAAATTATCATTCCCGACACCGAGGAAGGCAGTTACCCTATCCGTGTGAGAATTGGTACTAAAGAAGCTGAAAGCCCCCTGTTTACTTACCTTCACACAGTGACATTAACGACCTCTTCTCTAACCCCCGCACGTGGAAAAGCCGGAGAGGAAGTGGTGATTTCAGGAGAAGGATTTGGAACAACGGTCGAAGAGAACATGGTTTCCATAAACGGAAAGCAGGCAACCGTAAAAGTTGTAACCGCAACAACGCTAACCATTATTGCTCCGGAGAACCCTTCCGGTACCTATCCAGTCAAAGTTACTGTCGCAGATAAAACGGTAGAGAATCTAAGTTTCACCTACGAAGATTTATCTTACACAGTTGCAACAGTAGCAGGTAACTCCGCAACTACCTCTACTGACGGTAAGGGAACGGCTGCCTCTTTCAAATTCCCGCAGGGACTAGCTCTCGCACCCAATGGTGACATATGGATTGCCGAAAGAGGAAATAACGTCATCAGAAAAATGGATCAGGAATATAATGTTTCAACTGTTGCCAAAAGTGGCACCGTTACATTTAATGCTCCCTGGCAAGGTGGTTTCGATCTCTCGGGTATATATTATGTAGCCAATAAAGCTTTGAATAATATTATTAAGATTACACAGGAAGGCACTTGCTCTGTGTTCTCCACCGAAACAACCTTTAAAAGTCCGATGAGCGTCACTTTTGATAGTAACGGTAATATGTATATCGCGGACCGCGATAATAAGGCAGTAAAGAAAATAACATCCGGCGGTACTGTAACTAACTACGATATGTCTTCACTCAAAGCCGGTCCCAATTGTATGGCGGTAGATAAGAAGGGAAGAATTTTTGTAGGTACCGGCGGTACTTATCAGCTGCATATGTTCGATACGGACGGTACACTAAAAACTGTATTCGGAACTGGCGTAGTACCCACTGCCGCGACTTATTCTGATGGTGAACAGAACGACCTGTCAAAAGCAACCATGGGGGCAACATTCGGCATTGCATTCGGCCCGGATGAGGTACTTTATATCACCGATTATACAATGCATACCATACGTACGCTAACACCGGATGCAGAAGGCGACTATACGAAAGGAACATTAAAAACAATAGCCGGTATTCCGGGAACGAAAGGTAAAATTGATGGTTCTGCTCTGACAGCTACATTCAATTGCCCTGCAAGCGTACTGGTTTCGGATAAAGTATATATCGCTGATGAGCAAAACCATTTGATTCGTACCATAACAGTAAATAAATAAAAGACTATGAGAAAGATATACATACTACTGCTCGCCTGCTCACTCTTATCATTGTTTGTAGCCTGCAATGATAATGACTACAAAGCGTCAGTGACAGAGCTTAGGCTGGTCCTCGTGAAACCCACCAATGTTTATTCCGGTGAAATAGCTACAATACTGGGACGTAATTTCAGCACGGTGCCGGAAGAAAATGCTGTTTTCATCAACGACCAACAGGCAACCGTTATAGAAGCCTTCAAGGACGAACTGAAAATAATATTACCTGAAATGGCTCCGGGAAAATATTCCATCCGCGTCAAATCCCCCTCGGGTGAATTGACAGGCCTCGAACTCAATTATCTGAAAACACCGGATCAGGAATATATCGTTCAAACAATCGTTGGACAGAAGGGAGTATTCGAAATGACAGACGGAGTCGGTACGGAAGCCACAACCAAGCTTCCCACTGGTATCGCTTTTGCTCCGGATGGCAGTTTATGGTTTACAGAACGAGGATACAACTATATACGACGTATCTCTCCGGACTTCCTGGTCACTTCACTCCTCGATGTGGCAGTAGACGGTAGCAGTGCTATCTGGCAAGGTGGATTCGATTCGAAAGGAAACTATTATTTCATCGACAAAGGAAAAGGAATGTTACGGAAAATAGAAACCGGCAGTATGTCTGTTTCAACCATAGCATCCGAAATGAAGAGTCCAATGAATGTTACATTCGATGATGAAGATAACATATATGTATCGGCACGCGACAATAAGGCGATTTATAAATTCACACCTTCAGGTACAAAAACAACTTTCGCCACTCTTAACGTATCTCCCAACTATATTGTGTTCGACAAAAACAAGAATATGATTGTTGGTACTTCTAATGGGTATGTGTTGATTCAAATCAGTCCGGATGGCACGCAAAAGACAATTGCAGGAGACGGAGTAAAAGGACAAGAGTATTATGACGGAGAACCCGGTAATCCGCTTAGTGCAAAAGTGGGTGCTACTTTCGGGGTAGCTGCCGGTTCAGATGGATGCCTGTATCTTTCGGATAACACGTACAACTGCATCCGCAAACTAACTCCTGACGCAAATGGAGACTACTCGAAAGGAACGCTGGAAACCATCGCTGGTTCTGGGAAAGCAGGTTTCTCCGACGGAAAAGGACTAAAGGCTACCTTCAACCAACCGTATGAAATCATAATTACGGAGGACTGCAAAACAATGTATGTGGCAGGCGCCGTCAATTACCTGATTCGCCGCATTACTGTCAAATAATAGCGAGTACCCGGGGCGATGCCCCGGGTGACTTTTATCATCATTAATGAATTCTATTAAGTTATGACGAAAAAACTTTTTTTCTTACTACCTATTCTGCTAACCGCATTTTCCATCAGCGCACAAACAAGGACTGATAAACTTTTGAAAAATCTACATGATAATGAATCGAAGTATATCTTTGTTATCGCTCATAGAGGAGACTGGCGCAATGCGCCGGAAAACTCCCTGCAAAGTATCGAAAAAGCAATTGCAATGAAAGTTGATATGATAGAACTTGACATACAACCGACTAAAGATGGCAACTTTATTTGTATGCACGACGAAACTCTCGACCGTACTTCTACGGGAAAGGGACCGATAAAAGATTATACGACCGAGGAACTGAAAAAGTTCGTCCTACGCAGCGGCAACGGAATCAAAACCCGCCAACCAATCCCCACACTGAAAGAAGCATTAAATGTCTGTAAAGGCCGTATTCTTGTCAATATAGACAAAGGAGGTACTTACATAAAAGAAATTATGCCTATCATCCAGGAATGTGGAATGGAGAAACAGGTCATCATCAAAGGATACTATCCTGTAGAGAAAGTGAAAAAAGAGTATGGCTCCAATGAAAGCATGCTTTATATGCCTATCGTTAATTTATGGGATAAAGAAGCAGTTGCCACTATACAAACTTTTATCAAAAACTTTACCCCAATTGCTTACGAACTATGCTTCAAAGATGATGCAAATCCGAATCTAAAAATAATTGATGAAATCACTAAATCAGGTAGTCGGGTATGGATGAATACTTTATGGGATAGTCTATGTGGCGGGCATGATGATGAGAATGCTCTATTGGAAAGTAAAGATAAACATTGGGGTTGGATGTTAAAGCATAAAGCGACAATGATACAAACAGACCGCCCACAAGAACTTATTCATTATTTGGAGGAAAAAGGATTGAGAGATCTGGAATAATCTTCTCTATAAGTCATTCGAAACATCTTATTAAAGAAGTAGCGGGCTTCTTGTTTTCAGGAACAACTTAACACATTTGCAAAAAAAGGTCAATTCACCCCCATGAATTGACCTTTATTTCTTCTTATTTCTTTCCGTTATTCGTCTCTAAACTTAATTTTCAGAATCTTGCTGATAGCAGGTTTATACTTCTTCAGCATCCGGTCAAATCCCAAATCGTTCGGGTGAGTTCCGTCGATGGTTCCCTCGTGATCTGTTCCCAAGAAACGGTCTTCTTTGATGAAATACAAGTTCTTTACGCCTTTTTTACGCAGTACTTCTACTTGCTCGGCGATAGCCTCATTCTGTTGCTTTACATTCTCACGGGCTTTCTGATTAAAGTTTCCCGTTTCGCGTATCAATGTCTGTATGATAATAATAGGTGTATCCGGATGTTTTTCCCGCAAGGTCATTACAAAGTCAACAGCCCGTTCGGTAATCTCTTTTGGAGAAGGATTGGGAATACAATCCAAGATAAAAGCGTCTGCATCAATATCCGCTAACATCCCGGCAACTTCTTTCTCCATTTTTCCATTGCCACTCAATCCCAAATTAATGAAATTATATCCACTGCTACGGGATAAGCGGGCCGGATAGGCCATACCCGGACGGCTGGCAGACGCTCCCTGCAAAATACTGGATCCGTAGACTACTATTTTCTCTTTGAACGGATTTTCTCCTTTATGTATGTGAGCATCAGAAGAAATGCCTATCTCCAGACTTTTCAACTCATCGTATAAGGGCAGATATAACAAACATTCTTTCTCTTCGGTTCCCATATTATCGACAATCACTCTTTCCGTAGTCACGCCACCCGGCATCCCTACTCCGGCAAATTGCCATTTCCCATCCCGTTTGATATACAAATCCAAGCCTTTCTGGGCTAGTCTGGTCAAGTTTGGCAATTGGTAATTGTCAGGAACAGTCCATTTAGCTTTTATCACCGGACTGTTCGTTGTGAAGGAAATAGCCAAACCTGCAGAGTTGGTGAATAACTTCTTTACTGCAGGAGGCATCGTACAATACTTTGCTGTATCTACCCGATGGAAATATTCACCTTCGGTAGTCGCTTTTCCTACCAATAAAAGCTCCTGGGCCGGCACATAGGTAAAATTGCTCTTCTGCTGTCCGAATGTTGTAAGGGGAAACATTATCAGCCCCAGGCAAATCCAGACATTTCGTGTTAAGTTTCTCATGGTTAGTTTAATATTAACAGTTTATTAATTGTCAGTATATCGTAGCAGTATCAAAAAGCTACTTATAAATCAGCGTTGATAAATACTCTTCTGCAAACATTTCATTGGCAACCTCCAGTAATTGCTCTGCTGTTAACTCTTCAATACGCCTAAAAACAAACTCGGATGATTCATACTTATGATAATGAAGGTATGTTTTCGCCATTCCCAGCGCATTATTCTCAAAGTTATCAGATGCCACTCCGATTTGTCCGATCAACTGCTTTTTCGCTGCTGCCAACTGGGAGGAAGTCATTTTCACATCACGCATCCGCTTCAGTTCCTTATAGGTCAGTTTCAAACAGGTGTCCATATCATCCACATCTGTCCCGAAATAAATACAGAAAGCCCCTGTATCCGTGTAAGAGGTCAGATTGGATTCGACATTATAAACCAGCCCTCTACGCTCACGAAGAGACACATTGAGTTTGCTATTCATTCCGGGACCTCCGAGGATATTGTTCAATAAATAGAGAGCCGTGCGTTTGTCGTCATACGCATTATAGCCACGGCTACCCATCATTACATGTGCTTGGTGTGTGTCTTTGGAAACCGTCAGATGTTCCGGCACATAAAGAGGCGGAGGTGTACGACGATTCTCTACTCTTACATCAGGAATATCCAAGAGGTATTTCTCTACCAGGCGGATGATTCTTTTGAATTCATATTGTCCCTGAACAAAAAACACCATATTCCCCGGTTGGTAAAACCGGCGGGTAAACGATAGAACATCCTCTGTGCGAAAACTCCGCAGCAGCTCCGGTTTACCAAGAATGTTTCTTCCCAATGGATGATTGCGGAAGATCATATCCTCAAAATCATCGAAGATCAGTTCCGACGGAGTATCCTCATACGACTGGATTTCATCAATAATGACCTCCGTTTCTTTTTCTATCTCATGCTGCGGAAAAGTTGAATGAAATACAATATCCCCCAACAGTTCAAGCGCCCGTTCCAGATGTTCTTTCAGGAAAGCGGCATAGACCACCGTTTCTTCCTTATTAGTGTAAGCATTCAGGTCGCCACCCACATTCTCCATCCGGTTGAGGATATGCCAGGCTTTCCGCTTCTCCGTTCCCTTAAAAATCAGGTGTTCCACAAAATGGGCCATTCCCTGCTCATTCTCCGCCTCATCGCGCGTTCCGGCATCGATCGCAAAACCACAATAAGCTACTTTTGAGAGGGTCGGTTCATGGATAATACGTAAGCCATTTGGCAATGTATATTCGTTGCAATGCATTGTTTTCTACTTCCTTATTGAATTAATGCCACAAAAATACAATAAAACTTATTGCTGTTTATAGAAAATTGCAGATATTTGTGGACTATAACAGCAACAACGTATATGGAAAAAATAGGAATATTCTGTTCCGCCTCCGAAAACATTGACAAAATGTACTTCGAAAGCGCCCGCCGAATCGGCGAATGGATGGGGAAAACAGGTAAAACGTTGATTTACGGAGGAGCCAACCTCGGACTTATGGAATGCGTAGCCCGTGCCGTGAAAGAGAACGGCGGGAAAGTCATCGGGGTAGTCCCTTCCAAACTGGAAGAGAAAGGCAGTGTAAGCAACTGCCTGGACGAAGTGATTCGCACCCATAATCTAAGTGACCGGAAAGATGTGATAACCGAGAAATCGGATATACTGGTGGCATTGCCGGGTGGCGTGGGCACATTGGATGAAATATTTCATGTGATAGCCGCCGCTTCCATCGGATACCATCAGAAAAAGGTGGTCTTTTACAATGAATACGGTTTCTACGACGAACTGTTGAAAGCACTCAAAACATTAGAAGACAAAGGGTTTGCCCGGCAGCCTTTTTCCACCTATTACGAAGTAACAAACACTCTGGAAGAATTAAAAGAAAAAATAAACTGATTATATGATAGACTCCATCAAACAACTTTTGCAACAGGAAGCACAAGCCGTGCTCAACATCCCTGTAACAGACGCTTATGAGAAAGCCGTACAACTGATTGTAGAACAAATACATCAGAAAAAGGGAAAACTGGTAACTTCCGGTATGGGAAAAGCCGGACAGATTGCAATGAACATTGCTACCACTTTCTGTTCCACCGGTATCCCATCCGTTTTCCTGCACCCCAGCGAAGCGCAACACGGAGACTTGGGTATCTTACAGGAAAACGATTTGCTCCTGCTTATCTCCAACTCAGGCAAGACACGCGAAATCGTTGAATTAACCCGGTTGGCTCATAACCTGAATCCGGACTTGAAGTTTATCGTCATTACAGGAAATCCCGACAGCCCGCTGGCACAGGAATCAGATGTTTGTCTGAGCACCGGCAAACCGGCTGAGGTGTGTGCCTTAGGCATGACCCCTACCACTTCGACTACCGCCATGACCGTCATCGGCGATATCCTGGTAGTACAGACCATGAGAAAGACTCAATTCACCATAGAAGAATACTCTAAACGTCATCACGGCGGTTATCTGGGCGAAAAATCAAGGTCACTATGCGAAAAGTAATCGGTATCGGAGAAACTATCCTCGACATCATCTTCCGAGGTGACCAGCCTTCCGCAGCCGTACCGGGAGGCTCTGTATTCAACGGCATCGTATCCTTGGGAAGGATGGGAATAAACGTCGGTTTCATCAGCGAAACCGGCAATGACCGTGTAGGGAACATCATCCTGCAATTCATGCGTGAGAACAATATCCCGACCGACCATGTGAATGTATTCCCCGACGGGAAATCACCAGTATCTCTGGCTTTTCTCAACGAGCAAAGCGATGCAGAATATATATTTTACAAGGATTATCCCAAACAACGGCTCGATGTCCTGTTCCCCAAACTGGAAGAGGACGACATTGTCATGATAGGCTCCTACTATGCCCTGAATCCGGTATTGCGGGAAAAGATTCTCGAATTACTCGATCAGGCACAGGAAAAGAAAGCCATCATCTATTACGACCCGAATTTCCGCTCTTCTCATAAGAACGAAGCCATCAAACTGGCTCCAACCATTATTGAAAATCTTGAATATGCGGATATTGTACGCGGTTCATTGGAGGATTTCCTCTATATGTACAACATACAGGACGTAGACAAGATATACAAGGATAAAATCAAATTCTATTGCCCACGATTCATCTGTACTGCAGGTGGAGAAAAAGTAGCGTTGCGCACCAATCTGGTCAACAAAGATTATCCGGTAGAACCGTTACAGGCAGTCAGCACCATTGGGGCCGGCGACAATTTTAATGCAGGACTCATTTATGGATTACTCAAATATGATGTTCGATACCGCGACCTAAATAACTTGAATGAAGATATATGGGATAAAATAATCCAGTGCGGAAAAGACTTTGCAGCCGAGGTTTGCCGCAGTTTCAGCAATTCTGTTTCGGTGGAGTTTGCGCAGAACTATAAATAATCCACCATTAGCTGTAAGTACAGTGCCCGTTCGCACGTAAATTACTATTAACTTTGGCTAATTATCGCAAAGGAATTACCGTATCTTCCGGTAATTCCTATCTTTGCGTATATGATTCACTCAAACAAAGAAACTATGTATAAGAACCTGTTTAGCTGGCTTACCATTTTGTTAGTGCTCCCGTCCTGCTCCGGTACACAACCGACCATATCGGTGGTATGCGAAGAAAACAACGTGGGCAACTGCGTGATTAAATGGGAAACGGCACCAGTACTGAAAGGACAGGTACGAATATATGCATCTACTTCCCCAAAGTTGATTCCCGAAGACTCTCCCGTAGCGATGAGCAAAATATCCAGCGGCAAGATGACCATTATCACCGACGACCCGTCCCGACGCTATTATTATTTGATGGTGTTCGATAATAAACACAGGGTCAAGATAGCTACCCGCAACATTAATATTCCCGGTATCCAGAATTTCCGTGATTTAGGCGGATACAAATCCGTCGATACAGGGAAATCAGTCAGTTGGGGAATGCTCTACCGCTCTGCGCAGATAGACAGCATTCCGCCCTGTTCGCGCCGGGAGCTGAAGAATATAGGCGTACGGACTATCATAGACTTGCGCTCTGAAGAAGAACGCCACAACTATCCACAGCTACATAATGATGAATTTAAGATGGTGCACATCCCCATCCCTACAGGAAATATGGATGAAATCCTGCAAGGAATCCAAGAAGAGAAGATAAAAAGCGATACTATTTATCGCCTGGTAGAGCGGATGAATCGTGAACTGGTGACAAACTACCGGAAAGAATTCAAAGAATTGTTCTCCGTCCTGCTCAACCGTAACTCTTATCCGGCTGTAATTCACTGCACATCCGGCAAAGGGCGCACAGGAATCGTTTCCGCCTTGATGCTTGCGGCACTAGGTGTCAATGAAGACGTGATAATGTCGGACTACCGGCTGAGCAATGACTATTTCAATATCCCCAAGGCTTCAAAATACGCTTACGAATTGCCTGTAAATTCGCAGGAAGCGATAACCACCATCTATTCCGCCAAGGAAGATTTCCTGAATGCCGCAAAGGAACAGATTGAGTCTGAGTATGGAAGCGTACAAGCTTACTTGAAGCAAGGAATCGGACTTTCCGCAGAAGAAATAGAACAATTGCGCAGCATCCTGCTGGAATAAATCGCAAATCGTAATTCGTAATTCATAATTATTCTCTATCTTTGCATCCGAAATAAAAGATATACAGAGATTTAATGAAGACATTTGAAGAGCTTGGCGTTTCTCCTGAGATACGTAGAGCAATTGAAGAAATGGGATACGAGAATCCCATGCCGGTACAAGAGGAAGTGATTCCTTACCTTTTAGGAGAAAATAATGATGTAGTAGCTCTTGCACAGACTGGAACAGGTAAAACAGCCGCATTCGGACTGCCCTTGCTCCAACAGATTGACGTAAAGAACAGAATTCCACAATCACTTATCCTCTGCCCTACCCGTGAGCTTTGTCTCCAGATAGCGGGAGACTTGAATGATTATTCCAAATACATTGACGGACTGAAAGTATTGCCTGTATATGGAGGTTCTTCCATTGACAGCCAGATACGCAGCCTGAAACGAGGCGTACATATCATCGTAGCCACTCCTGGACGTTTGCTGGACTTGATGGAACGCAAGACCGTTTCCCTATCCACCATCCGCAACGTTGTAATGGACGAAGCAGACGAGATGCTGAACATGGGATTTACAGATAGCATTAACGCTATTCTGGCTGATGTACCGCAAGAACGTAACACACTGCTTTTCTCCGCTACTATGAGCCCGGAAATTGCACGTATCTCCAAAAACTATTTACGTAACGCGAAAGAAATCACTATTGGCCGTAAGAACGAAAGTACCAACAACGTTAAACACGTAGTTTATACCGTACAAGCGAAAGATAAATACGAGGCTTTAAAACGCATTGTCGACTATTACCCGCAAATATACGGTATTATTTTCTGCCGTACCCGCAAGGAAACACAGGAAATTGCTGACAAATTAATACAGGAAGGCTACAATGCCGACTCACTGCATGGCGAACTTTCACAAGCACAACGAGACACTGTCATGCAAAAGTTCCGTATTCGTAATCTGCAGCTGCTTGTTGCTACGGATGTAGCAGCCCGTGGTCTGGATGTGGACGATTTGACTCACGTCATCAACTACGGCTTGCCTGATGATACAGAAAGCTACACTCACCGCAGCGGACGTACGGGACGTGCCGGAAAAACCGGTACTTCTATCGCTATCATCAATCTCCGCGAGAAGGGAAAGTTAAGAGAAATAGAACGAATTATCGGCAAGAAATTCATTACCGGAGAGATGCCGACTGCGGCAGGCATTTGCCAGAAGCAGTTGATTAAGGTTATTGACGACCTTGAAAAAGTAAAAGTAAATGAAGAAGAAATCGCAGGCTTCATGCCGGAAATCTATCGTAAACTAGAATGGTTGAGCAAGGAAGACCTGATAAAACGAGTGGTCTCGCACGAATTCAACCGTTTCGCAGAATATTACCGCCACCGCCCGGAAATAGAACAACCAACAATTGAAAGCCGTAGTGAACGTGCCAGAAAAGGTGACCGCAAAGAAAACGGTTTCGAAAAGAGAAGTCGGAAAGCTGCTCCAGGCTTCAACCGCCTATTCATCAATCTGGGTAAAACAGACAGTTTCTTCCCCAGTGATCTTATCGGCTTATTGAACAGTAATACACGCGGACGTATCGAGTTGGGACGCATTGACCTGATGCAGAACTTCTCTTTCTTCGAAGTACCTGAAAAAGAAACTGTCAATGTTCTAAAAGCTCTAAACCGTGCCAAATGGAATGGTCGCAAAGTTGTTGTAGAAGTTTCCAGTGAAGAAGGCGGAAAAGGACACGAAAACGGTTCGGGTGAACGCAAAGGCGGTAAAAGATCCGGTAAAAACGAAGAGCGCGCTCCACGCTATGAAAATAAAGACAGAAAATCTAAGGATGCTTCTGCCAAAGGTTCAAAATCCAGCAAGAAGGAAAAACCAAGCCGTGCAGAGCGGGGATATTCGGATGCCCGCGGACCGAAAAGGAAAGATAACTGGCAGGAATTTTTCAAAGATAAGGAGCCTGACTTCAGTGAAGAAGGATGGGCGAGAAGAAAGCCCAAAAAGCAACTTTAATCTTCCGAGAAATTGGGGGTGTGTCAACGTGATAAACTATTCAAACCCTTGACACACCCCCACTCAATTATACTAATGAAAGTCCTTCTCTTTCAAATCTTTTTTTTTCATCTCTCTATACTGCCGCGGAGGTATTCCGAACTTTTGAGAAAACACTTTATAGAAAGTACCTCTATTCGTATAACCCGCCTTATTCATAACCTCCTCTACTGTAAGATTTGTAGTAAGCAACAGGCGTTCCGCTACCGTCAGACGATACTCTTTGATAATGTCAGCCGGAGTTTTATCCGTTATATTCTTCAATTTCCGATAAAACTGACGAGTGCTACACCCTAATGAAGCGCTCAACAACTCTACCGAAAGCTCCGGATTCTCCACATATTCATCTATCACTCGCATCATTTTCTCAAAGAACGACTTGTCTTCTTTATGCAAAAGATGCCCGTCTTCCAGTTTAAAAGCACTATAAATAGAGTTATAATACTCTTTCATATCCTCTTTACGCCTAATCTGCCTTTCTACAATCTTCTCTAGATATTCGACATTAAAAGGTTTTGTAACGTATGCCTCCGCACCCGATTCGATTCCTTTCACTTGCTCATCAATATAATTAAGTGCCGAGAGCAATACTAGCGGAATATGACTCAACAATTTATCTTCCTTCACAATCTTCGCAAATGCCCGTCCATCCATATCCGGCATCATCACATCCGATAAAATCAAGTCCGGTTGTTTCAGTTTCAACTGTTCCAACGCCTCCTGCGCACTATTAAACGGCTGCACATTATATTTACCCGCAAAGATTTCTGTCACAAACCACAACATAGAAGGATCATCATCAATAATCATTATAGTCTGCCTAGAAGCGTCATAATCTGCAACAATATCCTTCTTCTGCTCTACTGGTTTATCGCTAATTGGCATTACTTGCTTCTTCAGTTCCTTCAATTCTCCTGATTTCGCATCAGTAACAGTCAACATCGGCAAAACAACCTCAAAAGTCGTCACCTCTTCCGGTATGCTCATCACGCGAATCTCTCCAGCAAGCAGATTCACCATACTATGACAAATAGCCAGTCCCAAGCCATTTCTCGGGAAAGCTTCGTTCTTATTCTGCGTTTCAAAATCATCCAGAATCTTATAGCGATCGAATATCTTATCCAGATTCTCCTTCTTAATTCCCTTACCTGAATTGGATACACGGATACAAAGCCTTTCTCCTTCAATACATTGCTCCACAGTTATCTTACCGCCATCGGAGGTATATTTGAAAGCATTCGATATCAAATTATTGACAATTTTACTCAAGCAACTCACATCTGTATTCCAGCGATCTCCCTCCTCAATATTTAGTTGATAATCCACCTTTCTACTTTCCACCCATTCACCGAAAGATTCGGCAATGCCCCGAGTATGCTCATCCACAGCTACCTCTTGTATATCCAATACCTTATGCCCTGTTTCTAACCGACGAAATTCTATCAGTTCTTGAATCAGCGAGTTCAGTTTCTGTGCATTCTGTTGAACCAAATCAGCATATTTACGGATATATCCATCTGTTCCGGCATAGGACAGAATCTTCTCACAAGGTCCTGATATTAAAGTAAGAGGTGTACAAAATTCATGTGTGATATTTGTAAAGAACCTTAATTTAGATTCATAAATTTCATCTCGTTTTTGTCGGTTCAGTTTCTCAATAATAATATCCCGTTTCCGACGATAGCGACGAATAGCCATATAAACAAGCCCCCAAAGCAAAAGAAGAAACAGCAAGAAATATCCCCAATAAGCCAATTGTGTCATATACCAAGGAGGAGCAATACGAATGACCAAAGAGTACGGCTTGCTTTCTTTACCCATAATATTACTCCGGCATTTCACCCAAAGAGTGTATTGACCGGGTGGAAGATTGGAGAAAACAGCCGTTGTAGAAGAGCCGTTCTCTGTCCAATTATTGCTTAGTCCGTCTATCATATAAGAATAAGTATAATTATTACCATTGATATAATCGACAGCTACAAAAGATAAATTGAAAAAATTCTGGCTATAATCCAGTTCCAACACTTCCACCTCTTTATCTTGCCGCAAAAAATGATAAATATTATATTCTTTTCCAAAGATAGATAGACGGTAAAACTGCAATTTCGGCATATATTCCATAGCCGTAAGATCGTTTTCATTGATAGTAATAAATCCGTTCGTTCCACCGAAGAAGAGAGTCCCTGTACGCTCGTCCTTAAAGAAAGCACCATCACTGAACTCTTTGACTTCCAGATTATTCTGCCGATTATAAGCCTGGACAGTATTTGCCTCAATATTAAACCGTACCACCCCTTGATTGGTACTTAGCCAAAGATTATGTTCGCCATCTTCCAAAATGCCGTGAACCGTATTATTGGGGAATCCATCTGCCTCATTATATACCCGATAATTACCGGGCGACTGCATATGTGTCAACCCAAAACTAGTACCCAACCAATAGCCTTTTTTATTTGAAAGAATGGCAAAAATATCATTTACAGCCTGGTTACTGACTTCCTGGTCAAAACGAAATGGCATCATCACCTCCGTCTTCACATTCATCCGGTAAGCACCATAACCACGATTACCAAACCATAAAATGGAATCATTTTCCTGATGAGACGTAAAAAAGTAATTAGAGGCTCTTCTCCCTCCATCTAACACAATTCTTCGGGTAAACATAACTTTAGGTTCTCCATCAGAAACGTTCAGCACAATTTTCACAATTCCCTCACCTACAGTAGCCACCCAAATCGTACTGTCATTCAATTCACATATAGAGTGCACATATCTCAACGTCTTACCGTCAACCATAACAGGAAACTCTTTTACTTTTCTCTCCCGATAAGAATAATAGTTCATCCCATGCTCCGTTCCTATCCACAGTCGATTCCAACAACTAGGAGCAAAACAGTAAACGGAATTATCCGTCAACGAACTATTCCCTGTATGCAACCGTTCCACATCAAACTTTCCTCCCGTATCTGGAGCATAACGGAGCATACGCAAAATTCCATCTCCTTTAGTCCCCACCCATAACGTTTGCTCATCATCCAAAAACAAAGCCCGCACCGGAGTGTTAATTTGATAGTCAGAAGTATCCAATAAAGTATTCCGAATAGAAAAATGGTCGATGAAATACATATATACCCCCTGTCCATCAGTTCCCACCCAAATAATATCCTGAAATCGATCTTTAAACAGACAGAAAATGCCGGATTCAATGCCGATTGATTGCATGACATATTTAACCTTACTGTCGGACTGATATTTCAAGCAAATCAATCCACTGCTTTTGAAACCGACATAATAATCATCTCTTTGCTTGACAATAGAAGAGACCTGCCCTCGCTGAGCTATCTCCTCTTTCAAATCAGCTATGAAATATTTATTCCGGCTACGCAAATCATACTCATAAAGATCATAAGCATCGTCAATAAAATAAACCAAATCTCCTTCTCCTGATGTCCAAAACAACTCTCCCTCCTGCTCAAACAACGACTGAAGAATAAGTTCCGGAATACTATCTTCCTTCTTTTCAATAACATAACTACGGACATCACCACCGGAAGAAAAAATCCATAGAACATTCGCACTATCCACACATATATACTGTATATCCTCAAAAGCTAACCGCTTTGCATTCAAACGGTGGAATTTAAGTCCTTTCCGATCAAAATAATAAATATAACCGTCATCCTTAATGACCAAGACATCATTCTCCCGCGTTTTTGCCATACAGCTAATATCCTGAAAGTCTTTAAATCGCTGAACAGTTTGCAAATGAGTATCGAAACGGTCGAGTCCATAATTCGTCTGTATCCATAAAACATGGTCTTCCGCTTCCATTATATTATCAATCAAGTTACCAGACAAATTGTTCCGGACATCAACAGGCTTATACAAACGGAGTTCAGTCCCATCAAACACATTTAATCCGTCACACGAACCAATCCAGATCAATCCATCACAATCCTGACAAATAGAAAGAATGGCGCTATTAGACAATCCGTTTTTGCTGGAAAACTGACGCAAACTATATGCTGTAGCCTCAACATCCAACAGACTCCACCAACCGATAACGAGAAAAAAGAAAAATCGAGAAAGATATGTTTTTCCCATAAGCAACAAAGTATTTCATTCAATAGCAAAAGATGCAGTTCATTAATACAAAAGTAATAAAGAAACTTCTTACACCAATAATAAACAGATAATAAATTGCACGATTTTCCGCCATTTCCTCCTCAATTCCTGCCATTTTATCAAGAAAAGACATAAATGGCATAAATTCGTACATACATTCCTCAGCACCACCCCCATATTTGCAACGTCTGATTTTCATAACGGTCAAGACACTATTTTATATCCATTAAACACTAATACGTATGACCTAAAAGTACTCTCCATTCAAAATCAAAACTAGCATCAGAGAATTTTAATCATTTAATTTAATTCCTTAAATCAAAACAAGGTATGACTTGTAGAAAGTATAAACTTTTGTTTTTCAGTCTCGCTATAGCCTCCTTATTTATTCTGGCGCCCGACATTAATGCCGGACAAGCGAGCATATTGAACACTTCGCAAACGAAGAATACCCTCGTAAAAGGAACGGTAAAAGATGTATCCGGTGAACCTCTCATCGGAGTAAGCGTAAGTGTAAAAGGCAAGTCGGGAATCGGAACAATTACAGACATCAACGGCAACTTCTCCATTCAATGTGACGCCAATGATGCACTAGTTTTTTCGTACATCGGCTATGCTACTCTAGAGTTTCCGGTTAACGGAAAGAGTTCTCTTTCCATTAGCATGAAAGAAGACACGAAAGTCCTCGATGAAGTTAGAAGTTATTGTAGTAGGATATGGCACAACAACCCGTAAAAGTGCGGTAGGTGCGGTAGACCAAGTAAAAGCCGACATGATTGAAAACCGTCCGGTGGCAAACATGACTCAGGCATTGCAAGGAGCAGCACCGAACGTTATCATACAGCAACGTAACCACAACCCGAATGATAACAAAACGAATTTCAATATCCGTGGTATCAGTACGCTGAATGACAATAGCCCTCTATTTGTGATAGACGGACTGGTAGCTGACGGTGAAAGCTTCAATAAGCTGAATCCGATGGACATCGAAAACATCTCTATCTTGAAAGATGCAGGAACGGCCGCTATCTACGGTTCACGTTCTTCCAACGGTGTAGTAGTGGTGACCACCAAAAAAGGGAAAAAGAACCAGCGTCCGGTAGTCCGCTTGAGCGGCATGATAGGTTGGGAAAACCCGGACATCCTGTTCTCTCCGGTAGCAGGCTATCAAAACGCAACACTGAGAAATCTTGCAGAAACCAATGCAGGCAATGCTCCCAAGTATACTCCTGACCAAATCCGCGATTTAGCCGCTCATCAGAATGAAGAGAGCTGGTTCTTTGACCAGATTATGCGAACAGCCATGCAACAGAATTATAACCTAAGCGTATCCGGAGGTAGCGAACACTCTACCTACATGATTTCAATGGGTTATTACGATCAGGAAAGCAACTATGTAGGAAACGACTCTTTCGGTGTTCAACGCTACAACTTCCGCACAAGTCTGAGTACTGAGCTCGGACGCTTCAAACTGACCGGAATCCTTGCTTATGCCCGCAACAACAGTGTAAGCACTACCGGAGGAAGCCTGGAAGTAGATGCCGCCCGTACCCCGACCTACTATTACTATAAAATGAAATCAGCAGACGGACGATACCTGCTGAATGATATATTGTCCGAGTTCAACCCGCTGGGACAGTTGGAAGCGGGTGGAAGAAATAAATACCGTAATAACTACATCAACACAAACGTTTCCGCCGAAATGAAGATTATTGACGGATTAAAATTGAAAGGAGTGTTCGGTGCTGACATCATGAACGACACACGTTTTACCAGGAATCATGCAGTGGCTTATTATAGTAGCGAAGAAGCCACAGAACCGCGTCCAATCAAAAAAGAGAACAACAAAACCAGTAACTGGAACAGTAACGCCTATCTTATCAATACTCAACTGCTATTGGATTACAACAAAACATTCGGCAAGCATACGGTCAACGGTCTAGTAGGATTGACCAACGAGTCATACACACAAAGCAGTAACGAAATAGAAAAGAAGTATGTAGACCCCGATTTAGGTATTGCTACTGACGAAACAACCAGTGAGCCGGGAAACATCACAGGAAAAACTTCCGTTGACGACAGTAACCGTACCAGCATAACCTCCTTCTTTGGACGTGCAGGTTATTCGTATGCCGACAGATATTATGCAGAATTCAGTTTTCGCTACGACGGAGCTTCTAAGTTCCACAAGGACTATCGTTGGGGCTTTTTCCCCTCAGTTTCCTTGGGGTGGCGCCCTACAGAAGAATCCTTCATGGAGTTTTATAAAGAAAAGATAGGCGACTTGAAGTTACGAGCCTCTTACGGTATCTTGGGCAGTCAAGCAATCGGTACTTACGACCGTTTTACCGTATATGACGTGTATGACAACAGCTATGCCTACAATAACAAAACTGTATCGGGAGCCGGATTCAAACTGGGACTAGAAAATCTGACTTGGGAAAAAACCCAAACATTCAATATCGGTGTCGATGCCTCTTTCCTACAAAACAGTCTGACTGTCACTTTCGATTACTTCCATAAAAGAACGAATGACATCTTAATGAAACCGCTGATTTCTTCTGTATTCGGTACGGAAATGCCTATGGCAAATATCGGCAAGATGCAAAATCAGGGATGGGATCTATCTGTCAACTATCGATTGAAAACTGGGGCGTTTACTCACAATTTCAACTTTAATTTGGGAGATTCTTGGAACAAGGTATTGGAATTCCCCGGAGACGAACAAATTACCCAAGTAGAAGAGTTAAGCCGTATCATCTGGGTCGGTGTTCCCTTGAACTCTTATTATGGCTATAAGATGGCAGGATTTTTCCAAAGTTACGATGAAATTGAAGCGTCTGCCATACCAGTAGGAGCTAAGGTACAACCCGGAGATATTAAATTTGTAGACCGAAATGACGACGGTATCATCGACTCAAAAGATAAGTTTATTCTTGGTAATGCCTTCCCACGTTATACTTTCGGATTCACCTACGGTCTGAACTGGAAAGGGATCGATTTCAGTATGTTCTGGCAAGGAGTAGGCAAACGTGACATGATGTTGCGTGGTGAATTGATAGAACCATATCACGCCAACTACTCTTATACCATTTATAAACATCAACTGGATTTCTGGACACCAACCAATACCGAGGCCCGCTGGCCAAGATTAGCAGCGCCAGGTTCTGACTCCAACAGAAACAACTACGGCAATGGAAACGGCTCCGACCTCTTCTTGCTAGACGGTAAATACTTGCGGTTGAAAAACCTCACGATTGGTTATACCCTGCCCAAAGAATGGACTAAACATTTGGGAATGCAAAAAGCCCGCTTGTATATAAACGGTCAGAACTTACTGACATTCAGCAACAACTCGTTTATAGACCCGGAATCATCCGAATTTGATTCCAAAATGAGCACAAGCGGTGCCAATAGTGGGCGTTCGTATCCTACTCTGCGTTATTTCGGATTTGGTGTAGACATTGAATTTTAATCAAACAACAGTATGAAAAGATATAAACTTCTCTATTTAGTGACTGGGTTTGCTTCCGTGCTGATGATCGGTTGCAACGATATGGAAAATACCCCGTCCAACAAATTCACGGACAACAGCTTCTGGAACTCCACAGAGAAAGCACAATACGTAGTTAACATGGCCTACAGCCAAATGTACAATGCCGGAAGAATGTGGCAGGACGAAAGTCTGAGTGACAATGTATTCGACGGAAGAAATGTAACCGACCCGCGTGCCATTCGCAAAGGTATGGGCACTCCTTCTTTAGAACTCTTTAAAAATGAATGGAAGGATCTATACGGTGGTATCAAAACCTGCCATGTATTTCTGGAGAAAGTAGATCTGGTTCCGGGAATGAATGTAGCTGTCAAAGCACGCATGATTGCCGAAATTCGTTTTATCCGTGCCTTTATCTATTTCCGGCTAACTAATCTGTATGGAGATGTGCCATTCTTTGACAAAGATATTACAATTGATGAATCCAACTCCATTGCCCGTACTCCACGTGCTACCATCATCAGCTTCATCCATCAGGAATTAGAAGATATAGCAAACGCACTTCCCACCCGTGACCAACTGCAAGATGCTGAACAAGGCAAAATTACCAAAGGAGCGGTCAGTGCTCTACAGGCGAGAGTCTACCTAATGGACAGTGACTGGGATAACGTTATCAAATATTGCGATAATCTGATAAAGAAACAGAATGAATATGGCACATACAGCCTTCTCCCCACTTATCGTAGTGTTTTTGAAGAGACAAACGAATATAATCAGGAGATTATTCTAGACCGTGCATACGTTCCTTTCCTACTGACATGGGGTGAGATGTCAGATATGGCTCCGCTATCAGTTGGTGCACGTCTTTGTAACCGCGCTCCGCAACAATCGTTAGTAGACAGTTATTTAATGGTAGATGGCAAAGCATTTAATGAAAATAGCCCGTTATACAATCCAAGTACTCCGTATGCCAACCGCGATTTGCGGCTGACCGCCACTGTTGTTTATGACGGTTATGACTGGAGTAAGAATGTTTCGGACGGTAGTACAGGCACTATCATTCAAATCAATCCGCAATCCAACACAGTGGATAAGTATGAAGCCGGAAGTAACAAAACTGCTACCGGATATTACACCCGCAAATACTATAGCCCACAAGCAAAAGGTGATATGAATTCTGGGGTAAATCTTAGCATCATACGTTATGCCGACATTTTGTTAATGTATGCAGAGGCTCAATTTGAGAAAGGAAACATGGATGCTACTATCTGGAATCAGACCATACTCCCACTCCGAAACAGAGCTGGATTCACAGAAGAAGCAAAAGCTTATCCTACCGAAAAGACAGAAGCGGAAATGAGACAAATCATCCGTAACGAACGCCGTTGCGAACTAGCCCTCGAAGGATTGAGATGGTATGATATCAAACGCTGGAAAGCCGGAAAAGAATACCTTGAAGGATATGTCTATGGCGCAAACTTCAACAACGGTAATCCTATCCGACTGGATAAACGTCAGTTCGACGAAAACAGAGATTATTTATGGGCAGTTCCTCAAAGCCAAATCAACCTGAATCCGAATCTAGCCCCTAACAATCCCGGATATTCTAACTAATCACCCTATTAAAAGGAAATTAATATGAAAACAAAAATAACAAAAGTAGTCGCCTTATTCACTACATTAGCAATCATCTTCTCATGTACGGAAGATATGGAATACAGAGATACGGCAGTAAGCCCGGTGAATCAACTTTATGAACCAATCAGCGGAAAAAGTGTAGAACTAGTAGCATCTGCTACCGCTTCCCTATTCTTCGAATGGGAAGCAGCGAAAGCTGAAGACAGTGGCTCACCGCTCTACGAAATCGTTTTCGACAAAGAAGGGGGAAACTTCTCTAATCCTCTTTACAAAGTATTGTCTGACAACAACGGGGCGCGCAATTACGCGACTATCAGTCATAAAACACTGAATAAAATAGGTGCAGCAGCAGGATTGAACAGTGGAGAGACAGGTACAATTATCTGGACGGTCATCGCATCACGCGGTCTGAGCACGGCAATGAGCAATGTCTCACATAAACTGACGATCACCCGTATGCTCGGATTTGCAGAGGTTCCATCTCAATTATTTCTCACTGGTGAAGCAACCGAAGGGGGAAGTGATATCAGTCAAGCAGTACCTTGTTCCTCACCCGAACAGGAAACATTTGAAATCTTTACCCGTTTGAAAGGAGGAAAAAGCTATAAGCTGGTAGATAAAACCAATGACAACGCAAACTATTTCTACATTGATGGAAATAGAATTGTAGAAGGCGAAGGCGAAACAACAGTAGAAAAAGACGGAATCTATCGCATCACTATGGACTTCTCTATTGCTTCAGTCTCTATTCAGGAAGTAAAATCAGTAGGAGTATTTTTCTGCCCGAGCAACAAGGTTATTTTCGAGCTGTCTTACAAAGGTAACGGAATATTTGAAGGAGAAGGCAAAGTAACGTTTAAACAGGAAAGCTGGGGAAAAGACCAACGTTACAAACTGTTGATGTCTTACAGCGATAAAGATATGTATTGGGGAACATTGAATGACGTAGATTCATCTCCAAACGGAGCTGGTCAAGAAGATTCATATTACTTTATCAAAGAATATGGAATCAATGAAGGTAGTGAACCGCAATGGAATCACAAATGGAAATTTGACAATCAGTTTGATGGTAGCATGACCAAAGTCACCGTTAAATTCAACGGAGCAAACTATACACATTTTGTATCGCTCGGAGACGGTGTATCTCCTGAAGAACCGGAAACAACTCCTAAAAACTTATTCTTGACAGGTGAAGCCAGTGAAGGGGGAAATGATATCAGCAAAGCCGTGCAATACAATAAACTGGGAGAAGGCATATTTGAAATATTCACCCGGCTGCAAGGAGGAAAGACTTATAAGATGGCTTCTTCTCAAGAAGCAGATGCAAAGTTCTTCTATATAGAAGGTGAAAAGATTAAAAGTGGAGACGGAATCACCACTGTCGAAAAAGACGGGATTTATCGTATTAAGGTAGATTTCTCCAACAAATCAGTCATTACAAAAGAAATTAAATCAATGGGACTATGGCACTGCTGGGATCGAAATGTCCTTCTTGACTTACCCTATATAGGAAATGGAGTATTTGAGGGAACAGGTACAATAAGTCCTAATAATAATGACAATCGTTACAAACTCCTAATGGTATATGCGGACGATAGCGAATTGATTTGGGGCACCAAAAACGACACAGACGTAGTACCAGGAACAAACCCAGATCCGTCCTATTTCTATATCATGGAAACAAATGATAATGCAGAAGCAGGTCAATGGGATCGTAAATGGAAATTTAATGATGGAATCATAGGAAATAATACAAAAGTTCGTGTTATTTTTACCGGTGAAAATTACACCCATTCTATAGAACCAGTTAATTAAGAAGATGTATGAAAAAACTATTATTATGTGTCCCGTTCCTAGCGCTGATGTTCCAAAGTTGCGGCAACATCGAAGACGAGTATATGTACGACAAGGGGCTTTATACAATCAACTGGGAAGCAGCAGCAGACAGTAGCTCGGTCACCATAATTAACCGTTTCTGGAATGAAACGGGCAATTACTTCAACTATGAAAGCGACGGTTATGACGAAGCTTTTCATTACTGGCCGCAAGCGCATGCTATGGACGTATTGATTGATGCCTATATTCGTACTCATGATGCTAAATATAAAGACTGCTTTGACAAGTGGTATGCTGGCATCAATTCCAAAAACGGCGGAAGTTATTGGAATAACTTCTACGATGACATGGAATGGATTGCCCTGACCATGATACGTTTGTATGAAGTCACCGATGAAGCTAAATATCTGGATACAGCCAAGCAACTTTGGAATTGGATTAAGGAAGGTTGGAATGAAGAATACTGCAACGGTGGTATCGCATGGAACCACGGCGATGTATGGAGCAAGAATGCCTGTTCCAACGGTCCTGCCGGCCTCATCGCCTGTCGTTTATATCAAATAGAAAAAGTGGAGGAATACAAAGAATGGGCTATCAAGATTTACCAATGGGAAAGAGAATATCTGTTCAATCCTGCCACAGGAGCTGTCTACGACAATATAGACGGAAGAACGGATAACTTAAATACTCTGACATTAAGTTATAACCAAGGGACATTTCTCGGAACAGCCCACGAACTGTTTAAGATTACAGGAGAAGCATCATATTTGAAAGACGCCCGCAAAGCCGCTTATTTCGGAATTAGTGACGGCAGCATGATTGACGCAGGAAACAATCTTCTCCGAGACGAAGGAAACGGTGATGGCGGACTGTTCAAAGGAATATTCATCCGTTATTTTGTGAAACTCATTTTAGATGATAATTTGGAACCCATTTATCAGAAGAAGTTTATCACCTTCTTCAATAACAATGCGGATATATTATGGAGAAAAGGCGTCAACAAGTCCGACCTTCTCTACGGAAGTAGTTGGGCAAAAGGAGCCGAAGGCAGCACTCAACTGACCATACAGACAAGCGGCTGCACCCTGATAGAAGCAAAAGCTTATTACGAAAAATATAAAAAATAACAAGAAACATGCGAATTATTGAAACCGTACTGTGTGCTGCTTTCCTCACCGGATGCGCACCAAAGGGGAATAGTAATCCAAACATCAATTTAGAGAGAGCCCAGCAAACGCTGGACTCCCTCTATGTTCACTATTCAGTACCCAACACTTGTCTGCTTCGCGAAAATTTTCCTTTTGACGAGAAGCACAAAGTCACTTATCTGGCATCAGAAGAACAAGCTAACGTGCCAAACGCCTATTCGTATCTCTGGCCTTACTCCGGAACATTCTCCGCAGTAAATGCACTGTTCGAAGCCACTCAAAACAAAGAATTTCAAAAACTACTGGACGAACGGGTATTACCGGGACTTGATGAGTATTTTGACACTGCACGCACTCCCAATGCTTATTCGTCGTATGTGCGTACCGCTCCTGTGTCAGACCGTTTTTATGACGACAATGTATGGTTAGGCATTGATTTTACAGACACTTACCAACTCACCCAAAACAAAAAATATTTGGACAAGGCCACACTTATATGGGATTTTATAGAAAGCGGAACAGATAGTGTGCTCGGAGGCGGAATCTATTGGTGCGAGCAGAAAAAGGAATCGAAGAACACTTGTTCAAATGCTCCTGGTTCTGTTTTTGCGCTAAAACTATTCAAAGCAACAAACGACAGCAGTTATTTCAAAAAAGGTAAAGCGTTGTACGAATGGACTAAAGAACATTTGCAAGATAGTACAGATTATCTATATTTCGACAATATTCGTTTGGATGGAAAAATCGGAAAAGCCAAATTCGCTTACAACAGCGGACAAATGATGCAGTCAGCTGCCCTCCTTTACCAACTGACGAACAATCCGGTTTATCTGAAAGAAGCTCAAAGCATTGCCAAAGAGTGTTACAACTACTTCTTTTCTGATTTTACACCCGTATCCGGAGAACCATTCAAAATGATAAAGAAAGGAGATATCTGGTTTACTGCCGTAATGCTCAGAGGATTCATCGAACTTTATCATCTTGACAAGAATAAAACATATCTCGATGCCTTTAACAAAAGTCTCGATTATGCCTGGAAGAACGCACGTGATGAAAAAGGACTGTTCCATACAGACCTCAGCGGCAATAAAAAAGACAATAAAAAATGGCTGCTGACACAAGCTGCCATGATAGAGATGTACAGTCGGCTTTCTGCCCTTGAGTAAACTACTGTAGAACATTAATAAATGATAAAAAGAAATATGATAAAAAGAAACGCACGACTTTGCACCCTTGCGACAGTTCTATTTATCGGAAGCAATATGAACGCTTCCACTTTCATTTGTCCTAAGGACAATACCATGATTGCCAAGCAAGCAGAAATTACCGGAAAGTATAAAAGCCAGCGTCCGGCTAAAAAAGACCGTTTATTCACTTCACAGGCAGTAGAAGCTGAAATCTTGAGAGTGAAGAACCTGCTGACCAACAGCAAACTTGCCTGGATGTTCGAGAACTGTTTTCCCAACACATTGGAAACAACCGTACACTATCGCACCACCGATGGCAAACCGGATACTTTTGTCTATACCGGAGACATCCATGCCATGTGGCTTCGTGATTCGGGAGCTCAAGTGTGGCCATATATCCAGCTAGCTCATAAAGACCCGGAATTAAAGAAAATGCTCGAGGGCGTTATCCGCCGCCAATTCAAATGTATCAATATCGACCCTTACGCAAATGCTTTCAACGATGGAGCTAAAGGGGGCGACTGGATGACAGACCTGACGGACATGAAGCCGGAACTGCACGAACGTAAATGGGAGATTGACTCTCTCTGCTATCCCCTCCGCCTGGCTTATCAGTATTGGAAAGAGACGGGAGACGCCAGTATTTTCGATAACGAATGGATTCAAGCCGTCATCAATATCCTGAGAACATTCAAAGAGCAACAGAGAAAAGAGGGAGTAGGTCCTTATAAATTCCAGAGAAAAACGGAACGTGCGCTTGATACGCTGAACAACGACGGGTTGGGCGCTCCGGTAAATCCCGTAGGATTAATCGTTTCGGCTTTCCGTCCTTCCGATGATGCTACCACACTTCAATTTCTGGTTCCTTCCAACTTCTTTGCAGTTACTTCACTCCGAAAAGCTGCTGAAATATTAGAGACTGTCAATCAAAAGACCGAATTGGCAACACAATGCAGCGAACTGGCACAGGAAGTGGAAACGGCTCTGAAACAATATGCAACCTATAATCATCCCAAATACGGCACAATCTACGCTTTCGAAGTCGATGGATTCGGAAATCATTTCCTTATGGATGATGCCAATGTACCAAGCCTGCTGGCAATGCCATATTTGGGCGATGTAGATGTGAACGACCCGATCTATCAAAATACCCGCCGCTTTGTATGGAGTAAAGACAATCCTTACTTCTTTAAAGGAAAAGCCGGAGAAGGTATCGGGGGGCCGCATATTGGTTATGATATGATATGGCCCATGAGTATTATGATGAAAGCCTTTACAAGCCAAGATGACCAAGAAATCAAAGAATGCATCCAAATGCTAATAAATACAGATGCAGGCACAGGATTCATGCACGAATCTTTCCATAAAGATAATCCTGAGAAGTTTACACGTGCGTGGTTTGCATGGCAAAAT
The DNA here is from genome assembly GCA_947038155.1 of uncultured Bacteroides sp. GTDB lineage: Bacteria > Bacteroidota > Bacteroidia > Bacteroidales > Bacteroidaceae > Bacteroides. The sequence goes on along the minus strand of CAMQVH010000005.1, from coordinate 38,004 downwards.
ACATTGTTCGGCGAACTGATACTCAAGCTAGTAAACGAAGGAAAAATTGATTTACTGAATAGCATTCAATAAATAGGCTCTACATTACAGAAGGTAAATCCCGAACAGGTGTAAAAACATCCGTCCGGGATTTATTATGAATGCTTTAATATCAATTTCAGTATATGTTCTCCCGCTTCCAGCTCTATTAGCTTCATCGAGCTATCTTCAACTCCTGAACAAGATTGCCCGCCTTACCATATTTCTCCATAATAAAGAGCATATACCGCACATCTACTCCGATGCAACGCTGCAAGTCAGGTTCAAATACGATGTCACTGCTCATTGCTTCCCAGTTGCCATCGAAAGCCAGCCCAAGCAATTCTCCTTTGGCATTGAACATCGCACTGCCGGAATTACCGCCTGTAATATCATTATTAGAAATAAAGCAAACATTCATCTCTCCCTGTGCATTGGCATATCTGCCGAAATCACCGGAAGAAAGCAGACTCAACAACTCCGGCTGGACAGCAAAGTCAATATCCCCCGCATGTTCCTTCACCTTCTCAAAGATGCCTTTCACGGTGGTATAATAATCGTAAGTGGCTCCGTCAAAAGGAGTATATCCCCCAACCGTTCCGAAACTGAGCCGCATGGTGGAATTGGCATCCGGATAGAAATTCCGATCGGCATACATACGGCGCATGGCAGCGTTGAACAAACGTTCCCCCTGCTCTATCTGCTCGGAAACCTCGGAAATACTCTGATTCATCTCATAATACTTCACGATCAGATCCAGACTCAAGGAAACAGCCGGATCCTCTATCAGATTATACGTAGTATCCCGTTCCAGGAAACGTTTCAGACCCTTAGGAGATGTTATGCTGGAAGTGGCATACAAAGAATCCACATAAGCCTGAATATTTCCGTTATAAAGTGTATCTATCTTTTCATATATAGCAGGCAGATACTTCTTATCCACTTTCAACTGATACTCTTTGAGCATGGCAGCAAAAACCTCCTTATCAATGGAAAGATCGAGATTATCATATTTCGCCAATAACTTCTTCATGCGGGTAATCACCAGCTTCTCCTCGGCTTCAAAGTCGAAATTAAGAATTTCAAAAGCAAGCTGTACCAGCTCGGGACCATTGATAAACGATTCGCCGAAATAAGCCAATGCCCGATCTGTTTCCCGGCGATTACTATAACTCAACTCCAGAGAAGAAAATAAACGAATCAGCTTCTCTCTTTCTTCCGGATGAGACTGAATCCAGTCGCGAAGGGCTGCTTCAGCCGCCCGTTTCTTTTCCAATACCTTCAGATGCTTGATGGCTTTGTTTGTTCCGATGCTATTCTTCCAATAATTGGAGCTTTCATCGTATTTTGAAGCATACTTGATACGAATATCCGGACGACGGTCCATCTCCCGTTTCCAAACTGCTTGTTTTACTCCCCGCACATCAATCATTGCCTGGTTGATTCCATTCATCATCTCTTCGATACCATACGAAGAAAGATACCGTTCCGTACTTCCCGGATAACCAAGCGTCATACAGAAAGAACCTTCCTTGTATCCATCCAAAGAGATGGGCGCTACATATTCAGGATGATAAGGGACGTTGTCAGGAGAATAATCAGCCGGGCCATTCTTCGTATTGGCATAGATACGGAATACACTGAAATCGCCCGTATGCCGCGGCCACATCCAATTGTCCGTATCCCATCCGAACTTCCCGACAGAAGAAGGAGGCGCAAAGACCAAACGAACATCGTTATAATCACGATAAACGGAAAGCCAGAATTCATTGCCTGCATAATAGGCATCGACAATACCGGTCAGCGTAGAATCTTTTTCGGAAACTTCCAGACTAATTACATTCATGATCGAATCGACAGCTACACGGCGTTCTGTTTCCGTTTTAGCATGACGGGCGGCAGACAATACCCGTTTGGTAACGTCTTCCGTACGAAGCAGAAAACGGACGTACAACTCCGGATTCGGCAACTCTTCGTCAAGGCTACGTGCAAAAAAGCCATCTTTCAGATAATCATGTTCCACGGAAGAGTGTTGCTGGATACTGCTGAAACCACAATGATGATTGGTAAACACCAGACCGTCTTCGGAAACCACCACTCCCGAACAGAAACCTCCAAAGCTGACAACAGCATCTGAAAGAGAAGGTTTCTTCGGATTATACAGTTTATTCACAGGCATTTGCAAACCGAGCTCCTTCATCACCCGGTCTGCCTGTTTGTTCTTGCGAAGGTTCCCCAATAGCCACATTCCCTCGTCAGCAAATGCCTGCGACAGGCAAAGGGAGAAGAGAATCATTACGGTTAGTCTGAGTTTCATGCTATTATTTTTAAATTTATTCAAGTATCATTATTCGGTAATCAGCCTCAACTTCTTCGCTCCTACACGGGCTTTCAGCCATTCGCTGATTTTCTGTTTCTCGGCAGCAGACGGATGTCTGTCGAATTTCAAAACAGCCAATGTTACCGTATCGGTCTTCATCGAGTCAACCCGCACTTCGAGCGAATGAGCGATGGAGAGCGTAGTGATGGAAGGATAAAGCACTTTCAGTTCGGGCACTAATGTACGACTCATTGCGTCATACGTCCTGTATTGTTCCAGCGTCGTCTCCAGTTGGGAAATCTTCACTGCCTGTTGCTGAAGTCGCTGCTCACTGTTTTTGTAGAAGTCTTCCATGACCATGGCACGGATAGAAGTCACATCTACCGCTTCGTTATTCATCCCCTGCAATACAACCAGCTTCGTATCTTCCAACTTATATTCTTTCATCTTGCTACGGGCAATAGAAATCGAAGCATCGGGCACTTCAGTACCAATCAAAACAACCCGCACTTCTTTATGTTCATAGCTGATCTTTTTATCAAGCACCTGTGTATTTTCAAAGCTCAGCTGATCGCTAATAAAACGATTGGCTGCCGCCTCATAGAAGGTGCTTTTTATAATTCCAAATGTCAGATAAACCGCAGGGCACATGGTAAGCACCACAATGAGAACGATGTATTTACGTACGGTCTTCTCACGGGTTTTATCTACAAACTCTTTTCGTTTGAAATGCATCACACGAACTCCGAGGAAAGTGGCAAGACTGATAAAAACAGAATTGATGAAGTAAAGATAAAAAGCACCCAGGAAGTAAATAAGATTACCGGAGGCAAGTCCGTAACCTGCCGTACAAAGCGGCGGCATCAATGCAGTAGCAATGGCAACGCCCGGAATCACATTTCCTTTTTCCTTGGTAGAGAGAGCCACCACACCTGCCAAACCACCAAAAAGCGCGATGAATACATCATAAATAGTGGGCGATGTACGTGCCAGCAGCTCCGACTGCGAACCGGCAATAGGGGCAAGAAGGAAGAAGATAGTTGCCGTTGTCACACTGAAAGCGGTCGTTATGAGAAAGCTCTTTAAAGAGCGCTTCATTAATTCGAAATCGTTCAGTCCGACAGAGAGTCCTACTCCCATAATAGGTCCCATCAGCGGAGAAATCAACATGGCACCGATAATGACTGCGGTAGAGTCCACATTCAATCCGAGTGATGCCATAAAGATGGCAAAAATCAGGATCCATAAATTGGCACCTTTAAACTCTACACCTTTACGGATAGAATCCACAGTGGCGAGTTCGTTATCCTTGTCTTTTTTCAAGTCCAGATATTCTCTCAGAAAGGACTTGATAGCAAACTTATTACGTTCATCTGTCTTCATAATTATTTCTTCTTTATAAAGCGATTAATAACAGGAATCTGACTCAATGGTAAATCCTTCTTGATAATATAAGCTATAAATAGCAATAAAAGTACGGTACGGAAAGCGAGGCGGAGCACCAGATTGGAGATAGTTACTTGTTCTCCGATAACGTAGAGTACCACTGCCAGCAGGACATAAAGTCCGAGGCTTTTCAAATCATAACGAATCGGGTATTCTTTCTGTCCTATCCAATAGGATAACAGCAAGATTACGGCATAGCCGGCTACAGAAGCCCATGCCGAAGCAAGATAGCCATAAACCGGCACAAACCAGATGTTCAATACGAGAATAATGACACAACCGATCACTGAGAAGTAAGCCCCCCAATAGGTTTTATCCGTCAGTTTATACCAAAAGGAGAGGTTGAAATAAATCCCTTTACAGATTTCTGCAAGCATCACGATAGCTACTACTCCAAGACCTTCCCAGTAATCATCTGCTACGAGGTAACGCAGCAAGTCGAGATAGAACATGACTGCAAGGAAAGCCAGCAATGAAAAGATCAGGAAATATTTCATCGCAGCCGCATACATTTTCCGGTTATCTCCTTCGCAGTCTTTGCCAAAGACAAACGGTTCGTAAGCGTAACGGAAAGCCTGTGTAAACATCGCCATTACCATCGCTATTTTGCAGGTTGCCGCATAGATACTCAGTTGTGCTAATCCTTCCTGCCGGTCTTCAAAGAGAAACGGATAGATCATCTTGTCTACAGTCTGATTCAGAATACCTACCAAACCTAAGATTAATACCGGAAAAGAGTATACTACCATTCGCTTCAGCAATACCCGGTCCAGCTTATAAGCAAATCCTCTCAGCTCCGGGATAAAGAAGAACATCTGTACAACCGAGATGATCAGGTTGCTAACGAAGATATATCCCACCAGATAGTCGGGGTCATAAAACCAAGCGATGGTTGCCGGACAATGTACATTCAGCCACGGACACCCCAACAGGAAAAACAGATTCAAACCGATGCCGCCACCGATAGAGAGCAGCTTGATAGCTGCAAACTTGACAGGACGTTTCTTGTATCGCAAATAGGCAAAAGGGATGCATTGAAAAGAGTCCAAAGCTACCACAATAGCCATCATCGCTATATACTCCGGATGATCGCCATAATCCAGCAAATTGGAAATAGGTTGCAGGAACAATAGGCAAAGGAGAGCGAAAATCAAAGATACGCCTCCTACTGACAATAGGGAGTTGGCATACACTTTCATCGGGTCTTCCCCCGATTTATTGGCGAAACGGAAGAATCCCGTTTCCATACCGAACGTAAGCAGTACGAGCATCAGGGCTGTAAACGCGTATACGTTCGATACGACTCCGTAACCTCCGGAAGAAGCCGGTAATACAGCTGTATACAGGGGTACCAGCATATAGTTAAGGAATCGTCCGACAATACTGCTTAACCCATAAATTGCAGTATCTTTAGCTAATGATTTTAGTCCAGCCATGTAGATAATGATTAACGGTTTAGTAATTAATGATTAACGGTTTAGTGATTAACGCCGAAAAGTCGGTAGTATTCTGACTCTCCTCCTTCTGGAAGGAGGAGAATGGAGATAGTACAGACAGTGTGGTTCAATAACTATATTAATCGTTAAACAACGTTTTTTGGTTGCCACTATACAGGCTACGCCCCAAATGCTTATAGGCAAGTTCTGTCACCTCACGTCCGCGGGGAGTACGTTTCATGAATCCTTCTTTGATCAGGAAAGGTTCGTAAACTTCCTCGATGGTTCCCGCATCTTCTCCCAAAGCTGTAGCAATGGTCGTTATACCGACAGGACCGCCTTTAAACTTGTCTATAATGGTACAAAGTATCTTGTTGTCTATCTCATCCAGTCCGTACTTGTCGATATTCAATGCCTCCAGCGCAAACTGGGCAATCTCCGTATCAATAGAGCCAGTGCCTTTCACTTGTGCGAAGTCACGTACCCGGCGGAGCAGAGCATTGGCAATACGCGGCGTCCCACGACTGCGGGATGCAATCTCCGAGGCTGCACGTACCGAGCAAGGCACATCCAGTATGGACGCAGAACGACGGATGATATTGCTCAAAATATCATCGTCATAATACTCCAAATGAAGGTTAATACCGAAACGTGCACGAAGCGGAGCCGTCAGCAGACCGCTACGTGTGGTTGCACCAACCAGCGTGAAAGGATTCAAATCTATCTGGATGCTGCGTGCCGAAGGTCCCTTATCAATCATAATATCGATACGGTAATCTTCCATGGCCGAATAAAGATATTCTTCCACTACGGGCGACAGACGATGAATTTCATCAATAAACAGTACGTCATTCGGTTCGAGGCTGGTCAACACACCTGCCAAGTCACCCGGTTTATCGAGCACCGGACCGGAAGTGACTTTAAAGCCGACTCCCAATTCGTTGGCGATAATATTTGAAAGAGTTGTTTTTCCCAACCCAGGAGGACCATGTAACAGCACATGGTCGAGTGCTTCGCCGCGCAGGCGTGCCGCCTTCACAAAAATGCGAAGGTTTTCCACCACCTTGTCCTGGCCGCTAAAGTCTTCAAAGCTTAACGGACGGAGTGCGTTCTCGAAATCCCGTTCTTTTGAAGTAAGCTGATGTTCGCGTATGTTAAAATCTTCCTGTTCCATTTATTTCTTGAAAAGTAGGAGACAAAGATAGAGATTTACATTCATTTTCAGTATACAAAAGACGAAGAAAAACTCCAATCAGTATCCGGATTTCAAAATAACATAAAGAAAATCAATGAGGGCAACCGCATCTAATTTGATTCAAATCTGTGCGTTTTAAGCTAAACGGTGCGGAAATGAACTAAATGATACAAGTTCCGATTTTTCCCATATATTGTGGGAAAGTATTCCCTCATATTATGGGAAAACATTCCCGACTGCTTGGGAAAACATTCCCTCATTTTGTGGGAACAAATTCCCGTAATATGAGGGAATATTTTCCCACAATATGTGGGACAAAGAGAATCTGTACTTATCCGGTAATGGTTGACTAGTTGTTTCTTTATTCTTGTTACAGATTACTGGCAAGGACACTGTGAGAAATGAAGATCAACAGAGGAGTGCCTGCAGAGGTGCAAAAGCACATATATCATTATCAATCAACGGATTGAATCAAAAACGGCAAATTCGGTGAGTGAGGGCAAACGTCTGCCCTCATCTGCTATCACACTTGCTCTCACAGCGCAAAGCACCATGAATAAAGGGATTGAGAGGGAAATGTGAGGGCATGAGGGCAAAAATGAAAAAAACTTCTATGGGGGAGAATTGCAAAAGCTGAATTCAAATGGACTGAAATGATATGACTGTAACGTCAGTTCGATATAAGCTTGTACTATTCCCGAAGGAGGGGAAACCATGCGGACGAAATTATATCGAACTTACGTTATTTTTAGCACAGTTGCCTTAGAAAATAATAAAGAACACAGAGACAAATCAATCTTTTATCTACCTTTGTATCATTCTATTTTAACTGGATTACAATGGTTTTAAATTACATTTGGATAGGATTCTTTGTCGTCGCCTTTATCATCGCCCTTGCAAAAGTGATTTTTCTGGGAGATACGGAGATATTTACGGCTATCATGAACGCTACATTCGATTCTTCAAAAACAGCTTTCGAGATATCCCTGGGGCTTACGGGAGTGCTGGCTCTTTGGCTAGGTATCATGAAAATCGGAGAAAATAGCGGATTGATTAATGCGCTGGCCCGCTTTCTTAGTCCGGTGCTTTGCCGGCTGTTTCCGGACATTCCTAAAGGGCACCCGGTGTTAGGGTCCATCTTCATGAATATGTCTGCCAATATGCTTGGTCTCGACAATGCAGCTACCCCACTGGGGCTGAAAGCGATGAAAGAGCTGCAAGAACTGAACCCGAAAAAGGACACGGCTTCCAATCCGATGATTATGTTTTTGGTGATTAATACATCCGGCCTTATCATCATTCCGATCAGTATCATGGTATATCGCGCACAAATGGGGGCTGCACAGCCTACAGATGTATTTATCCCTATCCTGCTAAGTACTTTCATTTCCACTTTAGTAGGAGTCATAGCAGTCAGCATCGCTCAAAAGATAAACTTAATCAATAAGCCTATTCTCCTTTTAATGGGTGTTGTCTGCCTTTTCTTTTCCGGCTTGATTTATCTGTTCCTAAGCGTTTCGCGAGAGGACATGGGTACTTATTCTACATTGATAGCGAATATTCTGCTGTTCAGTGTCATCATCCTGTTTATCCTGACGGGATTCAGAAAGAAAATCAATGTATACGATTCGTTTGTAGAAGGAGCCAAAGAGGGATTTACGACAGCTGTACGCATCATCCCTTATCTGGTTGCCTTCCTTGTAGGAATTGCAGTGTTCCGCACTTCGGGAGCAATGGATTTTCTGGTGGGAGGCATCGGCTATATAGTAGGCTTATGCGGAGTCGACACGAGCTTTGTAGGTGCACTGCCTACTGCATTGATGAAATCGCTTAGCGGTAGCGGTGCGAACGGATTGATGATCGATACGATGAAAGAACTGGGACCGGATTCGTTTGTAGGGCGTATGAGTTGTATCGTTCGCGGGGCTTCGGACACCACATTCTACATTCTGGCGGTTTATTTCGGCAGTGTAGGGATTACCAAGACTCGTAATGCGGTGACTTGCGGTCTGATAGCAGACTTCTCGGGTATTATAGCCGCTATCTTAATCAGTTATTTATTTTTCTTTTAAATCATAACATTCAATTATGGCTGTAACTTATCAAACAGAAGGCGTAAAAATGCCTGATATCAAGAAACGTGAGACTACGGAATGGATAAAGGCGGTAGCTGCTTCTTACGGGAAAAGACTTGGTGAAATCGCTTATATCTTCTGCTCGGACGAAAAGATTCTGGAGGTAAACCGTCAGTATCTGCAACACGACTACTACACGGACATTATTACTTTCGATTATTGTGAAGGCGATCGTCTGTCAGGTGACTTATTCATCAGTCTGGATACGATACGCACCAATGCGGAACAGTTTGGCGCCTCATACGAAGACGAACTGCATCGTGTGATTATCCACGGAATTCTTCACTTGTGCGGCATCAATGATAAAGGTCCCGGAGAGCGGGAGATTATGGAAGATGCGGAGAATAAGGCATTGACCATGCGAAAAGCATAAGCAAGCCTCAACAGCAAACAATTTCAATAAACAAACGGTTTATTCAAACATACTATACTGTATAAATACTGTAAATCGAGCAGGAGGAAAACGAAGTAGTTTTCTTCCTACTTTCGTTTTCCGACCTCTCACACCACCGTACGTGCCGTTCGGCATACGGCGGTTCCTATTTTGGGCACCATTTGAGGTAGCAGTCCATTAATCCCACATAACCAGCCCTTCGCAACTTGTCATTGGACATTGCTGAGGTTACAAGTCGGCTGTTTGCCACACGCCAATAACCGAGACGAGTGTTTCCCCATTGATATGCCTGCCAAGCAAGAGCACCACATTTCTTTAGGTTTGACACTCTGGTCTTAACATTCTTCCATGATTTCCAGATACACATGCGTATCCGTCGTCTTAACCATTCATCGGTTTCTGTACAAAGACGTTTTATTTGTGCAAGATGGAAGTAAGCAACCCATCCCATTATGTAATTCTTGAGTTTCTGTTTCCTGATTTCATATCCATACCCATTACTACGACTGGTCAGTTCTTTGAGTTTCGACTTCAGCTTAATCTTGGATTTGGGATGTACAGTCAGGAGACATTGTCCTTTCATCACATAGAAAGAGTAGCCCAGGAACTTAACTCCTCTTATATTAGATACAACCGTCTTTTCACGGTTCACTTTAAGGAAGAGTTTCCCTTCTATGAACCGGGTTATTGATTCCTTCACACGCTGGGCAGCACGCTTGGATTTACAAAATATCACCGCATCGTCTGCATAACGAACGAAAGGAACCCCACGTCTTTCCAGTTCCTTATCAAGTTCATTGAGCAGGATATTGCTCAGCAGAGGACTTAAAGGACCTCCTTGAGGAGTACCTTCTGTACTTATCTCAAACAATCCTCTGTTTATTACACCACTGCGAAGATATTTGTGTATCAGGATTATTACCCTCCCATCCTTTATAGTGCGGCTGAGTATCTCTATCAGCTTGCTATGACTTACCGTATCAAAGAAACGCTCAAGGTCGAGGTCGACTACATATTTATAGCCTTTATCCACTATCTTCTGAGCCTTTCGAAGGGCATCATGGCAGCACCTTTGGGGACGGAAACCGTAACTTGTCTTTGAGAACTGACGCTCGTATATCGGGGTCAGTATTTGGTTTATGGCTTGTTGCACCAATCGGTCTACCACTGTAGGGATTCCTAAAAGGCGTTTCTTGCCATTGTCCTTGGGAATTTCTACCCTGCGTACTGGGTTGGGACGGTAAGTCCCGCACTGCAAAGAACTTATCAGTTCATCCTTATTGGCCTTTAACCATGGCAACAACTCTTCGCATGACATCTTGTCTATACCGCCACTTCCACTGTTCCTGACTACTGCTTTATAGGATTTGTTCAAATTCAATGGACTGAGGATGATTTCCAACAGGTGTTCTTTGTCAAATGGTACTTCCACGATGTTGTCTTCGGTCATCCACATGAAAGTCTGCACTCCCGCATACCATTCGGATGCCGTCCTATCTCTTTGAGGGCAGTCATTAGCTTGGGCTGATGTTTTCTGCATTCGTACTTTCATAAGGTAACTTTCAATTACTATCGTTTAATTTTGGTTCAGTCCTTAACTACTTAAGAAATAATAATGGCTATCGTATTTGACTGATATGAAACCCCGAACGCTTCTTCAGAAGAGGAAGGAAGTAATGTTGCATCCGCGTATCTCCATGAATGGTAAAGTGGACACGGATTGCGTGAGGGAAAAGAAGTACATATCAAGGGGATCGGTTATTATGAGGTGTCGAGAGATGCGGAGAATCCACGCGATGAAGGGTGTGAAGGACGTGAAGGAAATGATATCATGCAACGAATCACGTAAAATGACTGATAGTTTGAAACTTATCTCAATGTGAAGAGAATGAACAACCAATCGAATAAAAATTAAAAGAACCGATTGATTTACGAAGAATTAGTACTATTTTTGCAAATAACAATCAATTGACGGATATGAATTTTGAGACGTTGAGTTTTACAACCTTTTGCGTAGGAAGCCTTGCAGAAGCATTGGAAATGAGCGCAGGGAAAATATATGAATTACTGCGTACTTCCGGAATACTGACAGATTATCTGATTCCGGGATATGATGTACTTCATACATTCAGTAAAGAATACATCGTGGAGGATCTTATCCAATACATGAAAGAGAAAGGGGTATTAGCGTGACACTATATCATGCATCATCATTAGTCATCAAACAACCGGATGTATATCATTCACGAGAACATTTGGATTTTGGAAAAGGATTTTATCTGACTTCTTTGTTTGACCAAGCCCATAAATACGCCATGCGTTTTCTACTCAGAAAACAGAAAGCTTATATTAATGAATACCTGTTGGATGACGAACTATCAGACTTTAAGATTAAAATATTTCAAAGTTATGATGAAGAATGGCTGGACTATGTAGGAAAATGCCGCAAGGGAACACAAGATGGACTTTTCGATTTAGTGGAGGGCGGCATAGCCAATGACAAGGTATTCAATACCATTGACCTCTATTTTTCCGGAGCCATGGGCAAAGATGACGCATTGGGAAGGCTGGCATTTGAGCATCCCAATCATCAATTATGCATCTTGAATCAGGAAATAATAAATCGCCATCTTCATTTTATCAGTGTCAAGGAAATAACAACAGGAGGAACTGACCATGAAAGCCGATAAAATCATACTGCAAATGAAATATGCCCGAATAGTCCGGTTATTTGCCGACTACCTCCATTTACCGTATGAAGACGCACTCGGATTCTTCTATGATTCGGATACCTATCGTCTGATAAGTGAAGGAATAGGTGACATGCACTGCTTGAGCGATGAATATCTAGCTGACGAATTGTTGATGGAATGGAAAGCAAAAAATAATGAATGAAAATCATAAACGCCTATCATAATAAAATCAGGATTCTGCAAAAAGGCACAAAAAAAGAGCGAATCATTCCGCTCCACCTTTAAAGAATCCCCATAAATGGGATTCTTCTTTTTCTCCATCTTTCATTTACTCTTTACCTGAAAACATCTTTTTTCCTAATACCTAATCAAAACAATCTTTTTCCTAAAAACTAATCTTAAAATCTAATACCTTAATTCTAGAAACTAATACCTTTCAATTATTACCTTTTTCTAATACCTAAAATATAAGTAGTTTCACAACTACACTGCAAAGGTATAGCTGTTTGCGAAAACAACAAAAGCCATCATACAAAAAATTACATTCAGACTTATTTTCTTGACTTATGTCAAGACGTAGGGTAGATTTTGAGTGCAAACCTCACGTTTATCCCCACAACAGTCCGTCCTTTTAACAAATCTTTCCTTTTTACTTTCTAGTTGCACTCATAATCGAGCAAGCACACAACTAACAAAAAGAAAGCAAAACAGGGTACTTAAAACACAATCTATTACCATTCTATCCCAAAACATGCAATCACAAAAACCAATAAGCACCCTATTTTCGAACAATCTGCATATTTCTAACCCAAAACTACGGCGTTTTTTCAGTCAAGCCGGATTCCTCCCCGGATTTTCAGAAGCAAAAACAGGTTGAAGATACAAGTCTCGCAACTTTTCCGTAACTTTGCAGCGTTTGATAATAAATAAGATAGGAATGGATTTTAAGTACGACGTAATTGTAATTGGTGCCGGACATGCCGGTTGCGAAGCAGCAGCCGCTGCTGCAAATTTAGGTTCCAAGACTTGTCTCATTACGATGGACATGAACAAGATTGGACAGATGAGCTGCAACCCTGCCGTGGGTGGAATCGCCAAAGGACAAATTGTACGTGAAATAGATGCGCTGGGCGGACAGATGGGATTGGTGACAGACGAAACAGCGATCCAGTTCCGAATACTGAATCGCTCGAAAGGTCCCGCCATGTGGAGCCCCCGTGCCCAATGCGACCGCGCAAAGTTTATCTGGTCTTGGCGGGAGAGACTGGAAAATACGCCCAACCTTCATATCTGGCAGGATACCGTATGCGAGCTTCTTGTTGAAGACGGCACAGTGACCGGACTGGTTACCGCATGGGGTGTCACCTTCAAGGCAAAATGTGTTGTCCTCACCGCAGGAACTTTCCTCAACGGACTGATGCACATAGGACGCCACCAGTTGCCGGGCGGAAGAATGGCAGAACCGGCTTCTTACAAATTAACCGAATCCATCGCCCGCCACGGCATCACTTACGGAAGGATGAAAACCGGAACCCCGGTACGAATCGATGCGCGCAGCGTTCATTTCGATCAGATGGAAACGCAGGACGGTGAATGTGACTTTCACAAATTCTCTTTCATGGATACCAGTGTACGCCACTTGAAGCAACTGCAATGCTGGACATGCTATACTAATGAAGAGGTACATCAGATTCTACGTGACGGACTGCCGGATTCTCCCCTATTCAACGGACAAATTCAAAGTATCGGGCCACGTTATTGTCCAAGCATTGAAACGAAGATTGTAACTTTCCCCGACAAGACACAGCATCAATTGTTCCTCGAACCGGAAGGCGAAACTACACAGGAGTTGTATCTCAACGGATTCTCTTCCTCGCTTCCGATGGACATACAAATTGCCGCTTTAAAGAAAATACCGGCCTTCAAAGATATGGTTATCTATCGTCCGGGATATGCGATTGAATATGACTATTTCGACCCGACGCAGTTAAAGCACACGTTGGAATCGAAGATTATCGGGAATTTATTCTTTGCCGGACAAGTAAACGGTACTACCGGATACGAAGAAGCAGGCGGACAAGGATTGATAGCCGGAATCAATGCACATATCAATTGCCACGGTGGCGAAGCCTTCACACTGGCACGCAATGAAGCATATATCGGCGTATTAATCGATGACTTGGTAACCAAAGGCGTCGACGAGCCTTACCGGATGTTTACTTCACGCGCAGAATATCGTATCTTGCTACGTATGGACGATGCCGATATGCGCCTGACCGAACGAGCCTATAAACTCGGATTGGCAAAGGAAGACCGCTACCAATTAATGAAAGGGAAAAAGGAAGCAGTGGAACAAATTGTTTCTTTCGCACACAGTTATTCGATGAAACCGGCATTAATTAATGATGCCCTCGAGAAGATAGGGACGACTCCCCTACGCCAAGGATGCAAACTGATAGAAATTCTGAATCGCCCGCAAGTGACAATTGAAAATATCTCGAAATATGTGCTGGCATTTCAACGCGAACTGGATAAAGCGACTGAATCCAACCAAAAGCGTAAAGAAGAGATTCTTGAAGCTGCCGAAATTCTAATCAAATATCAAGGATATATCGACAGAGAACGAATGATAGCAGAGAAACTGGCAAGACTGGAAAGCATCAAGATTAAAGGCAAATTTGATTATGCTTCCATCCAATCTTTATCGACCGAAGCCCGGCAAAAGCTGACAAAGATAGATCCGGAAACGATTGCCCAAGCAAGCAGAATCCCGGGAGTATCGCCAAGTGACATCAACGTATTACTGGTGCTTTCCGGACGATAGCCTACAACGTTTCACGTGAAACAAAGCATTTAAATAAACGATATAATTCAATGATTATGAGCAAAGAAACGCTGATTAAAAGCATTCGGGAAATACCAAATTTTCCTATTCCCGGAATCCTGTTCTATGATGTCACCACTTTATTCAAAGACCCATGGTGCCTGCAGGAATTATCGAACGTCATGTATGAAATGTATAAGGATAAAGGCATCACCAAAGTGGTAGGCATAGAATCAAGAGGTTTCATCATGGGACCTATCCTGGCTACCCGACTGAACGCAGGCTTCATCCCTATCCGCAAGCCCGGCAAACTTCCTGCCGAAACGCTTGAAGAAAGCTATGACAAGGAATACGGAAAGGACACTGTGCAAATACATAAAGACGCATTGGATGAAAACGACGTAGTTCTCCTACACGATGACTTACTGGCAACAGGCGGCACCATGAAAGCAGCCTGCGAACTGGTAAGGAAGCTGAAACCAAAGAAAGTATATGTGAACTTCATCATCGAATTGAAAGACCTGAATGGTAAATCTGTATTCGGAGATGATGTAGAAGTAGAATCCGTATTGTCTTTATAAAGGATTTGATTATATTTGCAAGGCGTAGTTGAACTACGCCTTTTTTTATTTTAGATATCCCTCAGCACTAACGATCATGAATGCAGAAATGGAAAGCAGAACCAATGAATATTTAAAAGGAATCGTAGCCAACCTCCCGGAGAAGCCGGGCATCTACCAATACCTGAATACGGAAGGGACGATTATCTACGTTGGAAAGGCGAAAAATCTAAAGAAAAGAGTCTACTCCTATTTCAGCAAGGAGCACGAACCGGGAAAGACGCGAGTGCTTGTCAGCAAGATTGCCGATATACGCTATATCGTAGTCAATACGGAAGAAGACGCATTGCTGCTGGAGAATAATCTGATAAAGAAGTATAAGCCACGTTACAATGTCCTGCTGAAGGACGACAAGACATATCCTTCTATCTGTGTACAAAACGAGTATTTTCCCCGGATTTTCCGAACCAGAAAAATTATCAGAAACGGTTCTTCTTATTATGGACCGTATAGTCATATCCCGTCTATGTATGCGGTACTGGATTTGATAAAACATCTGTATCCCTTACGCACTTGCAATCTGAACCTGAGTCCGGAGAATATACGGGCGGGGAAGTTCAACGTATGTCTGGAATATCATATCAAGAACTGCGCAGGTCCCTGTATCGGGTTGCAATCACACGAAGATTATCTTAAAAACATCGATGAAATCAAGGAAATCCTGAAAGGAAATACACAAGACATCAGTCGTATACTACTGGAAAAGATGCAGGCATTGGCAGCCGAAATGAAGTTTGAAGAGGCGCAGAAAGTGAAAGAGAAATATCTGCTGATAGAGAATTACCGTTCGAAATCCGAGGTGGTAAGTTCTGTATTACATAATATCGACGTGTTCTCTATCGAAGAGGACGAGGCTAATTCGGCTTTCATCAATTATCTGCATATCACAAACGGTGCCATCAATCAGGCTTTCACATTCGAATATAAAAAGAAGCTGAACGAATCGAAAGAGGAGCTTTTGACGCTTGGTATTATTGAAATGCGGGAACGCTACAAAAGCCAATCCAGAGAGATCATAGTGCCTTTTGAACTCGATTTGGAGTTAAATAATGTCGTATTTACCGTTCCACAGCGGGGAGATAAGAAGAAGTTGCTGGAACTATCCATCTTAAACGTGAAGCAATACAAGGCCGACCGGCTGAAGCAGGCGGAAAAACTGAATCCTGAGCAGAGAAGTATGCGCCTGATGAAGGAGATACAACAGGAACTACACTTAGACAAACCGCCTTTGCAGATTGAATGTTTCGATAACTCAAACATACAGGGGGCGGATGCGGTAGCGGCATGCGTTGTATTCAAAAAGGCGAAACCATCGAAGAAAGACTACCGGAAATACAATATAAAGACGGTTGTGGGACCGGATGATTACGCTTCCATGAAGGAGGTTGTCAGAAGGCGTTATCAACGCGCTATTGAAGAAAACTCCCCACTGCCCGACCTTATTATCACCGATGGTGGAAAAGGGCAAATGGAAGTTGTCAGAGAGGTTATTGAAGACGAGCTAAACCTTAATATTCCTATTGCAGGATTGGCGAAAGACAATCGCCACCGCACATCAGAACTGCTTTTCGGATTTCCGCCACAGACTATCGGTATCAAGCAGCATAGTCCGTTGTTCCGTCTGCTGACGCAGATTCAGGATGAGGTGCACCGTTTTGCCATCAGTTTCCATCGTGATAAACGCAGCAAACGACAAGTTGCGTCCGCACTGGATAGCATCAAGGGAATCGGAGAAAAGACGAAAACCGCCCTTTTGAAAGAGTTTAAGAGCGTAAAACGGATAAAAGAAGCCTCTTTGGAGGAGATTGCCGCTATCATTGGAGAAGCGAAAGCCAAGACCGTAAAAGTGGGATTGAACGATGACACAAGCCGAAAATAAATAACGCAGATTCGATATAAGTCCGGCAACTCCACTCTCCTGTTTCTGGAAGGTGGAGAAGCCTGCAGACCACTCGGATATCAAATAAGAAACTGGCAGAATAGAACCGGGCTATATTTCTACCGTTGAAACTTCCGGCACAGTTCTATAATATTTTCCCTTCAATACATCGTTTTCTCTTCCGAATTTCGTAAATTTGCCTTTCGTAATTATGAAATAAGATAAATAACAATGCGAATAGTTATACAACGGGTAAGTCGTGCATCAGTGACCATTGAAGGGAACTGCAAATCAGCTATCGGAAAAGGAATGTTGATATTGGTCGGCATCGAGGAAGCCGACGGGCAGGAAGACATTGACTGGCTCTGCAAAAAGATAATAAACCTACGTATTTTCGACGATGAAAACGGGGTTATGAATAAGTCAATCTTAGAAGATGGAGGCGAGATTCTCGTCGTCAGCCAGTTCACCCTGCACGCTTCTACGAAAAAAGGGAACCGCCCTTCTTATATCAAGGCAGCCAAGCCGGAAGTTTCTATCCCACTCTACGAGCGATTTTGCAAGGACTTGAGCAGTGCATTGGGAAAAGAAATAGGCACGGGAATCTTCGGGGCAGACATGAAAGTCGAACTTTTGAACGACGGTCCTGTTACTATATGCATAGATACTAAAAACAAGGAGTAAAAGATGACTTTGGAAGAAGCTCAAAAACAAGTAGACCAATGGGTCAGGACATACGGTGTACGCTACTTCAGCGAATTGACAAATATGGCGGTCCTGACGGAAGAAGTAGGTGAACTGGCACGTGTAATGGCACGCAAATATGGCGACCAATCCTTCAAAGAGGGAGAAAAAGACAACCTTGACGAAGAGATAGCGGACGTACTCTGGGTGCTTCTCTGCATCGCCAACCAGACAGGCGTAGACCTCACCGCTGCCCTGCAAAAGAGCATGGACAAGAAAACGAAACGAGATAATCAAAGACATATCAATAACCCAAAACTGAAAGAGCATGGAAGAGAATAGCCTACGGTCCAACAAGTATGAAGCCGCATTGGCAAAGTACAATACCAACCTGAGCGATGCTGACATTCAGGCGCGCGTAGCCGAATTAATTGAAAAAAAAGTGCCGGAAAACAATACGGAAGAAGTTAAGAAATTCCTGTTCAACTGCATCGACCTGACGACTTTGAACAGCACGGACAGCGATGAAAGCGTGATGCGCTTTACGGAAAAAGTCAATAAGTTCGACGATGAATACCCCGATTTGAAGAATGTCGCAGCTATCTGCGTTTATCCTAATTTTGCCGCTATCGTCAAGAATACGCTGGAAGTGGACGGTGTCAATATCGCTTGCGTATCGGGCGGATTTCCCTCTTCCCAAACCTTCATCGAAGTTAAAGTCGCAGAGACTGCGCTGGCTATCGGAGATGGTGCGGACGAGATAGATATTGTAATCTCCATAGGCAAATTCCTGAGCGGTGACTACGAAGGTATGTGCGAAGAGATACAGGAACTGAAAGAAGTATGCAAGGAACGCCACCTCAAAGTTATCCTCGAAACAGGCGCTTTAAAGAGTGCTTCCAACATCAAAAAAGCCTCTATCCTATCCATGTATTCAGGCGCGGATTTCATCAAGACATCCACAGGAAAGCAACAGCCCGCCGCTACTCCCGAAGCCGCTTATGTGATGTGCGAAGCCATCAGGGAATACTACCAGAAGACAGGAAACAAGATTGGTTTCAAGCCGGCAGGCGGAATCAACACAGTCAACGACGCGATTATTTATTACACCATTGTCAAAGAAGTGCTGGGTGAAGAATGGCTGGACAACCGACTGTTCCGCCTGGGAACCAGCCGCCTTGCCAACCTGTTGCTTTCGGATATCGAAGGCGAAGAAATCAAGTTCTTCTAGAAACCAAAGACTACATTAGCAATCAAATATGCCTCACCGCGCTGGCTGCCGTTCTTACGGAAGCCGACGCGGCATTTTTTATTTAAGAAAAACTAAAGATAGTTATTAGGCAATCAAGAAAATTCCTTATCCTTGTAAGTGATTCAGCGAGAAAAAAATATAGTTAACTAGTTATACTAGAGAATGTTTCATTTATTACCAACTTCCTGAAATGCGGCAAAATCCAAAGTTATGAATGGTAATAAGCAAACGGGGCTCATACACCTTCATGTATATACTTTTGTTATATAGCGAACGGAGCGTGGGATTGATGCTTGCGTATTATCATAACGGCTTGCCGAAGACTCAGGAAAATACATGGCAACAGTTCTCACGCTTTTTTTGTAAAATCTAATAGAAGTGCGAAGGATGGAGACACACATAAGAACCTTACGATTCAATTCTAATCCTCTGAATCTCTTTCTCGGCATACTCCCCTATCTGCTCCCGACAAGCACCGGAAATAATCATTTCTCACGATCTACCACATACTCTAAATAAGCACGCAACGCTACGCAAACATCCGAATCCGGCAGAGAAGCCAACAGGTCGAATGCTTTCTGTTTATACGCATTCATCGTCAGTATTGCATATTCGATGCCACCATTTTCTTTGACATATTCAATCAAACGGGTTATTTCATCCGAAGTAGCCGTGCCTTCCTTCACCTTGAGCGCAATCTCTTGCGCAACGCTGTCCTTCGTTTTGTTCAGCACATACAAGGCAGGCAGGGTCAGCTTGCCTTCAAGCATATCATTGCCTGTCGGCTTACCTATTTCTTTGCTATCAAAATAGTCGAATATATCGTCTTTTATCTGGAAGCAAATGCCGATATATTCACCCAACAAACGGGCAAATTCAGCCTCTTCCTCTCCCATTCCTACCGAGAAAGCAGCAGCTTTTGTGCAGGCAGCGAAAAGAGCGGCGGTTTTCTTACGGATGACATCGAAATAAACTGATTCGGAAAAACTGTGATTGCTTACATTGGAGAGTTGGAGCAACTCACCGTCGGCAAGGTCCTGTCCCAATGAAGACACCAGTTGGATGATAGGATGGCTGTGCGTCTGTTCGGCATGAACCAAGCTCGTAGCCAACAGATAGTCGCCTGTCAACACAGCTACCTTATTATTAAAAATAGCATTCACCGAGAGTTGCCCGCGACGTTCGGTACTTTCGTCTACAACGTCATCGTGCACCAGACTGGCTGTATGAAGCAGTTCCAGAGAAACAGCAGCATGAAGCGTGGAAGGGCGGACCGCACCGTAAAGGCGCGCTACTAACAGAAGAAGAATAGGACGCATCATCTTACCACTCCTCTGCCGTATATGAGATACGACACTGTTGAGCAATGCATTCGAGCTGGAAAGTGAACTATCAAAAAGATTCTTAAAGTCCGCCAGTTCCGCTTCAATCGGAGTTCTGATGAGTGAGATACTGTCCATTTAATACACAATTTGAGCACAAAAGTAATAATAAAACGCTTAATACGGTATTTTTTTGTACTTTTACCATGAAAAATTAATTAAATCTATGGATTCAGGTAATAAATTATTTCTTTTAGACGCTTATGCACTGATATACCGGGCGTATTACGCCTTTATCAAGAACCCAAGAATCAACTCCAAAGGATTCAATACTTCCGCTATCCTGGGCTTTGTCAACACCCTAGAGGAAGTACTGAAAAAAGAAAATCCGACGCATATAGGAGTGGCTTTCGACCCTTCGGGGCCCACCTTCCGTCACAAGGCTTTCGAACAGTATAAGGCGCAACGCGAAGAGACTCCCGAAGCAATCCGCCTTTCCGTACCTATTATAAAGGATATTATAAGGGCATACCGTATTCCCATCCTCGAAGTGCCAGGCTATGAAGCCGACGACGTGATAGGAACTCTTGCCACCGAAGCCGGCAAGCAGGGCATCACCACGTATATGATGACGCCGGACAAGGACTACGGGCAGTTGGTGAGCGACAAAGTGTTCATGTACCGTCCCAAACATACGGGTGGTTTTGAAATAATGGGTATTGAAGAGGTGAAAGCCAAGTTTGATATCCAGTCGCCCGCACAAGTGATTGACATGCTCGGTTTGATGGGTGACGCTTCGGACAACATTCCCGGCTGCCCCGGTGTAGGAGAAAAGACGGCACAGAAATTGATTGCCGAATTTGGCAGCATCGAAAATCTATTAGAGCATACCGACCAACTGAAAGGAGCGCTGAAAACAAAAGTGGAAACGAACCGGGAAATGATTACATTCTCGAAGTTTCTGGCAACCATCAAAATTGACGTACCTATCCAACTTGAGATGGACGCACTCGTCCGCGAAGAGGCAGACGAAAATTCACTCCGCAGCATTTTCGAGGAATTGGAGTTCAGGACCCTCATCGACCGCGTACTCAAAAAAGAGTCTGCCGGAAATGGAGTGACGATGACCACCGGAAGTAAAACGGCAACCGGAAAAGGCACTCCCGCCCCTCTCCCACTTTTTCCCGAAGAAGGGGAAGCCATACAAGGCGATTTATTTGCAAATTTCACGACCAATGAACCGGACGAAGCAAGAAAATCAAATCTAGAGACGTTAGAATCGCTCGGCTGCAACTATCAACTCATTGACACTGAAGAGAAAAGGCAAGAAATTATTCAAAAATTGCTTATATCCGAAATTCTCTCGTTAGACACGGAGACTACCGGAACGGAACCGATGGATGCAGAATTGGTCGGAATGAGTTTTTCCATTGCCGAAAATGAAGCATTTTATGTGCCGGTTCCCGCGGAACAAGAGAAAGCGTTAAAAATCGTCAATGAATTTCGGCCGGTATTCGAAAATGAAAATTCGTTGAAGGTCGGACAAAATATCAAGTACGACATGATCGTTCTTAAAAATTATGGAGCGGAAGTGAAAGGCGCGCTTTTCGATACAATGATTGCCCATTATGTTCTTCAACCGGAACTTCGCCACGGAATGGATTACCTTGCGGAAATTTACCTGCACTACCAGACAATCCATATCGACGAACTAATTGGACCGAAAGGAAAGAATCAGAAGAATATGCGCGACCTCGACCCGAAAGATGTCTATCGCTATGCCTGCGAAGATGCAGACGTGACATTGAAGCTGAAGAACGTATTGGAAAAAGAGCTGAAAGAAAATGATGCCGAACGGCTGTTCTATGATATAGAGATGCCACTCGTTCCGGTACTGGTCAATATAGAACGGAACGGCGTGCTACTGGATACGGAAGCGCTGAAACAATCGTCCGCCCATTTCACTGCACAGATGGAACGAATTGAAAAGGAGATTTATGAGCTGGCAGGCGAAACGTTCAATATCGCCTCACCCAAGCAAGTCGGCGAGGTATTGTTTGATAAACTAAAAATTGTAGAGAAAGCGAAAAAGACCAAGACGGGACAGTATGTCACTTCGGAAGAAGTGCTCGAAAGCCTTCGCCATAAACATCCGGTAGTAGAGAAAATATTGGAACACCGCGGCTTGAAGAAGCTATTGGGAACGTATATAGATGCCCTCCCCCTACTTATCAACCCGCGCACAGGACGGGTGCATACTTCTTTCAACCAGACGGTCACCGCTACGGGACGCCTCAGTTCGAGCAGTCCGAACTTGCAGAATATCCCCATCCGCGATGAGAACGGGAAAGAAATCCGCAAAGCATTCATTCCCGATGAAGGCTGCCTTTTCTTCTCTGCGGACTACTCGCAGATTGAATTGCGTATTATGGCACATCTCAGCGAGGATAAGAACATGATTGACGCTTTCCTCAGCAATCATGATATCCATGCTGCCACGGCTGCGAAAATCTACAAGATTGACTTGAATGATGTAGACTCCGATATGCGCCGTAAAGCCAAGACCGCCAATTTCGGCATTATATATGGTATATCTGTCTTTGGTCTTGCCGAACGGATGAACGTAGACCGGAAAGAAGCCAAAGAACTTATCGACGGATATTTCGAAACCTATCCGGATGTGAAGGCTTACATGGATAAAAGTATCCAGGTAGCCCGGGAAAAAGGCTATGTAGAAACGATTTTCCATCGGAAACGCTTCTTGCCGGACATTAATTCACGAAATGCCGTTGTGCGCGGATATGCAGAACGAAATGCAATAAATGCGCCTATCCAAGGAAGTGCGGCGGATATTATCAAGGTAGCCATGGCACGCATTTACCAACGCTTCCAGGCGGAAGGAATACAAGCAAAAATGATTTTGCAAGTACATGACGAATTGAACTTCAACGTTCCTGTCAACGAGAAAGAACGCGTGGAAGAAATCGTTATCGAGGAAATGGAGAAGGCATATCGCATGCACGTTCCCTTGAAAGCTGATTGCGGATGGGGTAAGAATTGGCTTGAAGCACATTAGAAACAAGTAATGTACACACTACTTATATAGTGCATACCAACAAAACAGGAACCGGAGTGAGTAATAACATTATTTAACCCGATATCCATAAAGCTATAAAAAGGAACACTTCCCCAACGAAGTGATTCATTCTATATCCGGCAGACTGACTGCCGGATATTTTTTTTATCACCAATCTTGGCAAAAAGCAAGTGATACCAGCCACCCATAATTGACATTTTGACAATATTTCATCCTCAAAATTGCATAAACACCAAATTAATATGTAAATTTGCAGCATAAAACTGATACAGTTGTAGAAATATGAAAGTATAACTCAAAAAACTTAAATAGCCATGAAAGCCAAAGTATCTCTAAAAATGCTCGTTTTATCAGCAGTTCTTCTTGTTGCGTCGCTTGCTACTTCTGCACGTAGCTACGACGGTCAATTGATTTATAACCCGATAGAAGAAAATGGTGTAACAGTAGGACAAACTGTTTACAAAATGGACGGGAGCACACTTGCCAACTACATGAAGTACAATTATAAGTACGATAACAAAAAACGTATGATTGAAAGCGAAGCCATGAAATGGAACAGCAGCAAGGATGAATGGCAAAAGGACTTGCGTATCAACTATATTTATGAGGGCAAGACTGTCACTACCAACTATTACAAATGGAACGCCAAGAAAAAAGCCTACGTACTGGTCCCCGAAATGACCGTTACGATGGATAATACCAATATGTAACATAACTCTCTCTCATTCTAATATTCTAACAACAAGAGACGCCGCTTCTGATGAAGAAGTGGCGTCTCTCATTTATCATAATATCAAGTCGGCAGTTACAACACATAAAAACGTTCTTGCAGTTCTTTCAGAAAATTTCTGGAGATTATCAAATCATTCCTGTCATGAAAAGGCGGATAAAGCTGGCAGCACTTGCCGTCAATCATAGCCAGAAAGTTTACATTTACAATAGCCGACTGACTAATCTGCACAAAAGCCTGCGAATAACCGATAATGTCTTCCGCCTTTGTGTTCCGCTTCAAGTTCAACCGGGTTTGATTGAATAATACTACCTGCCATTGACGCTTATCTTTCAGATACTCAAAGAAGCCGATTTCCTCAAGGCGAAGTAATCTGAATCCTGTCACTGTGCTAATCATGAACGTGCCATGCTGTGACATCAAGGTACTGAAAGAGGATGCGAAAGAAGGCGGGGGAAGCAAAGCGGAAGCCGACATAACCTTCCGATAACGGTCTATAATAACTTTTAATTCTTCACTTTCAAAAGGCTTCAACAGGAAATCGAAAGCCGATTCGCGCAAAGCCTGCAACAGATACTTGTCATAAGAAGTGTAGAACACCACTTTCATATCCCACAGTACATCATCCCTTATCTCACTCAGCAAATTAAGCCCAAATACATCCGGAAGTTCCACGTCGAGAAACAACAAATCCGGATGCAACTCCATAATCATCTTTTTCCCTTTTGCACCGTTGCTTGCCACTCCTTTAACCTCAAATTCACGATAGGGCCCCAACTCCCGGCGCAAAGCGTCAATCGCTGTACGTTCATCGTCTATGATGACCACTTTATACTTCTCTTCTGTCTCCATCATAAATCATAAGAAAAACGGAACGGGATATATACCGATACTTGAGTACCGGTCTTTCCATCATTCCTGTTGGTTATATCAAAACGTATCTTATCACTCTTATTTTTCGCATTCAATAGCTGGATGGTCTGATAAAGGACTTTCAGCCCCGTACCGGTCCCGCATGTCGCAGAAGACACCTGCGGGAGATATCCCCGCCCGTTATCCGTAACCGTAATACAGACTCCATTCTCTTGGCGGGAGACACATACTGCCAGCTCCTTTGCCCCATCCTTTCCCGCCAACCCATGCTTAATGGCATTCTCCACGGGAATCTGCACAATCATAGAGGGAACCATGATGCGGGTAGCGTCCAACCCGTCCTCTATCGTGACTGTCGGGGTAAAACCATCACCGACACGTCCTTTCTCCAAGTCAATGTAGGAGCGCACAAAGTCCAGTTCGTCCTGCAAGGGTACGCTCAGTTTCTCTGTCAATTCGAGACTCCGGCGAAGATATTTCACCAGCCCCATCAGATTATTTTTCACTTCCTCCGAGCCATTGAACTGATTAATCTCACGTCCCAACACATTGAAAGTAAAATGAGGAGAAATCCGGCTACGCAGGTTCTCCATGCGGATGCGGTTTATCTGCTGAAAGAAACGTTCACGAAGAAATTCGCGTTTCTTGCGCATATACCAGATAATGACTATCGTACCTACCACAAGCAGCACACTGACAAGCACCCAAATATACACGCTTAATTTTAAAGCCCTCACTTCACCCTCCTGTTGCTGAATCCGCATCTCTTTACGCAATACAACCGTATTCTGCCGATAACGCATATCCAGTTCGGCCACACGCATCTGCACCCGTTCGCTGCGGATGGAATCATCCAAATGTCGATCACGTTTCAGATACTCATAAGCGTGGCGGTAATCACCGATACGCTCAAAATAATGCTGGAGATATTGGTTACGTATGGTCAGCATATTGGCATCGAGATGCCCCACGGGAGCAGTACGGGCAATCATCTTCTGTGCCTGCCTTAAATTTCCTTTCTTCAAGGCAAGCTCAATCATTTGGGTCTCGATATAGTGCACGGCTGAATTATGCTGTATTTTTGAGAAGAAACGATAGCTATCGTCCAGGCAAGTTTGCGCAGAGTCGAGATTGTCAGTCAGTACATACAACTCTCCCAGATTCACCTTAATAAAGTTCTGTTCGAATACCATTTGCGAATGGGCGGATACCAGTTCATTCGCCCTACGCATGTATTTCAGGGCTTCCTGATAGTCTTTTATGTAATAATAATAGTTACCGCGGTTGTTGAGATACGTCCATTTTTCTCCTACATTCATTCCGTCGAAGAATTGTCCTGCCAGTTCATAGTAGTAATCTGACAAAACAAAATCACGTAATTCCATATAAGTCTGCCCTAGTCCGTAGTAGATAGGAAATTTCGTATGTTCCGACAAGTTTAACGAATCACAAAGGAACAAGGCACGGCGATAATAAGAAGCGGTGTGCGCCAGGTCGCCACTATGCAGGTACGCATCAGCCATATTGATGCAAATATCCGGGAGACGTTGTAGTTTCTCCCCTTCCAGACAGTACCTATACGCCTGTTCATAGTCCATTATCGCAGAGTCAGGACGGTTCAACTGCATCCATACATTCCCTTCCATATTATAAATCTCGGACAGCACGTTATTCCATCGGGAACATCTGACAGCCTTAGGCAAGAATTCTTTCACCTGACGGTGATAATAAAGAACGGAATCAAAATCGGAAGAAACGAAGAATGTTTTTCCGTACAGAGCGATAAGACGGTAATAAGATTGTGAATCCTGTACCTGTATCAACGCGTCACGTATCTGCGAGCGGGAATAAAGCACATTGGAAAACAGAGAATCCTGCACGCGGACTTCCAAAGAATCAACAAAAGTTTGTCCACACAAGGTCCCGCTATGATGTTTATCAGTATATCCGCAACTCAATAACACCAATAGCCCCAATAACCCGAATAGGCTCATAGCAGCCCCTTGTTTCATTTCCCCCTTATTCATGTCATATTTTGAATGTGACAAAAATACATTATTTATCCTGAATCCCAACGAATTTTATTATTTTTTTAATACCTTTGCGCCCATATAAATATGAGCAACTGACCTAATGAGTCCACTGAACTTCACCTACATTTTGACACAGGCAGTCGATGAGCTATCGGAAAGCGAATCTTACAAAGGACTGTTTCATCAGCATAAAGATGGCGAGCCACTGCCCTCTGCTAAAGTCTTGTATGAGATTATAGAGCTTTCACGCTCCATACTCTTCCCCGGATATTACGGGAATTCAACTATCGACAGCCGGACAATCAATTATCACATTGGTGTAAATATTGAGAAGTTATTCGGTTTGCTCTCCGAGCAAATCCTCGCCGGGTTGTGTTTCAGCGTCAGCATAGAAGGGAAATGCAATGTCTGCTCAGACTCCAAACGGGAAGAAGCCACACGCCTTGCTGCTAAATTTATCAGCAAACTGCCTGCCATGAGAAGGATACTGGCAACCGACGTGGAAGCTGCCTACAACGGCGACCCTGCTGCCGAAAGCTATGGTGAGGTAATTTTCTGTTATCCGGCTATCAAGGCTATCAGCAACTACCGCATCGCGCATGAATTGCTGGAACTGGGCGTTCCCTTGATTCCCCGCATCATCACGGAGATGGCACATAGCGAAACGGGGATTGACATCCATCCGGCAGCGAAAATCGGCAGTCATTTCACTATCGACCACGGCACGGGTGTCGTTATCGGTGCTACAAGTATTATCGGCAACAATGTCAAACTATACCAAGGTGTTACTTTGGGAGCCAAGAGTTTTCCGCTGGATGCCAATGGAAAGCCCATCAAGGGTATCCCCCGCCACCCGATTCTGGAAGACAATGTGATTGTCTATTCCAATGCCACTATCCTGGGCAGAATCACTATCGGACGCGACGCAACTGTGGGCGGTAATATATGGGTGACAGAGAATGTCCCCGCAGGAGCAAGAATCGTACAAACCAAAGCAAAAAAATAAAATCAAATAACTATATATGAGCGAACAATTCGAGATGATTGCCAAGACCTTCCAGGGACTGGAGGAGATACTTGCAGAAGAACTTACAGTATTAGGAGCCAACGACATTCAAATAGGACGCCGGATGGTTTCATTCTCCGGAGACAAGCGTATGATGTATAAGGCGAATTTCTGCCTTCGTACCGCTATCCGTATCCTGAAACCTATCAAAAACTTCACTGCCAAGAATGCCGACGAAGTTTATAACCAGATACAAGCCATTCGATGGGAAGATTATCTCAATGTAAACAAGACATTTGCTATTGACGCAGTGGTGTTCAGCGATGAGTTCCGCCATTCGAAATTCGTTTCGTATAAAGTAAAAGATGCAATTGTAGACTATTTCCGCGAGAAAACCGGAAAACGTCCGTCTGTCCGCATCAACAATCCGGATGTATTGCTGAATATTCACATTGCACAGACCACCTGCACGCTGTCTTTGGACTCTTCCGGAGAATCACTGCATCGCCGCGGTTATCGTCAGGAAGCAGTGGAAGCTCCGCTCAACGAGGTGTTGGCTGCCGGCATGATTCTGATGACCGGATGGCGCGGGGAGTGTGATTTGATTGACCCTATGTGCGGTTCGGGCACTATTCCCGTCGAAGCTGCACTAATTGCTAAGAATATCGCTCCGGGAGTATTCCGCAAAGGATTTGCCTTCGAAAAGTGGGTGGATTTCGATGCGGATATGTTCGATGAGATTTACAATGATGACAGTCAGGAACGTGAGTTTAAACATAAGATTTACGGATACGACAACAATCCGAAAGCGAATGAGATTGCCACACACAACATAAAAGCTGCGGGCGTATCGAAAGATATAGTGCTGAAACTGCAACCGTTCCAGCAGTTCGAACAGCCGAAAGAGAAATCAATCATCATTACCAACCCGCCATATGGCGAACGTATCTCTACAAATGACCTACTGGGACTTTACCAAATGATTGGTGAACGTCTGAAACATGCGTTTGTAGGAAACGAGGCATGGGTGCTGTCTTATCGTGAAGAGTGTTTCGACCAAATCGGTTTGAAAGCAAGTCAGAAAGTTCCTTTATTCAATGGGCCGTTGGAGTGCGAGTTCCGCAAATATGAGATTTTTGACGGAAAGTACAAGGAGTTCAAGAGCCAAGAAGGAGAAGGGGAAGAGAAGAAAGAGGCTGAAGGAGAACAGGCTCCAAGATTCAGAGAAAGAAAAGAATTTAAACCACGTCGCGAAGGAGATTTCAAGCCGCATCGGGATGGTGAATCCAGACCTCGCAGAGAGGGAGAATACAAGCCGCGCAGAGAAGGCGGTGACTTTAAAGGTGCCGACAGAGATAGAAAGCCACGGGGAGAATTCCGCGGAGGAAGAGATTCAAGAGGGCCAAGAGAATTTAGGGGAAACCGGGAGCCGAGGATTCCGAAGAAGGAAGAGGAATAAACCATTCTAATTCCAACAACTTATTCACCCTGTAATTCGCTAGTTAATAATTAATTAAAAACTTGAAGTTCCAAATTGGAACTTCAAGTTTACACCATAGTTCTAATGTTCAGTCACAAATTGGAACCTGTCTAAACAAAAAAAGATGGATGATATAGCCATTATAGAAAACAAAATATACGAAATCAGAGGGCAAAAAGTTATGCTTGACTTTGATTTGGCAGAAATGTATGGAGTTGAGACTAAACGCCTCAAAGAACAAGTACGTCGTAATATTGAACGCTTTCCTGCTGAATTCATGTTCGAGCTAACAAAGGAAGAAGTTACAATTTCAAGGTCGCAAATTGCGACCTTGAAAACAGGACAAGGATATAATATCAAATATCTTCCGTTTGCATTTACTGAATATGGTATAGTTATGTTATCCAGCGTCCTCAAATCCAAGACCGCTGTGGAAGTAAATATCAATATTATCCGTGCTTTTGTACGTATGCGCCAATATCTTCTATCCAATGTACCTAAAAAGGAGTTGGAAGAATTAAAACAACGCATCGAATATCTCGAAGAAGATATTACTTCTGATAGGGAAAGTTACGAAAAACAATTTGACGACCTATTTAATGCCTTTGCTAAAATAAGTGCAATTATCCAATCAAGACAGACTCCCTTGGACAGAGTAAAAATAGAAGGATTTAAAACAAATAATAAAGAAAAGAGCAATGATTAAAATTGGAAAAAGAGCCATCCTGCTGTTGATGGCACTACCAATCGGATTCAATGTCATGGCACAAGAAACCAAAAAGCCAACACTGGAAGAACTGATTCCGGGTGGCGAAAGCTATCTGTATGCAGAAAACCTGTACGGACTGCAATGGTGGGGTGATGAATGCATGAAACCGGGCATAGATACACTCTATTCGGTTCAGTCTAAAACGGGTAAGGAAACGATGGTTATCACCCGTGAGCAAATCAACAAAGTACTTGCTGAAAATGAGGCCGGGAAATTATCACACCTGTACTCTATCCGCTTCCCGTGGGCGGACAAACCGCAAATGCTATTCACAGTAGCAGGAAAGTTTATCACATATGACTTTAAGAACAACCGCATTGTCAGCACCCTCAAACTAAGGGAAAAGGCTAATAATGAAGACTATTGCGCAGCCAACGGCAACGTAGCTTACACAATAGGCAACAACCTGTACGTAAACGAACAAGCGGTAACCAACGAACCTGAAGGCATCGTTTGCGGACAATCCGTACATCGCAATGAGTTCGGCATCAACAAAGGCACTTTCTGGAGTCCGAAAGGCAGCCTGCTCGCTTTCTACCGTATGGATGAAAGCATGGTCACACAATACCCGCTTGTTGACATTACCGCACGTGTGGGAAAGGTAAACAATATCCGTTACCCGATGGCAGGAATGACCAGTCACCAAGTAAAAGTAGGCATCTACAATCCCGCAACAGGAAAAAGCATTTACCTGAATACAGGCGACCCTACCAACCGTTACTTCACAAATATCAGTTGGGCACCGGACGAAAAGAGCCTCTACCTCATAGAGTTGAACCGTGACCAGAATCACGCCAAACTCTGCCGATACAATGCAGAGACAGGCGAACAAACCGATGTATTATATGAAGAAACTCATTCCAAATATGTAGAGCCGCAGAATCCGATTATATTCCTGCCGTGGGATGATTCCAAGTTTATCTACCAAAGCCAACGTGACGGATACAATCACCTCTATCTTTTCGACACACAGGCTAAGGTGTATCCCGATACTCACTCCACTCCTATTGGTAGTACCTATCGCCAATTCTACAAGGTGAAACAACTGACCAAAGGCAACTGGCTGGTAAAAGACATCCTCGGCTTCAATGCCAAACGCAAAGAAATCATCTTCACCGCTATCGAAGGCTTGAAGAGCGGGCACTTTGCTGTAAATGTCAGCAACGGAAAGATGAGCCAACCGTTCAGCAGTTGCCAAGAAAGCGAACACAGCGGTATTCTTAACGCATCGGGCACTTATCTTATCGACCGTTATTCGACGAAAGACCAGCCCCGCGTCATCAACCTGGTAGACACCAAGAACTTCAAAGAAACCGCCAACCTGCTGACAGCAAAAAGCCCCTACGAAGGCTACCAGATGCCAAGCATCGAAACCGGAACCATCAAAGCAGCCGACGGCACTACCGACCTGCACTACCGGCTTATGAAACCGGCAGACTTCGACCCGTCCAAGAAATACCCGGCCATTATCTACGTCTACGGCGGTCCTCACGCACAATGCGTCACCGGCGGCTGGCAGAACGGCGCACGCGGATGGGACACCTACATGGCAAACAAAGGCTATATCATGTTCACCATTGACAATCGTGGCAGCAGCAACCGCGGACTGGAATTTGAAAACGCCACCTTCCGCCGTCTCGGCATCGAAGAGGGTAAAGACCAGGTGAAAGGCGTCGAATTCCTGAAATCACTTCCCTACGTAGACGGTGAACGTATCGGCGTGCACGGATGGAGCTTCGGCGGGCACATGACCACCGCCCTGTTACTCCGCTACCCGGAAATATTCAAGGTAGGCGTTGCCGGCGGCCCTGTAATCGACTGGGGATATTATGAAGTGATGTACGGCGAACGCTATATGGACACTCCGGAGACGAATCCCGAAGGCTACAAAGAATGTAACCTGAAGAACCTTGCCGGACAACTGAAAGGTCACCTATTGATTATTCACGACGACCACGACGACACCTGCGTGCCACAGCACACCCTGTCGTTCATGAAAGCCTGCGTAGATGCCCGCACCTACCCCGACCTGTTCATTTACCCATGCCACAAGCATAACGTATTAGGTCGCGACCGTGTACATCTGCATGAGAAAATCACCCGGTACTTTGAGCAGAACCTGTAAGAAGCAACCGCATCCATAGCATAACAAATTACAATATAACTTATAACAGTACAAAGATGAAGATATTATTACTAGGCTCGGGCGGCCGCGAACATGCGCTTGCATGGAAAATTGCCCAAAGTCCGAAAGTTGAAAAACTATACATTGCCCCGGGAAACGCCGGAACAACTGCCGTAGGCGAGAATGTCAACATCAAAGCAACTGATTTTGAAGCTATCAGCGCTTTCGCCCTGAAAGAAAACGTCGAAATGGTAGTGGTAGGCCCCGAAGACCCGTTGGTAGAAGGCATCTACGACTATTTCCAAGAACGTCCCGAGCTGAAACACATCGCTGTTATCGGTCCATCGGCAAAAGGAGCGCAACTGGAAGGAAGCAAGGAATTTGCCAAAGGCTTTATGATGCGCCACAACATCCCGACAGCCCGCTACAAAAGTATTACCGCCGATAACCTCGAAGAAGGGCTCGCTTTCCTTGAGACACTGGAAGCTCCCTATGTACTGAAAGCCGACGGTCTTTGTGCCGGGAAAGGCGTTCTTATCCTTCCTACGCTGGATGAAGCGAAGAAAGAACTGAAAGAAATGCTCGGCGGCATGTTCGGTTCCGCATCGGCAACCGTTGTGATTGAAGAGTTCTTGAGCGGTATCGAGTGTTCTGTATTCGTACTGACGGACGGTGAGAACTACAAAGTACTTCCCGTAGCCAAAGACTACAAACGCATCGGTGAAGGAGACAAAGGGCTCAACACAGGCGGAATGGGTAGCGTAACTCCTGTCCCGTTTGCTGACGCGACATACATGGAAAAGGTACGTACACGCATCATCGAACCGACCATCAATGGTCTGAAAGAAGAAAACATCACTTACAAAGGCTTTATCTTCCTCGGACTTATCAACGTGAAAGGCGAACCGATGGTTATCGAATACAACGTCCGCATGGGCGACCCCGAAACAGAAAGCGTGATGCTCCGCATCCAGAGCGACCTCGTCGAACTGCTTGAAGCCACAGCCGCAGGCAACCTGAACGAGAAAACACTGGTGATGGACCCACGTGCGGCCGGTTGCGTAATCCTCGTCAGCGGAGGCTATCCTGAAGCCTACGAAAAAGGATTCCCCATCAAGGGACTGGAACAAGCTGCTGCTACGGACAGCATCATCTTCCATGCCGGAACAGCTCTGAAAGACGGACAGATAGTCACAAACGGCGGACGTGTCATTGCGGTTTGCTCTTACGGCGCAACGAAAGAGGAAGCGCTTGCACAAAGCTACAAAGTGGCGGATATGATTGATTTCGACAAGAAATACTTCCGCCGCGACATCGGATTCGACTTGTAAAAAGGCAAATTATCAGGCATGGATTATACAGTCATGAGAAGTAAAAAACTACAAAATCAAGTAACGACAGGGCGGCTCACCCTGCCCGTCGTTATCCTTATCTGCACCCTCTGCTGGGTGTCGACCTACTTTTTATTTCCCGACCTCATAACCTCAGCCACACAAGAAAGCCTTTCATCGTTCTGGCAATCTGCCCGTGACCTCCTGTTCCCGGGATGGGCGGAACGAATCGTCAGTTTTCTTGTCTACGCCGTTATCGGCTATTTCCTGATAGAGCTGAACAACCAGTTCGGCATCATCCGCATGAGGGCTTCCATGCAGACAGCCATCTACTTCCTGCTGGTCACCGCCTGTCCGGAGATGCACCTGTTATATGCAGGAGACATTGCTGCCCTGGCTTTCCTCATTTCCATTTATTTCCTATTCAGAAGTTATCAGCAGTCGCATTCATCAGGTCATCTGTTCTATTCCTTTTTCTTTATCGGAGCGGGAAGCATTCTTTTCCCACAGCTCACCATCCTCTCGGTGCTTTGGCTGTTCGAATCCTACCGTTTCCAGTCGCTCACTCCGCGTAGTTTCTGCGGCGCGCTGCTCGGATGGATGCTGCCCTACTGGATGCTGTTCGGACACGCCTTCTTCTATAATGAGATGGAACTGTTCTATCGTCCTTTCAACCAGCTATTAACTTTCGGAGAAGTCTTTAACTTACAAATCCTTCAACCCTGGGAATTGGCTATACTGGGCTATCTGCTCGTGATGTTTATCGTCAGTGCCGTGCATTGCGTCGCTGCCGGATTTGAGGATAAGATACGCACACGTGCCTATCTCCAGTTCTTGATAGACCTGACGCTCTTCCTGTTCCTGCAGATTGCCTTGCAACCGATATATTGCAGTGCCTTGCTGCCTTTGCTTATCATAAGCAGCAGCATCCTGATCGGACATTTCTTTGTACTGACCAATAGTAAAAGTTCGAATGTGTTCTTTATCATTTCATTGGTCGGCCTCATCCTCTTATTTGCTTTTAATATATGGACGCTTTTGTAGATTCAATGATACAACTCCTCATAGAATGGGGATTGCCGGGAATGTTCATCGCCGCTCTGCTGGCGGGAAGTGTGGTTCCTTTCAGCTCCGAAGTAGTGCTAGTGGCGTTGGTGCAGCTCGGTTTGCCACCCGTCGCCTGTCTGGTATCCGCCACCTTAGGCAATACGGCAGGCGGAATGACCTGCTACTACATGGGACGACTGGGCAAGATACATTGGATAGAAAAGTATCTCAAAGTAAAGAAAGAAAAAGTAGACCGCATGGTGAGCTTCCTGCAAGGCAAAGGAGCCATGATGGCGTTTTTCGCCTTCCTGCCTGCCATCGGGAGTTTAATAGGCATCTCGTTAGGCTTCCTGCGTAGCAACATATGGCTCACCACCAGTGCCATGCTGACAGGCAAGCTGCTGCGCTACATACTGCTACTTTATGTCTTTGAAAGCGCCTGGGAAGCCATAGCCAGCTGACAGAAGTATCTGCAAGAAGACAGGCAACCACTGACAAGTATTACGCATTTATAGATTGTGCAATGGAAAGAATAATTGAGAGAACTGATGACGGGAGCGCTACTCTGTTTGTTCCGGAATTGAATGAACATTATCATTCGACGAAAGGGGCACGCACGGAGTCGCAACATATTTTCATTGATATGGGGCTGAAAGCCTCTCCTGCCGCTACTCCACGTGTGCTTGAAATCGGCTTCGGGACAGGGCTCAACGCTTGGCTCACCCTTGAAGAAGCGGAAAGAAGCAGACGAAAGATACACTATACAGGACTGGAACTCTATCCGCTGGACTGGCAGACAGTAGAACAGCTAGGATATATCTCCAGCGATGAGCAGCTTACCATACATCGAACACAAACAGCAACCGACGAGCAATTTACCCTGAATGATGAAGAAGAACAACAATCGGCTTTCGAACTGTTTAAGCAGCTTCATACATCGCCCTGGGAAAAAGACGTGCAGCTTACACCGCACTTCACCTTACGGAAAACAGAAACGGACGTCAATCAATGGATAACGGCATACCCAACTTCCCAACCTCCGTTTAATACCATCTATTTTGACG
This sequence comes from uncultured Bacteroides sp., assembly GCA_947038155.1. Lineage (GTDB taxonomy): Bacteria > Bacteroidota > Bacteroidia > Bacteroidales > Bacteroidaceae > Bacteroides. Next base: position 2,231 of record CAMQVH010000005.1, on the reverse strand, counting down.
CCTTCGCCCCGGAAAAGCAACCGGAAATGTGGTCGCAAGAACTATTCAACCGCCTCTATGTTTTATTAAATAGAGACGGAATCCTGACCACCTACTGTGCCAAAGGTGTAGTACGCCGAATGTTGCAGACAGCCGGATTCACAGTAGAACGCCTCCCCGGGCCTCCGGGTGGTAAACGGGAAATATTACGGGCGCGGAAACAAGAGTAGAAACAAGATAAGATTGAAACCCTGAAACAGAAAAAAATCATGAAACAACAACTAAAAGATATGAGAACACTTTTCCTTCTTGGCACCTGCCTCCTGGTGGCAGCCTGCACAGGACGTTCCTCCCAAGCAAGCAATAACGAAGAGACAAAGCCGGTGATAACCGTCACACTGGAACCGCAACGTTATTTCACCGAGGCTATTGCCGGAGATAAATTCAAAGTAGTCAGCATGGTGCCCAAAGGTTCCAGCCCGGAGACATACGATCCTATCCCCCAGCAACTTGTTTCTTTAGGAGACAGCAAAGCCTATTTCCGCATCGGGTACATCGGCTTCGAACAAACCTGGATGGATCGCCTGATGAACAATACTCCCCATATCCAAGTGTTCGACACCTCGAAAGGAATCGACCTCATACTCAACAATGATGACCATGGGCATGCCCACGCCCACAACAGTCACGACGGCCATATCCACGCCGTAGAGCCACACGTATGGAATTCTACCGGTAATGCTTTAATCATCGCCGGAAACACCTACAAAGCCCTTAGCCAACTGGATAAAGCAAACGAAGCATATTATAGAAACCGTTACGATTCTCTCTGTCAGCGCATCCAGCACACCGACAGCCTGATTCGCCGGCAGCTCTCCACCCCCGAAGCAGCCAAAGCCTTCATGATTTATCATCCGGCCCTCTCCTACTTCGCCCGCGACTACGGATTGCATCAGATTTCGATCGAAGAAGGAGGCAAAGAACCCTCTCCCACTCATCTGAAAGACCTGATAGACGTCTGTCAGGCAGAAAATGTAGGCGTTATCTTCGTTCAACCGGAGTTTGACAAACGCAATGCGGAAACCATCGCGCAGCAAACCGGAACGAGAGTGGTTCCTATCAACCCGTTAAGTTATGACTGGGAGGAAGAGATGCTGAATGTAGCCAAAGCCCTTGCGCCGCAAGCTGCCACTGAATAAACGTATAAAGAAGGAACCAATCAAGCCCTTTCCAATAATGAAACCAATAATCGAAATAAAGAATCTTTCTGCCGGATATGACGGTCGCACTGTTCTCCACGATGTTAATCTAAGCATCTACGAACGGGATTTTCTAGGTATTATAGGTCCGAACGGAGGCGGCAAGACAACGCTTATCAAGTGCATCCTCGGTTTGTTAAAACCAACCGGAGGGGAAATTATATTCCATACTCCCGAGAAGGCTCCCATCAGAACATCTACGGAAGGGACTTCGACAGAAACATCTGCCAAAAACTCCCACCAAAGTTCTTCCGCGAAATCCCAGCTTTTCCTCGGTTACCTGCCGCAATACAGCACCATAGACCGGAAGTTCCCTATTTCCGTGGAAGAAGTGATCCTGTCCGGATTGAGCATACAGAAGTCGCTCACCTCCCGGTTCACTCCCGAACAGAGAGAGAAAGGCAAACAGATTATCGCCCGCATGGGGCTTGAAGGGCTTGAAAGCCGCTCTATCGGACAATTAAGCGGCGGACAACTGCAACGTGCCCTGTTAGGACGCGCCATCATCTCGGACCCCGCAGTGCTGATTCTCGATGAGCCCAGCACGTATATCGACAAGCGTTTCGAGGCACGCCTTTATGAGTTATTGGCTGAAATCAATAAAGAATGTGCCATTATCCTTGTCAGTCACGACATCGGCACTGTATTGCAACAGGTAAAATCCATCGCTTGTGTTAATGAAACGCTGGATTACCATCCGGACACGGGTGTTACTACCGAATGGCTGGAAAGAAACTTCAACTGCCCCATCGAGCTATTGGGACACGGCACATTGCCTCATCGGGTTTTAGGAGAACATCATCACCATCATTAAGGATACACATATTCAATATCCCAAACATATATATACAGCAACCCAAGTATTAATACCTGAAATCTCAACCATTAACAGCTGATATTACAAGTGTTAACACCTAACGGCCAAGCTATTAATAGTTAACTTCCGTTGTATTAATAGTAAACTTGCTCTTCTTTAACAGGAAAGTTATGCTT
>CAMQVH010000004.1 GCA_947038155.1 uncultured Bacteroides sp. | reverse complement strand
ATTCGCTCCTTGCAAGCGGTAGAACGGATAAACCAGCTATCCAACGGATAATAAAGCACCGGTTTGTCTGTACGCCAGCAGTGCGGATAGTTGTGGACATGCTTTTCTATCTTGAAAGCCTTGTTGTCTGCTTTCATCATCATGGCAATGACAATATCCAAAGATTCGGCAGCCTGCGCAGCTTTCTCATCGTATTTGCCATCCACCATAAATTGAGGATCATAAGCATTTTTCACCCATGCACCCTGATATTCTTTGTATTTTTCTACATCAACACATTCTTTTACGAAATTCTCATCCAGCTCATCCAACAGATAGAATTTACCAGTTAAATCCACCATCGGACGAGTTTCGCCTTTCTTATTAATCATGAACAATGACGGGATTCCTGCAGCACGTGCCACATTCGCATCGTCTGCACCAAATGTCGGTGCAATGTGAACAATACCTGTACCGTCTTCTGTAGTAACATAATCACCCGGTATTACACGGAAAGCTTTATCACTAGCTTTCCAAGTACCATTTTCAGATACTTCAACAGGTTTTACCCAAGGAATCAACTGTTCATATTCCATACCGACAAGATCAGTACCTTTGTATTCAGCAATCACTTTAAACGGTACAAGTTTATCTCCGGCTTTGTAGTCCTCCAATTTCAGATCAGCAGCTTTTGCATTGAAATGTACATTCAATAAAGCTTTTGCCAAAACCACTGTTATAGGTTCTCCGGTATAAGCATTATAAGACTGTACAGCCACATAATCAATCTTCGGTCCCACACAAAGAGCCGTATTTGAAGGTAATGTCCATGGAGTAGTTGTCCAAGCGATAAAATAAGGAGTTCCCCATTCGGTCATTTCCGGTTTAGGATTCTTCATTTTAAATTGGGCAACAGCCGTTGTATCTTTTACATCCCGATAACAGCCCGGTTGATTCAACTCGTGTGAGCTCAATCCAGTTCCTGCAGCTGGTGAATACGGCTGGATCGTATATCCTTTATACAACAATCCTTTTTTATACAGTTGCTTCAATAGCCACCATAATGTTTCAATATAACGATTGTCATACGTGATATAAGGATGCTTCATATCCACCCAATATCCCATCCGATGAGTCAGGTCTTCCCACTCTTTGGTATACTTCATCACATCTTTGCGACAAGCAGCATTATAATCGGCAACAGAGATTTTCTTACCAATATCTTCCTTTGTGATACCTAATGCTTTTTCCACACTCAGTTCCACAGGCAGTCCGTGCGTATCCCATCCGGCTTTACGCTTTACCTGATAACCTTTCATCGTTTTGTAACGGCAGAAAATATCCTTAATCGTACGAGCCATTACATGGTGAATTCCCGGCATACCGTTAGCCGAGGGCGGTCCTTCAAAAAATACAAATGAAGGGCAGCCATCACGTTCTGTCATACTCTTGGCGAAAACCTGGTTCTCGTCCCATTTCTTCAGCACATCTTTGTTCACCTGCGAAAGGTCAAACTGCGAATATTCAGTAAATCTCTTACCCATAGCTGTCTACGATTTTACTATTTACAATTTACAATTTGAGGGGTATCCCCATTTTTAAGGGTGCAAATTTACAAAAACATTTGTTTAGTTGAGCAAAAAGCAAGGACTTTTAATTGGAATCATGTGAAGTTATCGTTTATAAATGGATGTTGCATTAAACAAAACCGATATCTCCTTGTTTTAGTGGGAAAATAAAAAGCACTTAAGTTATGAATTACGGTATTAGTATTTTATTCAGAGCAATCCCTTTGGCGATGGCGGTCTTTTGCTTCGGATACGGAGCATTCATTTACGGTTATGGTGATGCGGGAAACCGTCTGGTGGCAGGTCCTGTTGTATTTTCACTAGGTATGATATGCATTGCGCTGTTCTGTACGGCAGCCACAATAATCCGGCAAATCATACATACCTATAATGAAGCGACAAAATACGTTTTACCTGTTGTGGGCTATCTGGCAGCTATCATAACAATTATCGGAGGTATATGCATTTTCAATAGTGCTACCACTACTTCAGCCTTCGTCGCAGGGCATGTCATAACCGGTGTAGGATTTATCACAGCCTGTGTAGCTACCGCCGCTACCTCTTCCACCCGATTTTCTTTGATTCCGGCCAATGCCAAAGCTACCGGAAATGAAGTGCCGGAGGGAGCGTTCTCTATTGGCCAAAGACGGGCAATGATCTTTCTCGCAATCGTCATTTCCTGTATCGCATGGATATGGGCGTTCATCCTGTTAAGCAACAGTCATTCCCATCCTGCTTATTTTGTAGCAGGGCATGTGATGGTAGGGCTCGCATGTATTTGTACCAGTCTGATTGCATTGGTAGCAACCATAGCCCGTCAGGTCCGGAACGACTATTCGGAAAGAGAACGTAACAAATGGCCGAAACTGGTTTTACTCATGGGATCGATCTCTTTTGTATGGGGCATATTCGTCATCCTTGCCGACTCGGGAAGTGCAAACGGCACTACCGGATACATCATGCTTGGCCTTGGTCTGGTATGTTACAGTATTTCCAGCAAGGTGATTCTGCTCGCTAAGATATGGAGACGGGAGTTCAAGCTGGCCAACCGAATCCCTATGATTCCGGTACTGACAGCATTAACATGCCTGTTTCTGGCTGCCTTTGTATTCGAGCTTGCTACCGTAAACGCTGATTATTTTATTCCGGCACGGGTTTTAGTAGGACTGGGAGCTATTTGCTTCACACTGTTTTCTATCGTCAGCATCCTCGAAAGCGGTACTTCCGGAAAGGGTTAAAAAACATTCCTTTTATTGGTTTAAAAGGAAAGCCTCGTTGGTTTTAAACCAACGGGGTCTTGGTTTGAAACCAACTAAACAGTCTCCTTTTACTTCTTCAGCCGCACTTCATATACATCATTTCTACGATCCTTCAGATTGCGCACACTACCGTAAGTATGGAGTGCATTCAATAAATCCAGATCGACATCCGAAACCAGAATCATTTCCGTATTCGGAGTGGCTTCCGCCCGTTTTCCATCAGTCGGAAAAGCAAAATCACATGGAGTGAATACTCCCGACTGTGCATATTGAATATCCATATTATGAACGCGGGGAAGATTTCCGACACAACCTGCTATGACTACAAAGCATTCATTTTCAATCGCACGTGCCTGGGCACAAACACGAACACGGGAGTAAGCATTCTGTGTATCAGTCAGGAAAGGTACAAATAAGATTTGCATTCCCTGATCTGCCATCAAACGGGAAAGTTCAGGAAATTCCACATCATAACAGATCAGCACTCCGACCTTCGCACAATCTGTATCGAAAGTTTGCAGCAGTTTACCACCACTCAATCCCCAACTCTTGATTTCATCCGGAGTAACGTGCATTTTTTCATACATCTCATAAGTTCCGTCACGCCTGCAAAGGAAGCCTATATTATATAACAAACCATCTTCCTTTACATACGGCATACTTCCTGTGATAATATTGATATTGTAACTGATAGCCAGGTTTATAAAACGGTCTCTGATCTCATCGGTATACTTTGCCAATCCACGAATAGCCTGTGATTCTCCTTTATCATTAAACTTCGACATCAAAGGAGCGTTGAAATATTCCGGAAAAAGAACAAAATCACTTTTATAATCTGATACGGCATCTACAAAGAACTCCACTTGTTCGAAGAGGTCGTCCAATGTCTTGTAACTACGCATCTGCCACTGTACCAGTCCCACACGGACAGTCGTCTTTGGGTTGATATATTCCTGTGTAGGCGGCTGATAATAAATATTATCCCACTGCAACAAACAGGCATAATGCTTGGATTCCTCATCATTCGGCAAATAATTGGTCATTACCTTGCGAACATGGAAATCATTCGATAATTGGAAGGTAAGAACCGGATCATAAATATCACGCTGGCGTACCCGTGCGATATATTCTTTCGGGCGCATCTTATCGGCATATTTATGATAATTCGGAATACGACCACCGAACATGATAGCTTTCAAATTCAATGTTTCGCAAAGTTCCTTGCGATATTCATACATACGACGAGCCAGGCGCAAACCGCGGTATCCCGGATGAATAAATACCTCAATACCGTACAGGATGTTTCCTTCCGGATTATGAGTATTGAATGTTTCCTTACCCGTAACTTGTGCATACGTATGGTCGTTCTTTACCTTGTCATAGTCAACTATAATAGAAAGAGCACAACCTACAATCTTGTCGTCAACGACTGTAACAATCTGCCCTTCCGGAAAAATACTTATTAATTTCTTTATCTGGGCATGAGTCCAGAAGACATCGCTACCATCAGAATAAACACGGGTAAACGATTGGGATAACTGTGCATAGTCTTCAATTTGAAGATTACGTATCTGTACTTTATTGATTTTAATAGGATGTTGTTCCATAACAATACATGTTTTATAAAAAGACAGTGCAAAGGTACAGCTTATACTTTAATAGTGTTTTTAAACCAATGAATATTTATCATTCTTACTTCAAAGTCTCCTATTCGATGTCTTGATTTCCTGTACGCACAGTCCGGAGTATTCTATTTACTCATACTTGATTTTATTGTAAACCAACTGCATGTATTATTTGCAACTCTCACTAACATCAGCATGACCGGAACTTCTACCAATACCCCTACCACTGTAGCCAATGCAGCACCGGATTGCAAACCAAAAAGCGATATGGCCACAGCCACCGACAATTCAAAGAAATTGCTTGCACCAATCATTCCGGCAGGTGCAGCTATATTGTGAGGCAATTTCCACCATTTCGCCCAACTATAGGCCACAAAGAATATCAGAACTGTTTGCAACACAAGCGGAACAGCAATCAATACGATGTGCAATGGATTGTTCAATATGGTTTCTCCTTGAAATGAAAATAAAATGATAAGCGTTAATAGTAATCCGCCAATCGTATAATTATCAAACTTACGGATAAATACAGTATTAAAATATTCTATCCCTTTTCGCCGGATGACCAGTATACGGGTTATTATTCCGGCAGAAAGAGGAATGACAACAAACAATACAACTGAAAGCAATAATGTATCCCACGGAATCGTAACGCCACCTATACCCAATAAAAAAGCAACAATAGGAGCGAAAGCAACCAATATGATTAAATCATTCACTGCAACCTGTACCAATGTATAGGCAGCATCCCCTTTGGTCAGATAACTCCATACAAATACCATTGCCGTACAAGGTGCAGCACCCAATAAGACTGCCCCGGCCAAATATTCCTCGGCCAATTCGGCAGATATTAGAGACTTAAAAATAACGTAAAAGAATAGATAAGCTATTCCAAACATTGTAAAAGGCTTTATAAGCCAATTTGTAATACAAGTGATGATAATTCCTTTCGGACGCTTACCAACGTTTTTAATACTCTGAAAATCCACTTTCAGCATCATGGGATAAATCATTAACCAAATCAGGATAGCCACAGGTATAGACACATTGGCGTATTCTAATTTACTCAATGTTTGCGATATTGCCGGAAACCATTGTCCGATAGCAATACCAGCAACAATACACAAAGTTACCCAAACAGTCAGGTATCTTTCAAAAAATCCAATTCCTATATATTTTTCCATCCGATCAAGGCAGCATTACCTTTTGACAATTGTTCTACTTTCTCAATCCAATTCACTTCATTTTGCGCTTTCGCCTGCAAGAATGTATTTTCCGTATTTGTCATTGACAAGCAGGCATTTACTACCCACCATTTGTTATTAATTCCGGCACGTTGCAAATCCATTTGCAGGCGTTCAGCTTCAAACACAGGTGTCGCTTCAGGTAAAGTAACAATTACAACTTCCGTTTCCTTTGGATTACGCAAGCGAGGCAATAAATTGGCTACTGCTCCCGTAACTGCTCCTTGTGTACGTTCTACTTCTTTATGGTAGCTTTGGGTAGCATCCAAAAGCAACAATGTATGACCTGTCGGTGCTGTATCAATCACTACAATTTCATTGTCCGCCTTATCTACAATTTCGGCAAATGCCTTGAAAACTGCTATTTCTTGTGTGCATGGCGAACGTAAATCTTCTTCAATATATTCCATATCTTCGGTAGTCATGGTCTCTGCCGCTTTGCTACGAACTTCATTCTTGTAGTTTTCCAATACTTCCGCTTCATCAATATGACTGACTGTGACACCCGATTTTATAGCGATGTCATAGTTCAGATGATTTGCCGGGTCAGTGGTAGTAAGATGTACCTTTGCACCAAGTTTTATTAATTTCAGAGCTATTTCAGTTGCTAAGGTGGTTTTACCTACACCGCCTTTTCCCATTGTGAACACTACCCTCTTACCGGAAGTATAGAGGTCATTAACCAAATCGTCTATACTTTTGGCATCACTTATCGGCTGATAACAAATATCATCCGTAAGGCTGTCGCTGTATAACATACGGCGTATATTAGCTATATCAGATAAATTATAAGAACGTAGAGGAACGCTGTACATAGGATATTCAGATAGTTCAGCAGGCATATCCTGTAATGCTTTTTGCTGCCTGTTATGCAGTTGTCGTGACACATCATCCGCTTCATTCAGTTGCTGTAAAATACCATTTATCACCAATAACTGATTTTTAATTCCCAATAGCTGTAATTCATGTGAAGAGCGGGCAGCTTCTTTCAATGGAGCAATTTCTGGACGACTGACCAATACTAACCGAGTTGCGCTTGTATCAGATAGGGTTTCTACCGCCTGTTTATAAATTCCTTTCCGTTCTTCCAAGCCTGATAACTGCCCTAAACAGGATGCACCATGGGTACTTTCACTAATAAATGTACTCCACGCAGATGGAAGCTGCAACATTCGCAATGTATGTCCGGTAGGTGCTGTATCAAAAATAATATGGTCATACTCCTTTGCTTTAACAGCATCGGTAATAAAATCTGAGAACTCATTAAAAGCAGCGATTTCCACCGTGCAGGAACCTGAAAGCTGTTCTTCCATATTCTGAATAACACTTTCAGGTAATTTTCCCCTGAAAGGTGCGATAACGCTTTCTCTGTATTCTGCTGCTGCCTGCTCAGGGTCGAGGTTTACAACAGTCAGTCCCGGCACTTCTGAAATAGCTGTACCGTGTCCGTTTAAGGATTGATCAAAAACATCTTGTAAGTTAGAAGCCGGATCTGTACTGATAAGAAGTATTTTCTTTCCCATATCAGTCAAACCAACTGCTGTGGCACAAGCAATGGAAGTCTTTCCTACTCCACCTTTACCTGTAAAAAACAGGTATTTAGTCAGTTCTATATCGGATAAATTGAATGCTTTCATTTCTTTTTTAATATAAATCTGTTATACATTTATTTAGCGGGCATTAAATCTAAATTTACTCCCGTCCATTCACTCATTTGTTTAGTGGTAGGATAAACTTTAGAAACTGCAATTTCACCATCTACCAAAGTAATAGGTAAAGCTTCTGCACCATTCTTTTGAAGATATTCATTTACTGTTTTATTACTCACATACACCTGTGGTTCATCCCGTAAGTTGTGACGGATAACAATAACACCCTGTCTTTTCAATGTTTCGACAACAACTGCAATCCTCATTAATTCAGGATTGATATTTGTTCCACACAAACCTGTAGGGCAACACATTGCCGGGTCAAAAATTTCTATCTTTTTCATACTGTCTTTTATTTTAATTTATCAAATTGTTCAGAAATAAAAAACGACCGCATAATAGATTCCTATGACTATAAAGAGTATAGCAACAATTTTGCGAAACCATTTTTCAAAAATTTGTACGCTGTTATAAAACCGACCTAATCCGGCTACACTATACGCCAATATCCAAGCAACAAGGATTACAGGCACCCCTGTAGCGATAGCATATATTACGGGTAAAAAATACCCGCCCGTTTCTGCTGCCGCCAAAGGCATAAGTATACCGAAATAGAAAATTCCACTGGTGGGGCAAAAGGCTAGAGCAAACAAAATACCCAATAACAAAGCTCCCCAACTACCTTTTGTATTCTTCTTTAGCCCCTCTCCGCCAATATTGATTTTGGGTATATTTAGCTTTATAATATCGAGCATGAATATCCCTATGATAATTAATACCGGAGCAATCAACATCTCACCGTATTTGCTTACCACCTTTTGAACCATATACATACTTGCCCCCTCACGAAGAACCGGAATAAGAATAAACCCAAGTACTGTATAAGTCACTATCCTGCCAAATGTATAAAGTAACCCATTTATGAATATACGGTGACGGTTTTCTATATCCTTACCTATAAAACCTATTGCCGTTATATTAGTAGCCAAAGGGCACGGACTGATTGCCGTTAAAATTCCTAAGATAAAGGCTGTTATAACAGGGACAGAACTATTGTCTAATAGTGATTGAAGAAAATCCATCCTACAACTGTTTTAGCAATTCATCAACTTTATTTTTAATTCCCTCTTTAAATTTGTCCGGTGATTTTCTTGCATTGGAAAAACTGAACTCTGTCATGTTGTTTACATTTTCTTTTCCATCTTTCCAACCATTCACAAACAGGGACGACCAAGTAACTTCGTACTTGTCCGCAATTTGCCCGTTTTCCTTTTTTGAAATATCTATAACCTTATAGATAATCCTATCGTCTGCCTGCTCTTTGGAATAAAGGCTATCCAAAAGGGCTACTATATTAGTTTCTATTGCCCGACAGGTGATACAACGCTGCGCTCCGTGGAAATAAAGCACCTCAATATGGTCAGGCTGCTTTTCTTCCATACTCTGTGCCTCTGTTTTTGCTTTTGCACCATTACCACAGGATATTAAGATAATGGTTGAGAATAGTAAATAAAAGAATTTCTTCATAACTATAGTATTATTGGGTTATCAATTCTTTTACTTCTGCAAGTGATAATCTTTTCCCAGCGGATACGATTTTTCCGTCAATGACTAAAGCCGGAAGACTTAAAACATTATATTCCATGATTTTTAATAAATCTTCCTCTTTGATTAATACGACATCGTAACCCAATTCAAAAATTGCTTGTTTAGTTGTTTCATACAATGCCTTACAGCCTGCACACCCGGTTCCCAATACTTTGATTTCCATTTTCTATTCTATATTAAAGTTTTTCCCTTAATCGTAATTCGTAGAACTACGAACAATATTCTCAAAAAAAAGTGCTGTTATCCACAGCACGATGTTCCTGTACATTTACAATCTCCAAAAAATGCTGCAAATAATTTGCGGGCAAGTTCCCAATTTTCCTTGTTAATACAATATCGCACCTTGGGCGTTTCTATTTCTCCCTGAATTAATCCTGCATCTTTCAGCTCTTTCAAGTGCTGTGAAACGGTTGCTTTAGCAATAGGCAATTCTTCGTGAATATCTCCAAAGAAACAACTTTCCTGTTTAGCCAAGAAACTAAGAATAGCCATTCGTGCCGGGTGTCCCATAGCTTTAGCAAAACGAGCTATCTGCTCCTGCTCTACTGTATACTGCTTTTCTTTCACTTCAATATCTCCTCTATATTTATTGTTCGCAAAACTACGAACAATATTTTAATCCGCAAAATTAATTCGGTATTTTTTCAAGGAGTAAGCATAAAATGTATATACCAGCAAATCACTTTTCACAATAACCACCTGTATAATAACGCATTACAATGACACTTCTTTTTTCTCAGCCGAAAGATTAAACACATAATACCGATTTCCAAAAGACGTATGCTTTGCCATATATCCCATGGCTGAAAGTTTCAGACCCAATTGACGTGCAGAGACTTCTTTCAAAGCTGCAGAGTTGAATTTACGCATCACTTGAAATATTTCAGCTGTTGTCAGCCAGATACCTTTTTCCGTTTCCAAAGGATGACGGAAACAACAATGAAACACATCTTCTAGTAAGGATTGGCGATAATATGCCTTGTTATGTTTCTGCAAAGCCTTTTCTTCTTCTTTGTTTAAATAATCCGGTGCGCCGGATTTCAGCTCTTCTTTCAGTTGCGCATATATTTGCTTATGCTCCAAAGGTTCTTCCGAAATAGGTTTTAACACCTCCACACACAGAAAACGACGACTTCCTGTGGAGTCAATCAATACCTGATAGACATTTGTTGTGGCTATAAAAGAAGCAAGACGGGACTCATTCACCCATCCCAGTCGCTTGCCGCGAAAAATGGGAACATTCACCATTTGAAGAAGATTCTTTAATGTAGCCTGTTGACTCTCTTTAATCTTATCAAATTCGTCTAAATTAATCAATCCGTTTTTCACGAGTTTCTTCTCCGGCGAACTACCTGCTGTCAGATTCAGATTATCAATAAAATAATGCCGTAATGAGTCGGGCATCAGCAATCGGCAAAAAGTACTTTTACTCAATCCCTGCTTCCCGCTTATCAATACAGGAGTAAGTACATTGGCGTGCAGACGTTCTTCCCCACTCCACTGTGAAAGCATTGCCCGTAACCAGCAACGTCCTCCTCTGAGCCATATCTTATTATCTGAAACACGTAACAATAAAGGAGTCACACGATCTACTCCATCCCAACCCGGCAATTCCTTTACATAAAGATGGAAAGGATTATAAGACTCCACTTTATTTGAAAGAATCATGGTGGGTACATCCCCTCTCCAGCAAGGTATTCCTTCCAGGCGGGCATCCACAATCATTCCATTCATTTCGCGTTCATCAATAGGTCGGAAACAGTTCTTTCCACTCTTCTCCCTATATTCCGTAGCTCCTGTCAGATTGTTATAACGGAAATCAAAATTGTCATTCAAATACTCTTTTAATTGCAAAGTCAACGATTGACTCCATTTATTAGATTTACCCGTTTTTTCACCTGCCTTCTCAAGCTCCTCCTTCTCAGGCTCCTCCTTCTTCTTCAGTGTCTTTTGTTCCACGATTCCGGATACCTCGTAATTGGCAACTACCGGCTCCTGCATTTGTTGTTTCTGTGCAAACAATTGTTTTATTGTCTCTACCATTTCTCTAATTATTGTTTTCATACTTGCTGTTTTTTTAATTATTATGAGGTTTGAGACACAAAAATAGACTACCGAATACCGGATTTGCAAATAAGCCGACTCATTCTTTTTTGAAAAATGATCTAACAGAAATAAGCCTTTGGAGTGTTGTTTTTGATTAGAATTATTAGTAATTTTGACGCATCATATTAGGCGTAGCACCATTCGTGCGATAGCTGTCGCACATAATGAGCGACAGTTATTACACAATATGTGAGTTAGCTGTTGCACATAATGTGAGCCAATCAATAGAAAGGCACAAAATAAATAAAATGACTGCGTAAGTCTGCTAATTGATACGCACAAAACAACTAAAGCAATGAATGCACTTTATGATTTCTTCCTGACTCCCCAACCTAAAGATTCCAATAAAACCAGATATCACGCCCGACTGGTCGTACGGGACACCATCACACTGGAAGATATAGCCGAAACGATTGAATCCAGAAGTAGTTTAAGACAAAGCGACGTAATAGGGTCTTTTATAGAGTTTGCCAATGTTTTCAAACAAGAATTATCCAACGGGAATAGTATTCACATTCCGGGAATCGGTTCATTCCGTATCAAAGCGGAATCACCCGAAGTACGTTCTCCCAAAGAAATCCGTGCCGAAAATATCCATTGCAGCGGAATCGTTTTTACTCCGGAAAAAGATTTGCTTCGCGAATTAAAGGCTACGACTTTTGAAAAGGTTAGTGAGACCCGCAGGTCACAGGAATTGAGCGATATAGAAATAGACGGGAGATTAGCTGAATTCTTCAAAGATAACCCTTGTATTACCACACAGCAGCTTTGTTCATTATGTGGACTTCGAAAAGCCACTGCACTCCGCAGATTACAAAAGCGGGTGGATGAAGGAAAGCTGACTCATCCGGGCTATATCCGTTCTCCTTTTTATTTTCCTGTGCCGGGATGGTTCGGAGTATCCAGAAATGGATAATGCAAAATAAACCACTGATTCACAGATTATAATATCCATATATGATTATGACATCATACAATTTGCATGATGTCATAATCTTAATAATCTCACGTCACAATGACATGATAAAAACACTAACCTAATTTATTTGTTTTTCTTCCAGAGCTTACTCATATCTTCCAGCGTCTTCCCTTTAGTCTCGGGTACCCAACGCCAGACAAAGATAGCGGCAGCGACACAGATGATTCCGTATAAGCTATACGCAAACATCGGACTGAAGTCATACAATGCCGGGAAAGTAGAAGATACGATGTAGTTGAATATCCATTGGAAAGCCACTGCAATAGCAACCGCTTTACCACGAATCGTATTCGGGAAGATTTCTGAAATCAAGACCCAGCAAATCGGTCCCCATGACATCATGAAGAAAGCAGCGTATACGATGATGGAAAGTACCGGAAGAACACCTTTGATTGCCATACTATCACACATTGCCACTGCAAATGCTCCTACAGCCATACCAATAGATCCGATAATCAGCAATGGTTTACGACCAAAGCGGTCTACCGTAAAGATAGCAACCAGCGTAAAGATAATGTTCACAATACCCATAATCACTGTCTGCATCATGCCACCACCTTCGGCACCTGCATTTTCGAAAATACGCGGAGCATAGTAAAGTACTGCATTAATACCGATCGCCTGCTGGAATACGGACAATAGAATACCGATCACAATCACTGTTACTCCATAAGTAAAGAGTTTCTCTGTTTTTTCCTGAGCAGTAGCCTTAATATCATTAAGAATTTCCTGAGCTTTATTCTTACCGTTAATTTTCTCCAGAATAGTGTAAGCCTTTTCTTCCTGCTGTACAAGAACCAAATAACGAGGAGTCTTTGGAACAAAGAACAGCAACAGACCGAAGAAAGCAGCCGGGAAAGCTTCCGAACCAAACATATAACGCCATCCTTCCTGAACTGTCCACATATCCGACTCAGCACTTACTGACAACACACCGGCAGCATCTTTCAGAATAATCGGATTCTGATGGTCACCCATAATCAGATAATTCACAAAGTACACAACCAACATACCAAAGATAATGGCAAACTGGTTGCACGAAACAAGGGTTCCACGAATATTGGAAGGAGCAATTTCAGCAATATACATCGGACATACCGCTGAAGCCAGTCCTACTCCGATACCTCCCAGAACACGATACAGATTGAATGCTATCAACAAATCCATATTCGGTTTTCCATATTCGAAAAAAAGAACTTCCGGATAATAAGAACCTAATGCAGAGAGGAAAAATAATACAGCAGCAAGCCGCAATGAGTTACGACGTCCCAAACGGGAAGCAAAGACACCGGATAAAGCCCCTCCCAGCACGCAGCCTATCAATGCGCTGGAAGAAGTAATGCCATGCATTACTTTATTATACTGAAAATCGGAAGCGGACAGGAAGAAGGCTTCGAGCCCTTTTTCCGCGCCGGATATAACCGCCGTATCATAACCGAAGAGCAAACCGCCCAAAATAGCAACAGAAGTAATCGAATACAAGTAGAGTTTACTTCCTTCGTTCGTTGTATTATTCATAGTTTTAAAAAGTGGATAAAGTAGTGTAGTAGTTGGATTAGAAAAAGTCAGGCGATAAAGCAGCAGCCCTACCGCTGCTTTACCGCCTGTTTTAAATATTAATTAGCAATACATATTCAGAATTGCTTCATAAAGTTCTTGCTTGCCGCTAGTCTGTTTCGGTTCGCCTTTTGTTTTTGCATAAGCAACCACATCCTCCAGAGTCAGCTTGCCGTCTTCAAATTCTTTACCTTTGCCGCCATCGAATGAAGCATAACGGTCAGCCAGCATCTTCTTATAGGGAGATTCGTTAAGCAGAGCCGCTGCACTTTCAAGTGCACGGGCCATAGCGTCCATACCTGCAATGTGAGCGATAAAGATATCTTCCAGATCAGTAGAATTACGACGAGTTTTAGCATCAAAGTTTGTACCACCGGTACCGAGACCACCATTACGGATAATCTGCATCATAGCCTGAGTCAGTTCATAATTGTCGATCGGGAATTGGTCTGTATCCCAGCCATTCTGATAGTCACCACGATTGGCGTCAATTGAGCCCAACATACCATTGTCTACAGCAACAGCCAATTCGTGTTCGAAAGTGTGACCTGCCAAAGTTGCGTGATTCACTTCGATATTTACTTTGAAATCCTTATCCAGACCATGAGCTTTGAGGAAGCCGATTACAGTTTCCGTATCTACGTCATATTGATGTTTAGTCGGTTCCATCGGTTTCGGTTCGATCAGGAAAGTACCTTTGAAACCACGGGCACGGGCATAGTCACGAGCAATCGTCAACATCTGTGCAAGGTGTTCTTTTTCACGTTTCTGATCTGTGTTCAGAAGAGACATATAGCCTTCACGACCACCCCAGAATACATAATTCTCTCCGCCAAGCTCAATCGTTGCATCAATCGCATTCTTAATCTGAACAGCAGCACGAGCTACTACATCGAAGTCAGGATTGGTAGCTGCACCGTTCATATAACGGGCGTGACCGAATACATTAGCAGTACCCCACAGTAGTTTGATACCGGTTTCTGCCTGTTTCTGTTTTGCATAAGCTACGATTTCTTTCAGGTTAGCTTCGTACTCTTCTACACTGGCACCTTCCGAAACCAAGTCTACGTCATGGAAGCAATAGTATTCGATACCCATCTTCTGCATGAATTCAAATCCTGCATCCATCTTATCTTTTGCTGCCTGTATAGCATCTGCATTACCATTCCATGGGAATTGCTTTGTTCCGCCACCGAACTGGTCACCACCTTCAGCGCACAATGTATGCCACCATGCCATAGCGAATCTCAGCCAATCCTTCATCTTTTTACCATTAATCACCTTCTCTGCATTGTAATAACGGAATGCCATCGGGTTCTTACTATCTTTACCTTCAAATTTAATCTTTTCAATTCCCGGAAAAAATTCTTTTGTTGCCATAATTCTTGTTATTTAAAAAGTTATTATATCGTTATTTATATTATATTTCCATCTGGCGTATGCGTCGGCGTATTCCTGACGTTTAGCTATATTCGGCTCGATAACATCCAGTTTATCAAGTGTTGCAAATGCCTCATTATTATCTTTATAAATACCTGCACCGATACCCGCGCCCTTCGCTGCTCCTACAGAACCGTCCGTATCATAAAGTTCGATAGTAGCTCCGGTCACTCCTGCCAATGTATCACGGAAGATGGAGCTAAGGAACATATTTGCATGTCCGGCATGAATCTTTTTGACCGGAATTCCCATTTGTTCCATAATGTCGATACCGTATTTAAAAGAAAATACAATTCCTTCCTGTGCAGCACGAATAATATGATGTTTGCCATGTGCATTGAAGTCTACCCCCCGAATGCTGCAACCTATCTCCTTATTATTCAGCATACGTTCCGCACCATTACCAAAAGGCAGGATGCTGATACCTGCGCTCCCGATCGGCGCCTTGGAAGCCAACACATTCATTTCATTGTACGAGATACCTTCGGGAGCTATATTTCTTTTTACCCATGAATTGAGAATACCTGTTCCGTTGATGCAAAGTAACACTCCCAGACGCGTCTGTTCCATCGTATGATTCACATGCGCAAAGGTGTTGACACGGGATTGAGGATCATAATTCACTTCACCATTCACCCCATAGACAACTCCCGACGTTCCTGCCGTAGAAGCGATTTCTCCAGGATTAAACACATTCAAAGAAAGCGCATTGTTCGGCTGGTCACCGGCACGGTAAGTAATCGGTGTTCCTTCCTTCAATCCCAGTTCTTTCGCAGCAACTGCATTCACACGCCCTTGTTCTGCAAAAGTCGGTTTGATATCCGCAATAAGTGAAGAGTCGAAGCCATAGTAATCCATCAGGAAATCGGCTACACGATTATTTTTGAAGTCCCAGAACATTCCTTCCGAAAGACCGGAAACAGTCGTGCAGATATCTCCGCTTAACTTCATGGCGATATAATCCCCCGGAAGCATTATCTTATATATCTGCTCATAGACAGCCGGTTCATTTTGTTTGATCCAAGCCAGTTTAGATGCTGTAAAGTTACCAGGCGAGTTCAGCAAATGAGAAAGGCATCTCTCCTCTCCGATTGTTTCAAATGCTTGCTGCCCAAAAGGCACCGCACGAGAATCACACCAGATAATGGCAGGACGCAATACTTGCTGATTCTTATCTACACATACCAGTCCGTGCATTTGATAGGAAATACCGATAGCTTTAATCTCAGCAGCACTCACTCCTGACTCCACCATAATAGCTTGCGTGGATAACTTCAGGTTTTCCCACCAACTCTCAGGATCTTGTTCTGCCCACCCGGGATTAACAGCGATAATCTTCGCTTCTGTTTTCGGGAAAAACGCTGACGATACACATTTACCTGTTTCAGCATTGACCAGACTCGCTTTAACGGACGAGCTACCTATATCATAACCTAATAGAAACATGATGATTTTTAAAATTTTGAATTATATATTTAAACAAACAACCTGTTCACTTATTACTTATTACCTACTACCGTCTCACCTTATTATATATCTTCTTATCAAATTTATAATAACGTGCTGCACGATGGGCTACTCCCTGCTGTTTTTCTTCCAAAGGAACTACATATTCCATCATCGCTATTTTCTTATGGAAGTTGCGTACATCCACAGGCTTGTCATATACCAACTCAAAAAGAGTCCTCAACTGGGCAGCGGTAAATTTACGCGGAAGTAACTCAAACAGCATGGAAGGATTGAACTCCACAAACTGACGGATATAGGTCATTGCCTCTTTAATAATCAGATTATGGTCGAAAGCCAATGTCATCACATCTTTCAAAGCAATCCAACAGGCCTGATGATCATCCAGATTCTTGTCCAGTGCCCGGTCTATTTTCACCATCGACAGATAAGCAATTGTCACGATACGTTCAACTTTTGACTGCATAGCCCGTTCCAGCCAGCGTACATCCTTTGGATTGCTGGTTCTGTTTTTAGAGCCGAATGCCTTGAATTGCATCAGGTTTACATTTCTGAGCCCCGTCAATTCATACAGTACACGTTGTGCTGCTTCATCCAAATCTTCATCCATATAGATAAGGCTACCGGGAAGTTTCATATCGTGATACACTTCACCATTATCTTCGCCCGCACGTTTTACAAGTAACACTTTGAGTTGTTCTCCGTCAAAACCAATCACTACACAGTCTACTGATATGTGATTGTTTGCCAAGGGTACTTTTTTCTGTATACTTTGCATATCCTTTTCTTTAATACGATGCAAATATAGGGGCGCTTTATGATTCGAACAATAACAAATGATATGCTATAAAACATTGTTTTTCACAGATATACATATCATACAATCTACAATATGAGTACTTAGTGTTATCTTCTGAATTACAATATGTATTTTACCCGTTCCGGCAACGAGTAATTGTATAAAGTACAAAAAGCGGAATGATTCTTTATTATCAGCACTTTTCATATTCACCCCTTGTCTTCTCCGGCAACGGACTTATTGTATTTCAAACGATATCCCATTTTGTATCTTGCCGTTTTTATTCTATCTTTGCCGGATAAATATTAAAAAATCTAAAATGGAACGTCATCCCGTCATTTTATCCATTGCCGGTTCCGATTGTTCGGGAGGAGCGGGCATTCAGGCAGATATCAAAACAATCTCGGCATTAGGAGGCTATGCGGCATCTGCTATCACCGCCGTCACTGTGCAAAACACTCTAGGGGTACGCGCCGTCCATGCAATACCACCCGAAATTGTTTGCGGACAAATCGAAGCGGTGATGGAGGACTTGCAGCCTGTCGCTATAAAAATAGGCATGGTTAACGATATTCAGATCGTTCATGTCATTGCCGACTGTATACGGAAATATTCACCGGAGCACATCATTTATGACCCGGTGATGGTATCTACCAGCGGCCGGAAGCTGATGACAAATGAAGCCATCGAAGAGATTAAGAAAGAACTTTTGCCGCTTGTTACATTAGTCACCCCCAATATCGATGAAGCAAAGGTGCTGACAGGCAACAGCATCCAAAATACACAGGATATGCTGGAAGCCGCCAAGCAACTCTCCCACAGTTATCAGACCCATATCCTGATCAAGGGCGGACATCTGGAAGGCAATAAAATGTGCGACCTCTTATATTCTCCGGATCACACCTATTATATATATGAAGAAAAAAAGATAGAAAGTAAAAACCTGCATGGGACCGGGTGTACCCTCTCCTCCGCTATTGCAAGCTATCTGGCAAAGGGATATTCGATGAAAGAATCCATCCGTCACGCTAAAGAATACATTACTCATGCCATCATTGCAGGCAAAGACTTGAATATAGGTCATGGCAACGGACCTCTGTGGCATTTTCCCGACTCCATTGCACAAATGTGTACATTTTGTGCGGTCGTATCATAAAAATCTGTAACTTTGCACCCGCATTTAAAAATCAATTAAATAATAAAGATATGAAAGCATTTGTATTTCCCGGTCAAGGTGCTCAGTTCGTAGGAATGGGTAAAGACCTGTATGAAAACTCAGCTTTAGCAAAAGAATTGTTTGAAAAAGCAAATGATATCCTCGGATATCGCATTACAGATATCATGTTCAATGGTACAGACGAAGATCTTCGTCAGACAAAGGTCACTCAACCTGCCGTATTCCTTCACTCTGTTATCTCTGCTCTTTGTATGAGCGATGATTTCAAACCGGAAATGACAGCCGGACACTCACTCGGTGAGTTCTCTGCATTGGTGGCTGCCGGTGCCCTGAGCTTTGAAGACGGATTGAAACTGGTTTATGCTCGTGCAATGGCTATGCAGAAAGCTTGCGAAGCAACTCCTTCTACGATGGCCGCTATCATTGCATTGCCGGATGAAAAAGTAGAAGAAATCTGTGCATCTGTTAATGCAGAAGGTGAAGTTTGCGTACCTGCCAACTATAACTGCCCGGGACAAATCGTAATCTCCGGTTCTGTACCAGGCATCGAAAAAGCCTGCGAACTGATGAAAGCTGCCGGTGCAAAACGTGCTCTTCCATTAAAAGTAGGTGGCGCTTTCCACTCTCCGTTGATGGACCCGGCTAAAGTTGAGCTGGAAGCTGCTATCAACGCAACAGAAATTCATACTCCCAAATGTCCGGTATATCAGAATGTGGATGCACTTCCTCATACTGATCCCGCAGAAATCAAAAAGAATCTGGTTGCCCAGCTGACTGCTTCCGTACGTTGGACACAGTCTGTTAAGAATATGGTTGCCGATGGTGCTACTGATTTTACAGAATGCGGACCGGGTGCAGTATTGCAGGGTTTGATCAAGAAAATAGATGGTACAGTAAGCGCTCACGGCATTGCATAAGCATTCGTAGATATACTTTACCTTTTCTCAACTATAGAGCGTGTCGACTAGTTTGCCGATACGCTTTTTTTATGCTTATTAGTCAAACATGAGACAATTAATATGCTGTAAAACACACCATTAGTCTTCTCTACGAGCAAACATTCCGAATCTTTCACTTGTTTTCATTATAGGAATCATTTATTCAAATTCGCGGACCATGAAAATACATGAATATCAAGCAAAAGAAATTTTCTCCAAGTATGGGATCCCTGTTGAAAGGCATACCCTATGTCGAACGGCTGCCGGTGCAGTTGCCGCATACAGGAGAATGGGCTCGGACAGAGTGGTTATTAAAGCACAAGTGCTGACCGGCGGACGGGGAAAAGCCGGAGGTGTTAAACTGGTAGATAATACAGAAGATGCCTATCAGGAAGCTAAAAACATTCTGGGTATGAGTATTAAAGGGCTTCCTGTCAATCAGATACTGGTCAGCGAGGCGGTTGATATTGCCGCAGAATACTATGTCAGCTTCACCATTGACAGAAATACACGCTCGGTCATCCTTATGATGAGTGCGTCCGGTGGTATGGATATCGAAGAAGTAGCCCGGCAATCACCGGAAAAAATAATTCGCTATGCTATTGACCCATTCATCGGTCTGCCTGATTATCTGGCACGCCGTTTCGCATTCTCGCTCTTCCCTCACATAGAACAAGCCGGCAGAATGGCCGCTATTCTGCAAGCACTCTACAAAATTTTCATGGAGAATGACGCATCGCTGGTTGAAGTAAATCCATTGGCTCTTACCGCCAAAGGCATATTGATGGCTATTGACGCCAAAATTGTTTTTGACGATAATGCTCTTTACCGCCATCCGGATGTACTGAGTTTGTTTGATCCTACAGAAGAAGAAAAAGTAGAAGCAGATGCTAAAAACAAAGGATTCAGCTACGTTCACATGGATGGAAATATAGGCTGTATGGTAAATGGCGCCGGACTTGCTATGGCAACAATGGATATGATAAAACTTCATGGGGGAAATCCTGCCAACTTCCTTGATATTGGCGGTAGTTCGAACCCTGTCAAGGTGGTTGAAGCTATGAAACTTCTATTACAGGACGAGAAAGTAAAGGTCGTCCTGATAAACATTTTCGGAGGAATCACCCGTTGTGACGATGTAGCCATCGGTCTTATTCAGGCATTCGATCAGATTAAGAGTGATATACCTGTCATTGTCAGGCTCACAGGAACCAATGAGCATATCGGACGTGATCTTTTACGCAACCATAGCCGTTTTCAGATAGCTACAACTATGCAGGAAGCCGCTTTAATGGCTATCAAATCTTAAGATGAAATCACATAAAAAATGAAGGAACAATGAGTATATTAATAGATAAATCCACCCGTTTGATTGTACAAGGTATCACCGGTAGAGACGGGCTTTTTCATGCCAAGAAGATGAAAGAATACGGAACGAATGTCGTTGGCGGCACTTCTCCGGGCAAGGGAGGTACGGAAGTAGACGGTATTCCGGTTTTCAATACGATGTATGAAGCTGTAAAACAGACACAGGCTAATACTTCCATCATCTTTGTGCCGGCTCGTTTTGCAGCAGATGCCATTATGGAGGCTGCGGATGCAGGCATCCGGCTAATAGTCTGTATCGCAGAAGGTATTCCGACTCTGGATGTCATCAAAGCACATCGGTTTGCCGAACAAA
The DNA here is from genome assembly GCA_947038155.1 of uncultured Bacteroides sp. Taxonomy (GTDB): domain Bacteria; phylum Bacteroidota; class Bacteroidia; order Bacteroidales; family Bacteroidaceae; genus Bacteroides. The sequence continues at coordinate 150,041 of CAMQVH010000004.1, read as the reverse complement.
GAGGGGCAATGTTGGTTGGCCCCAACTGTCCGGGACTTATTTCTCCCGGAGAAAGTATGGTAGGAATCCTTCCGGGACAAGTCTTTCAAAAAGGAAATGTCGGTGTCATCAGCCGTAGTGGAACACTCACTTATGAAATAGTATATCACTTAACGGCTAATGGTATGGGACAGTCTACTGCAATCGGCATCGGAGGAGATCCTGTGGTAGGTCCGCATTTCCTTAAACTACTGGAAATGTTCCAGAATGATCCTGAAACGAAAGCAATTGTGTTAATCGGAGAAATCGGAGGAAACGCGGAAGAACAGGCTGCTGAATATATTCGCAGTCATGTAAATAAGCCTGTAGTAGCATTTATTGCCGGACAGTCTGCTCCTCCGGGAAAACAGATGGGCCACGCAGGAGCTATTGTTTCGGGAGGTTCCGGCTCGGCAAAAGACAAAATAGAGGCTTTAGAAGCTGCCGGCATACGAGTTGCACAAGAGCCTTCGGATATTCCTAAGTTACTGAAAAGATAAACAGAACCACACGGAGAAATAGAGCTTTGGGCTTTTGTTTCTCCGTGTGGTTCTATTTTATGTACCAATATATCCCTGCGATGATAAAGTAATATCTGAAATTTACATTCCCTTTTTCACGCCTAACTTTATTAATAAAGCATTCATCGGATAAGCACAGAAAAAGCCAAAAAGCATAGCCAGCTGCATCATAAACCAGAATATCCATGTATCTTTAGGTAAAGGCTCATTGACAAATAAAACAAAATAAACGATTGCCATCCAGCCATACATTCCGATTTGCCAAGACAGCAGAGAAAAGAAATCTGCTTTAAAAGCACGGGACAGTGCCTTTCCCGCCGATATCCTCTCCATCTCCCGAATAGCATAGAATTGAAAATAAACTCCTATGATCAACGCCAATATAAAATCAAGTACCCAGTTTCCAATAAGCTGACTTCCTGCAACGGTTACCGGGATATAATTAGTGAACCACTCTCCTATTATATCAGCCAATGTGCAGCCTGCTCCACAATGTAAAGCTGATAAAGCCACAGACTGCCAATGAGGACGTTTCACGGACATATCTCCCATCGACATATCCATATTCATACCTTTCATACCGGACATACTCATCCCTTTCATGTCCGACATATCCATCCCCTTCATGTCCGACATATCCATTTTCATTTCACCACCTCCCATCTTCATGGGAGCACCTTGTCCGAACTTATTATAAGCCCATAAAGCTAAGTAACTTCCCCACAATGCAGTCAATATCCATACTGCATTCATTATCTTCATTGATTGAGGACGATGCGTCAGATCGATTGCTATGTGAACTGCAATTCCGATACCTGAACAGACTAAAAACACGGCTAATAAATTGAGCATAATTGTATATTTAAAAAGATTTTAGACTACAACAGCCCTTATTTATAAATAGTTCATCCCGTCCATTTTTAAATTCATCCCATCGAACTATTCTCCTTACTGTTTGTTTATAATTTTATTAATTAAATATTGAATTGTATGAGCAGACGTAGTCAATTAGAGCATGAAGTATCTGTTGCTCAGGAAAGAATCAAGAAGGCAGCCAAAGATACACCGAAAGATATCATAGAGTTATGGAAACAAGACTTGGTAGACTTGGAACTTGAACTCAATAACCTGGTAGATGACGAAGAAGATAACAATGAAGATTAAATAAAAGAGGGTGCCACCGCGATTGTGAAGTGCACCCTCCTTTATTTGTAGTATTTTTATAAGCAGAATGCTTTTATTGCTTATCCACAGTGGAAATACTTATGTACCAGTTCCAGCATTTCTTCCGGTTTGCCTTCCAGATCGGCACGTAATGTTTTGTCCTCATAACTACGGAGCTTGCGTATAATACCGTCAATCATAGCCGGACTAAATACATTATATTGCTCGAAGACAGCACGTTGTTTTAGCAAACATTCGGCAGATGCCGCACAACTATCCGGCAATTGAGCCAATGCTTTCAGCTTGTCCTCATTCTCTTTCTGATGGATATTTACATTTACATACGTTCTCTTTGCAATGTCCAAAGCCTGTTCTATCTCAAAACCATGACGGCAGGCAACAGCCAGTCCCGCAAGCAGCTGATACAAATCTGCCGAACCATCCGGAGAACGCATTTCTACCGTTTGTTTCTGGCTGGTATCAAAATGACTTTCGCTTTCCAATGGATTTGCCAAAGTACACATATCGGTCTTGGCAGCCCAGCCCAACGGTACACGCACTAATACAGAACGGTTGCGATCTCCCCAGCAAACATTGGTCGGTGCTTCCTGATGAGGAACCAAACGGAAGTAAGAAGTAGGATTGGTATTTCCAAAGGCTGTAATAGAAGGAGCAAGTTCCATCATTCCGGCGATTGCCTTACGGGCTGTTTCCGACAATACACCGTCTTTCAGCATCTGATTTTGTCCGTCCTTTACAATACGCATATGAATATGTAAACCCGATCCGGCTTTTCCAGCCGTAATCTTAGGCGCAAATGTCACATTATACCCATATCTGTATCCCAAGTTACGAATCACCCATTTGGCAATCATCAATTGATCTGCCGCATCTTCGGCACGAACAGGCAGGAACTCTATTTCGTTCTGTTCATAAATCATGCCATCCAATGTAAAATTACCAACCTCGGAATGACCATATTTTATCTGCCCACCCGTCTGAGCTATATACGACATACACTGCGTACGGAAATCGTTAAACTTAGCATACGGAGCAGATTCATGATAACCACGTTGATCTGTAGCCTGAAACATTCCTGTATCCGGTGAAATAACATAGTATTCCAGCTCACCCATCGCCTGAAACTCCATACCTGTGACATCAGTAAATGCTTTACACGCTTTATGCAAAGTATGTTCCGGAGAACTTTCCAATGGCTCACCGTCTTTATTGAAGAAAGAACAAAGCATCGAAAGTGTCGGTATTTCTGCAAACGGATCGACAAAAGCGGTACGGAAACGAGGCACTACATACAGGTCGCTACTCCCCGCCTCTATAAAAGGAAACAGGCTGGAACCGTCCACCCGCTCTCCACAAGTAAGGATAGCATCCAGATAAGCCGCATTATTAATTACAAAATTCAATATTTTCAGTCGCCCGTCAGCAGCAGGATACATGAAATTGACCATACGGATATTATTCTTCTGAATAAAAGAAATAATATCTGCCTTAGTAAACTCGGCGGCAGGCTTTTCCAAAGCAGCCACCAGACAGTTAGGATTCATTAAAAGTTCTTGATTCATCTTCTATCGGTTTGTTGTTAGTGAACCAAAGGTAAGAAAAAAATAACCGCAGACAATAAAAAGAGAGATAAATTCTTTGGACTTTAAGAAATAGTCCGGCCAGGATTCTGCAGAAACGAAAGAAGGTGTGTTGGGATCACCAACACACCTTCTTTTTATATACTGATTGTTATTCAGTCAATTAGTTCTTCGGCAAAGCCTCTTTAACTACCATCGGACGGCCTACATATTCAGCACCATTCAATTCTTTGATAGCGTTAGCTGCTTCTGTATCATCCGGCATTTCAATAAAAGCAAAGCCTTTTGATCTTCTTGTTTCACGATCTGTGATTAATTTAACTGAAGCAACTGCTCCATACTCTTCCATTACGTTTCTCAAGTCTGATTCCTTAACGTTATAGTTAAGATTTCCAATGTACAAATTCATAAAATACAAATATAAAAAATTAATAATTTCAATAACAAAGTTCTTTGGAAGTTCTTAATCAGAGATGGATATGCTCAATAAATGAGAAGATTCATGTGAAATAATCAAATCGAAATAAACCTTTTATTGTTTAGTGAGTGCAAATAACGGCATTTCGCGGGAATAATGCACTATGTTCTCTCCTTTTTCTTTTGCAAAATACCCTTTTTTATGAAATAAGACCAAAACTTAACGTATGGGTGTTCCAGTGAGAGTCTGTAATAAAGTCAGAAGCCATATTGAATGCTTTGCGCAAACTCTATCCCGGTGATACCGGGCACCTGAATATCAAGGATATGATCAGAAATACCCCTATGACTTTTAATGCTGAATATAATGTTCGTTTCACTGACATGGCGATAAAGTTACTACTTTTTCAGAACTTATACTTCATTCCCATCGAAACATATACAGCCGGTTTGAAATAAGGGTCCGTATCTCTGGACATATCTTCGAAAAAGGTCTTCAGTGTACGTGTTGTGTAATAAGCAATCCGGCTGCACGATAATCCTCCCATCTCTGCTATCAGACTTAGCTTCAGATATTTATTCAGATTCATTCCTGCCGATAGTTCCATCATAGAAACTTTGATCTGATAGCGTCCCTCAGTGCTTCATCGCTCCGTATACCAAACGCATATTTTCGGACTTTATTCTTTGCTCCTTGCTTTTTTAGTTTAACTTTGTACGTAGATAAAATAACCAATTATGGAAATAAAAAAATTCATCGAAAACTATCGGGAAGCTTTTGGCGAATATGCCGAATTACCTATCGTATTCTGGTACTCGGACATTCTTGAAAATGAAACGGGGAAAGTGAACGGGTGCTTCTTTAAAAGCATAAGTAAAGTCAGGGAAGGTAATACCATCAGCCTGAATGCGGAAACAATTGGTTGCGGCGGCGGTAAGTTTTATACCGGATTCACTGATATGCCCGAGCACGTGCCGACGTTCGTATCTCTAAAGGAACGATATAAGCAGACGCCGGAAATGGTAAAAAGCTTTATTGAACAATTGGGAGTACCAAGGGCAGAAAAGGAATATCTGCATTTTGCCCGTATAGATAAAGTGGAAACGTTCGATCATTTGGAAGGAATCCTTTTTCTGGCCAATCCTGATATATTATCCGGACTGACCACCTGGGCTTTCTTCGATAATAATAAGGAGGATACAGTGATTTCCACTTTCGGGTCGGGATGTAGTTCTGTGGTCACACAGACGATTCTGGAGAATCGTAAAGGCGGATACAGAACATTCATCGGATTCTTTGATCCTTCTGTACGCCCTTATTTTGAGGCCGATATACTGAGTTATACCATTCCGATGTCGAGATTTAAGGTGATGTATGAGACTATGCGCAGCAGTTGCCTGTTTGACACACACGCATGGGGAAAGATTCGGGAAAGAAACCATAATAGCTACAAAGAATAAGAATATGGATTTTATACTTCGTCCCTGGAAAGAATCTGATGCCAAAGCCTTGGCAAGGCATCTGAATAATAAGAAGATATGGGATAACTGCCGTGACGGGCTGCCTTTTCCATATACAGAAACAGATGCTGATGCCTTCATTAAATACGCTTCGGAACAAGTGGAACAGAATGAATATTGCATCGAGGCGAATCATGAGGCAATCGGTAATATCGGATTCGTCCGCGGGACGGATGTCGAACGCTTCAATGCAGAAGTCGGTTACTGGATTTCGGAAACATACTGGAACAAGGGCCTTGCAACAGCTGCTTTAGAAAGAGCTATAGAACATTATTTTCAGCATACAGACGTAATACGCCTATACGCTACGGTATATGAACACAATGCCGCATCAATGCGTGTGCTGGAGAAAGCTGGATTTCAGAAAACAGGAATACATCGTAAGGCTTGCTTCAAGAATGGCCAGTTCATTGATGCACATTATTATGAATTACTTAAAAATAAATCGTAAACCTCCTTGCTTTGTTACCGTATATATTACTGCCGACTATCTTTATACAGAACCTAATACATAGAAACGAGAGGTCCCAATTCATCACGAACCGGGACCTCTCTATGAGTTATTACTTTCGAAGTTTTACTTTATCTCTTTAACTTCTTCTCCTTTTTCATTCAGAAGTACGGTTACTTCCTGGGCGTCTTTTGTAGTGATAATTACTTTATAAACCTTACCGGTTTCTTTTTCGGCAACATACGCTTCCTTGATGGTAGCATCTTCATAGCTTTTCGCTATTGCCTGTGTCACTGCTTCCGGCAAATCTTTCACTTCAATCTTTGTATACTCATCCTGTGGAGCTTGTGTCTGAGTTTCCACTGCCGGAGTGTTACTTACTTCCTGTGCGAATGCTACAGAACTACCTAATCCTAATACCAATGCTACTGCTACTAATACCTTTTTCATAATCGTAATTTTTTAAGTGTGAATGATAGAACTATTGTTTTTATTATCTCTTGTACTTAATATATGGCAAAGCAGATGCCAAACGTTTCACCCCGCCATATATAGCTGATAATCAAACACATAAATAGTAGACAATATAAATATAACTGTGGAATTAGTGTGGAATTATGTAGAATCTGTTGATGCATAATTGGGGAATTACTATTCAATACTCTTAATCTGACAAGAACTGATTTCTTTATTCAACTGTTATATACCTATAACAACCTAATTATACAACAATGAAAAAAGAAGTCTTAAAAGAGCTTACAGCCAAACCGGGGAAGGAACATCATGTATCCGATTTCAATCCCTCATTTACTGCTGATATATCCAAACAGGATGCCAAAGAACAGTTAGCCCAAAATATCGAAAAGCTGTCTGAACTGCAAAGTATGCTTTATGCACAAGACCGCTACTCGGTTCTGGTTATTTTTCAGGCGATGGACGCTGCCGGAAAAGACGGAACGATCAAGCACGTAATGTCCGGCATCAATCCGCAAGGGTGTCAGGTGTACTCCTTTAAGCAACCATCTGCCGAAGAACTGGATCATGACTACTTATGGAGAATCAATCGTTCACTCCCCGAACGGGGACGAATCGGAATCTTCAACCGTTCCCAATATGAAGATGTACTGATAGCCAAAGTACATCCCGAAATCCTGTTATCCAACAAGCTACCCGGAATACTAAAAGCGAATGATATAGACAACGAATTTTGGAAACGCCGCTACCGGCAGATTAATGATTTCGAACGTTATCTGACTGAAAACGGGACGGTCATCATCAAATTCTTCCTGAACGTTTCGAAAGCCGAACAAAAGAAACGATTCATGGAGAGGCTGAACGATGAATCAAAGAACTGGAAATTCTCTTCTGCCGACGTCAAAGAACGGCAATACTGGGACGACTACATGAAAGCCTACTCGGATGTACTGACAGAAACTTCAACAGAGATTGCCCCGTGGTATGTGATTCCGGCAGACAACAAATGGTTTATGCGATATGCCGTCGGGCAAATTATCTGTGAACGCATGGAAAAACTGGACTTACATTATCCGCAGTTATCCAAGGAGGCGCTGGAAAGACTTGAAGAATGCAAAAAGAACGTATCCGATATTAATTTCTAAACAAGATACTTTCTCAGAGTTTAACGGGTTATTTCTGTCAGGACTTGACAAAGCCCTTTTAATGTTGTATATTTGTAAGCAGAACAATAATAAACCTATAAAACCGTAACTAATGAAAAGAAGTCTGTCTTTCAACATACCTGCTGTAATGTATCACATGAACGGTAACATACAGTCAAGATTGATCAGTCCGTAAGGCAAGTACAATATTACAACAAGACATATATATTTCCCTATAAAGAATAAGATATGAGTCATCGGTATACAAGCTGAAGGCTGCGACTTCCATTGGAAGTCACAGCCTTTTTTGTTGCCAAATTTCAGCATAAAAAGCCATAAACGGAATTACATCGTTTATAATAAACTCAGATACCGTTTTACTAAAACTATCACAAAGTTTATTATAAACACAAACACCAATGATTCATAAATCATACATTTTTTTCATTGTCACCGGAAGGAGAAATCCACTGTTCCGGTTCACGCACTTCAATGAATAAACAAAAAACGATAAAATAATACGTTTCATTGAAAATTTGCACTACTTTTGTAAACATCAAAGCCCAATCATGATTTGACCGGCCAAGAAATTATGAGACCGATTAAACTTTTTCAAACGAGAATAGTCTAATCTTTAAGATATCATCAATCTAAACATTAAAGTCATCAATGAAAATGGAAACATCCGCCAAACTCTATTCGCTGAATTACAGCAATGTGAAAACTTACCTGTTCGCCCTGTTATTCGTAGCAGGCAACATCGCACTTCCACAACTGTGCCACCTCGTTCCTTACGGTGGACCGACTTTATTACCAATTTACTTTTTTACCTTAATAGCCGCTTATAAGTACGGTTTTCGGGTAGGATTGCTGACAGCTGTTCTTTCTCCTATCATCAATCATATCTTGTTTGCCATGCCATCCGAGGCCGTTCTCCCGATTATATTGATAAAATCAACCTTGCTTGCCGGTGCTTCCGCCCTTGCAGCACGTACCGTGAAAACCGTTTCTTTGTTAGCCGTCCTTGGAGTAATACTCTCCTATCAACTCATAGGAACCGCTTTTGAATGGATGATCGAGGGAGATTTCTATATCGCAGTACAAGATTTCCGTATCGGTATTCCGGGTATGTTCATTCAATGGTTTGGCGGATACGCCCTGTTAAAGGCAATTGCAAAACTCTAAACTAAAAAAGAAAGATGGACAGAAGGGATTTTTTAAAGACAGTAGCTATTACTGGTGCCGCCATGACTATACAGCGTTCAGAGGCGATGGAGATACTGACTCAGACAATCAATAAGGCAAATGGTGACAAACCGGACCTAGTAGCCGTCATGGGCGGCGAACCGGAAGCTATGTTCCGTCGTGCTATCAGCGAGCTGGGCGGTATGAAGCAATTCGTCAAGCCCGGACAGAAAGTAGTGGTAAAGCCCAATATCGGATGGGATAAAGTGCCCGAACTGGCAGGAAACACGAATCCGAAACTGATCACGGAAATCATCAAACAATGTTTTGCCGCCGGAGCCAAAGAGGTCACCGTATTCGACCATACCTGCGACGATTGGCAGAAGTGCTACAAAAACAGCGGTATTGAAGCGGCAGCGAAAGAAGCCGGAGCCAAAGTTATGCCCGCCCACCTGGAATCTTACTACAAACCCGTTGATCTGCCAAAGGGACAAAAGATGAAGAAGGCGAAAATACATGAAGCCATCCTGAATTGTGATGTATGGATTAATGTCCCTATCCTGAAGAATCACGGAGGCGCCAATCTGACTATCTCCATGAAAAACCATATGGGTATCGTCTGGGACCGCGGCTTCTTCCACCAGAATGACCTGCAGCAATGCATTGCGGACATCTGTACACTGGAAAAGAAAGCTGTGCTTAATGTCGTAGACGCCTACCGTATCATGAAGACCAACGGACCGCGAGGACGTTCCGCTTCGGACGTGGTACTGGCAAAAGGTCTCTTTATCTCACCGGATATTGTAGCCGTAGATACAGCCGCAGCCAAATTCTTCAATCAAGTACGCGAAATGCCGCTGGACACCGTAGGTCACCTTGCCAAAGGAGAAGCACTGAAAGTAGGAACGATGGACATCGACAAACTGAATGTCAAGCGAATTAAGATGTAAACCACCATGTTAAGAAAGATACGTATCGGAATATCAGTCGTCCTTTTTGCACTGATTACTTTTTATTTTCTCGATTTTGCTAATATTCTGCCGAACAGTTTTCATCGGTTGGCACATATACAGTTTGTCCCTGCCGTGCTATCTCTCAGTATAGGCATACTGATTGTGCTGATTGCGTTAACCCTGTTGTTCGGACGTATCTATTGCTCTACCATCTGTCCGATGGGAATATGGCAGGATATCATAGCACGCATTTCAAAGTCTGTGGGAAAGAAGAAAAAAAGATATCGGTACAGTCCTGCAAAGAATATGCTGAGATGGACCGTGCTCGGAGTGACTGTAATTGCCTCCGTATGCGGCTTCTCGGTGGTATTGGGATTGCTGGACCCGTATAGCGCATACGGACGCATTGTAGTACATATCTTCAAACCGGTGTATATGCTGGGAAACAACCTGCTGGAATCCGTATTTTCCAGATTCGAAAACTACACGTTTTATCAGGTAGACACCTCGGTGTTAAGTCTTTCTTCCCTTCTTATAGCGATACTGACCTTTGCCGCCATTCTTATATTAGCATGGAAACACGGCCGCACGTGGTGCAATACCATTTGTCCGGTAGGTACGGTATTAGGATTTTTGAGCCGTTACTCTTTGTTCAAAGTCCGTATCGATACCGCAAAATGTAATGGTTGCGGACTTTGCGCTACCAAATGCAAAGCTGCCTGCATCCACAGCAAAGAACACGCTATTGACTATAGCCGCTGTGTAGACTGTTTCGACTGTCTCGGTGCCTGCAAACAGAAAGCGCTGGTTTACGCCCCTGCTTCAAAGGGACAACAACGTTCTTCCGCTACAGAAAAACAAGCGGCGGCAACAGAACCATCTTCCGTTACTGCAGATTCTTCCAAACGTCGTTTTCTGCTTGCCGGACTGGCTACTGCCGGAGCAACTCCCACGCTTCTTACAAAGGCGCAAGAATCCATTGCGACGATGGAAGGCAAAAAGGCATACAAAAAAGAAAATCCGATTACTCCTCCGGGATCTGTCAGCCAGAAGCGTTTCCAGCAACATTGTACATCATGCCATCTTTGTGTCAGCAAATGCCCGTCGCATGTACTGAAACCCGCTTTCATGGAATACGGTCTGGGAGGTGTGATGCAGCCAACGGTCAGTTTCGAAAAAGGATTCTGTAATTTCGACTGTACCGTATGTAGCGATGTCTGTCCCAACGGTGCCATCCCTCCGTTGACAGTAGAACAGAAACATCTCACTCAGATGGGCTATGTCGTCTTTATAGAAGAAAATTGCATTGTCCTCACTGACGGAACCAGTTGCGGAGCCTGTTCAGAGCATTGTCCTACGCAAGCCATTGCTATGGTACCCTACAAAGACGGACTGACTCTTCCCCGCGTCAATACGGAGATCTGCGTCGGATGTGGCGGCTGCGAATACGTCTGCCCTGCCCGCCCGTTCCGTGCCGTATACATCGAAGGAAACCCTGTGCAGAAAGAAGCGAAACCTTTCAAAGAATCAGAAGAACATAAAGTTGAGATAGACGATTTCGGATTCTAGCAGCATCAGCCCCAAATATGGATAGCTTTCAGAGGATTGTATACAATTCAAAAAAAACTATCCATTATATTCCTCCTACTTTCAATAAATTCACTAAATTCGTGGCGAACTAAAAAAAGAAAGTAACTCATGGAGGTATTCACAAATAACTGGAATAGCCGTAAATATCAGATAGGCTATGCTTTAAGCGGAGGATTTATTAAAGGATTTGCGCATTTGGGGGTGATGCAGGCTCTGCTGGAGCATGATATCAAACCGGACATTATCTCCGGAGTAAGTGCCGGTGCGCTTGCCGGAGTTTTTTATGCCGACGGAAATGAACCTCACCAAGTGATTGAATACTTCTCCGGCCATAAGTTTCAGGACCTGACAAAGTTAGTCATCCCCAAGAAAGGACTATTTGACCTCTGTGAATTTATTGACTTTCTCCATACCAATCTGAAAGCCAAGAATCTGGAAGAGTTGCAAATCCCCTTAATCATCACGGCTACCGATCTGGACCACGGACGTATGGTTCATTTCCACCGTGGCTCCATAGCCGAACGTGTGGCTGCTTCCTGCTGTATGCCTGTCATGTTTGCTCCGGTCAATATCGACGGAACCAATTACGTAGATGGCGGATTAATGATGAACCTTCCAGTCTCCACCCTTCGCAGAATATGCGACAAGGTGGTAGCCGTCAACGTAAGTCCCATCATGGCGCAAGACTATAAAATGAATATCGTAAGCATTGCCATGCGCTCCTTCCACTTTATGTTCCGTGCCAATACTTTCCCCGAAAGAGAAAAATGTGACTTGCTGATCGAGCCATACAATCTTTATGGATATAGCAACACCGAACTGGAAAAAGCGGAAGAAATCTTCGAGCAAGGTTATAAGATAGCCAATGACTTACTTGACCAGACATTGGCGGAAAAAGGGAAAATATGGAAGTAATACCTTACTTTTCGCGAAAACATTTATGATATGAAATAAAATCTACTCTATATGAACAACGAAAATAAAATGATTATCTATCAGGTGTTTACACGCCTGTTCGGAAACAATAACAACCATTGTGTCTACAATGGAGACATTACCGCCAACGGATGTGGTAAAATGGCCGACTTCACCCTCAAGGCACTTGGAGAAATCAGAAAACTGGGTGCTACCCATATCTGGTATACAGGCATTATCGAGCATGCAACGGAGACGGATTACCGTCGTTTCAACATACGTCCCGACCACCCCGCCATCGTGAAAGGCAAAGCGGGCTCTCCCTACGCCATCAAGGATTATTATGATGTAGATCCGGACTTGGCAACCGATGTGCCGGAACGAATGAGGGAGTTCGAGAATCTGGTACATCGCACTCACCGTTCCGGACTGAAAGTTATTATAGATTTTGTCCCCAACCATGTAGCACGCCAGTATCACTCGGATGCACAACCGGACGGCACTACCGAACTGGGAGCAAACGATGACCCGAACTACGCTTTCAGCCCGTACAATAATTTCTACTATATACCGCAGTCCGAGTTGCGTGCCCAGTTCGACATGAAAGAAGGTGCAGCGGAGCCTTACCACGAATATCCGGCCAAAGCGACAGGTAACAACCGTTTTGACGCTACACCGAACATCAACGACTGGTACGAAACCATCAAGCTGAACTATGGAGTAGATTATCTGAATGGCGGCACTTGCCATTTCTCCCCGACTCCGGATACCTGGATAAAGATGCTGGACATTCTTTTATTCTGGGCCTCAAAAGGTATCGACGGTTTCCGCTGCGATATGGCGGAAATGGTTCCAGTAGAATTTTGGGAATGGGCTATTCCACAAGTTAAGGAAGCGCATCCGGAAATTCTTTTCATTGCCGAGGTCTATAATCCCAACGAATACCGCAATTATCTGTTCCGTGGAAAATTTGACTATCTATATGATAAGGTCGGTTTATACGATACACTCCGCAATGTAGCTTGCGGCTACGAATCCGCTGCATCCATCACTCACTGCTGGCAAAGTCTGAACGGAATAGAAAAGCAAATGCTGAACTTCCTGGAGAACCATGACGAACAGCGCATCGCTTCCGATTTCTTTGCAGGAGATCCACGTAAAGGAATCCCCGCTCTGATCGTTTCTGCTTGTATGAACACCAATCCTATGATGATTTATTTCGGTCAGGAGTTCGGCGAACTGGGAATGGACAGCGAAGGTTTCAGCGGAAGAGACGGACGGACTACGATATTCGATTACTGGAGCGTGGATACTATTCGTCGCTGGCGCAATGGCGGTAAGTTTGACGGTAAAATGCTGACCGAAGAGCATAAACGCCTGTACAGCATTTACCAAAGAGTACTGACGCTATGTAATGAAGAGACATCCATCGCCAAAGGAGTATTCTTCGACCTGATGTACGCCAATAAAAACGGATGGCGTTTCGACGAACATAAGCAATATACTTTTATGCGAAAGTATAAGAATGAATTGTTGTTTATCATCGTCAATTTCGATAGCCAACTGGTCGATGTAGCAATCAATGTGCCTTCTCACGCGTTTGATTTCTTACAGATACCACAAATGGAAAAATATCAGGCTACAGACTTATTGACCGGTGCCAAAGAGGAAATCTGTTTATTGCCTTATAAAGCCACTGAGGTTTCCGTAGGGGCCTATAACGGGAAGATTCTGAAGATTACATTCTGATGCCTGCTCCGAATGAAGGCAAATGATAAATCAATAGTATCTTGAATGGAAGTAACCCAAAAATCGGTAGTATCTCAAAATCTCCTCCTTCGGGAAGGAGGAGTACCCGTAGGGGGAGGTGGTAGGTAAATACGCAATTATTTCATTCACAACAAATTAGAGACAACCTTATTTTACCTACCACCCCGCCCTACGGGCACCCCTCCTTCCCGAAGAGAGTGGAATTGATGCTACTATTGACTTTTTAGTCAGTCCCAATGGAGATACTACTGATTTATTCCCCCAAACTGAAAACAAAAATTCTCAAAGGCTGTTTAGTTAGATAAATAATTTCCTAAACCAGAACCTTATGAAGAAAATTAGTTTTTTGGCAGTCATATTATTATTGTCTGTATCTGCCTTCGCAATCTTACCTCCCGGCAATATACAGGCTGCCTTCAAAAAGATGTACCCCAAAGCCAACGGTATAGCATGGTCGCAGGATGATGGCTATTATTGCGCTAACTTTGTCATGAATGGATTCACTAAAAACGTCTGGTTCAATACGCAGGCTCAATGGCAAATGACACAGACGGACCTTGTCAGTCTCGACCGGGTGACACCTACCGTATACAATGCCTTTGTATCCGGTCCTTATGCCAGTTGGGTAGTAAATGATGTAACCATGGTGGAGTTTCCTAAATGGCAGGCAATCATCGTCATTAAGGTAGGACAAGATAATGTAGATATCAAATACCAGCTCTTTTATTCCCCGCAAGGAATGTTGCTAAAAACCCGCAATGTCAGTTATATGTACGACATTCTCGGTCCGGGAACATTCTTATAAAAAAAGCCCTTGCCAAACATTAAATACTCGACAAGGGCTTTCTTATTTTTTATTCCCTGAGTTATTTCTTCTTTCTCAAAACAACAGCTGTACGTGCAGGAATATAGAGTTTCAGCCACTCTTTCTTTTCCTTCTTATACAACGGATCGGCAATCGTGAAATGAACTACTGAATCATCTGCAAGACCATTTCCGCCAAATGCAACATTATCCGTATTCAAGATTACTTCATAAGCTCCCGGACTAACAAGGAAACCATAATCCACAAAAGACTGTCTCGGATTGAAGTTAAATACAAATATCAGATCCTTACGTCCATAAGCCAATACCTGATCACCATCATTATGCCAGATCTCCTGAACCGGAGTCGCCTGGAAATCTTTCACACTCTTGATCACTTTCAGCATCTCAGCATCAAAGTCCCCCATGTAGTGATAAGCCAGATTCTTGTTATCTACCAGATCCCACTGACGACGGGCATACTTACAAGACCATCCATTACCTTCACGCGGAAAATCGATCCATTCGGGATGCCCGAACTCATTACCCATAAAGTTCAGATAACCGCCATTGATCGTCGAAGATGTCAGCAAGCGGATCATCTTATGTAAAGCGATTCCACGATTGACTACATAATTCTCATCGCCTTTCTGCATATGCCAATACATATCGGCATCAATCAGACGGAAAATAATAGTCTTGTCTCCTACCAATGCCTGATCATGACTTTCCGCATAAGAGATCGTCTTTTCATCCTGACGACGGTTGGTTACTTCCCAGAACATACTGGAAGGTTTCCAGTCCTCATCAATCTTTTCCTTGATAGTCTTGATCCAGTAATCAGGGATGTTCATAGCCATACGGTAATCAAATCCGTAACCGCCATCCTCTACTTTGGCCGCAAGTCCCGGCATGCCGGAAACTTCTTCAGCAATAGAGATAGCCTTCGGATTGACCTGATGAATCAACTCATTCGCCAATGTCAGGTAACAAATGGCATTGCCGTCCTGATGACCATTGAAGTAATCTCCGTAATTACAGAATGCTTCTCCTAACCCGTGGCTATAATACAACATAGACGTCACACCGTCAAAACGGAATCCGTCAAACTTATATTCTTCCAGCCAGTATTTACAGTTGGACAATAAGAAATGAATCACTTCATTTTTGCCATAATCAAAGCATAGTGAATCCCATGCCGGATGCTCACGACGAGGAGCCGGATAGAAATACTGGTTCGGATCACCGGCAAAGTTACCCAAACCTTCCACTTCGTTTTTCACTGCATGAGAATGGACAATATCCATAATAACGGCAATACCCATCTCATGAGCAGCATCAATCAGCGCTTTCAGTTCGTCGGGCGTACCAAAGCGGGAAGAAGCAGCAAAGAAACTGGATACATGATAGCCAAAACTACCATAATAAGGATGCTCCTGAATGGCCATAATCTGAATACAGTTATAGCCTTCCTGTGCTATGCGTGGAAGTGTTTTTTCGCGGAATTCATTGTATGTGCCTACTTTTTCCTCTTGTTGTGCCATTCCAATATGACATTCATAGATCAACAAAGGATTCGTAGTAGGCTTAAATGTCTTTTTCTTGAATTTATATGGCTTTTCCGGTGCCCAGACTTGTGCACTGAATATCTTGGTCTGTTCGTCCTGCACTACCCGTGTAGCCCATGCAGGAATGCGTTCACCTTGTCCGCCATCCCAATACACATTCAACTTATATAAGTCTCCGTGCTGAATGGCATCTGCCGGAAGATTGATTTCCCAATTACCGTTTTTCAGTTTTTTCAGTTTATAAGCAGCTTTCTCTTCCCAGTTGTTGAATGTACCTACCATATAAATATGAGTAGCATTCGGTGCCCATTCACGGAACGTCCATCCTTTGGGAGTACGGTGCAGACCAAAATAAAGATAGCCTGATGCAAAGTCCGAAAGAGTTTGTTTTCCTTTATTGGTCAGCTCGGCTTCCTTGTTCAGTGCATACTGGTGACGACCGGTAATGGCATCTGCGAAAGGTTCCAGCCAGGGATCGTTTTTGATAATGTTGAGTGTCTCTTTCATATCAGAATTGAATTAGGTTTATGCTTTTACTTTTACGATCACTTTCTTCACTCCGTCGGGAGTAATGCCGGGAGCATGTCCGTCTTGCGGGAAGAAGATGGCAAACATTCCCGGTTTCACGGCTACATATGTTTCTGCCAGTCCTTCGAAGAAAGTAATATCTTTTTCGGCATTGTAAGGAGCGTCGGCAGGCACACAATCTTTGGCAGCAGTATACCCCATCACCTCTGTTCCCGACAATGGAATCTGAATATCAATAAATTCATTATGCGTTTCCAGTTTCGCCTCTTCCTTAGTCTTAGGCTTTGTCTGTGCGATATTCACTAGCAGATCTTTTCCTTTCAGTTCAGTCTTGCCTATTTCCATGGCTTGGAGGTCATGAGATTTCAAGAACTCAATAGCTTGTGCAAACAAAGGATTCAAAGACGCGTATTTTTCCAGATTTTCTAAAGTATCTACTACCATATGAGTTTAATTTTTAAGTTTATATTTTTAGGTATTATTTTATTCAAAATCATCAATTGTGTAATTGATGAAATCGGCAAATCTCTTGAACTGTCGGAATGCTTTCTCTATCTGCTCCATCATGTCCGCCCGAGTGAAAAAATCATCGGGAACAAGATAAGAACAGACAAACTGTCTGCACTTCAGATAATCAATATATTTAAAATCTTTCGGGAATCCCTTGGGAGCTGTTTTCATGAAGTCCTCTCCCACTACAGGAAAATATTTTTTGAATTCGGGGTCTTCTACAATGGAGATATACTCTTCCACATTGTCATAAATGGCTTGGCGGACAGCTTTCAGTACGTTGGGAGGCAAACACAGGCTTCCTCCGGCAAGCATGCTTCCATCAGGCTGCAGATGCATATAGTATCCGCAATGATCGGATTTCTTGCCTTTGGCATTGATATAGCCGCCAAAATGTATCTTATAGGGTGTCTTATCCGCAGAGAAGCGGGTATCCCGATAAATACGATAGGTACAATCTTTGGGTTGGATTCCCCGGATTGTTTCATCGAACAAAGAGATGCGGGCGATTACTGTTGCCAGAAAGTTATCAAACTCGGCACGGGCTACTTCATATTCTGACCGGTGCTCATTGAACCACTCACGATTATTATTCGCAGAAAGATCTTTTAAAAACTGAAAGATAACGGGTATGTTCATCTTCATCATTTTCTATTATTACCCTACAAACGTACAAATTTTATTTCATATAAACTACAAAACGCAACAAAAGGACATAAAAAAAGCATCGGCCTGGTAAAACCGATGCTCTAACACATTTATCAAAAAAACAGACTCTTCTGCTTCTGATGTACTCTAAGCTTTCACAAGTGAAGTACAATCTCTTTTAATTAATCTTTATCTAATACTATGAAAAACACATAAATATAACAGATTAAAAAGAGGCTTTGTTCAACGGTTCTGTATATAATTCCGTTAATTTTAGTTATAGAATAAAATGTTTTTCATTGACAGGTATGATGAGCCGTTTCCAATCGATCATCGCATTGAACAACATGATATGGGAGTAATCGCCCAATTGCGCCTGCCGGATATCTTTCTCCACAATGAACCGATTATCCAACAGTTCTGCACGCTTCGTCCCCTGAAGCAAGGGATGGGCCGGAGTATACCATGTATGTCCGTCATACAACGCTATGTTGGCAATGGAGGTATCTGTCAGATATCCGTCTTTCACTATCAGAATATCGTCTGCCTTCCCTCTCCGGGCAAACAGATCATTCAATTCTCCCCGATTGATACTCTTGTAACTATAATCAATAGTGTCCGAAGCAACCGGACGCAAGGAAGAAACCATTCTCATTTGATAAGAAGCGTATCCGACCTCTTCGATTTCTTTACCGTACACAATCCGGCACTTCCAGATACCGGACAGAGACGGAGGAGATACAAAGCCGGACAAATCAATGGGAGCCGCTTCTTTCCAAAAGGCGGCACGAGTCCGGTTCATGCGCGCTATGTGATACGACAGATTATAAACCTGTCCGTCTTCTATGCGAATCGTTTCAATAAATTGGCACATATACTTTTTGTTTCATTTCATGATATTCACTTTCCACTTCACTGCGGCAGGTTATTCCGCCTCCGCTCTTAAAATACATTCTGTCGCCTTCCTGCTCCACAAAACGTATCATAACAGCACTATCAAGACTGTTTCCGTCGAAATACCCCATCACGCCCGTATAGAATCCTCTCTCATACGTCTCGGCTTCACTGATAATCTGCATCGTCTTTTTCTTGGGAGCACCGGTGATAGAACCGGCAGGCAAGAGTTTGAAAAGAATGTGTCCCAGATTTTCCCGATAATTATCCGGCAAGGTTCCCTGTATTTCAGAACTCGTCTGAAGAATAGTTCCGCGATTCGTCTGCAACTTATCGATATACCTGTATCGGGACACAGATACCCGATCGGCCACTATGCTTAAATCATTGCGGATCAAATCTACGATAGTAGCATGTTCGGCTGCCTCTTTCGGATCATCCATCAGCTGCCGGACAGCCGAAGGCAATGATGCATCAAGAGTACCTTTCATCGGATAAGAACTGATTTTTCCCTGTTGGATTCTGACAAATATCTCGGGAGAGAAAACAGTGAACTGATCCTTGACCCACAATTTATACATTGCTTTTGAACGGAAGAAAATATCTTTCAGACTAAGGTTCGTCTCTATCGGCGTGCGGCATGTCAGATTGGTCAGAAAACTGTTTCCGGCAAATATATTCCGTTGAACGATATCAAATGACCGACGGTAACTATCGAAAGATTCGGGATAAGAATTCCAGTGGACAGGTTCTTCAGAGCAAGAACGCACATCCTTCGATGAAGATTGGTTGGTAAACCCATTCAGGTTATATACTACTTCAGAAGGATCAACAGAGGCAACTTCTTCTATATAAGATGCATCCTGCAAATAATTAATGATAAAAATAAAAGGCCGGCAGGATTGCCCTAAATGGTTCATTCTCCGAATCGTTTCTTCTCTTGTATATAATTGCATAAAGTCTTTCTTTTTGGGAAAGCAAAAGTACGCAAAAAGTAGATCATTCAAAAAAAGAAGCAATAAAAAAGGGTTGCCAAAATGTTCCCCGGCAACCCTTTCTATCTGGAATTGGTAGTTTACTTCATAGCTGCTTGCACCTGAGAAAGCATAGTTTTAGACTTTGTATCTTCCGGAGAAACTTTGGTAGCTTCTTCCAAGTAACCTATGGCTTCTTTAAATCTGCCATCTGCCTTTTCCTTTTCTGCAGCATATTTGTCTGCATCAGAGTTTGCCAGAGGAGCAGCCTTTTTCAGGATATTCGCACCGTCGTTATAGCATAAAACGCCCAGACTATACAAAGCATTGGTTTTATATGTTTTATGATCCAAAGGAATCACTTTCTTAAAGCATTCTTCTGCTTCTTCAGCTTTTCCGGCTTTCTGCGCAGCAATACCTGCTTTCAGGTAGTGGAGACCATAGTTCTTAATCATTGTTTTATTGTCCGGGTCTACTTTCAGACCTTCTTCCAAGGTAGCAACATACTCGTCAGTCTTCTTCATAGCATCCAGTGCCAGCGCTTTACGGGCATAAGCATTACCTGTATTGAATTTCTTTTGAATAGCAATATCAAAGAAAGTCACAGCTTCTGCATACTTTTTCACTTCGTCTGCAGCCATACCACAGTAATAAGCGATAGCAGAATCCTGGTTATTCGTTTGTTTCAGATACTCGCTGAATTTAGCATAAGCTACGGGATAGTTCTTGGCATTAAAAGCGTCGCTTCCTTCTTTTTTCAATTGGCTAGGGTCAGTTTGAGCGAAAATGTTAGTCACAGTAAGGCAAAATGCAAATAAAAAAATCAATTTCTTCATAACTTTATTGTGTTTTTTAGTTGTTAATCGTCCAAAAGTATAAGTAATAACAGAGAATCGCAACATCATTTTACCTTTTTTGAGCTTTTTGAAACCTATATAACGTTCGTTATTCTTCGTAAAAATAGATTTGCGAGTATCCGGCAGGGAGGAAAAAAGACACTCCTTCCGCCTCAATAATTCAGCGAAAGGAGTGATATTCAAATAGTTTAGTTATTGGTCAGATAGCGTTTTTATTAGCATATTCGGAAAACTCACAGCCAAAAGTATCTACCAGATAATTATCCAGATCGTCTGCCTTGAAAGCAAGATGGGTCAGATTCGTCTTAACATCTTCCGAATAATCCGAGAATATATCAGAAATATGCACACGATAAGAAAGATAAATCTGATTTCCATCCAGTCCGAAACGATAAGGAGCAATCTCTGTCTGAAGTAAATAGGTCAGCACAGGTTCCAGGTTCTTCTTTGGCAGAATATTCAGCGGGGAGGTGGCAAACAGATAAGAACGGTCGTATACAAACATACGTATCTCCGAACTTCCCTTATAGAATTTCCAGCCTTCGTATCCCACACGTGCCAATACCGGATTGATTCCCATCGCTTCAATGGCTTCTTCGCAGAATACAGCCAGATCAGTCAGTCCCCTCTCCTTAAAGATTTCTTCCGGCAGTTTGTCACCGCAACAAGGGCAATATTCATCTTCTTCGGAAATGAATTCATCGCAACTATTACACTGCACATTGAAAACAGAGCGATCCAGACTTTCTATATTCTCCAGTACCTTTTTCAGTGTATCCACAGGAATACCAAATCCCATATTATCCGCATCGGTGATCTTACTGGCGGTAATGGCGATCAGTTCCCCACGTTCATTGAACATGGGACCTCCGCTATTTCCCGGATTGACCGCAGCATCTGTCTGAATATAATAACTGTTATTAATCAGCTGTCTGGGAGAAGAAACCGTACCTTCAGTCACGGTGAACGGCATACCAAACGGATAGCCGGCCACATTTATCTTCTGTCCGATCGCGACTTCTTTCAACTCCGATAACCGGATATCCGGAAGAGCAGAAAAATCCCCTTCCACAGACAGCAAAGCAATATCCAATACGGAATTTACCATAACGACCCTGGCCAGGAACGAATTCTTATCATTATCCTGGATCGCTACCTGACGGAATCCCTCTACTACATGATAATTGGTAACAAACAGATCATATTGTTTCAGATAAAAACAACTGCCGCAGCCACCGGCATGATTCACTTTATAAATGGCATTGTATATATTCTGTTCCATAGTCTTGTTCTTTATTTGTTAGTGTCCTCTTCCGTATTGTTATTGTTGCCATACATACCGGCCATCATCTTTTGCATATTCTCCATAGCAAGTTGCTGCATCTTCTGTATTTGCTCCATATCGATATTCTGCATCGCCTGCTGCATCATTTCCTGTTGCATCTGTTGTAGTTGTGACATGTCGAAGCCCATTATTTCTCCGTCTTCGTCACCACCTTCTTCGTCATCATCTACATCCAGTTCTCCTTCCATGATATTGTCCATCGCTTCATATAATATCGGAGCAGCTTCTTCCCATAACATGGCAGAGGTAGCCTTCATAGCTTTTGCAACTACCGCATTCACATCATTCTGCACATTATTATAATAGTACAATTCATAGAACTTATTAATAATAAGCAAGCAGCAAACGATGAAGTCACCTGATTCCAATGCCGAGCCAGCTTTCTCGTATGTATCTTCAAAGTTATCCTGAATGTTTTTCAGTACGGAACGGCGTCTGTCCGAAATGAAAGTTTCAACAAAGTAAAGATCGGCAGCCAGTTGCTCCTTCGTCATTTCCTGAAGGCGTGTGACAACAGATTTGGTACGGGATACAATCTCCGGCAATGGCATATCCTCGCGTCCGTGATCTGTAATCGCTTTATCAAGATCATTCAGCAGTTGCCCCTGCGGACAGACAAAATAGCATATTTTAAGAAGCGTACTGGATAATATATTCCAGGCATAACCATACTTTCGTTCTGTCTCAAAGTATTTTACAGCGTCCATACATTCCTTGCAGGTCTGCTGAAGAGCTTCGTATACCTTATCTACCGTTTCATCGTCGTATGGAGTAATTTTGGGTTCATAAATACGCTCGGCCTTGAACTTAGTCACAAATTCATCATCATATTTATCTCCTATCCGGCAAATTTCCTCAAGCACATAGTATATCTTGTAAGGATTGCATAAAGCCACCGGACAATGAAAGTCAAAGAACAACTTATCATTCTGCAAAGAGATACATGCTAATGTCAGTTCTGTCAGATTCAAAGCTGCCACCTGCCGCAGCAAAGGTATCCTTCCCTTTTCCGGCAGCAACAAAAACGGAGCTGTAATATTCAGTTGGTCACCCTCCAGCTTCAGATAGACCATAATGGAACCATGAGGCACAGCAAACTCCGTTCCTTCCGCATTACCAAATTTGCTGCGTAACTCCGGATCAATATAATCCAGCAACAGATAAAAAGACTGTAAGTGCTCTCCCTTTTCAAAAGCATCTGTACTCTTCTCAAAAGCTTCTACATCCACCTTGCTCTGTGTAGAAGCAATGATCGGACTATGAAAACTCAGTGTTTGTTTCATAATTCTAATGTTTGGTTTAACAAATTATTTCATTCTCATTCTTAATCATTTAAAAGTCCCGAAGCACAGCCTCCAATGTCGTTTCCTGCGCTATCCCCATCTTTTCGGTACGAATTCTTTTCAGTCTTTTCTTCACCGAATCTTTCTCCAGATGCATGATCTTAGCAATATCAGTCTGCGAAAACTGCATTTTCACCATACAGCAATACCGCAAATCCTCCTCATTCAGTGCAGGATACTGATTCTTCAGACGTTCTGTAAAATTCAGGAAGATACTGTTGGCATTCTTGAATATTACTTTCCAGTCCTCATTCTTGAGCATTATATTCTGCTGGGTCTTCGGATTTTCAATCACAGGAATACAAGTTTCATTCAGGCGCTTAAAGAACTCAACCTTTAGTAAAGCCTCTTTCTCCCGAATCTGCGCTTCCCTTTCCTTAGCTTCCGACAAGTCTTTTTCTGCCTGTAGTTTTTCTATTTCACGGTACTTCAACAACTCCTGCTGATGGGCAATCTGTCCTTTCTGACGCAATACTTCCTGTTGTTTCCTTTTATATAAAAAGAAGTAGATGCACCCCCCTAACAAAATCGCCAGGCAACAAACAATAGTCACAACATACAGTTGCAGCTTCCTTTCTACCGCCTGTTGCCAGAGACGGGTATTGGCTTTTTTCAATTCATCATTGTGATAATTCCGGTGCAAAGTCAGTAAGCCTTCCTTATCTCTCTCCTCTATGAGCCTATCCCGCAAGTCAGCATGTCGGTTCATATAATAATATGCCGAATCCATCTGCCCGGTAGCAGCATAAATTTCAGCCTTAGCCAAAGACTTTCGAGTTGTATATTGTATATCTGTTGTATCTTCCACCGCTTTATTAATGTAGTAGAAAGCAGAATCATACTGATGCAGTTCAGTCAGTGTGTTTGCCTTATTTATATAATGATCATAGATATATTCATTTTCCTCTCCGAAAAGTTCAAATAGAATAGCCAAATCTTTATCGCGATACATCAACGCCTGTTTATAGTCCTTCATCGCCATGCAAAGATGGGCATGCTGTGAATAAATATGTGATAATGCCCGGACCAAGTTCTCTTTCTCAGCCAGTTGTATCGCTTGCACAGAATATTTATAGGCGCTATCCAGTTGATTTGTCTGCATAAATCCGTGAGTGATATACGGCAACAGTGCACAGATATACAAAGGGTTGCCTGTCCGTTCGGCATAAGGTAACGCTGCCTTCCCCAACCGTAGTTCCTCATCAGGAATCAGTCGCAAGTTGAAAAGACGACTCATTTTATACCTGACCATGAACTGAAGTTCATCGTTATCACTCTCTCCCAACCAATCGATTGTCTTTAGGAAATTATGCAGGGAAGCTTCCGAATCTTCATTATCCATTGCTACCAGACCGGCATTATAATAAGCCAGTGCCGCATGAACAGAGTCCGTGGTTCCTTTATAATAATCAATTGCAACAGATATAAGTGAATCACTTTTATGCTCCTCATCAGATGACTGATTGATCACCTGAGTCATTAGCAATGCATACAAAGCCCTATTTGAATCCGACAGCTTCTCCGGATACTGAATTTGGCGAAGTAAAGAAAGAGCGCTGTCCGGTTTCAGTTTGATCAATTGTTCGATAGATAACAATCGGTCGGCTGTATGATGACAAGCAGTCAATAAGAATCCTAACAATATAAAAAGTACAGTTTGTCGTAAATGCTTCATGAACAAAAGGTTTATGTTTCCCAACTAAAGAGACGAATCTCTGAATGCAAATGTAGGAATAATAATGGGAGTTGCTTTATAAAATAGGGGGTATAAATATATTCTTAATTAAATCAAATATTTGCCTGTTTATCAAATCAATATAGTATACAGCAAAGGGGGACATAGGGGGACATTTACTGTTTTATAGGGGATAATCGCAATATGAAACCACTCAGAATTCAATAAAATTGATGTACCCCAAACAAAAGAAAAACGTTGACTATTATTAAATAATCAACGTTTACATCAGTGATTCCGAAGCGATTCGAACGCTTGACCCACGCCTTAGAAGGGCGTTGCTCTATCCAGCTGAGCTACGGAACCATCCTTATTTGCGGATGCAAAGGTAGTGCTTTTTGCGAGAACTCAAAAACTTTTCGATACTTTTTTATTCATATTTTTCTTTATAGCTAGAAATCAGTAATTTATAAAAGTACTATTCAGAACCCTGTTCTAGGGTTGAATTATTTTTTCTTATCCCGATATCCCATATATCATATATCTTATTTATCTTTGTGCACCGTTAAATATAAAATCAAAAACTATGTTGAGTCGTATTATCGTATTGGTCATAGCCGGAGTTGCTGTCGTTTATATCGTCCGCTTTATAGATAACTTCTTGTCCCAGCACAGAAGAAAATATTAAATAAGATATATATCCAATCAGGAGAAGTTCATTTAAAACTTCTCCTTCCGTTCAAATTCACCTTCTTCGGTGTAATACTTCCATGTGCCTTTAGGCTGATTATTTGAATATTTCCCACGAAGCTTGAGCTTTCCATTTTCGTGATATTCACGGTAACGTCCGTGACGTTTTCCCTCTTTCACTTCCGCTTCGCTTTTCAATGCTCCTTCCGGATAGAACTCACGCAGAACATTTCCTTCAAACTTCTCAATATAGAAACGCTTTAACTCACTCATCTGCTCCTTTTCGGTCACAGCTTCTTCATCCATATCCTGATCTTCCTCATCGCTGACAACGGCCACCACCTCTTCCAGCTCGTACGGACGGTAATCCATCACATACTGCAGAGAAGCTTGGTTGTTATCTCCGATCACCTGCATCGTCCAGTAAGGAAATGAATACAAGACATCTTTATTCGATTGTATTTCATTCCATGTAGCGGGATTCATCATAGGTTTCAATTGTGAGTAGAACTTGTGCATATCTGTATACAAGAAGATCGTGGAACTTGATTTCATATACGAATAAGCATCCTTAAATCCTGCATTATTCTTCAGTAAATTCTTCTGTTCGTAATCTTCTACAAAGGAAAGCAAGGAAGCAGCTTTATTACTGAAAACGACGTAATCATCCACATAAGTATAATATGGCT
This sequence comes from uncultured Bacteroides sp., assembly GCA_947038155.1. Classification (GTDB taxonomy): domain Bacteria; phylum Bacteroidota; class Bacteroidia; order Bacteroidales; family Bacteroidaceae; genus Bacteroides. The sequence continues at coordinate 123,791 of CAMQVH010000004.1, read as the reverse complement.
TCTCAAATTTATCAAACAGCTTTCCGAAGAACAGACGGAAGAAACCTTTCATTTCAACATAATTGATTTCAAAGTCCTTATAATTAACTGACTTTATCTTAACCGGAGACCGGCGTTTGATCTTCTTTTCAATAAACTCCATATTCTTACGGGCGTCTTTGATGCTTTTTGCCCGAATAGCCAGAATCACTTCAGGATCATGTCCTAATAACCCCGGTTCGGATTGTGTTATGGCAAACTCTCCGGACATCCAGCTCAGGAAGTTCTCTTCCAGAGAAATACCAAACAGGCTTTCTATCTTTTTCCGTGAACTCTGATAAGAGTCATACAACAGTTTATCATGAACAGACAGAGCGTTCTCCAGTTCCTTCACGAAAGTTACCGGACTATCGAAGCCGATATTTGTATAAAGAGCCGTTCGCCCGGACAAAATCTCGTGAGCTTTCATTTTATGCTTTCCCGAATTCAGCAAGGCAGTGATATAAGGATCCACCGAATCTTTCTTCAACGTATAACCTTTCACTTCCATCCGGTCCTTATCCATATTCAGGTAAAGGCCCGCAAAATTCATAGAATTACTGAACAGATCGACATATTCATTTCTCGCTCCCAGATAAATGGACATAAACTGAGGAATACGGGCATAGTTGATAAATACCCTGACAAGCCCTTTACCGGAAACTAATTTTTCCGTTTCAATAAAAGACTGGTCAAGTCCGATCTTAGGCTTATTACGGGAGTTAATGGCAGATTCAACAAGGCCGGAAGTATAAGAGCCTACCAGGTGATTATCCACAAAAGCAGTATAAAAGACATCACGGGTATCCGGATCACGCATTTCAAGAATGTTAATTCCATTATGCATTCGATTAGTGACAGTAAAGCCGGACATTGCCAGCACTGTTTCGACCTGATCCTTCAATAAATCCATTTTAGAAGCTTTCTGCATATCTACTATAAGCAGAAAATCCCAATCGGTAGCGCGGGTCTTATGAAGTGAGATAAGCAGATCCCGCTGACCGACCAGTGATAACAGTACTTTATTGCTTTTGACAACCGAGTCAAGCTTTTCCACGCTCTTCGCAACTTCTTCAAATGATTTCGCTTTTCTCAGACATTGCCAGGTTTCGCTTCCACTAAACTTTTCCCAATCTTCAATCGGAGCAGATGACTGAATGATAAACGCCGCATCCTCCGGCACCAGATAAATCTGCTGAATATTACGGTCGGGCGAAATAAACAGATAAACGATGGAGTATACCATGTATACAGCCAAAGCTAGTCCTGCCGTAATCAAAGTTCTTTTTACAATTTTTCGTGTATTATTTTTCTTCTCATTTTTCCCGGGTTCAACATATTGTCCTTGTTCCCCATTGTTTAATTCATCCATTATTTATTTGTTATTGAGTTGATTGGGCAAAATTACTAAAAAAAAGATGGAAGATGAAATTCATAGGTCGGTTTATACTTTAAATCTTCTCATCCACCTATATCCGCCACAGATCACAACTACTCCATCTTCTTAGGGAATGAAAGGATAAGATAAAATCGTGCGCAGATGAATTGGAATAAAGTTTTTTAAACAAAGACATCTGCTTAAAACAAAAAAGGGACAAGAAAAAAAAGTAGAAAACTAAAATAACCAACTTGCATACTATTAGTGTATATTCATCACCTTTTAATACATATAAGTACATTATTATATCACATATTTATATTTTTATTTTAAAACACAAATTCATCATTCTATCTTACATCTATAAATTCCAAAATTTCATTTACAATATACTTTGTGTTAACCTAAGGCAATTATACAACTTTCAGTTAATTAATAAACAAAATAAATAATTTTACAACAATCCACCAAATAAAGCAAACAAAATGATTGTTTTCATGTTATTACAAGTTACATTTACTTCGTAAATACAATTTCCTGCTTTATCAGAAGGGAACAAATGTATTTTATTTGATATTAATTCATGATTGAGCACAAACAAACAGCTATTGAGACATCATGGTCCGATAGCATACATAATATAAGATCGCCTCCTCCCCTGATTATTCACCTGAGGCTAGTTTATTATGCCTAATACAAATAAATGAAAATAATTATTGTTACTTGGGGGACTTTGCTTTTTTATTGATAGTTCAAGACATTTAGAAATTGAATTTTCAATAAACATAACTCATGATCAATATTGACCTCCCAAAAAACAAACAAATTTGAGATCATATTATTTGAGTTTATAGATGTGCACAATTATGAAATCATAGTTGGCATATAATCTACTATGTCTTTTGAATTAGAAAGAAAAAGCAAACTCTTTAGGAGTGACGTCATTTAAAATATAACAACATGATGTATTTAAAGACAATATCTATTGCTGCATCTTTCTTAATAGCAACAATATTTGAGAATCAATCATACTTAGTTTTATTGTTGATTGTAATAAGTTTCTATCTCTACTGGCATTTATTTCATTATCTTTCCATACAAAAAGAAAGAAATTTCCTCAAAGAAGAGAACCAGTATTTTATAGATTCTTTCCAAAGTATTCGAAATCCAATTACCTTAGTTCATGTTCCTTTACGAACGATCTGTAGTGACACCTGTCCCGAGAATATGAAGAATGATTTATTACTAGCTATTCGGAATATAGAATGCTTAAATGAGAATCTGGACAGATTGTCCGGATTGAAATATTTGCATAATCATCCCGAAGCCATGGACATTACCGAACATGAATTAGGAAGCTATGTAAGAAGCAGAATTCAATCCCTACAAGGCTATGCAACGAATAAACACATAAAACTAATCATCAATACAAACTTCACCTATGCCAGTGTATGGTTTGACAAAAGCAAAGTCTCACCAATTATCGATAAATTCATAACTAATGCAATCGACTGTTCCAAACCAAAAACAAACATTACATTACTGATTTCTATCAGTCAGGAACATTGGGAAATAAGTGTACCCGATTCAGGAGATGGTAAACTGACAAAGCTTTATAATCAAAATAAACATCGGTTGATGAGACAGACAACAGAATTTGAATGCGATTTTGCAAAAAGCATATTATATAAGAAACTAACGAATTTGTGTAATGGAAAAATCATAGTAAACAGTACATATCATACTGTCACATTAAAGTTTCCAGTAAAATGCTCTTGTAAAAACCAATTAAATCATTCGGCATTGAGTATCACCAATCATACTGAGATTGAAAAGATAGATCGTTTGCTTTCAAAGGCTCCCTGTAAAAGAAGTTCTCACAAGCCGACAGTCGTACTTGCCGACAGTAATGATGATTTCCGATCCTATCTGACAAGTTGTTTAACGGAAGAGTTTACTATTAAAAGTTTTAGAGATGGCATCGAAGCGATGGCTTACATAAAAAATGAATATCCTGATTTAGTGATTTGTGATACAGAACTTCAAAACATGGATGGTGTCGAACTCTCATCAAGATTGAAAACATCTTGCGAAACATCAATCATACCTATCATACTTTATAGTTCGCATATAGATATTAACCAGCACAATAGAAGAAAGACTTCTTTAGCCGATACATTCTTGCAACAGCCCTTTAGTGTAACAGATTTAAAGCTTGAAATGTCAATCCTTATCAAAAACACTCGTTTTCTTCGAAAATCATTCTTACAACGATTATTTGGAGAAGAGTTTTTGGAGACAAAAGCGTCAGAAATATTGCAGGATGGTAAACACCCTTTGATAAGTAAAGTTACTAAAATCATTCTGGAGAATCTGAATAATGAAAAACTAACCATAGACTCCATTGCCAAAGAGCTTGGAATTAGCCGGACAAGTCTTTACAACAAGTGGACGCAATTAACAGGCGAAGCACTTAACAAATTCATTCTCAAAATCCGCATGGAAAAAGCGCATGAAATGTTAAAGAGTGGAAAATATCGCGTAAACGAAGTCCCAGAGAAAATCGGAATGAAAGATATGGATAACTTCCGCGAAAAATATAAGAAGTATTTCGGAAAGACACCAGTTGATACTATTAAAAACGTTTGAAGTATTTATATTGAAAAGCAGTTTTAAATAAAACAACCTGAGACCGATAGAAGAATTGTTGACGCAATCAACCAAACTTCTTTTTATCGGGATCAGGTACCTTTCCGACACGCTATTCCTGAACGAATTTGCCTATATAGAAATTCTCATCTTCATTGACCGGTGTGTAATAAGGAACCAAAAAATTAAGGAAACCATAACGAACCTCTTCATTAGGGAAAGCCAAACGATAAAGTTGAAATTCTTTGTCATAGTCCTTGATAATCAGCTAACCTCTCTGATAAATCAATGGAAGCGGATTGTTGGCATCCACCCGATATTCTATAAATAAAATTACCCAAAGCCTGCAACAGAGGTTTATCGTATTCATCCACCAATACCACTACTCCGCAACCAGACTGCTCATTGGCACAACGAATAATATAGCTGAATCGTTCCTCCGGACTACGATCTTTTTTCTCATCTCCATATATAACTTTCGATTTTAATATAGTTCATCAATCAATGCTTATTGCATATCTCTTCATCCACCTATATCCGCCGCATTAACCATAGAAAAGGAAATCGAAGTGGAAATGAGAGCGGAACTCTATGAATTTCTGCTGGAGAATAAATTCAAAAACGGAATCATGTTCAAACGCTCGATGGAGCTTTTTGTGGAACATTATAATATGGTAGGTACAGTGGAAGAAGATAGCCTGATGAGGGCTTTTAAGAGATGGAGAAAGTCGATGAAAGATAATAGAAAATACTAATACATCTAAAAAAGGGGCTGTCCGATTTTGAACAGCCCCACACAAAAATAAGTCTTATATTTAGGCTGCACTAATAAAGCTACCTAAATCTTTATACATTTCCTCTATTTTAACAAACTACTATCAGAGAACTATCTGTCCGATTCATCATCTCTCCAATGTTCAGGTTTGTTCAACTCATCCGAACACCTGATCTTTCCTTTATCCACATCAAATCCCTTCGGACTGATTGCCTGAACCATCCAATAATCCGAGAACTGTTCCAGTATCGGGTAAGGGGCAGGATAACCCAACTGGGCTGCATCCGGTATAAAACCATATTTCGGATAATATTCTTTATGCCCCAATACAAACACAAGGCACGAACCTTTTTCCTGCAACCTCTCTATGCCTGCCCGTATCAGCATTCCGCCTATACCCTGCCGTTGATATTCCGGTTTGACAGCTAAAGGTGCAAGAATGTGCATCATCTGTTGTGCTCCCTGACCATCAAAATAGGCTCTGGTGAAGAGAATGTGTCCGACAGCCTCACCTTTGTAGAAAGCGAGCAACGAAACCATTGGTTCTGCGGTTTTGTCAGCCAGCAGGTCGGCTACCAACTGTGCTTCTTTGTCATAGCCAAACGCTTGTTTTTCAACAGTCATTATGCTGTCGAAATCATCTGTATTGGTCTCTCTGATTTGTATATTAATTGAATTTATCATTTCATTGTTTTTTTGAGCATGTATATCTTGCAGATAGTTATTATCCGTCTTATAGACATGCGATTATACTTATTATATAGAATATGAAAATAACTCTGGCAAGAATATGCCAGAGTATGAATTAAGGGATAACCTTGACAGACTGCCAAAGGTTATTTACTTCACGGACTCCTTCTTAGCTTTACACATAGACCGCAAAGGTAATGCTTTCTATTGCATTATGCTATAGTTTGCAGCGAAAACTATCCATCAATTTTACTTTTTTATTGATAGAAACTACTTTTATTTCATTCTCTCCCGGCTGCAACTCCACATTTTTCCATTCCAAAATAGCATACTGATCCGGCATTGCCTTACCATAGCTTTTTCCATTGACAAACAGTTCCGCCCCGGGCTGATTAGTGAATGCAGTAATCGTTTGCAGACGTCGGGAACGTACGGTGTTACGTTTTCCGGCCAGATAAAGCACAGGTTCTTCCTTGTTCCAGTTAGCCTTATAAAAGTAGAACGCGTCTTTACGTACTTTCCGGTCAAAGGTAACCAGCCCCTTATCATTAATTCCCGGACGATCACCTTCCGTACGGTGAGCCGCACCGAAATCAAACATATTCCATACAAAGCTACCCCATATATAAGGACGGGCAGAAATCGCTTTCCAGTTCTCTATATGATAATAGGTCTGCCAATTCTCCAGATGCCACCAACTGTTTGGCACGGATTTTACCAACGAATCCTGCTGATGATAAATGCTGGCACCGGCACCATACTCACTGATGGCAATACGAATTTCCGGATGATCTCTATGCATACCGTCCAGCCAGCGTCCTAAATCGGCCGGGGTGCCTCCATACCATCCGTCGTACCGATTCCACGCGATGGCATCCGTTATGAAATTCAAGTCACCCATTTGATTACTTGCCGAAGTGGTAGGGCGGGTAGTATCTTCCTGATGCGCCAGTTCATTTAATTCCTTGATATATTCCACCGGATTATCACCGGATTCAAGTAGTTCATTAAACAGCCCCCATACACAGATGGAAGGATGATTGAAATGCTGGCGGATCAGCTCCTTCAACTGTTCTTTCCCATTGGCACGGAAAGAAGGCAGATTGACAAATCCTTTATCATCATATCCTCCGGGACCGATAAAAGGTATTTCTGCCCAAACAATGGTGCCATTCTTATCCATCAGATCATAGAAATAGGTAGCTTGCGGATAATGTGCCAGCCGAACCGCATTCACTCCCATTTCCAGCATCAGGGCTGCATCTTCTTCATGATGCTGAGGACGTAAAGCATTACCCACCTCACTCCTGTCCTGATGCCGGCAAACACCGTGAAGAGGCAGATGCTTGCCATTCAAAAAGAATCCCTTATCCGGATCAATCCGATAATAACGAAGTCCTAAAGGCTGCGTCACACAATCTACCAGCTGCCCTCCTCTTGACAAGGATACCTCCGCCTGATAAAGGAACGGGTCCTGACGGCCATTCCACAGATGAGGATTATTTATCTCAAGTGTAAGTTCCTGCTGCAAAGCTGCATTCCCGGCAAGAGAAAGTGTCTGTTTCTGCTCCGCCACCACTTTTTGACCATCCAGCAAACGGACACCTAGTTCTACTTCCTGACCGGCGTTATTGCCATTTGCCAAATCAACGACCGCCCTTACTTTCGCATATTGATGACTGACACTATCCTGTATCAGACGAACTCCCGGAGAAGCATAATTCAAAGGAGAAATACATGCCTCATCAGTGATCAGCAGATGCACATCCCTGTAAATACCGCCATAAAAATTAAAGTCACCTACCAAAGGCATCACGTCCAGTTGTTCTCCATTATTCACCCGCACTAATATAGAGTTCTCTTTTCCATAATTCACCTCTCCGGTTATTTCAAAGACAAAAGCTCCGTATCCTCCACGATGTTCACCGATATGACGGCGATTGATAAATACATCTGCTATACTGTTCGCCCCTTCGAAACGAAGGAAAAGACGCTTGCCTTGCCATTCGGGACGAATGAACAGTTTCTTTTCATAATTACCGATTCCCCGTTTATAGTCGATCTTTCCGGACAAAGCATCCTGTGCATTCCAGGTATGGGGCAAATCTACTCTTATTTCCGACCCTTTCTGCACCTGATGCGAGAATCGGAACTTCCAGTTGTCGTTTAATAAAATATCCTGCCGCTGAGCAAATAGCGGCATACTGCAAAACAGAAATAAAGCAACTGCCATCAAACGGCAGCATAACATAATTGGTGTTCTCATATTATTTTTTTAATGATGATTTCTTCACTTTGATAAAAGAAGAGAGTGATTCAACTTTACTCTTATATTTTTTCTCATTGACTCTATTTTTGTTTTCTTCTTTATCTATCCGATGATCGAACAGCATACTTGCTTTCTTCACGTCCCCTTTCATCCATTCGGCATAACTAAAACGTTGGTCAACCGCATTGTCTCCCCCTTCCCACTGAATATAGACTTCATCCTTCGTCTTAGCCTTCAGATTACTGAATACTTTCGCAAAGCTCTGTCCATCCAACTGTTCTCCAGGTTGAGGAATCTGACATAACTCGCACAAAGTAGGATACAAATCCACAAACTCAACCATCGACCGGGTCTTTCCTTTTTTCATTCCGGGCACACGGATAATCAACGGCACATGAGTAGAACGGTCCATCAGATTATGTTTACCCACAAAATCATGTTCGCCCAGATTCCAGCCGTGATCTCCCAACAGTACCACAATCGTATTCTCCGCCAGGCCTAACTCATCCAGAGCATCCAGCACTTTTCCGATTTGTGCATCCACATAGCTCAGGCAAGCATAATATCCATGCTTCACTTCCCGCTGAAAATCGGCATCCCCCGTATCAGTCACCCGTGCATAAGCATATATCTCACTCGAATTACGGACTTGTTCCGGCAAGCCTTCCGGTCTGAAACGGTTGGGAGCCAAAGGTATCTCTTCCCGCTTATACAAATCCCAATATTTCTTCGGGGCATTAAACGGCAAATGAGGTTTCCAAAATCCGCAAGCCAGGAAAAACGGCTTGTTCATTTCTTTCATACGCCGCAGGTCGCGAATGGCACGTTCCGCCAGTTTTCCGTCATCGTATGCCGTATCCGGAACATCCGCTGACTCGCAAAACGGTCCGCGCATAGTCTTGGGATTGATCGTCTTGCCTGATTCTGAGTTCATCCAAAGTTCCCATTTATTATATTCCGCCCAATAGACATCGTATCCATCCGGATGATTCCGGTAGGGAGGTTCGCTCCACGATGCAGCATGATCGCTCATGTGGTGAAAAACTTTGCCATCCGAAACCGTATGATAACCATTCTTTGTAAACCATCCGGAAAGAGGTATCGCCTCCGGACAATCCTTGCTGGCATAAGCCGAGAAATTCACAAAACGATCGGGATAGTGAGGATATACGCCTGTCAAGAGGCTGGCACGGGAAGCGCCACTCACCGGAACATTGCAATATGCGTTCTGAAACAAGACTCCGCTCGATGCCAGACGATCCATATTCGGAGTCTTGACCGCCTCCACTCCGTAACAACCCAGTTCGGGACGCATATCGTCAGCCATCAGAAAAAGAACATTCATTCTGGAAACATCGGAGACATTGCGCTGCGCCTGCACAGCAGAGACCATACAGCAAGCTGTCCCGCAAAGAAGGGTATATTTTACCGAAATAGCGTTCTTCATTTTATAGTTTAAATTTTCAAGACCTGCAATATACAAAATATTACAGGTCTTGCCTCTGTTTTCACTCAAAAAATTATTTAGTCCATACCGGATTCTGTTCCAGATTCGTATTCAGTGCCAGTTGCTTCAGAGGCAGCGGATACAAGTAATAATGTTCCTGCCATCCGAGCGGAGCGTCAAAGAAGTAAACATACCCTTCGTCATTGCTCGGTCCGCCGGTCACTTTCAGATTTTTAGCCGAAGCTCCCGTCACATATACTCCCAACGGGCGTTTATTGACATAGTCTCCTTTCTTCCATCTGCGGAGGTCGTCCAGACGGAATCCTTCCCCCATCAGTTCCACACGTCTCTCCCTGCGTACCTCCCACAGAAGAGCAGGAACGGAAGGATCACGGGCCGTATCAAAATCATCCGTAATGTCTTCGACCGTCATTTTCGCTACATGCCCACGTGAACGAAGTTTATTAATGGATTTATCGGCAGCCGTCTGATCAAATTTACCTAATTCGCACATGGCTTCGGCATAATTCACCATCACCTCTCCTACACGGAACAAAGGCGCATCCGTCGTATTCACCCCATTGGCATTGGTAGCTACGGTATGCGTATTATAGTACTTCCATACCCAGAATCCCATTTGAGAAGCATTCCAGCCCTGTCCCCAATTCTGATTCTTGAAGTGCGGCTGTCCCTGCACCGTGAATCCTTTGAAGTTGGAAGACGGCAAACGATGATAAGTCTCACCGGAGATTGTAGCAAGAAGATCTATAAACTCTCTGTCCTGCCCATCATCCGTATATTTCCAATCGGCCGTGCTCGGACCATTTTCTTTCTTTACCATATAGGGAGGACATATCGTCAGATACAACCGGTAGTCACGGTCACGGAACTGTCCGTAAATCTCCTTATCACCGCCATACCGACTGGTGGTAGTACTTACCGGACGACCATCCGTACACAGATAACTGTCTACCGCATCCTTTGTCGCCTCAATATAAGATTCACCGGTACGCACCATACGTGTCAGGCCATGCATCAACTGACCGGTTTCATAGGCTTTATACAAGATAATGCCCGTCACCCCATCCAAAGACTCCAAATTGAAAAGCTCGTCATACTGTGGATGTACATTCGGATAAACCTTCAAGACTTCTTCCGACGCACGTACACACTCTTTCAAGTAAGTCTCGGCATCAGACAATCCATGATACTTCCGCCAAGTACCCTCGAACAAGGCAAAACGGGAAATAAGTGCCTGCACCACAGATATACCAATGGTGTTTTTGCCATCGTCCGCACCGATATGTGTCTCCGCATATTTCAGATTGGACAGGATATTCGAAGCCACCAGATCGCGACTATCCCGTTTGCCATACAGTTCCGGACTGTCTTCTTTCAACGCATTCTCCACCCAAGGGATATCTCCAAAGCGGGAAAGCATCTGAAAGTATTTATATGAACGGAAGAAATAGCCGACACTGCGCCAGTGCTCCTTCTCCGTATCATTCATCTGCGAACCATCGATATTGTCCAGCATCAGATTTACCCGGCGGATATAGTCGTAATCCCATTCCTTGACTTCATCTGTTGCCTTCGCCTTCTGGTATGCCCACTGCCCTTCATATCCGGACAAACCTTTGATCATATTGTCCGACTCAAAATCTCCGCGGAATATTTCGTCCGTCTGCCCCGTATCATACGTATATCCGAAGAATACATTATATAATCCCCATGCATACGTTTTGAAGTTATCATAGGTAGTAAAGACTGTCGCTTCCGTCTGTTGTCCTTTCGGATAAACTTCCAGAAAAGAGTCATTCAAACAAGACGACATCAGCAAACAGAGACTAATGCCCGTACCCAGTATATATTTCTTCATAACAATTACTCTTTTAAATAGTGAAACAATCAGAATGAAAGGTTGATACCAAACGAATACTGCCGCATATACGGATAGGTAAAACCGCGTTGTCCCAAGTCATCCGTTACCGAACGTTCCGGATCGAGTCCTTTCGGCAAATGATCGAATGTATAAAGATTCTCACCGCTAAAGAAGACAGCCAGATTATTGACACCGATCTTAGTCATCCACTTGGACGGGAAATTATAAGATAAGGTGATGTTCCGGATACTCAGGTAGGAACCATCCTGCAGATAACGGGTCTGAATACGTGTATTGGCAGCTGTATTTCCGGCAGCTTTCTCATACAGACGGGGGAAATAGCTGTCTGTGCGCTCCGGCGTCCAGTAATTCAGTTGTGTGTCATATACCGTCGTCCATGCGTCATAGTGCGGATAGAACAAGTCATTCATAATCCACAAATCACGTTTGCCTACTCCCTGCAACAGGAAAGATAAAGAGACCCCCTTCCAGTTTGCACCACCGTGGATGCCATACTGATAACGACGGGTACTATTACCGATGATCTTACGGTCGCCCGGATCTTTCGTCGTACTTGTACCTCCGTTGATAATATCGTTGTCATCCAGATCTTTATACAGGATATCACCCGGATTCGGATTGTAGCCTTCCACTTTTGGAATGCCTGCTTTCAGCTTGCCATCGGCATCAAAATCATCAACAGTATACAGGCGGTCGGTAACATACCCCCAGATTTCACCCAGTTCCATACCTACACGGTAAGTATCTTTATCGTTCTTATCCTTGCCGAAGAGACCTGTCTCGTTATTATACTTGGTAATCTTGGTTTTAGCATCATAAAGGTTGAAGCCCAGATTGTATTTCACTTTTCCGATCTGATCATTCCAGTCTACAGTGATCTCCCATCCTTTGGAACGAAGATCGGCAGTATTCTGCAAAGGAGCACTTGCACCCAGCACAGCCGGTAATTCCGCTCCCGGAGCGAGCATACCTTTCGTATCACGACGATACCAGTCGAATACAAGATTCAGCCTGTTGTTCAATAAACCCAGATCAAAACCGACATCGACAGTCGTCACTTTCTCCCAGGTAAAACTGTTACTAACCAATGCGGCAGGTTTAAGGGTGGTTACCTTGATACCCGAAACGGTCCAGTAAGCCTGCTCGGCATCCATACCCGGAATATAAGCGTAAGGAGTGATACTTTGATTGCCGATATTACCCCACGAAGCACGCAATTTTAAGTTAGACAATACGGATGTCAACGGTTTCATAAACGCTTCTTCGCTCACACGCCATCCGGCAGAGACGGAAGGAAAGAAACCGAAGCGACTGTCTTTCGGAAATTTGGAAGAGCCGTCATAGCGTCCGTTCGTTTCAATCAGATATTTGCCGGCAAAGGAGTAGTTGATACGATAGAATAATCCTCTTACTGTATAGCGTTCGAATTTATCTTTAGCGAAATAATCTCCTGTAGCCTGCGATATAGAAGGAAGGTCTTCGTTAATCATGTTCATACGCGACATTTCCGCATAGCGATAGTCACTGCTCTCCTGATTGAAACCTCCCATCACGGTGACTTCATGCTTGCCCCATGTGTTATTGTAGTTTCCGTAGAAGTTCAGGGCATTATAATCGGTAATGCCGTTGGAGTTTTCATACTTAGAGTTTGCCGTCGAAGTCTCTTTCACAAAGTTACCTCCGTGGGCATAATAGAACTTCTTTTCAAACTTGGTCTTTTCATTACTCAGATGGTTGTATGTATATTCACCCACCAGTTTGACGTTCTTCAAAGGAGTAATCGTCACCTTTCCGAAGATACGGATATTGTTTTTCTGGATAGTCGTCGGATAAGCAAGATTAATCAGATTCCGGGGAGTATTAATCGGTAGTTCTTCTCCGTCGATATTCATTGTTCCGGTAGGGAAATAAGACGGGAAGGCAACGGCTGCTCCCCAGATTCCATATCCTCCCGAAGTCTCCGGCAATTCTGATTTCGAGTTCGTATATTTGATATCCAGTTCCGGAGTAATCCATGAGAATACGTCCGAACGGATATAAGAAGACACATTGTAACGTTTATACGCATCCTTGTCCGAGGCCAGCACTCCATTCTCATCGACCATACCGAAAGAGAAACGATAAGATATATCTTTCGTGCCGCCACCTACAGAAAGATTGTGCGTCTGCTGGAAACCGGTCTCCATCATATCATCAAACAGATTGGTTTCTGCCAGACTATAGCGCAATCCGTCCACCATTGCATACCCATCGGGATAAGCCGAAGGATTGGCATTGTATTCTTTTAATAAATCCAGCCACGTATCCACATTCTGTCCACTCTGATAGTTGATGGTTCCCATGTCTTTATAAGCCTGCACCGTCTGAAGCGGTGTTGCCTTACGAGGCATATTGGCAGGTCTGCTAAATGAGAAATTGTTAGAATAATTAATAGAAAGCCTGGTTGAATCCGATCCTTTCTTTGTCGTAATCAGAATGACGCCAAATGCGGCACGTGCCCCGTAGATAGCCGAAGAAGCAGCATCTTTCAAGACCGTTACTGATTCAATATCATTCGGATCGAGCATATTGATATCCATTTCTACGTTATCCACCAGAACCAACGGTTTGCCATTCTTATCCAGACTGTTGACACCACGGATATTGAAACTCATTTCCTCTCCTGGTCTACCGGAGTTACCCGTAATCTGCAAACCGGGCATCGCACCTTTCAAGGCATCGCTGACCGACACTACCGGACGGTCTCCCAATACTTCATCCATCTTCACGCTGCTTACCGCACCGGTCAGATTCGCTTTCTTCTGTACACCGTAGCCTACTACCACCACTTCGTCAATCAGACGGCTGTCTTCTTTCAGAGCAATGTGCAAAGGAGTCTGATTTTTGACAACGACTTCCTGCGTAGCATATCCGATATAAGACACGGATAATCGTGCATTCGGAGTCACCGACAGAGAAAAGTTTCCATCCATATCCGTAATCGTACCTTCCGTAGAATTCAGCACTTTCACATTGGCACCAATCACTCCTTCACCCGAAGGATCGGTCACTTTGCCTTTCAGGACAAACGCTTTTCCCTGTTCCTTTTCAGGCACTGCGGCATGGAATATGACCACCCGGTTTCCGTTCACTTCATAACTGATCCCCGTACCGGTCAGCAGTTGGGCCATCACGTCATTAATTGTACCCTTGTCCACGTTCACAGAGACTTTCTTATTCAGGTCAATGTCGTTATTGCGAATCAGAAAAGAATAATTTCCCTGCTTCCTGACTACTTCAATGGCTTCTTTCAAAGTAACGTTATCTGCTTTGACACTGAACTTCTTGTTTTGTTCCTGTGCTGAAAGTTGAAAACCTGTCAGGACATTACTTAGGGACAAAAGCAGAAACATCAATAATGTTTTTCTTATTATCAATCTCATTTTTATCACTATTAAAGGTTAACATATAGTTATTTATCGTAGCTGCGGACTGCCGATATATCTATCGGCTGTGTCCATTTTCTTTCTCCTTCCTTTTATCTTACCCCCTTTCTTTTATCGGTAATAAAGATGGTGTCACCACTGACTTTCCACGTGTATTGTTTCTCAACGTTGATTTCGTGTAATATATCATAAATATTCTGATTGCTGTCGAAGGAACCGGAGAAGTGTTCGGCCTTCAGACGTTCGCTTTCTATGCTGATCTTCACCTGGAATTTACGTTCCAGACGATGGGCAATATCAGCGAACGAAGCGTTCTCGAAGGTCAGTCCGCCGTCCAGCCAGTCGCAGGCTTTACTTGCATTGGTCTTCAGCTTTTCCATGCGTCCGGTGTTCTTGTTATACAGTGCCTGCTCATTCGGGAATAATTTCATTACGGAATTAGCAGACGCCGATAAATTCACCCTGCCTTCCAGCAGAGACACCATCACATAATTATCGTCATCATAAGCACGGACATTGAATACCGTGCCGACTACCTGCACCTGCACATCGTTCGTCTTCACAAAGAAGGGAACCTCTGCATTTTTCGCTACCTTGAAGTATCCTTCGCCATCCAGCGTCACATTACGTTCGCGGATACCGAAACCACGGTGATAGCGCAATACAGAACCTGCATTCAGAGAAACCTCCGTCCCGTCAGGAAGAACGATATTCGTTCTCGATCCGGCAGGAACCTTGATTTCGTAAGGAGAATCGGCATTGGTATATACTTCCGTCAGATTTTCCGTATACGTATACCAGAAATAGTTGCAGCCGATCAGCAGGATAACGGCGGCAGCCACTTTCAGCCAGACAGGTATCAGCTTCCGGACAGGCTTCGAAGAGACAGGAGCAGTCATTCTCTCCTTTATCTGCACTAAATTGGAGTTTTCTATTTCTGCAAACGACGGCACGGAAGAAAGTGCCCATACGGCAGACATTTCCCGGAAAGTCCGGGCAGCTGCTTCATTGGAAGCCAGAAAGGCAAGCAACGTTTCTTTTTCTTCATCGGTGCTATTGCCCGACAAATAATTACTAATCTGTAATTCCAGTTCTTCTTTATCGTAATATTCTATCATAAACCGTTCTTTTTCTATGGGTGTATATAACTAGATACGCAATAAAAAAAGAAACGTTTAAAAGAAAACCGTTTTTTTTAGAGAAACATCAAAATAGCTATCATATAGGGAGTACCAAGGGATTCGCGCAATTTAGTCAGCGCAATTTTCATCTGCACCCTGACGGTGGCGACATTAATATTCTGCTCTTCCGCAATCTCACTGTACGACTTGCCTTCATACAGGCTTGCCTTAAAAACAGCACGGCATTTGGCAGGGAGCTCCTCTACTTTCCGCAGAATGATCTCGTTCATTTCGCTGCTTTCCAATGCCTGTAACGGATTGTCGGAAGAAAGAATATGATTTTCAAGAAAAGCCCATATTTCCTCCATCTGCTCGGTCATCATACGCTCATTAAAAGCGGAAGACCGCAAATAACTGATACTTGCATTCTGAATAGCCCGACGAAGATACGGAAGGGCAGGATAAGTGATATGGTGGCGATTCTGCCAGAAAGAAACGAAGACATCATTGACTATTTCACCGGCGACTCTCTTGTCATGTACATAGTAAACAGCTATCGCACACAGGTATAAATAGTACGTATGATAAATTTTATCAAATGCTTTGGTGCTACCGTGATTCAGTTGTTCGATTAGTTTTTCAGAGACTTCTGGTAAATTCATTCGTTCTTTTTCTTTAAGGGACGGGTGCAAATATAGCGATTAATTCAGAAACTCAAAATTCCGGTTGTTAAAACCGGAACTTTGAATCGTGAATTATAGCCCCATCGGTATCTTCAACAGATACCAGACGATAAACAGTAATGTCCATGCTGCCAGAATGCACAAGGAGTACCTCCATGTATATTTCAACAACGATCCGTATGTGATCTGTTTGTCATATTGCCGCATATACGTCAACACCAGCGGCATATAGAATAAGAAAGGAGTAATGGCATTCGTCGAACTGTCTCCGATACGAAAAGCACACTGCGTGACGTCCGGCGAAATCCCCATCTGCGCAAACATCGGGATGAAGATGAAGGACATAAATGCCCATTTGGAAGTGGCGGATACCATAATCAGATTGATAAACGCCGTAAACAGGATAAACAAGATGAGTGCGGACAAGGGAGCCGGCTCAAAAGAAGAGAGCAGGTCCGCTCCCATAATCGCAAGACACTTGTCCAGATGAGAATACTCGAAACAGGCAAACATCTGGGCAGCGAAGAAAGCAATAACGAAATACACACCCAGCAGTTTAATCGGCTGGGTAAGTCCTTCGATCACATCATTATCGCTGCGATAACGACCGGAGCTGAATCCGTAGGCCATCCCCGTAAAGCCTGCGCCCAGAGATAGCAGAAACAGGATACCGGCTATGAAGGGTGAGTGCATCAAACCTCCGTTAACGCCACGCAGGATACCATAGGAAGAAAAAGTAAGCCACAAAATAAGGGCAACGTATATCCCTGCCACTGTAACAGCCACCATCAGCGCACGACGTTCTTTCCGTGACAAAGGGCGGTAGGCTTCGACTTTCACACTACCCTCATATTTTCCTAGGTTCGGGAGAAGCCATTTCTGAGTCACCCAATAAACGATCCCTGTAATCACCACTGTCGAAGCGCTCATAAAGAAGTAGTTGCACAGCGGCTCCGTGTTTCCCTGATATCCCATCAGTGTGAGCGCGGCTTCCTGAGTGGTATGCGCCAAGAGCGGGTCCATCGTACTCAGTACGATATTGGCACTATATCCGCAGGCCACGGAAACGTAAGCCGTCACAATCCCCGCTATCGGATGAAGTCCCACCCACTGAAACAGCATGGCGGCAATGGGAAGCAGAATAATATAACCGCCGTCACCAATGACGTTCGACAGCAATCCGAGGACAATCACCCACAGAATAACTTTTCTTCTCTCTTTCCGGTTTCCCACTCCCAGACGGATGCACGCATCGATAAATCCGGAATGTTGGGCCACCCCCAGTCCGAACATGGCGATAATCACCATACCCAGCGGAGCAAAACCGGTAAAGTTCTTAATAGCATTCCGCAACCAC
The DNA here is from genome assembly GCA_947038155.1 of uncultured Bacteroides sp. Taxonomy (GTDB): domain Bacteria; phylum Bacteroidota; class Bacteroidia; order Bacteroidales; family Bacteroidaceae; genus Bacteroides. The sequence continues at coordinate 106,076 of CAMQVH010000004.1, read as the reverse complement.
CAGCGGATTCCCTCAGGACTCAGCAGGCTTTGCACCCGAATATCCTCCCCTGATTGCGGCAACGTTACTTTCAGTCCGTAGATATCACATATCCACGAAAGAAAGACCACCGCCATTGTCAGCAGCAGGAACATCGTAGCGGGATGCGGCATACGCCATTTACTCTTCATCAGCTTCCAGGTTATCCAGATCGATAATGCGTAATTCCAATGCACGGACAGCCAGACGGGTCGCGTTCACTCCCACTCGTTCTCCATTCGGGAAGAGACGTCCGATCAGGTCATTCTGTCGTTTCTCCAATGATTTCACGCCAAATGGCATCCCTTTCAGGTTGGCAATCATATCTTTGGTGTAGCCTAATGCCAGATGGCGAAGAAAACGCTCGTCATATTCATCAATATCATAGTTGATTACCGCTTCCTGACGCTTGGCATCATTCGCTACCGACTTCTTGAAACGATCTACGATCTTCTCCAGAATCGGATAGTTGAATACCAGCTTCTTGCCGTCCATCACAGCTTGTACGTCTGTCTTGGTCAGCAATTCTCCTGTTTTAAGAATAATACCGTCCGCTCCTGCATTCAGCACATCCACCCACAGTTTTTCATTCAGTATTTCCCCCGTAAAGATCAATACACGAACCCCCTTGTAACGTTTGAAAATATTCCGGCAGATATCAACGCCAATCGTCGTAGAACCTCCCAGTCCCAAATCCAGCAAAACCAGATCGGGAAGCTGCGCTTCCATCAACGGCCAGAACTCGCTTTCTGTCATTGCCGTGCCGATCACTTCTGCGTTGGGTATCTCATGACGGAAAATTTCTTCTGTGCCTTTCAATTCCAGTTTTACGTCCTCTACAATAATAACTTTAAACTTCTGTTCTTCCATTTTATTTATCTAATAACTTTTATGTGTCTTCTTTCTTATCTGCGCGGGATGGTGAAGTAAACCGTAAATCCTCCTCCTTCTGCCGGTTCGGCATTGATACGGCATCCCCTGCGCCCCGCAAATTCATCATGGTCACGGATTATCTGCTTGCATATCAGATATTCCGTTCCACGCAATTCTCCTTTTTCACCGGAAGTCATACGAGCCAAGTTCGGATAGAACAACTGGTTCAGCTCCGTCACACTCTTCTCGCGTCTGGTATCCGTAAAAAGGAAACGGATATATTCGTTATCCTTACGAGCCTGCAAGCGTATCACTCCTTCTTCACGAACCGCCAATGCTTCATCAATCAGATTCTCAAACAGGAAACGCAACTGATTCACGTCGCCGATCACTTTGGCTTCCATCAGTTCTATGATTAGTTCTACCTTTTCCGTCCGGTTTTTCATGACCTTCCTAAAGTATTTTCCGGCAGCATCAAAAAGTTCCTGCACCGGAATCGTAGTCCGTCGGAAAGTAACTTCCTCCAACTGTCGGGCAGCGCATGAGCTCAGAATCGTAAAGATCCCTTTATAATATTCTATCAGTTCCGTAATCGTCTCCACAGCTTCCCGCTCATCCTTTTCCGGAAGGTTCTGCGTATTCAACCGACCGATAATCTGTTTAATCTTGTTCGGATAATAAATTGTCTCATGCTTAATCGTCGAAAGGCAGTTATCGAGCACCATGTTCTGCACATGGAGCATACTGTCTTCCCACGAAGCACGGCGTGTTTCCTCGTGTGCCGACTCGATATCCCGGTATTGCGTGGCAAGCTTTACCACTGCATTAAACACCACAATCGATACATAACGTGCTACCAGCTCAAAAAGAAGATGATCCGTTTCCTGTTGCGTCCCTTCCCTGCGTTCCAGATAAAGCACACCTACACATTGATGCTCACCTCCGGCTTCCACCATCAACGGAATCGCCTGCAAATTCTGTTCTGAGAGATATTCACCCGTTTCAAAACATTGCTGCACCATCTCCGGCATTTCCTGTCCGGGACAGGAAGCATATTCCAGCCGATGCGTAGTCTCATTATAAACCGCAATGCCCATCAGGCTGATTGTCAGCAACTCATTTACTGAGCCAAAAGCCTCATTCACGATGCGCTGCGGAATCTCTTTAAGCGTATTTTCCTCCCTCTGAAGAGCTTCCTCGTTCTCCTGAGTCTGAGGTCTGACCAAAGAGGCGGCAAAAACTTTCTGATTTATCTCAAGCACCTGTTCCAGGTTCAAACGGTTCTGCAACATCTTCCTCATATACAAGAGATAATAGCCGATCAGAGAAACGATCAGCAAGACGAAACAGAGGATGATACCAACCGTCTTATTCGTGTTGGATCGTTCCAACTGCCTGCAATATCCTTCCAGAGTCTGGTCTTCTCCCTGTACCTTATATAAATCCGTAAAAGCCGAATTATTATAACTGTAGGCATCAATTTGTTTCAAAGCAAGGAATGCTACCGCCGCTTCATTTCTGATATCCAAAATCACATGATAGTCTGAATCAAAAAGTTCATTCCACCAAAACAGTTCAGCAGGGGTTCCTTTTCCCACCAGTTTCATGTATCGATGCGGCTTAGGGGTACGCGTATATTTCTTATAATGCTCATTCAGCGACATCATTGCCGAATCTATATACTGCAATGCTATTTCGTAGTTCTCATCCACATTGGCAAAATAAGCGGCATTGGCATAATCAGAGGCTGCATCAAGCAGATCTTCATAAGTAGAATCTGTAGTAATCGCAATGGAGTCACTATCCTGCAATATCGACGGAAGGGGTTCATGCAGACAAGAAGCCATTCCCAACGGAAGCAACAGACAGAGCAACACGCCAATCACTTTACGTACTCCCGAAGGCAAGCGGAAATAAAAACGGCTTCCCTTTCCCGGTTCGCTTTCTATATCGAATACACAGACCCGGAACAGTTCATTCGTTTTCTTATATTTCTCTATGATTCCCTTGCAGTTCATCAAACCAAAACCGCTTCCTTTATTCTCTTTCAGTTCTTCCGGATCTGCCGCGTCTTTCATGCCGATAGCACGCGAATCATATACCTTTTCACCAATGATATGCGCGATATCTTCTGCTGAAAGCCCTCTCCCATTATCTTCTACGGAGATTTCCACGTACGCGTCGGTAGCATGTGCATATACTTTTACCGTTCCTCCCTCGGGCGTATACTTACGGGCATTTTCAGCCAGTGTATTAATCATAAACAAGGTCAATGCGCGATCGGCCTTTACCATCAGGGTGGTCGGTCCGATTTCCAGCTTTTGCTTTTTCATTTCAAAAGCACGCCGTCCTTTTCCCAGCAAATCAAACAGTTCATTCAGACTGAATGTCTCGATGTTCAGACTAAGCGTACCTTGCTTCATCTTGATCCAAAGTGCCAGAATATCATTGTATTCGTTGATGGTAGTCACCAGTTCATCAATGTACTGGTATTTCTCTTTCTTTATCCTGGCGTCATCAATATATCCTTTTTCCGTCAGCTTATGTACTTCGTTCAGAATCCGGTCGATATAAGGATTAATCCCGTTCACGATGGCCATACAAGCCTTCTTTATCAGATTCTGACGTTTGTTTCCTGCAATATGCTGCTCGTAGATATACCGCTGTTTCTCCAGCTGATTTCGCTCGTCGCTCAACGCAGCTACCATTTGTTCGTTTTCAGCAGCCCACACAATATAAGGTTCTAGCACGTGTACCAAGGCTTTCTCGTCCCGATTCAGCCGATGGGAAGAAGGCACCAGTGCAGCTTTTCCTTCTTCCGGAATTTCCAGCGTCAATCGTCCTTTCCCGAACAACTGATCAATACCCTGCTGAATCAAAGGTATATTCATCGGTATAGAAGAAGTGATATCCCGACAAAGAGAGAGAATCCGTTGCAGACGCTCCACATCCACCTGATTCCTGATTTTGGAACGTTTGTTGAAGAACCACCAAAGGATAATCACCAGTACCAAGCCGACAATAACCAAAAAAAGAACGACCGTCATCTGTCGCGAACCTGCTTCCAAAGACAGGTAACGGCTTTCCAGCTCCTTATCCTGACGGGTAAAGTTCAAAATATCCAGATAGATATTCCGGTTATAATCAGAAGCATGCTTCATCCCCAGCCCGGCATATGAAACGCTCAACTGCTCCCTTATCCGTGAGATCCATTCGGGAACGGTCTTCACCTTCTCCTGTCCAATCCATGGAACTCCGGTATAAGTAGTATCTCCCTCGGCAAACGTATATAATTTATCCAGCGTATCCACTTCATTATGATAATAGAGCATATGATGATGGTTCACACAGTTCAACGCTTTTGATAAAGTATCCAATGCTTCCTGATAACGTCCGTGCGCATTCAGGTATTTGCCGATAGATACATAAGCTCCGGCAATCTGATACAAATCATTATATTCGCGAAATTTCTCCAATGCCAGTTGGGCCAGACGCAAAGGAAACAAAGAATCTACCGGAAAATCAAACTGATCCAACGCATGTGTACGCCTTGTCTTGAAAAACTCAAAATTAGACGGGGATGCCATCAGATTGGCAAGCCCCTGCATTCCATTCCCCTCAAAATACGGATGCTTGCTCTTTACGGCTGTCCGCCAAGTGAAATAGAGTTCGTCAAACTCACGGAGTTTCCGTTCTTCCGGAGTATTCGCTCCGACCAAAGAAGCCGATCCTTTGAGATAATGATAATAAAGAAGCTGATTGGTATCGCTCAACGCTTCGTCTTCCTGAATATTATCGATAGAAGCCATCGCTTCCTGCCGTTGCTGGAGATAGTAATAGTAAATGGAGGAAACGAGGAAAAATTCGGTAAATGCATAATCCAGCCGAAGCGCTTCGTGACGGTCGGCAAAGAGGTCGCTCTCTTCACGGATACGCTTCATCCGTCGGAGGGCACTGTTCCGGTAATCATAAAATTCTTTGTTGAGCGCTGTCCGCTGGCAGATTTTCATCAGTCCGATGTCTGCAATCAACAGCTCAAGCTCATTTTTAGTCAGCTTATATACCTCTTTATGATACGCCTCTGCACGGTCGAAATCCATATTCATGAAAGCACAGAACCCCAGATTATTGGAAGCTTCCGCTTTCCCCGACTTATACAAGTTTACCTGCCGATATGCTTTATAGGCGTATTTGTAGGAAGAGTCCAGATTACGGTAACGATAAGCATACGCTTTTCCATTTAGCGAGTCGATAAGCCTCACTTCTTTTGTGGGCACCATGTCGGTACACGAAAAAAGGGAGGAAAGCAACAATACTCCTATTATATATAATGGAGAATGGAAAATAGAAAATAGAGAATAAAAAGACAGGCGATAACTATCTTTCATTCTTCGTTCTTCATTTTCTGTTTTTCGTCCATAATTCTTCATTCTTCATTCTCAGTTCTTCGTTCTTACTTGCAAATCTACAAATATTTCCGATAAGTTGGAGAGAAAATTATTTTTTCTACAATAAGTCTTTCTAAATAATAAGAGAAATTCCTACCTTTGCAGGCAAATTAACAAATAGGTAACATCTATTACAAAATGAGCGAAAAAGCACCCTTTATGGTATTCTCGGGAACTAACTCGAGATATCTTGCAGAGAAAATCTGCGCAAGTCTCAATTGTCCTCTGGGAAACATGAATATCACCCACTTTGCAGATGGTGAGTTTGCTGTTTCTTACGAAGAATCAATTCGTGGCGCACATGTATTCCTTGTGCAGTCTACTTTCCCTAACTCAGACAACTTAATGGAACTTCTCCTGATGATCGATGCCGCCAAACGTGCATCTGCAAAGAGCGTCGTAGCTGTTGTCCCCTATTTCGGATGGGCACGTCAGGACAGAAAAGACAAACCCCGCGTATCTATCGGAGCTAAATTGGTAGCCGATCTGCTTTCAGTAGCAGGTATCGACCGACTGATTACCATGGATCTGCACGCAGACCAGATTCAGGGATTCTTCAATATCCCCGTAGATCACCTGTATGCATCAGCCGTATTCCTCCCCTATATCCAGTCATTGAAACTGGAAGACCTGGTGATTGCTACACCGGACGTAGGTGGTTCAAAACGCGCCAGCACTTTCTCCAAATACCTTGGTGTACCTTTGGTACTCTGCAACAAGTCACGTGAAAAAGCCAATGAAGTAGCTTCTATGCAAATCATCGGTGACGTGAAAAACAAAAACGTAGTACTGATCGATGATATCGTAGATACAGCAGGTACCATCACCAAAGCTGCCAATATCATGATAGAGGCCGGAGCCAAATCTGTACGCGCTATTGCCAGCCACTGTGTAATGTCTGACCCTGCTTCCTTCCGTGTACAGGAATCCGGACTGACTGAAATGGTATTTACAGACAGTATCCCTTACGCTAAGAAATGTGCGAAAGTGAAACAACTGAGCATCGCTGATATGTTTGCCGAAACAATCAAGCGGGTAATGAATAACGAGTCCATCAGTTCACAGTACATTATTTAATGGATAATGGATAATGGATAATGGATAATGGCCATGCGGACATTTTCATTATCCATTTTCATTATCCATTAAATGATTTATTTTCATTATATACCTGCCCTCCGCTGATTATCATTATTACCACAATTTCTCTCCTCATCCCATAAAAAAATGGACTACACTTTTCGCGCAGCCCATTATCCATTTTCCATTTAAGAATTATCCATTAAAGAAGTCTTCCCATTTTATAGGTTCCTTTTTTGATCACCTTTCCGTCTTTATCCGTTTCTACAAAAGGACCATCTTTCTTTCCTTGTTTGAAGAAGCCTTCGAAGCGGTTACCGTCTTTGTCGATTTGAACGCCTTGTCCTTCTTCCAGTCCGTCTACAAAACCACCTTTATATTGCATACCGGCAACGGTTTTCAGAGAGCCCTGACCGTGAGGACGATTGTTCTTCCAGTCTCCTTCGTAAACATCCCCGTTACTCCATTTATAGATACCTTTGCCTTCGCGTTTATTGTTTTTCCAGTCACCTTCATACACAGCACCGTTTGCCCACGTGAATGTACCTTTTCCGTCCTGCATACCGTCTTTGAAGTTTCCTACATATTTATCTCCATTGGCATGATAGTAAACGCCTTCTCCGGTACGTTCTCCCAAAAGGTAAGAACCTTCGTAGCGATCTCCCGTATGGAAAAAATAAGTACCTTTTCCGTGCTGGATATCATCTGCCCAGTCACCATCGTACTTATCTCCGTTAGTATATTCGAATACGCCTTTTCCGTGACGTACATCATCTTTCCAGTCACCGTCGTACTTGCAGCCGTCATCCCAGTTCATGGTGCCTTTGCCGTTCTTCTTGTCATTCTTCCAGTGACCGCTGTATTTAGCACCGTTCGCCCACGTATAAGTACCTTCGCCTTCACGCTTGTCGTTCGCCCAGTTACCCACGTATAAGTCGCCATTATGATAATACATCGTTCCGGCACCATGCTGATAATCCTGGAACCACATACCGTCATAACGGTTATTATTCATAAAATAATAGATTCCTTTTCCGTGTTGCTGATCCTGGAACCACTGACCTTCGTACTTCTCTCCATCCGGAAAAGAATAGATTCCGTAGCCTTCACGTTTTCCTTTGATATATTCCCCTTCGTAGACATCCCCATTTTTAAAGACCGTTTTCCCTTTTCCGTTCGGTTTGCGTCCTTTCATTTCTCCTGTATAGACGCTACCATCTTTGAAAGTATAATTTCCGATTTTTATTTCTGTAGAGAATGTGTCTTTCAACTTTCCGAAGAACCCACCTTTGCTGGTATTGTTATCTTGTGCCATCACTCCTCCCTGTGCAAGAAGAGTTAAAAAAAGTGTAGTATATAGATATTTCCTCATTAGTTTTACTCGTTACTCATTAAAATTACAGTTTGGACAAAGATACAACTTCTCTCCCAAAAAGTGCCATACCGGAAAGCAAATTATGACAACTTTTTACCAGCAATGACCTCTTTTAATGTCTCTTTGCACAAATAGCGCTGTGCCAATTCCTGTATTTCCTGAGGTGTCACCTCATTTACAGCCTGCAAAGAACGGGAGAAATACTGGTCATCCAGCCCCGAAGTAGCAATAAAAATCCACGCATCCGCCAGCGAGAAAGGCGATTCGTAGCTCCGGCACATTTCGCCCAGCATATAGTTGCGCACCATCGTCAGTTCCTCCATAGGAACAGGCTCCCGGTGCAATTTGTCTATTTCATGATATACTTCCTGTATCAGCGGTTCCACGTACTCATTATCCGTTTCGGTTGAGATTCCCAGCAAACCGCTATCCGGATAGAACATAATTCCGGCAGAAATTCCATAAGTATATCCTTTCTCTTCACGGATATTAGACATCAGACGGCTGCCAAAGTATCCTCCGAACAGCGTCATCAGTACGCGTAATTTCAGATAGTCGGGATTCTGGCGGGTAATGGTAGTACATCCCATCTTTACCGCACTCTGCAAAGCGTCTTCACGCTCTATGAATATTCGTTTTTCGGGAACGGCAACAAATGAAAATACCGGTTTTGATGCTTTCAGCTGATATTGTCCGAAAGGAGTCCCGAAAGCATCGGTCACCCGGCGGATGATATCTTCCGTCACCTTACCCGACAGGAAAATGGAGCAATTGCCCGAATGATAATGCCGTCCGTAGAATTCACGAAGGACTTCCGGCGTAATGGCATGATAATCTTCCTCCACTACGATTTGTCCGCATGGATGCTGCGCCCCGTAAAGTGCCTGCAACAGACCACGGTGTGCAAGGAAGTCTACTTTGGAAGTATTGACCAGATATTGCTGGATATTCGTATCCAGGATGGTATGCAGTTCTTTCTCCGGAAACAAAGGTTCCTTAATCATGGATTCCACGACTTCCAGCGTTTTTGCCAGATACTTGTTCAGCGAGTAGACAGTGATATAAGCATACTCCGACGAACTCGACAGTTCGAGCCATGAACCATAATAATCCAGTTTCTCTGCAATGGTTGCCGCCGTATACTTCTGCGTGCCTTCGCGTAGCATCCGGTTTGTAAACAGCGCCTGCAACTTTTGCGACTGCTGCCAACGACCTCCGGCAAAAAGAATATCCATACGGACTACCTCCTGTTCACCGGCATTGACAACCGTCAACGGGACACCGTTCGGCAAAATAGTCCGGACGGGAGGAAGGATATGGAAATTTTTCAGGGCCTGTATTTCAGGTTGTATCGTACGATCCATAAATCAGCTTCTGTTCTTCAAAAATTCTTCTGCATGTTTCAGATCCTGCGGCGTGTCGATACCGATCGTTTCCACATCACTGATGCCTACCTTTATTTTATATCCATTCTCCAGCCAGCGCAACTGTTCGAGCGATTCTACCAACTCCAGAGAGGATTGCGGAAGAGCGGTGATCTCCTTCAATACTTCCGTGCGATAAGCGTACAGACCGATATGTTTGTAGTAGGTATGTCCCTTCAGCCAGTCTTCCTTGTCGGCATTGCGCTGAAAAGGTATGATGGAACGGCTGAAATAAAGTGCGTTCCAGTTCTTGTTGACCACCACTTTCGGGGAGTTGACATTCTCCAGTACAGCAAACGGTTCATCGGCTGTGAAAGGCTTCACCAACGTAGCAATCTGCGTGGTAGGGTCTTCGAAACAAGCCTTTACAGCATTCAGCTGGGAAGGCTGGATGAAAGGTTCGTCCCCCTGTATATTGACTACTACATCAAAATCGCCCCCGATCTTTGTGCACGCCTCATAGCAACGATCCGTACCACTTTTATGATCGACGGAAGTCATAACTACTTTTCCTCCGAATGCTTTTACGGCAGCTTCAATACGTTCGTCATCGGTAGCCACATAAGCATCATCCAAGATGCCCGCTACTTGTTCGTATACACGCTGTATCACCGTCTTTCCCCCCAGCATAGCCAATGGTTTCGCAGGGAAACGGGTGGATGCGTAGCGGGCAGGTATTATTCCCAGAAATTTCATATCTGATTGTATTTTAATTCTTCTAATCCTTTCACAACATACTCTCTTTTCAGGTCTTCCGGCTTCAACACCCGGTCATCGAAAGAGAGCAAATCAATATCCAGACTGACTTTTTCTTCCTTCTTATCCTCCGGACGACGCCCGGCGGACTGCTCGATAGCTTTCAGTTCTTTGCGCACTCTTTCCTCCTCCGCTTCCGAGAAGAACATCGCCACCTGATTGGAGAACAATGCCGGACTTCTGAAAAACAAAGGGCGTGTCTCCTGTTCGGACGTAAAGCGGATGGTAGGAAACAAGTCCACCAGTCTCCTGCGAGCCAGAAGAAGATTCTCTTTCCGGTTGTAGTTACTTCCGATACAAATGATACATTTATGCACGATGAGAGGTTTAATTAAACAAATCGTCCAGTCCCGTTTCTTCGAAGACTTCTCCGTCCGGTGTTTCCGAACCGGCACAAGGGTCAAAACCTTCGGGCAATTTAAACGTTTCCGTCTGGCTGTATCCCAAAGTCGGGTCATCGTAGACTTTCTTCATATATTTTGTCCAAATAGGCAGTGCGGCAGCAGCTCCTTGTCCGTATGTCATCGAACCAAAGTGAATGTCACGTTCATCGCCTCCAACCCAACAGCCAGATACCAACGAAGGAGTGAAACCCATAAACCAGGCATCGGAATTGTCATTTGTCGTACCTGTTTTTCCTCCCATATCCGCTGTAATTCCATAGCGTCGTACACGACCGCCTGTTCCTTCATTAATAACAGCACGAAGCATCACCAACATCTTATAAGCACTCGATATACTGATCACTTCATTCATTTGCGGATTGAAAGTTGAAATCACATTACCTTCACTATCCTCAATACGAGTGACAAACAATGGTGCGACCCGAACTCCCTTATTTACAAATGCCGTATATGCACTCACCATCTCACCTACAGATATTTCACAGGAACCGAGACTTAAAGAATATACTGCCGGAATTTCTTTATTACGTATACCAAAACTGTGAATCAATCGCACCAAAGCCTGTGGAGTCACTTTATTAATCAAATAAGCTGATATCCAGTTGTCCGAATTAGCTAACCCCCATTTTAACGTTACCATTTCACCATAACGCTTATTATTGGCATTACGCGGGCTCCACGGTTCGCCGGTTTCAGTAATCAGTGTCTGTTCGACATGACGCACCTGATCACAAGGTGAGAACCCGTCTTCCATTGCTAATGTGTATAGATACGGTTTGATAGTGGATCCTACCTGACGACGTCCTATCATCGCCATATCATATTGGAAATTAACGTAATCCGGTCCTCCCACATAAGCTTTCACATGTCCGTTCATCGGATCCATAGACATGAATCCCGTACGTAAGAAATGTTTATAGTAACGAATAGAATCCATTGGAGTCATAATCGTATCCTTTGCACCTGTCCAAGAAAAGACTGTCATTTCTTCAGGGGTATCAAATGCCTTGCGAATCTCCTGCTCCGAAGCTCCCCCAGCTTTCATGATACGATAACGTTCAGTCTGTTTCATAGCTCTAGTCAACAGTTCTTCCACGCGTGCTGCCGGTATTGATCTTGCGTAAGGCGCATTCTTACTTCCTTGCTTTTCTTTGAAAAATACAGGTTGCAATTCAGTCAGATGCTCTTTTACAGCTTCCTCGGCGTATTGTTGCATATGCGAATTGATGGTGGTATAAATCTTCAGACCATCCGTGTAGATATTATAATTCGAGCCGTCTTTCTTTTTATTTTTGGCGCACCAGCCATACAACGGATTTGTTTCCCATGAAAGTGAATCTTCATAATACTTCTGCATCTGCCAGCCGCGGTACTCGCTCTTAACCGGTTTCTTGGCGGTCATCACACCACGAAGATATTCGCGGAAATAGGTTGCCAGACCTTCTTTGTGGTCTACACGGGTATATGCCAGTTTCAGCGGAAGTGCCTGCAGAGAATCACACTCCGCATCCGAGATGTAGCCAGCTTTTTCCATCTGACGCAGTACGACATTACGACGTCCCAGCGCATTCTCACGGATTTTCGGATTTCGGGATACCGGATTATAACGGGACGGATTCTGACACATTCCCACCAGCATCGCTGCCTGCTCTATTTTCAAATCTTTGGGTTCACAGCCGAAATAAGTAGATGCGGCTGTCTTTATACCTACAGCATTATTCAGGAAGTCGAACTTATTAAGATACATTGTCAGAATCTCTTCTTTCGTATAGTAACGTTCCAGTTTTACGGCAATCACCCATTCGATCGGTTTCTGCAACAGACGCTGCATAGTATTGCTTGCCACCTTTTCCGTAAACAACTGTTTTGCCAGCTGTTGTGAGATCGTACTACCTCCACCTGCGCTTTTCTGCAACAATAATCCACGCTTGACGATAGCACGGAAAAGTGCCTTCGCATCAATACCGGAATGTTCGGCAAAACGAACATCCTCCGTCGCAATCAGCGCATGAATGATATTGGGGGAAAGATCGGCATAACTGCTGTACACACGATTGTTTTTTTCCATCGAGAAAGTACCCAGCACCTTCCCGTCTTCCGAGAAAACCTCGGTAGCAAATTTATAATTGGGGTTTTCCAGTTCTTCCACAGGAGGCATATAGCCAATCCAGCCTTTAGAGATAGACACAAAAACTACTACGATAGCTATTAAAGCAACTGCCAACAATACCCAAAGAACGTTTATTATTTTTCGAATCATGTTTCTTCTAGCTTAAAAAAGATGCTTATAATTAAGCCGCAAAGGTAGATAAAATATAGCATACAGCAAACGAGTTTTTGATTTATTTGATATTTTAAAACCAACCGAAAAACGAATAAAAAGAGAAAAAAAGTTTGTATTTTACATTTTCTTCGTACCTTTACACTCCGGTAAAACAAGTTCTATCCACATAAAAGATAACAAAATGGAAAACAGAAGTTTAGTAACCATTGCCGAACATTCTAAAGAAAAAATCCTCTACATGCTCGAAATGGCGAAGCAGTTTGAAATGAACCCCAACCGCCGGTTATTGCAAGGTAAGGTAGTAGCAACCCTGTTCTTTGAACCTTCCACCCGTACCCGTCTGAGTTTCGAAACAGCAGCCAATCGCCTCGGCGCACGCGTCATCGGATTTACTGATCCGAAAGCAACCAGCTCCTCAAAAGGAGAAACACTCAAAGACACGATCATGATGGTTAGCAGCTATGCGGATATCATCGTCATGCGACACTATCTCGAAGGAGCTGCCCGATATGCCAGCGAAGTAGCCCCTGTGCCCATCGTCAATGCAGGAGACGGAGCCAACCAGCACCCGTCACAAACGATGCTCGACCTCTACTCCATCTACAAAACTCAAGGAACACTGGAAAATCTGAACATCTTTCTGGTGGGAGACTTGAAATACGGCCGCACCGTCCACTCACTACTGATGGCTATGCGCCACTTCAATCCTACATTCCACTTCATCGCCCCCGATGAACTGAAAATGCCGGAAGAATATAAGCTATACTGCAAAGAGCATCAGATCAAATACATTGAACATACCGAATTTACCGAAGAAATTATCGCTGATGCCGACATCCTGTATATGACCCGTGTGCAACGTGAACGCTTCACCGACCTGATGGAATACGAACGAGTGAAAAATGTATATATCCTGCGCAACAAGATGCTGGAAAACACCCGTCCGAATCTCCGCATCCTGCACCCGCTGCCCCGTGTCAACGAGATTGCTTACGACGTGGACAACAACCCGAAAGCATATTATTTCCAACAGGCGCAAAACGGTCTGTATGCCCGTGAAGCCATCCTTTGCGACGTGTTAGGTATCACATTAGAGGACGTTAAAAACGATATTTTATTATGAGCGAAAATAAACAAGCATTGCAAGTAGCTGCCCTGAAAAACGGGACAGTGATTGACCATATCCCATCAGAAAAACTCTTTACTGTCGTACAACTTCTGGGCGTGGAGCAAATGAAGTGTAACATCACCATCGGCTTCAACCTCGACAGCAAAAAGCTAGGGAAAAAAGGCATTATCAAAATCGCCGACAAGTTTTTCTGCGACGAAGAAATCAACCGCATATCGGTAGTAGCACCTTACGTAAAACTGAACATTATCCGCGACTATGAAGTCGTTGAAAAGAAAGAAGTCAGAATGCCGGACGAACTGCACGGCATCGTAAAATGCGCCAATCCGAAATGTATCACGAACAATGAACCTATGCCTACGTTATTTCATGTGATTGACAAGGATAATTGCATCGTGAAGTGCCATTATTGCGAGAAAGAACAGAAACGCGAGGAAATCACCATCCTCTAGTTTCTCCATTCCTCATTCTTAATTTTTTATTAAATTGAAACAAGACTGGAAACCGGGAACGATGATCTATCCGCTGCCTGCCGTATTGGTGAGTTGCGGAAAAGATGAAAGTGAATATAATATTATAACAGTAGCATGGACGGGTACGATTTGTACAAACCCGCCCATGTGCTATATATCCGTACGACCGGAACGACACTCCTACGACATCATCAAGAAGAATATGGAGTTCGTCATCAATCTGACAACTAAAGATATGGCGTTCCCCACCGACTGGTGCGGAGTACGTTCGGGACGGAATTATCGTAAATTCGAAGAGATGAAACTCACTCCGGGACGCTGCACCGTGGTCAGCGCACCGCTGATCGAAGAGTCTCCCCTCTGCATCGAATGTCGCGTGAAGGAAATTGTTTCGCTCGGTTCGCATGATATGTTTATCGCCGATGTGGTAAACGTCCGTGCAGACGACCGGAACCTGAATCCCGAAACCGGCAAGTTCGAACTGGCGGAAGCGAACCCACTGGTATATGTGCACGGAGGATATTACGACCTGGGAGAAAAAATAGGGAAATTCGGCTGGAGTGTAGAAAAGAAGAAATAAAGAAAAAAGTACTGCCATGAATATACTGCGCAACATAATTCTTTTCGGTTGGATGGCGATGGCTTGCACAGCTTTCGCCCAAGATCGTAACGCAGATAAAGTGGAACGTCCCAACACGAAGAAAATTAACTTCGGTATCAAAGCCGGATTTAATTCTTCCATGTTTATGGTATCCGAATTGAAAATCAAAGACGTAACGATCGACGAAGTACAAAATAATTATAAGATTGGCTATTTCGGCGCGATCTTCATGCGCTTTAATATAAAGAAGCATTTCATTCAGCCGGAAGCATCCTATAATGTCAGCAAAGGCGAGATCACCTTTGACAAACTCGGTTCGCAGCATCCTGCCATCGAGCCTGATTATGCTTCGGTACAGTCCGTACTTCACAGTATCGACTTCCCTGTTCTCTACGGATATAATGTAGTGAAAAAAGGACCGTACGGAATGTCTATCTTTGCCGGTCCCAAACTCCGGTATCTATGGGGAAAGCAGAACGAAATCACTTTCACGAACTTCGACCAGAAAGGGATTCATGAAAAGCTGTATCCGCTCAATGTCAGCGTCGTGATCGGCGTCGGCGTCAATATCTCCCGCATCTTTTTCGACTTCCGCTACGAACAGGGGATAGGAAATATCTCCAAATCCATCGTATATGACAATATCAATTCAGACGGCAGCACGGGAGTCAGCCCTATCATTTTCCGCCGCCGCGACAGCGCATTAAGTTTCTCGTTCGGATTCATTCTTTAAGGGACATCCGACAGCCGGCTGATTAACTTTTGATAGTCGGCAACCGGCAAAAACAGACACCTCCTATTCATTCCGTACGATAAATTATCCATTATCTATTAATTTCCTCCATTTACTAACATTTTTCTTATAGTTCCTTCGTTCTTTATTTATTTTCACTAACTTTGTGCGCTTAAAATAGGTATCTCGAATTAGAAATTTAATCATACTATAAAAAGAATGAAAAGAGACGACTTAATTTTCGATATCATCGAAAAAGAGCACCAACGTCAGCTGAAAGGTATCGAGCTGATTGCATCTGAAAACTTTGTAAGTGACCAGGTAATGCAGGCAATGGGTTCTTGCCTGACTAACAAGTACGCAGAAGGTTATCCGGGCAAACGTTACTACGGAGGTTGCGAAGTAGTTGACCAGAGCGAACAAATCGCTATCGACCGCCTGAAAGAAATCTTCGGTGCCGAATGGGCAAACGTACAACCGCATTCAGGAGCACAAGCCAATGCAGCCGTATTTCTGGCTGTTTTGAATCCGGGCGACAAATTTATGGGATTAAACCTCGCACACGGCGGACACCTTTCTCACGGTTCATTAGTAAACACTTCCGGTATCATTTACACTCCTTGCGAATACAATCTGAATCAGGAAACCGGCCGTGTAGACTACGACCAGATGGAAGAAGTTGCGTTGCGCGAAAAGCCGAAAATGATTATCGGCGGCGGCTCTGCTTATTCCCGCGAATGGGACTACAAACGTATGCGTGAAATCGCAGACAAAGTAGGCGCTATCCTGATGATCGACATGGCTCACCCTGCGGGTCTGATCGCTGCCGGACTGTTGGAGAACCCGGTTAAATATGCACACATCGTCACTTCGACTACACATAAAACACTTCGCGGACCTCGTGGTGGGGTCATCATGATGGGAAAAGATTTCCCTAATCCTTGGGGAAAGAAAACTCCGAAGGGTGAGATCAAAATGATGTCTCAATTACTGGATTCAGCTGTATTCCCAGGTGTACAGGGCGGACCGTTGGAACACGTAATCGCTGCCAAAGCCGTAGCTTTCGGCGAAATCCTGCAACCGGAATACAAGGAATATGCAAAACAGGTTCAGAAGAATGCTGCCGTACTGGCACAGGCTTTGATAGACCGTGGTTTTACAATCGTTTCCGGTGGTACGGACAATCACTCCATGCTGGTTGACCTGCGTAGCAAATACCCTGATCTGACAGGTAAGGTAGCAGAAAAAGCATTAGTTTCTGCTGACATTACCGTGAATAAGAACATGGTTCCATTTGACAGCCGTTCTGCTTTCCAAACTTCCGGTATCCGTCTGGGTACTCCTGCCATCACAACCCGTGGTGCGAAAGAAGACCTGATGATCGAAATTGCCGAAATGATCGAAACAGTTCTGTCTAACGTGGAAAATGAAGAGGTGATCGCACAAGTACGTGCACGTGTCAATGAGACAATGAAGAAATATCCTCTTTTTGCTGATTAAGATTTCTTTCTTTGAGTAACCAAATGCCGGTAATGTGAATTAGCAGCATTTGTGTTCAACATTTCATAAAGAATTTCTTTTGAATTTTATAAGCCTGCTTTCTGTGAAGAAAACAGGCTTTTCTTTTTTATTTATTAACAGAGTCAGACAAACTATCTGCCCAAAAATATGTTTTCTTACTACAAAAAGAGAAATTGAAATACGCACTATACTTTTCCGGAAAGCAGCGACTTCAATCGTACAGTGTATCAGACAAGGTCAACATACCGGTACACTGGACTCTATATACAATCATCCCCGTCTTCCCAAACTATCAGAAGTGGAAAGACGGGGATTTATATTGGATGATTGACAGTACAGAAATATACTAAATGAAATAGTAAAAATCAGCTCAGTCCTTCTATTTCACCATCTACAATGTCGATATGCAGCGCTTGCGGTTCTTTGGGCAGTCCCGGCATACGAAGAATTTCTCCTGCAATCGCTACAATCATTTCGGCGCCGTTATTAATCACTATATCCTTGATATGGAACTCGAAATTATTCACGGCACCATAAATTTTCGGATCGGCAGAGAAGGAGTATTGCGTCTTGGCAATGCAAACCGGATAATGAGTGATTCCCATTTTCTCAATCAGCTTGATGCGGTTGCGGGCGATGCTGCTATACGTAATGACGCTGGCTCCATAAAGGTTGGTAGCCACTTTCTCTATTTTCTGCTGTACACTGTCTTCTTCTTTATACGTATAACGCAAAGGTTCGGACGGATTATTTTCTATCGTATCGACTACGAGGCGGGCCATATCTACCGCTCCTTCACCACCTTCGCTGAACGCATTATTGATGGCGTAACCTACACCCAACTGTTCGCAGTGCTCGCGCAGCATTTCCATTTCCTCGTCCGTGTCGGTGGCAAACTTATTGAAAGCAACTACTACCGTCTGTCCGAAAGAGCGAAGATTACGAATATGTTTATCCAGATTGCGCAATCCTTCTTTCAGTCCTTCCATGTTCGGTTCCTTGATGCGGTCGAGACTGACACCACCGTGCATCTTCAGTCCTTGTGCCGTAGCGACAATCACGGTCAGTTTGGGCTGGAGTCCGCTTTTGCGGCATTTGATGTTATAGAACTTTTCAGCACCGAGGTCTGCGCCGAATCCGGCTTCCGTGATCACATAGTCACCGAATGACATTGCCAGTTTGGTGGCAAGAATAGAGTTACAGCCATGAGCGATATTGGCAAACGGTCCGCCGTGTACGAAAGCGGCGGTACCTTCGGTCGTCTGCACCAGATTCGGATGGATGGCGTCTTTCAGCAATACCGTGATAGCTCCCGCCACTCCGAGATCTTTCACCGTAAAGGGCTGGTCATCATATGTAAAACCAAGCAGAATATTTTCAATGCGACGGCGCAAGTCTTCCACATCTTTGGAAAGGCAGAGAATGGCCATAATTTCCGAAGCCGGAGTAATATCGAAGCCAGACTCCTGCGTGATACCGTTCGACTTGGGTCCGAGTCCGACTACGATGCTGCGCAACGAACGGTCGTTCACGTCGAGCACCCGACGCCAGAGAATTTCTTTCAATCCGAAACCTTTCGCCTGATTCTGATAAAGATAATTATCGAGCAAAGCAGAAATCATGTTATGCGCGGAAGTAATCGCATGGAAGTCTCCCGTAAAATGCAGGTTGATCTTCTCCATCGGAAGCACCTGTGCGTATCCCCCACCCGCTGCTCCTCCCTTCATGCCGAAGCAAGGACCGAGAGACGGCTCGCGCAAAGCGACAATCGCCTTCTTTCCGATTTTGTTCAGTCCCAGGGCGAGACCGATAGATACTGTAGTTTTGCCGATACCCGCCTTTGTCGCTGTGATGGCAGTTACCAGGACAAGGTTACTTTTCTTCACTTTCTCCTCGTCGATCAGTTGTTCGGGAATCTTCGCGATGTAGCGACCATAATTTTCGACTTCTTCACGAGGGATTCCGATGCTTTCGGCAACTTGCTTGATCTTTTTCAACTCGACACTGCGAGCTATTTCTATGTCTGATTTCATACAGAATATGATTAGTTTTATTTGAAGTGACAAAAGTATAACAAAAAAGCGAAACTGAGAAATTTAAGACGCTCTCTCGTTTGCCCGGAACTTCCGCACAATTAATTTATATTTTTATAAACTATGACGATAACGCACATACTCCCCTAAACTCTTTTTGTAGAAGAACGGTTGTTAAGAACATAACCTAAACAAGAACATCATATATGGAATGGATTATTAATCAATTAAGGGATCATCCCGAACTTGCCATTTTCCTCACTTTATTCGCCGGCTTCTGGCTGGGCAGATTCAAAATAGGAAAATTTTCGTTGGGAACAGTAACCAGCGTGCTACTGGTCGGAGTACTGGTGGGGCAATTAAACATTAGTGTAGACGGCCCGATGAAAGCTGTCTTTTTCCTCCTGTTTTTATTCGCTGTGGGCTATAAGGTAGGTCCGCAATTCTTTCGCGGATTGAAGAAAGACGGATTGCCGCAAGTAGGATTTGCCGTCCTGATGTGCATTGTCAGCCTCATCGCCCCATGGATACTTGCCAAAATCATGGGCTACCATGTAGGCGAAGCTGCCGGATTGCTGGCAGGCTCACAGACCATTTCCGCAGTAATCGGTGTGGCAAGCGACACGATCAATCAATTAAGCATCAGCGATGCGCAAAAAGCGACATTTATCAATGCTATCCCCGTAGCATACGCTGTGACTTATATTTTCGGTACGGCAGGTTCCGCGTGGATTCTGGCTTCACTCGGTCCCAAAATGCTGGGCGGACTGGAGAAGGTGAAAGCGGACTGCAAAGAGCTGGAAGCCAAAATGGGAACTTCCGAAGCAGATGAACCCGGATTTTACACCGCCCTCCGCCCCGTCGTATTCCGTGCTTATAAAATAGACAACGAATGGTTCGGCAAAGGAAAAACGGTCAGCGAACTGGAGAACTATCTGGTGGAAAACGATAAACGGCTGTTTGTAGAACGCGTACGGCAAAAGGGCGTCATAGAAGAAGTCACCCCGGATATGCTTCTACAACCGGGCGATGAAGTCGTATTAAGCGGCCGCCGTGAATATGCAATCGGCGAAGAAGACTGGATCGGTCCGGAAGTGATCGACGCCCAACTGCTCGACTTCCCGGCAGAGACGCTTCCGGTAATGGTCACCCACCGCACATTCGCAGGCGAAAAGGTCTCCACGATCCGTGCGCTGAAATTCATGCACGGTGTCAGCATCCGCAGCATCAAGCGGGCAGGCATCAATGTGCCGGTACTCGCTCAGACAGTGATCGACTCCGGCGATATCCTCGAACTGACCGGAACAAAACTCGAAGTAGAAACTGCCGCCAAACAGATGGGCTATATCGATCGCCCCACCAACCAGACAGATATGATCTTCGTGGGACTGGGTATCCTGCTCGGTGGTCTGGTCGGTGCACTTGCCATTCACCTGGGAGGTATCCCGATCAGCCTGTCCACCAGTGGAGGTGCCTTGATCGCAGGACTCGTATTCGGCTGGCTACGTAGCAAACATCCTACCTTTGGCGGTATTCCCGAACCTTCGTTATGGGTATTGAATAATGTAGGACTGAATATGTTTATCGCCGTTGTCGGCATCGCCGCAGGTCCCAGCTTCGTGACCGGTTTCAAGGAAGTAGGATTCAGCCTGTTTATCGTCGGTGCGCTGGCAACCGCCATCCCCCTTCTCAGCGGACTGCTGATGGGAAGATATCTGTTCAAGTTCCACCCTGCCCTCACACTGGGATGTACAGCCGGGGCACGCACCACAACTGCCGCACTGGGAGCTATTCAAGACGCACTGGGAAGCGACACTCCCGCGTTAGGATACACCGTGACGTATGCAGTCGGTAATACACTACTGATTATCTGGGGAGTAGCCATCGTATTGCTCATGTAAATGTCAGTATAGTGAATGTATAGGAAATCAAAATTAAGTATCAAAATAATAAAAACCATTATGGAAAAGAAAACAACTGGCACAGCTATCACCAAGAACTTTGCCAAAAAGATGGAAACGATCAGCCCTTTCGAACTTAAAAACAAGCTCATCGAAATGGCTGACGAGAGTATCAAGAAAATGGCCCATACCATGCTGAACGCAGGACGAGGCAACCCAAACTGGATTGCGACCGAACCGCGTGAAGCATTCTTCCTGTTAGGAAAATTCGGACTTTGCGAATGTCGCCGTGTCCAATCCCTGGAAGAAGGAATAGCAGGCATCCCACAACAGGAAGGAATAGCCGCCCGCTTCGAGGCTTTCCTCAAAGAGAACGAGAAAGAAGCCGGAGCCAGGTTACTGAAAGAAACCTATAATTATATGCTGATGGAGCACGCAGCCGATCCGGATAGACTGGTTCATGAATGGGCGGAATCGGTCATCGGCGACCAGTATCCTGTCCCCGACCGTATCCTGCACTTCACCGAACTGATCATACAGGATTATCTGGCACAGGAAATGTGCGACCGCCGTCCCCCTAAAGGCACATTCGACCTCTTCGCTACCGAAGGCGGAACGGCTGCCATGTGCTATGTATTCGATTCATTGCAGGAAAACTTCCTGTTGAATCAAGGGGATTCCATCGCCCTAATGATTCCTGTCTTCACGCCTTACATCGAGATTCCGGAATTACGCCGCTATCAGTTCGATGTTACCGAAATATCTGCCGATCAGATGACACCGGACGGGCTGCACACCTGGCAATATAAAGATGAAGATATCGATAAACTGAAAAATCCGCAGATAAAAGCGTTGTTCATCACCAATCCGAGCAATCCGCCCAGTTACGCGCTGAGCCCGGAGACTGCCGCACGTATTGTCAACATCGTAAAGAATGACAATCCGAATCTGATGATCATTACGGACGATGTGTACGGAACATTCATACCTCACTTCCGTTCGTTGATGGCGGAGTTGCCGCATAATACACTCTGCGTCTACTCCTTCTCCAAGTATTTCGGAGCCACAGGATGGAGAAATGCAGTGATAGCCCTACACGAAGACAACATCTACGACAAAATGATTGCCCGCCTGTCGGAGGAGCAAACAGCAATCTTAAACAAGCGTTATGCAAGCCTCAGTTTACATCCCGAGAAGATGAAGTTTATTGACCGCATGGTGGCCGACAGCCGGCAGATTGCACTGAACCATACCGCAGGACTCTCGCTGCCCCAGCAAATGCAGATGAGCCTGTTCGCCGCTTTCTCCCTTCTCGACAAGGAAGACCGGTACAAGGCAAAGATGCAGGAAATCATCCACCGTCGACTGCATGCACTCTGGGACAGCACCGGCTTTACGCTGATAGAAGACCCGCTGCGTGCCGGATATTATTCGGAAATCGACATGCTGGTATGGGCAAAGAAATTCTACGGTGACGAATTTGTAGACTATCTGCAAAAGACCTACAATCCGCTCGACGTTGTTTTCCGCCTTGCCAACGAGACTTCGCTCGTCCTGCTGAACGGCGGCGGATTTGCCGGACCGAAATGGAGTGTCCGTGTTTCGCTCGCCAATCTGAACGAAGCCGATTACGTAAAAATAGGACAAAGTATCAAGCGCGTACTGGATGAGTATGCAAAAAATAGATAATACTTATTATTTAAAGCGGGAAGTATCCACCTCTTCCCGCTTTTTCTCCTTGTATCCTCCGAATTTGTAGTTGAAGGAAATACCGAAGGCACGGGTAGTCTTCATATAGTGATTCTTCACATTCTGTTGTCCGAAACGGACATTAGTCGAAATGGTGGAAGTATTAAATATGTCATCACATTTCAAGGTCAGTTGTGCTTTTCCCTTTGCGAAAGTATAGCGCAGGGCCGCATCCAGATTTCCCGAACGGGGAAGGTCGAAAATGCCTTGTATCGCCTTGTTCTGATAAAATCCGCTTAGGGTAAACTTCAAATCAGGTTTGGTGGAAAGAGTGAAGGTATTGTTCATGGTCAATACAAACGTATATAGTTTGCGGTCGAACGGGATATCCCAGAAATCACTGTCTTTCTGACGGTAACGGAAGCCGATTGCCGTGATGCGGGAGTCCAGCCATTTCTTCACTTTAAAGGGAACTACCATTACCAAGCCCGCCTGTTCCGAGAAGTCGAAGTTAAAGCATTTATAGATCTCGACCAGACGTTCCGGAGACTGGTAAAGCGTCTGCATTTCCTTGTTTTTCGTGCGGCTGTAATAGGCGGTCAGCACATATTTACCTTTTAATATATAGCTAATGTTAGCTTCGTAGTTGGTTGCCGGTTTGAGGAAGGGATTTCCCTGAATTTCGGAATAAGCGCCCATGTAGGAAGTGGAATTCTGCATACTCCAGTATTCCGGATATTCTTTGTCGCTGCTCAATGAAAATTGCAGGATATGTCCCGGAGCAGGCAAATAAGTCAGGTTGGCAACCGGATACAGGCTCCATTCGTTCCACATATCCGTATGATATTGCTCGGCAGCCAGAGAGACGTCCGCCGAAAGTTTCTCACCGAAGCTCTTGCTGAGTCCGGCATAAAAGTTCAGCGTCTGCTCGCGACGACGGGATTGCATGTTGTTGTCCGGCAGTAAAGTTTCCGTTTCGGGATCGAAATACATTTGATAACTATTGTCCAATGCGGTCGTATAAGCAACACCATAATTCAATCCCCAGTCTGCGCCCAAAGTATGTTCTTGTCCGGCATAGAAACGCCATTGGTTGATCCTTTGGTTATCTTTGCTCAGGAAGTTCAGTGTTTCTTCTCCCAGTGTGCTGTAAAGCAGCTGACTGCCGGGAGCATGATAATAGGTAAATTCCGCTCCGGCTTTCAGTCCGAAAGGAGTCTGATAGTCGAGTTTGGCATTATGGAGCTGTCCTTCCGAGTGCGAATCGGTGACCGAGTTCTGCGCACCGGTGACTGTGGCGTAAGGTTTGACATCGGTGAAAGCAGTGGTATAAACCAAGCTCAGCAAATGCTTGTCGGTAAAGGCATAGTCCATCCCAAGGCGTATCTGGTGATTGTTGTGGCGGGAAGTAGTGATATCATACATATTCATCGGATGCACCGAACCGTCGGCGAGCGTGTGAAGCGCTTCCTTGTCTGTCTCCCTCCGTTCGCGGCTGTAAGAGTAAGAGTAGAGAAGATCAGCAGAAAATTTGCGTCCGGAGTATAGAAGGCTCGCACGTTCTGCCAGAGATTCGTAGTGTAATTGGCTGTAAGCGGTATATAGTTCTCCCTGAAGAGAAGGTTCTTTTCCCATGCCCGAAGTCAGTATCAGATTGATCATCGGTCCGCGCACCTGATAACGTGCCGGAGCGGAATACATCACTTCCGCCTTTTCAATCCGGCTGACGGGCATTGATTTCAGCAGGTTGCTTAATTGCTCTACAGAGAGGGTGGTCACTTTTCCGTTGATAACCACAGTGACCGGCTGCCCTCCCAACGTCAGGGCATCATTCATGGAGACAACTCCCGGCAGGTTCTTTACTGCATCATAGGCATTGTCTACCGGCAGACTGCCGACCAGTCTCGGAACGTCGTATACCAGTTTCCCCTGTTCGGCTTTTACTACCGGACGTTCGCCGGTGATCATGACTTCGGGAAGTTCCCGATACAGGCTGTCTATATAGGCTACGTTTTTTACGCTGTCGGCAGGTTCCTGCGCTGTCTGTACCTGCTGTGCAGAAGCGTACATCCAATACATGAAAAGTAACAAAAGCAGTAAATAAGTTCGTTTCATATCGTATTTATTTTTGAGTATGCTGCAAAATACGGGAGAAAAAACGAAACTTTACGTTATCGCCGGCTTATCTAGTGTTATTTAGTCTTATCAAAGAGAAGAAAGATAATAGTTTCATACTATCTTTGTCCGTATGAAATTACCGTTGAAACATATCATTATCCTTGTCATCTGCTCACTGACAGGCATCTTTGTTTACCAGACATATTGGTTGACAGGGCTTTACCGCACGATGAAGCAGGAAATGAACAATAATATCAAAGACGCCATGCGTACGAGCGACTTTAATGAAATCGTGCTTCGCGTCAACGAGCTGCAAAAGGATAATGTGGAACATGGTTCGGTCACCGTTTCCGCCGGATATGGTGCGGACGGCAAGTCGCTGGTGACAAGCCAGACTGTCTCTTATACGGACAGTACCTACAAAGACACCCTGCATACACGCACGGAAACAGCAGTAGATACCCTAGCCGTCAATGACAACGATCCGGATGCCAGCGCCGTTGCCTCCAGCGAAAGCGGACTCGATGTATTATTAAAGAAACAGGACTCGATGAAAGAACTCATACTCAGCGTCCAGCAGGGTATGCACTCCGGCGTGGACACCTACATCGACATCAACCTGCAAAAATATGACAGTCTACTCACCGATGTACTGAAAGCACACAACATAGATGTGCCTCACCATACCTTATATATATACAGCGGAGCCACTCAGGATTCATCCCAGACATTCGTAGATACACTGGGCATCGCAGGAGACAGCACCTATATCCCCAGCCCGAAAGCCATCCGCTACGACTACGAATTCAACAGGCATCACAGCCAACGCTACCAACTGATAATGGAACCCATCACCTCCCTGGTATGGAAACAAATGACCGGCATCCTGGTCACTTCATTTGTCATCTTCCTCATCCTCGGATTTTCCTTCTGGTTCCTCATCCGCACACTGCTGAAACAAAAGACGCTGGAAGAAATGAAGAGCAACTTTACGAACAACATCACGCATGAGTTAAAGACTCCGATTGCCGTGGCGTATGCCGCCAACGATGCGCTGCTGAATTTCAACCAGGCGGAAGAGAAGAGCAAACGTGACCAATATCTGCGCATCAGCCAAGAGCAGCTACAGCGTTTGAGCGGACTCGTCGAACAGATTCTTTCCATGAGCATGGAAAGCCGCAAGACGTTCAGACTGCACCCCGAAGAGATTTGTCTGAAAGAACTGATTACTTCTTTAATAGAGCAGCACCAGCTAAAAGCGGATATCCCCGTACACATAACACTGGAAACAGAACCGGAAGCACTGACGATAGTAGCCGACCGCACTCATTTCAGCAATATCATCAGTAACCTGATAGACAATGCCGTGAAATATTCGAAACAAGAAGCAGAGATTACGATTCAGTGCCGCCAAACGGGAGAAACGGTGACTATCACCGTCTCTGATCATGGAATAGGTATCCCTCTGGATAAACAGAAACATATATTCGACAAATTCTATCGCGTTCCGACCGGAAATCTTCATAACGTGAAAGGATACGGCTTAGGACTTTTCTATGTCAAAAGCATGGTCGAAAAACATGGAGGCACCATCACCGTCAAAAGTGAATCCGGCAAAGGAAGTACATTTACCATTACTATCTAAAACATCAGAACCATGAGCAAAAACGACATTACAGTATTGTTGGTGGAAGACGAACTGACACTCGCCATGATTATCAAAGATACGCTCGAAGAAAACGGTTTTACCATCCATACCGCCTCCGACGGCGAAGAAGGATTGCATCTTTTCTTTGAACTTCGGCCGGACGTGCTGGTGGCCGATGTGATGATGCCCAAAATGGACGGATTCGAAATGGTACGCCGCATCCGGCAGACGGACAAGCAGACACCTGTACTGTTTCTGACCGCCCGTTCGGCCATCAACGATGTGGTAGAAGGATTCGAACTCGGAGCAAACGATTATCTGAAAAAACCTTTCGGCATGCAGGAACTGATCATACGTATCAAGGCGCTGATGGGAAAAGCGTTCAGCTTCACGGAGACAAAGGTAACCAGCCGTTTTGAGATAGGAAGTTATCTGTTCGATCCGGTCGCGCAGACATTGCTGCATGCCGGAGTGAGACAGGAACTCTCCCACCGCGAGTCGGAAATACTGAAACGGCTTTGTGAGAACCGGAATCAGGTGGTCAATACGCAGGACGTTCTGCTGGAACTTTGGGGGGATGACAGTTTCTTCAATTCCCGGAGTCTGCATGTATTCATCACGAAACTGCGGCATAAGTTGTCGCAGGATGAGCAAATACGTATCGTCAATGTGCGGGGAATCGGCTATAAACTCATTGCAAACTAAGCTCTAAAATAGTGTCACTATCCTACTGGCATAGTGTCACTATCCCCACAGGATACTTACACTATCTTAGTGGGATAGTGACACCATCCCGACGAGACAGCAGCACACTCCTTTTTAAAGGATTTTTCTCTAAGAAAACATAACAGAAGCAGGCAGTCAGACTAAAAATCTCTATCTTTGTCATCAATCAACCTTTACGAAGATGAGAAAACTGATTCTATTTCTTTCGCTGATATTATCGGTCGGTTTTGCATCCGCACAGTCGGAGGTTCCTTCCGATAGTATTCGTCGTGCTCCGTCGAGCAATATAAAGGAATTCGGTGGCTTCCTGCTCGATATGGGATTAATGAATGTGGCCCCTCCCAAACTTCCGAAATTCAGTCTCGATGTACCGGATGTGAGTAAAGACTACAATCAGATATTCCGTCTGAATACAGACGCCAGCTATACACAGGGATTCACCGACGCATTTTCTTCCCCTTTCTCCGGTTTCGGATATGGGTATGGCTGGGGATTGTCGTCTTCACCGCAGTTCATGCAGATGGGTACCTTCAAACTGAAAAACGGATGGAAAATCAATACATACGGAGACTATGACAAAGACGGATGGAAAGTGCCCAACCGTAGTGCCATGCCTTGGGAGAAGAATAATTTCCGGGGAGCATTCGAACTGAAGTCCTCCAATGGTAATTTCGGTATCCGGATCGAGGTTCAGCAGGGACGGAACGGTCTTTATTAACTACGCTACTCATTATGATCGACTTGTTTCGGCTATTAGCATATTCTGATTAGCTATTAGCATAATCCGATTAGCTAATAGCTAATCAGAATATGCTAATAGGATATTTCAATCATCAATAACAAGATGAGTTATTTACTCAACTAACGTTTATTCTGCTTCAAAAGCTCTGTCTGCCGCAGCCATCGCGTCGGCTACACGGTCGCACCATGAATCGAACTCCGGATCAGGAGTCTGTGTTTCGGGGTGCGAAAGCATATATTGCACTGACTGCCTTAAACCGTCCGCCATCGAAGTTGTACAGATAAAGTCCGGCACAAGGCGTTTTATTTTCGAATTATCAAAGACTACCGTTGCGGCTTTGTCCCCCAGCAGTTCGCCCCGAAAGTCATAGTTCCCGCCATGTCTCGCAAGAAAATCGGAAGCCACATGGAGTGCGTTCAAAGGTTTTCCCAGCGCATCGGCAATGGTTTGATAAATCTGATTCCAAGTCATACTCTCATCTGTGGTGATATGGAAGGCATTCCCGATGGCATGAGGGTTAGCCATCAGTCCTACATATCCTTTGGCAAAATCTTTGGAATGTGTCAGTGTCCACAAGGAACTTCCGTCACCGGGGATAATAACCGGTTTCCCGTCAAGGATACGTTTAAGTATCTGCCAGTTCCCCTTATTTCCATGCAGGCTTACAGGAGGTTTCGTTCCATTATACGTATGGCTGGGACGGACAATCGTAATCGGGAAACCGCTGGTACGGTATGCTGTCATCAACACTTCTTCGGCGGCAATCTTATGCCGTGAATATTGCCAGTAAGGATTCACTAAAGGGGTACTTTCCGTGATACGGTAATCAGCCAACGGTTTTTGGTAGGCGGATGCACTGCTGATAAAAATATATTGTTTCGTCTTATTACGGAACAGACGGATATCACGTTCTACATCTTCTGCCGTGTAAGCGATGAACTGAGCTACGACATCATAACTTTCATCTGCAATAGCTTTCGCCACGGCTTCCTCATCGTGAATGTCGGCAATGATACTGTCCACACCTTCCGGCAGTTTTTTTGAGCCCCGGTTAAGCAGTGTTATCTCCCACCCTCTCTGTTGAGCCAATTCTACTACATCGGTACTGATCGTACCGGTTCCTCCAATGAATAATGCTTTCATAAAACAAGTCTTTTTAAATTCACAGGAACAAATATATTAATTCTACTATTCACATCCCGTGATTATCCCGTTTTTTTGTTTCCGACACGCTGATATTTAGCTGGAAAAAGTGAGTTTGCCTCCCACTGCCCGCCGGCATTGTATACAAATTACTGAATCTTATACCCAAATTACTGTTTTGCAAATCCGGAATGAGAAAGATACATTTAAAAGCCTTATCTTTGTGACAGATCAAAACTGTAAGCCGTATGGAAGAAATAACAAAAATTGAAAGCATTGACCAGTATGACCAACTGTTCGGACTAGAGACCTTGCACCCGCTGGTAAACGTGATCGACTTTTCGAAAGCGACAAAGACGGTAGACTACTATCGTATGAATATCGGATTCTACTCTCTGTTTCTGAAAGACGCAAAATGTGGCGATCTCAGATATGGACGGAAGTATTATGACTATCAGGAAGGAACCGTTGTCTGCATGGCTCCGGGACAGGTTATCGGGATAGATAACCGCAAGCAGACACCAATTCGTACAAAATCTATCGGCCTTTTATTTCATCCCGATTTAATCCGGGGAACTTCTTTAGGGCAGAACATCAAACACTATAGTTTCTTCTCTTACGAAGTGAATGAAGCACTGCATCTCTCCGAACAGGAAAGGGAAATCGTGACCGACTGTATCCACAAAATACAAATCGAACTGGAACATGCCATCGACAAACACAGCAAGCAGCTCATTGTCCGCAATATAGAACTATTGCTCGACTATTGCATGCGCTTCTACGAACGGCAATTCATCACCCGTAATCAGGCGAATAAAGATATCATCGTGAAGTTCGAACAGTTATTGGACGAGTATTTTCAGAATCAGACTGCACTTACCGAAGGACTTCCTTCTGTAAAATACTTTGCGGACAAAGTCTGCCTTTCTTCCAATTACTTCGGAGACCTGATCAAGAAAGAAACAGGAAAAACAGCGCAGGAATATATCCAGCACCGGATCATAGAACTTGCCAAGGAACGGATATTAGAAGGTAGCCAGACGGTCAGCCAGATTGCGTATGAACTGGGGTTCCAGTATCCGCAGCATTTCAGCCGGTTGTTCAAGAAGAATGTCGGATGTACGCCAAACGAATATAAGCAACAGAACTAAAACAGCTCCATTAATCAGGATATTAGTTACATCATGGGAGATAAAGTACTTAAGATAGGAAGTGTGCATCAATGTAATTGCTGCATGGGGAGTAAGACGCTGCACCCTCTGGTCAGTGTCATCGACCTTTCAAAAGCCGATTTATCCTCCCATACGGATTTCAAATTCGGATTTTACACGATTCTGTTGAGCGAATGCAAATGTGAAGCCTACAGATACGGACATCAGTACTACGACTTCTCAGACGGGACACTTCTCTGTCTGACTCCCGGCGAGGCAATCAGTATGAAGGATAGTGACAACACACGTCCCTCCAAGGGATGGATACTGGCGTTTCATCCCGACTTGATCTGCGGCACTGCGCTTGGAGCAAACATTCGTGACTATACTTTCTTCTCTTATCGCCCCGAAGAAGCACTGCATGTTTCATTACGTGAAAAGCAGGTCATACTGGAACTTCTGGATAAAATAAATCAAGAATTGCAACGCTGCATCGACTGCTATAGTCAGAAGATCATTTCCAAATACATCGAACTACTGCTTGATTATTGCGAACGCTTCTACGAACGCCAGTTCATCACACGCAATGAGGCTAACAAAAAGATTATCGAACGGTTTGACCGTCTTTTGGATGATCATTTCAATACTATACAAAGTCAGTCCTCCGATCTTCCCACTATTGAGGAGTGCGTCAGAGTACTTCGTCTTTCTCCCGCATATTTCAATGATTTGCTGGAATATGAAACGGGGAAATCGTACAAAGAATACCTTCAGTCCAAGCGTTTCGAGATAGCTAAAGAGTGGTTGATAAATACAGATAAACCACTCAGTCAGATAGCACAGGAACTCGGTTTCCGGAATCCGCAATATTTCAGCCGCCTGTTTAAGAAGATCACCGGTTGTTTGCCGAATGATTTCAGGATGCCTAACTGAATTTTCTCTTAATAAAAATAGAATCGAGATTTCAAATTCTTAATCAATGTTATAAAACATACTATTTTTCTTGGATAATTTGCAAAGTTCGCAGAAGTCCGTACCTTTGCAATGTGTTTTTCATAGTATTAGATTTAAGGTTAACAAAGGTTGGAGCAAGGCGTTGCTCCTTTTTTTATGTCCATACGTGAGCTATTGGACTTTCGTATAATAGAGTTACGTTATTTTTCAGTAGATTTGCAGAAACACTTGAAAAGATACATCAGATTATATCCTGATTATATAAATCAAAAAGTGCTCCTTTTACGTTATATATCAAGAAGTAACTTTAATCCTGACAAAACAATGAAGACAGAGCGGAAATATCACCATTTGATTAAATCAGTAGTCATCGTACTATTCCTTTCTTTTGGCATGACTTCATGCGAAAAGGAAGAGCCTGTTCCAGTACCTACAGAACAAACGGTATTCATGTATCTCCCCTGGTCTGATAATCTCACATCCAATTTCTATCAGAACATCAGCGACCTTGAAAGTGTAGTTGAAAAGAATATCCTGAAGGATGAACGGATAATCATTTTCATGTGTACCACAGCAACGAAAGCCACTCTTTTTGAACTCGCTTATGAGAACGGCAAGAGTGTGCGTAAAACTCTAAAGAACTATACAGATCCTACATATACCACAGCAGAAGGTATCACATCCATTCTAAATGACGTGCAACGCTATTCTCCCACCAAACGCTATTCGATGGTCATCGGCTGTCATGGCATGGGATGGATACCCGTATCAAATTCTAAATCACGTAGCGGTCTTCGTACCAAAATGCACTGGGAATACGAAAATGTACCAATGACACGCTACTTCGGAGGATTAAATGCCCAATATCAGACTGATATAACCACACTTGCCAAAGGAATATCCAATGCCGGACTTAAAATGGAATATATACTCTTTGACGACTGCTATATGTCAAGTATAGAAGTGGCCTACGATCTCAAAGACGTAACTGATTATCTGATAGGATCTACAAGTGAAGTGATGGCGTATGGTATGCCATACGCCGAAATAGGTCAGTATCTAATTGGGAAAGTAGATTATGCCGGTATCTGTGACGGTTTTTACTCTTTTTATTCCAATTATAGCACACCCTGCGGAACAATCGCTGTCACTGATTGCTCAGAACTTGATAACCTGGCAACTATTATGAAAGAAATTAATCATCAATATACTTTTGATCCTTCACTAACCAGCTCTTTACAGAGACTGGATGGATATTATCCGGTCATCTTCTTTGACTACGGTGACTATGTTTCAAAATTATGCCCTGATGAAACTCTAGTGGCACAGTTCAACGAGCAACTCAATCGTACGGTGCCATTCAAAAGAAATACAGAATATTTCTATTCTATGAGCAGAGGAGAAGTGAAAATAAATACCTTCTCCGGTATCACAATCTCCGATCCAAGTACGCACTCGCTGGCCTCAAAAAAAGAAGAAACAGCATGGTATGCAGCTACTCATTAAGAACAAAAGATAAGATCAGGAAATCTCTTAATAAAAATAGAATCGAGAATTCAAATTCTTAATCAATGTTATAAAACATACTATTTTTCTTGGATAATTTGCAAAGTTCGCAGAAGTCCGTACCTTTGCAATGTGTTTTTCATAGTATTAGATTTAAGGTTAACAAAGGTTGGAGCAAGGCGTTGCTCCTTTTTTTATATCCATACCTCATCTCGTCAGCTAATTTTATCCTTTGATCACTGCCATAGGCGCCAATTCCACCAAAGGCTTTACTAAATCTCACTCATTAGCGATTACCAGTGCAATATCTTTGTAAGCTCCCGGTGCTTCATCCAATCCATCCGGCATGCGCATCGGACCAGATAATGACATGCTTAAATTCGCAAAAGAACAAAATAAAAAGGGAACTACGAAATCTATTTGCGTAACTAATATTATTTTCTACTTTTGTGAAAATAAATATAGAAAAGCCATATTTCTGAACCGAAACTCACTCATGTGACTGAGAAAAACTCATATGACTGAAACGAACGACTATAAAACAGCCCATGAAGAATATAATGATTATCGGTGCCAATGGATTCACCGGACGCCAAATACTGAATGACCTGTCGAGCAAGGCACAATATAAGGTAACAGGATGTTCCCTGCATCCGGATATCCTTCCGAAGAATGGAGGCAACTATCATTTCATCACCACAGATATACGGGATGAAGCAGCCGTAAAGCAACTTTTTAAAGGCGTACAACCCGATGTAGTCATCAACTGTTCCGCCTTATCCGTCCCCGATTATTGCGAAACGCATCACGAAGAAGCCTGGCTAACAAATGTTACAGCAGTAGAACAATTGGCACATCTCTGCGAAAATTACAAAAGCCGATTCATTCATTTATCTACAGACTTTGTCTTTGACGGAAAGATAGACGAGAAGTCCGAACAGCTTTATACAGAAGAAAGTCTCCCCGCTCCTGTCAACTATTACGGTTTCACCAAATGGAAAGGAGAAGAGAAAGTGGCTGAAATCTGTAGTAACTATGCCATTGCCCGCGTAGAGATTGTCTACGGAAAAGCACTACCGGGACAGCATGGAAACATCGTGCAACTGGTGATGAATCGTTTGAATGCAGGACAAGAAATCCGTGTCGTATCAGATCAATGGCGCACGCCCACCTATGTAGGTGATGTATCAGCCGGAGTGCAACACCTGGTAGAAAATGCCGCAAACGGAATTTTTCATATCTGTGGCGACGAATGCCTGACCATTGCAGAAATTGCTTTTCAGGTAGCAGACTACATGAAACTGGACCGTTCGCTCGTTCACCCTGCCACAACAGAAGAAATGCAAGAAGCTACTCCCCGTCCCCGTTTCAGTGGGATGAGTATAGCAAAAGCCCGGACTATACTTGGTTACCAGCCACGAAAGCTGAAAGATATTCTCATGGAGTGGAAACATTAACCGGCATATCCTATTAATCAGATTGTTTGCACAAATGAAAGTATGTGCTCTACACAACATAGAAATTTGACTCAGGCATCGAACTGGCAACTAAATAAAAATGATATAAGCACATAATACATAAAGGTTAAGGTCTACATAACTAAGTTTTTACTACATTCTATTCCTTGCTTCAGCTACCCTACCCACTCTAATTATTGCATATTTATTTTGAAAATATGCAATAAGTTCTTATCTTTGCACCCGAATTAAAGAACCAGAAGATGAATCAAACCTTACAATTACATAACGCCCTTGTATTTCATGCGGAAATTCCCAATTTCTGCACGTCATGTTGCGTGCATGTACATTGGTTCAGCGGATTCATCTAAATTCCCCTTATCCATTCTTATCCCCAACTGCCTATTGACTTATTTCGTTACTCAACAGACAGTATTTTACCTGATTGTCAATAAGATGTATATCTTTTTGGGGATTATCCATGCTATTTATGAATTGTTTAACCTAACCAACTAAAATATATTACAATATGTTCTCTATTATATCTACCATGTTTTTGGGAATCGGTATCGGATACGGATTACGTAACTGGAGTATCTTACAAAAGACTGAAAAGACAATTTCTCTTACAATATTCCTGTTGCTCTTTATCCTTGGAGTATCCATTGGCTCTAATAGCCTGATTGTGAATAATCTCGGTAAGTTTGGATGGCAGGCGATCATTCTTGCCGTATCCGGCGTATTAGGGAGCTTGTTGGCTGCCCGGCTTGTGTTACAACTATTTTTCAAGAAAGGAGGTAAACAATGAAAGGAAGTCTCATCGTTATCGTATTTTTCTGTGTAGGCTGTATCATGGGAGTTTTTAATAAATTCCAGTTCGACACACATACTGTTTCCATGTATATACTTTATGCGTTGATGCTGCAAGTAGGAATCAGTATCGGTTCCAATAAGAACCTGAAAGCGATCATCTCACATTTGCACCCGAAAATGCTGCTGATTCCATTGGGTACCATTACCGGCACATTGTTGTTTTCTGCCTTGGCAAGCATTTTGCTAAGTCAATGGAGTGTATTCGACTGTATGGCAGTAGGAAGCGGATTCGCCTATTATTCGCTGTCTTCCATCCTGATCACTCAGTTCAAGGAACCGACCATCGGAATACAGTTGGCTACAGAGCTGGGTACCATTGCCCTGCTGACTAATATCTTTCGCGAAATGATGGCACTTCTGGGTACACCGCTTATCAAGAAGTATTTCGGGAAACTTGCTCCCATTTCGGCGGCAGGAGTCAACTCAATGGATGTATTATTACCTTCCATCAGCAGATATTCGGGAAAAGAAATGATTCCTATCGCTATTTTGCATGGTATTCTGATCGATATCAGCGTGCCTGTATTCGTTTCTTTCTTCTGTAACTTATAACTCTGTGTCCCATCATACTATAATGTCCGAAAAGCATATCTGACCTATCGTTCTGTCAGTAGCTTTTCGGACATTATTTTTTATTAAAATGAGTTTTTTAATGCCCCGCCGTCGCCAATACAAAGCGAATATCAGCGTAAGAAACTTCATCTCCCAATGCAGCTTTAATAGCTACTACTCCCATAAACTCATGAGTTTCCAGATAATCCCGGACCTTCTTTATCTTGTCCGCTGTCACTACCTGTTCCAATTTTATTTTATCTTCGCGGAGATAATGTTCCAGATGAGCAGCAATCGTTCCTGTCACCAAATCACGGGTTTTGGCTATCTCCTCTATAGTCATCCCTTGGCAGAACATTTCATAACTCACCAGCTTTGAATCTTTCTTCTTCTCTTTCTGCTTCTCCTTATCCTCATGATGCTGCGCGTCCAGCTTTTGTTCACGTACATCCTCTCCGCCCGAAACAGAAGTAAAAATCTCCGGTCGTTCCAGTTTGTTCTCCTTCATATATTTGCGCACAATGCCCAAAATTTCAAGTCCGTACTTCTCCACTCCTTTTGCGCCGAAATAAGGTATCGCTTCCAAAGCTGCCGGTGTATCCGGCAACAGATTCACAATACCCATCAATGCCTTTTGCTGCATGATCACATAAGCCGGCATATTCACTTCGCGCGTCTTTGCCGTTCTCCATTCCGACAGAGCACGATAAAGTTCCGGATGCAGAATATCCGTCGGAACTTCTATTTTCACCTTTCCTGAATTGCTGCGAGTGCGTTCTTTCCGTTCTTTTTTCTCCTTCGGAGCCTTGGTGGAAGAACCGGAAGAAGCAGTTTCTCCTTCGAGACTCAACATCACTTTCGCTTTCCGTTTCAGATAATCCGTTACCGTAAATTTCTCCGTCCGCATCGCATCCAGCAAAGACTCTTTAATCCATAAAGCATCGTCCAATGCCTGCAAACGTTCATTCAGTTGTTTCCGCAACTCTTTATTATCAAGAGGCATACTGGTCTTGTCAAACAGCGCCCGGACAGGAAGCAATGCTTCACAGAAATAAGCAGCACCGGAATGAATCCTTTGCTGTAGCTCCTCATTTCCGGCATAATTTTCATTCTCGTTAATCAGACGCGTATATTGATTACGAAAGCGATTGGAAACTTCCACCACCTTCTCTTTGAGATGCGGAGCCAGTTCTTTATACTCGGCAAGCAACTTCGGATAAAGTTTATAAAGCTCTTCATCCATCATCCGGAGCAACCGCTTATAAGCCTGCTCAAGCGAATAGAAATTAAATAAATCATTCAACAGATCATAGAAATAAGCCTTTTGCATGTCGTTCAACTGCTTGCTCCCCGGTTTATTCTGTTCCACATCTCTTGTGAAATTATCTACAATGCTATCGCTGATTATCGCCTCCCTACGCAAAGGAGTCTCCAACACCATTCCTTCCAGAGTCTTACAACGGCTCAACGCTACATACGTCTGCCCATGAGCAAAAGAGTTACGAGCATCGATAATCGCCCGCTCAAACGTCAGACCCTGACTCTTATGAATCGTGATAGCCCACGCCAGGCGGATGGGATATTGCCGGAACACACCTTCTATTTCTTCCGTGATCTCCTTCGTTTCTTCGTTCAGCACATACTTATAATTCCCCCATTCTTCGGGCAATAACTGAAAGACATTACTACTGTCTTTTCCACGTACGGACATCCCTTTGGCATCAACACTCATCACTTCGCCTATCATGCCGTTATAATACCGTTTTTCCGATGAAACATCATTCTTGAGGAACATGATCTGTGCTCCCTCTTTGACTGTAAGCACTTCATCCGCAGGGTACGAGTACTCAGGAAAATTTCCCTCTATCTCCGCCCGAAAGCTATAAGCCCGTCCAGACAGTGATGCCAGTTCACGGTCGTTCACCTGCTGCGCCTGATAGTTATGCGTTGTCAGTCGGATATATCCCTCTTCCTTCCGTGGACGGAAACCGGGCTGATACCGACGATTCAGTTCGTTCAGCACTTCATCATCTGCTTTATTTTCGCGTATCTTGTTCAGAAGAGAAAGAAAGAAGGTGTCACTCTGACGGTAGACTTTCTTTAGTTCGATAGTCATATACACCGTTTCCTTCAGTGCACGGCTGGCAAAAAAGTATGGAGTCTCGTAATGATTCTTCAGCAGTTCCCATTCATTGTCCTTTACCACAGGAGCCAACTGCTGCAAGTCACCGATCATCAGTAACTGCACACCACCAAAAGGTTTTTCACGGTCACGATAACGACGTAAAGCCGCATCCACAGCGTCCAGCAAATCTGCACGTACCATACTGATTTCGTCGATAACAAGCAGATCCATGCTGCGGATAATATTCCGTTTCTCTTTGCTGAAACGGTAGTGCATCTTGGCAGAATTGAAAGTTGTTTCCGGCACAAACGGAGCAAAAGACAACTGAAAGAATGAATGAATCGTCACCCCTCCAGCGTTGATAGCTGCGATTCCTGTTGGAGCCAATACGACCATGCGCTTGGGGGTATGTTCTCTCAATCGTTTTAGAAATGTAGTTTTTCCGGTTCCGGCTTTTCCGGTAAGAAACAGATGCGTGCCTGTATTTTCAATGAACTGCCAAGCTAGTTGTAGTTCAGGATTATTTTCCATGTTTCCTCTAATTTTCGGTAAAGGTACTGAATAGATTCCAACCACCGAAATTGAATGTAAGGAAAAGCAATAATCACGCCGGTATTTTCATTATCATTTCTTTACTCCCCAAAATATTTGTATACAAATAAACAAAAAAAGGTCCCGGTTTCTTCTCGCTTGAAGTACACCGGGACCGGATCAAATCAGAACACAAAGTCGTGTCACAGTTATATATCGAAATTGTTTTTGTTTCTTAATTCTTGGGAGACTGATATTTCTTATACCAATCTGTAGATTTCTCCCCCCAAGAATCAGCCCAATTCTTGAAATAAGGATATTCCGTATCAATGTTATGCGTCTCCGTCACCGGAATGAAATTCAACATCGGAATATCAATGGCAAACGGATAAGCTCCGTCACGATTAATGTAATAGACATCCTTACTAGAACCTATCAGCGATTTGTCAGCATAAGATGTCGATGAATATTTAGGCAGATGTACTTCCGTCCGGTTCTGTTGACCTGCCGCATATTTTACTATAATGTACGGATTATATATCTTCAGATTCTCCTTATTAAAAGTGGCCTTTTCAAAGGTTCTGGTTATCGTACATGTACCCACTTTCCCCTTAACAGCTTGTTTTACACTTGGGAATACAATAATAGAGGACGTTTCGCTCTCCACTTTTATATCCCTATCCGAAGTCACCTTACCAAACTGTCCTCCATCTATTTGATAAGCAAATGCATTATCATACATCGCTCCGTCGTGTGTGGGCGTAAATGTATCTACAATCTTATTTATCATGTTATCTACATTGAAATATACAGTGCGTTTATATTCCACGATCACGTCATTCATATCATAATCGCCTCCGTTAGGCCAAATGTCTTCAAAAGCTAACGTACCTTTTACCCCTTCATCCGCATCCGGTACTTCAATTGGTTTATTGTCATCCGGGATACTGGGTCTGTTCGGATTATCAATAGAACTTTCCGGAGAAGCGTCTACGTAGAATAACAAATCACAATAACTATCATTTGCTCCATCTTCTACACCAATGATAGTTTTCCCACTCTTTTCATCTTTTACTGTAACGAAATTACTATTGTAATTAACCAACTTTATTTCGTTATTACTAAAGTCATAAGCATTAGGAAGAATAAAAAATCCCACAGTATACCCGGCAGGGAAAGTAGTACTAGAGTTACCTTTATCATCAAAATAGAGCAAATGGACTTTATCACCACATCGGAGGACCGGTGCTCCCCAACCATCTCCTGTTGTCAATGCCACATTGGGGAATATGATATATTTCTTCACCCCCGAATGTACATTAGCATTACCCATATCGTCTGTCCGATAAAAATAATATCCGAAAGTATTATGATATGTTGCATCTTTATTTACAAATACAACATCTAAAGAAGTCCCTTCTTGTGTTACTGCGATATTTGCCACATCAGGACTTATAAACAAATAAGAATTATCATAATTGTTTTTACTGAAAAATTGCTTCATACGGCTAACAAGATCACCAATATTTTCATCGCCAACTTTCCCTACATTAGTTATATATGGAGAACGAGGTAGGCCATTCTCATCCCACGCACATAATGAGTATAAATTTAGTGTAGAATTAATAAGATATGGTGCATTTCCATTAAAATTATAAGAACGCGTTACCGCTTTAGTATTGGCAGAAGGAGAAGTATTTTTACTCATAT
This sequence comes from uncultured Bacteroides sp., assembly GCA_947038155.1. Classification (GTDB taxonomy): domain Bacteria; phylum Bacteroidota; class Bacteroidia; order Bacteroidales; family Bacteroidaceae; genus Bacteroides. Next base: position 66,098 of record CAMQVH010000004.1, on the reverse strand, counting down.
CAAAACTAGCCATCCCATCTTTGATATCTAGTTTTACGCATCGGGGCACTCCCCAACTTGATGTGTACAAGTAAACACTTTCTACAGAAGTCGGAATATTCATTTTCCCTTCATATTTTCCATTTCCATCCGTGAAAATTTTGAATAAAGCATCAACTCCTTCTTTCTTTACCGGAACGTTGTCCACTACTTCCATCGGGTCTTCATCATACACTTCAAGTAGAGCCACAAGTCCGGGCAAATCATAATTTACTGAAAGTTTCACGTCGCCACGTGTTTCAAATCCGAAATACTCGCTAGGGTCCGGAAGAGGTTCTTTTCCATAATTAGGATCGTACAGATCTTTTTCCATACATCCAGCCAACAGCCCACCAATCAATGCTGCCGTAGCAATAGCACCAGAAATGCCGAATAATCGCTTTTGTGTCATAATCTATATATTTGTTTTGTTAGTTATCAAGGTTTGTTTTGTTCCCATCAAAACAATCTCACCTCTCAAATAATTTTCAAATATATAGATTATTTAATTACTAGCCGGACAAAGCTTAAAAACGGAATACCGATTCACAAAATAGTGTTATCGTGCAAAGTTATTTACTGCATAGAGCCACCCACGATATCCAATAATTCGTTGGTAATAGCTTGCTGGCGACTCTTATTATATTGCTTCGTCAAATCCTGAATCAATTCGTTCGCATTGTCCGTAGCCACCTGCATCGCCAATGTGCGTGCCGCATGTTCCGAAGCATTCGAATCCACGGCAGCCGTAAAGAGTTTCTGGCTCAATACCGTCGGGATCAGATTGGCGATCAGTTCCTCTGCAGAAGGTTCAATAATGTAATCATTCGCTATTTCACCTCCTTGTACTTCTTCTTCCTTTTGCTTCTCTTCCTCATCCACAACCCGTGTCAAGTCGATAGGCAGATAAGTTTCGCGAAGCAGAATCTGCACGCCCATTGATTTAAAATGATGATAGATCAGTTCTACCCGGTCTATTTCTCCAGATACGTACATTTCCATCAGGCGATGCGCCAGTTCGGAAGCCTCCTGATACGAAGGTTTGTCGGAAAGCGTCGGTGAAGTCTCCTGCGGTTGGAATCCCAGACGTTTCACTGCTTCATCCACCTTCTTCCCTACCGGGAATATCAGGATATTATCCTGTCCCAGTGTACGGAACTCGCCGACCGTTTGCAGCAGCATCTTAATCACATTTGCATTAAAAGCACCACAGAGCGACGTATTCGAAGAAAAAACAACGATTGCCACACGCTTCACTTCCCTCGCCTTGATGTAAGGAGATTCAACAGGAAGGTCGGCACTCAGGAAGTTGGTCAGAATCTTGTTGAGCTTCCTTTCGTAAGGCAGCATATTCTCAATGGCTCCTTGTGCCTTGTGTAACTTGGCAGAAGCCACCATCTTCATTGCTGAAGTGATTTTTCGGGTACTCTTTACCGAATTTATTCTGGTTTTTACTTCTTTCAGTGAAGCCATAACTATTTAAATTAAGAATTAAGAATGAGTGTGTGTCAAAAGTCAGTCCCAGTTCAGTTACTATTGACTTTTGACACAGCGTCTTCATTTTATAAATATTGTTTGGCAACCATAGCGGCAGTCTCTTCGATAGCCTTGGTCACGTTATCGTCTATCACACCGGTTCTCAGAACGTCCAGCACATCTTCCTGATGATTGAGTTGTAGAGATTCGATGAAACTGCGTTCAAAGTCCTGTACGTTTTCCAAGGGAACATCGTGGAGCAGACCGTGTGTACCGCAATACAGGATTGCAATCTGTTGTTCTACCGGCATCGGACTATACTGAGGCTGAATCAGCAATTGCGCATTCTTACGTCCCTTGTCGATAGTCATCGCCGTAATGGGGTCCATATCACTGCTAAACTTGGAGAAGGCTTCCAGTTCACGATACTGCGCCTGGTCCATCTTCAAGGTTCCGGCCACTTTTTTCATCGCCTTAATCTGCGCGTTACCACCTACACGGGATACAGAAATACCGACATTGATAGCCGGGCGGACACCTTGATTAAACAAGTCCGTTTCGAGGAATATCTGTCCGTCGGTAATAGAAATCACGTTCGTAGGGATATATGCCGAAACGTCTCCTGCCTGTGTCTCAATGATAGGCAGAGCCGTAAGTGAGCCACCACCTTTCACGATATCTTTCAGACTCTCCGGAAGATCGTTCATTTCGCGTGCCACATCTTCTTCCTTGATGATCTTTGCCGCACGTTCCAACAGACGGGAGTGCAGGTAGAAAATATCACCCGGATACGCCTCACGTCCGGACGGACGGCGAAGAATCAACGATACTTCCCGATAAGCAACTGCCTGCTTGGAAAGGTCATCATAAACCACCAGCGCATGGCGGCCGGTATCACGGAAATATTCACCGATGGCAGCTCCTGCAAACGGTGCATAATACTGCAACGCAGCCGGATCGCCTGCCGTAGCGGCTACGACAATCGTGTAATCCATTGCTCCATACTCGCGGAGCGTATTTACGATAGAAGCCACGGTAGAACCTTTCTGACCGATAGCCACATAAATACAGTACACCGGATCGCCTGCCAGAAAGTTATTGCGCTGATTGATAATCGTATCAATCGCAATGGAAGTTTTTCCTGTCTGACGGTCGCCGATAATCAGCTCACGTTGTCCGCGTCCGATAGGGATCATGGCATCTACTGCCTTCAGACCTGTCTGCAACGGTTGGTTCACAGGCTGGCGGTAGATAACTCCCGGTGCTTTGCGTTCCAACGGCATTTCATAGAGGTCGCCGCCAATCAGCCCTTTTCCGTCGAGCGGTTCGCCCAGCGGGTCGATGACACGTCCCAGCATGCTTTCACCTACACGGATTGAGGCGATACGCTTGGTGCGCTTCACAATAAAGCCTTCCTTGATTCTGTCGGTAGGTCCCAGCAGAACGGCACCCACGTTGTCCTCTTCGAGGTTCATTACAATGGCTTTGATGCCGTTGTCAAACTCCAGCAATTCGTTGGCTTCGGCGTTCCGCAATCCGTAGATACGTACCACTCCGTCGCTTACCTGGAGCACCGTACCGATCTCGTCGAGCTGCACGTTGGTGTTGATACCTTCGAGCTGCTTACGCAATATATCGGATACTTCGCTTACTCTTATATTTTCAGACATTATACAATTCTCCTATTCTTATCAATAAACTGTTGTTTCACTCGTTTCAACTGTGTGGCAATGCTTGCATCGAGCCGATAATCATTGATATCGAAGATGAAGCCCCCCTCTATTGAGGGATCGATCACAGTATCCAGTTCCATTTGAGCATGCAGAATATGTGCTGCTGCGGAACGGATGCGGTCTTCTGTCTCCTTGTCCACCGGGACTGCCGTGATCAGCTTGCCTACTCCGATGTGTTTCAGTTTCCGGTAAAGATCGAGATACATCAGGCTGATGAACTGCAAATAGCCTTCGCGCCTGTTTCGCAGAACCAGCGTGATGAAACGGACAAACTCTCTGCTGGATTCACCGTTACCATCGGCAGCCGTACATATCAGCGCCAACTTGTCTTTTACCGACACCACAGGATTATCAAGCACTTCGCGCAGTTCCGGCTGGGCACGAAAGCTGTGAGATAATGTAAAGAACTCGTTGTAGAGTCTGTCTTCCACACCTTTCTCCTGCGCGTATTCGATCATCGCTTTGGCATATCGCATTGAGAGTACTCCGACTTCCATCTTCCTTAATTCTTATTAGAGGTTAATACTTCATCCAGCATACGGTCGATCATTCCCATCTGGGATTCTTTGTCCTGAAGGTTTTTACGGAGCACCTTCTCGGCGATATCGACAGAAAGCACAGCTACCTGGCGACGGATGTCGCGGATCGCTTCGTCCTTCTCTATCTGGATTTGTTGCTTCACCGCATCCAGCTCCTTCTGTGCGGCTATCTCTGCTTGCTTACGGGCCTCGTGAACAATCTTGTCACGTTCTTCCATTGCCTCCTTCAAGATTCGTCCTTGTTCCTTGTTGGCAGCAGCCACAAGCGCCTCGCCCTCTTCCTTCAAATGAGCTAACTGGGCGTTGGCTTCTCTTGCCACCTCCAAGGACTGGTCGATATAGGTTTTACGGCCTTCCACCATCTTGATGATGATGGGAAAACCGTATTTCGCCAATATCACGAACACAACCCCGAATGCGACAAACATCCAGAACAACAGGCCACTATCAGGTAATAGTAATGACATATCTATTTAATATTACAGGAAGAATACCAATAGACATACTACTACCGCCAACAGAGCCACACCTTCGATCAAGGCGGCGGCGATAATCATATTCATACGGATATCACCCGAGGCTTCCGGCTGGCGTGCGATAGCTTCCATAGCCGAACCACCAATCTTACCAATCCCCAAACCAGCTCCGATTACTGCAAGACCTGCACCGATAGCTGCACCTAATTTACTTACTCCTACTGCTGCTGCAGTGGCTTGTAACAATACTGATAGTAACATAATTTTCAGTTTTAAAATGGTTTATTTTCTCGTTTATTTATTTGCTCTCTCTTCGCGTTTATTCCGCTTTTACTTTTGCACCTTCCTGCGCCAATCCGATAAATACGGCCGAAAGCATGGTGAATACGTATGCCTGGATGAAAGCTACCAACAGTTCAAGCGCATTCATAAAGATGTTGAACAGTACGGAAGCTACCGTCAGTGTACCGTTGAGCGCAGGTCCCATGCTTGCCGAGATAAAGATCAGACAAGTCAGCACCAGCATCGCCATATGTCCCGCCAGCATATTGGCAAAAAGACGGATCATCAAGGCAAACGGTTTCGTAAAGATTCCGAAGAACTCGATGAAAGGCATCATCGGTACAGGCACTTTCAGCCACCAGGGCACATCCGGCCAAAAGATATCTTTCCAGTAATGTTTCGTTCCAAAGATGTTGACTGCAAGGAACGTACAGATAGCAAGCACCATAGTAATGGCAATGTTTCCCGTCACATTCGCACCACCGGGGAAGAAAGGAATCAGCCCCATGATGTTATTAATGAAAATGAAGAAAAACGCAGTCAGCAGATACGGTGCAAACTTCCGGTAGTTGGGTCCGACACAACTCTTGATGATATCATCGTTCACCATCATGATAAACATTTCCATGAATCCGATAAAACCACCCGGTGCCAATGCTCCCTGCGGACGCTTCCTGTACCATTGCGCCACACTCAGCACGATAACCAGCAGCAGCACACTGTTGAACAACAAAGCGAATGTCACCTTCGTAATGGAAATGTCCCACGGACGAACCTGCTCTCCGGCTGCATTATACTCCACCAGTTTGCCTTCGTACTTACTTCCTTCGGGGGCGACGGAGAGCCCTTCATAAGTGCCTCCATTCTCAGCGAGACGGGAAGAAAGGAACGTATGCCAACCTGTAGTAGAACTATAAACAATGATAGGTAATGGTATAGTAATGTGCGTTTTACCCCACGTCGTAATATGCCATTCATATGAGTCGCCGATATGCCCGAACACGATCTCCTTCACATCGACCGTATTCTCTTTCTGCTCCTGCGGAGTCACATCTTCCTGTGTCTGCGCAGAGACCGGCAGACCAGCTACCAACATCAGGCAGAGCAAAAATATCGGAGCTACTATGTTACGCAACTGTTTCATTTTTATTCTTATTTTTCTTTTTCCGTTTCAGGTTCACTTCAAAGGAGAAGAAGAACCACGTTTCATATATCAGATACAACAGATAGAACGAGATAAACGTCAGCAAGAAAGCCTTGGCTTCTTCGCGTACTGCCAGACAATAAATCAGCAGCAGAATCAGCGAGAGAATCATTTTTATCATCTTCATTGCCAGATACAGCAGCGACAACTTCTGCGGAGCATGCCGCCGACACGCATCGAACATATAAATACTAAACAAACCGAAGATATAGAAATATACCGGTATAAACGGATATCCTCCGAAATAATGCCCCGGCAAGGCTATGTGTAAAATCACTGCTCCCGCTGCTCCGCTTAGTATAGCAAACAGCGTATTCAGTGCGATAAAATTCCGTTTAGTCTTACTAATGTTCACCATGTCTTCCTTACGAGACACATACCGAAGCTGTCCCGTCACTCATTTCAACAAAACCACCCTGAATATCCAATGTATGCTCGTCGCCGTCCATCGTGGTATAACCTAACGTTCCCGCTTTCAATGACGAGACGATCGGCGCGTGTCCCGGCAGAATAGAAAACGATCCTACCGTTCCCGGCAGTGTGACAATCTTCACTTCTCCGTCGAATACGCTCTTTTCGGGCGATACAATACTTAAATGTAATTCTTTCATCATGGAATGTTGTTTCGATTACTTTTTCGCTTGTTCCAGCAATTTCTTGCCTTTCTCTATCGCTTCTTCAATCGTGCCCACGTTCAGGAAAGCCTGTTCGGGGAGGTTGTCTACCTCACCGTCAAGAATCATTCTGAACCCTTTGATTGTATCCTCGATGCCTACCATCACGCCCGGAACGCCTGTAAACTGTTCGGCAACGGCAAACGGCTGCGAAAGGAAACGCTGCACACGGCGCGCACGGTTCACGACCAGTTTGTCTTCTTCCGAAAGTTCCTCCATACCAAGGATGGAGATGATATCCTGCAATTCCTTGTTGCGCTGCAAAATCTGTTTCACGCGCTGTGCCACGTCATAATGTTCCTGTCCCACGATGTGCGGGTCGAGGATACGGGACGTAGAAGCCAGTGGGTCAACAGCCGGATAGATACCCAATTCCGTAATCTTACGGTCGAGCACGGTCGTTGCATCCAGATGGCTGAAGGTCGTTGCCGGAGCAGGGTCCGTCAAGTCATCCGCAGGTACATATACTGCCTGTACGGAGGTGATAGAACCTTTTCGGGTGGAAGTGATACGTTCCTGCATCGCGCCCATTTCCGTGGCAAGTGTCGGCTGATAACCAACGGCGGAAGGCATACGTCCCAGCAGAGCCGAAACTTCCGAACCCGCCTGCGTGAAACGGAAAATGTTATCGATAAAAAACAGGATATCGCGTTTCTCACCTTCCTTGCCGGCATCACGGAAAGATTCCGCTACCGTCAGTCCGGACAATGCCACAGAGGCACGTGCGCCCGGAGGCTCGTTCATCTGTCCGAAAATCAAGGATACCTGCGACTTTTCCAGTTCATTATAGTCTACTTTCGAAAGGTCCCAATCGCCCTTCTCCATACTCTCTTTGAAAGCCTCGCCGTAGCGGATGACGCCCGACTCGATCATTTCACGCAGCAGGTCGTTACCTTCACGGGTACGCTCGCCGACTCCGGCAAATACGGAGAATCCGTTATGTTTCTTGGCAATATTATTGATCAGTTCCTGAATAAGTACAGTCTTTCCTACACCGGCACCGCCAAAGAGTCCGATCTTGCCACCTTTGGCATACGGCTCCAGCAGGTCGATTACTTTGATACCCGTGAAGAGTACCTCTTGCACAGTTGTCAAATCTTCAAACTTTGGGGGATCACGGTGGATGGAATATGCACCTGTACGGTCGAGACTCTTCATACCGTCGATAGAGTCGCCCACTACGTTCATCAGTCGTCCTTTAATCTGTTCGCCTATCGGCATTGTGATCGGGCCTCCGGTGGGATACACCTTCATGCCTCGCTGAAGTCCGTCAGTGCTATCCATAGCCACGGTACGAACCGTATTCTCGCCGATGTGTTGCTGAACTTCTACAACCAGTATTTTGCCGTTTGGCCTCTTTATCTCCAGTGCGTCGTGAATGCTTGGCAGCATTAACTCTGCGTCCGTACCTTCAAAGTACACGTCGACCACAGGGCCGATCACCTGTGAGATATGTCCGATAATCTGTGACATAAGCAATCTTTATTTATATTATTCTTTCTTTACCTATCGAATTTTAGTAGCATGACAAGGAACGTTTCGCGTTTTATCTACTTTAATCTACTATAGTAAACAGTTAAATTTAGCTTTTGTTCAATCACGCCCGATTTCTTTTTAACAAAATAGTTAAATAAACAACCGCACAAATGTAGAAACAAATTGGCATCGTTGTTCTTCCTTTTTCATTATTTGTCGTTCAATAACACTTGTTAGGCCAACAAAGACTACAAACAGACCAATATCGGAACATTTCAATTACGATTGTATAGCAAAATAAGTCTGTTGCTTATAAAATATCAGCAAAACTCTGACTTAACATCAAGTTTTCCCTTTCAACAGTAATATTCAAACACTTAAACGAGCGATAAAATAGTAGCGTATGCAACTAGTTTTGTGTTCGGGCACGAAAACAATACATATCTCCCCGGAGCCTTCCATCCTGCAAATGATTTCAGTCCTTCCCACCCCACTTGGCCCTTTCTTCCTTAACAAAGATAAAAAGCCCTTTTTCGGAAAACAAATTCGAATCTTGTTCTGTTGTCTCCGAAACAAAACCTAAACAATGAAACGAATACTGTCACTGCTGATATCCACTCTCGGATTCTGGCAATTCATGGCAGCTCAGAATGTAGCTATCAAGACAAATACGCTCTACTGGCTGACGACAACTCCCAACATCGGAGCTGAATTTTCTCTGAGTAGCAAACTGACCATCGAAGTGGCAGGAGCCTATAATCCGTGGACCTTCAAGGATGACAAGAAAATGCGTTTCTGGCTGGTGCAGCCGGAACTCAAATACTGGACGTGCGAAAAATTCAACGGACACTTTATCGGAGTGCACCTGCATGGCGCACAATATTACGGGGGATTCAGCTCCAAGAGGTATGACGGATACCTTGCCGGAGGAGGTCTTACCTATGGATATGACTGGATATTATCTCCGCACTGGAACCTGGAAGCAGCCATCGGCATCGGCTACGCCCGCTTGTGGTATAAGGAGAGCGAACGGATTCCCTGCGGGAAATGCTACGAACAGAAGCATAAAAACTACTTCGGGCCTACCAAAGTAGCCATATCTCTGACCTATTTTATCTTTTAACCCCCTGCCCGACCACCATGAAAACGAATACAACCGCCTACTGCGGACATTCCCTCCGGAAGTCCGCAAGAAGAAATATCCAGTATCTTCTGATCTCCATCGCCACTTTGCCACTGCTCTCTTCCTGCATCCGGGATGATGTAGAGCCTTGTCCGCCCCTGCAAGTAGAGATTTCGGTGAAAGATAAGAACTACTTCAACATAGACAACGTGCCGTTGGAAGCCCGCAAAAGTGAATCCCTTGCTTTCCGCGAATACGTCCCTACGCTTTACTATACGCTGCGTGACGCCTCCACCGGAGAAATCGTTGAAGAGCAGGGAGTGTTCAGCGTAACGGGCAGCGAACCTACCCAATCCGTCACCTTCTGCGAATGCCTGCCTTTCGGCAAATACGTCCTGACCGTATGGGGAGGACTGCCGGACAATACCCCGCTGACGGATCAATCACTGACCAGTATCCTGCACGCCAACCGGACGGAAGCAAGCGACATCTATCTGGCACATGATACATTGGTGTATGATCTTCAGCACACGAACTACTCCGCAACCATGCAACGCGTCACCGGAAAGCTGGTGATTCAAATCACCAATCTGCCCGCTACCATACTTTACGAGGCCAACAGTATCGGACAGATATACGAACGTGTCAACCATAAGTTTGAATATATGAATCCGGTCAGCATACGCAAGCAAAACGCATGGAGTCCGGCTTCGGAAGTTGTCCTGTCTGCAATCCTCGCACCCTCTACGGGAGAATATCAGTCACTCCTGCACCTTGACTTGTATGACAAGGCGGACCGTCAGGTCCCTACCCTTAACCCCAAAGACGTAAAGATCACCTTGAAACGTAACGAGCTTACGACTCTGAAATACGTGTACGATGATGAACAGAGAGACTTTAACATCTACCTGTTGCTGGGCGACACTTGGGAGACGATATACAATCTGGATATTAATTAAAATTGTTTTCGCATATTATTTTTTCTCACAAAATGTTTAATTCTAAAACTTAACTCAAATGAAAAATTATTTGTATGTATCCGCTGTCGGCGCCATGTTGTTGGCAGCATGTAGTAATGACGACACAGTTCCCCTAGGTGGTGAAGAAGCAGTTCAGCCGGGTTCGGCAATTACCCTTACCGTCAACAGCAGCGGTGACGGACTGAGCACCCGTGCAGGTCGTCCGGTGAACAGTTCGGAGGCTGCCAACAATGTGACAGCCGTCAGACTGTATATCTACAATCCGTCGGGAACAGACGTAACCAATGCTGCCCTGGCAGCAGGAACACAGAATCCTGTGCTATGGACCGCCGGTCCGTCGGACTCCGCAACGCCCGGTAACAATCAAAATCACAAAGCCAGCCAGACCGTAAAATTGAATAAGTTAGCGACGAACGGTGTATATACTGTTGTGGCTTATGGCTACAATACAGCACTCGACTATACTATCACAGCAGGCACCAGTGCCGACGATTCTTTCATCGCCACCCTACCCGCAGCCACCAATGAATCCGAACTGTTTGCAGGCAAAGCTACCTTCAACGTAGTCAACGGAAACATACAGGCAGGCACCACCAGCGAAGTAGAACTACGTCGCCACGTAGCCGGTTTATTGGGATATTTCAAGAATGTTCCGGTACTGTATCCGAATCCTGTCAGCGGTCTTCCTACTCCCGTTGCATTCGTCCGGGTATATGCTTCTTCTCATGCGACGTCCTTCACTTTCCCCAGCGTTTTGAATGTGAACGGTACAGGCAATAATACCAAAACAAGAGTATTGGATCTCGGACTTTCTACCTTGATCACTGACTATCTTGCCCAAGTAACGGCTGCCGGTACTAACCTGACCAAAGTGTTCTCCATTCCGGCTATCAGCACCGGAACGACTGCTACCGTGCCCAACAGTATCCTGAAGGGTAGATTCCTTGTTCCTTTTGCTCAGGTAGCAGGAGCCACCACTTTTACCGTACAACTGGAGGATGCTTCGGGAACCGTATTGAAAACATGGGATGTAGTGAACAACGCGCTTACCGGAGATAAAAAGATTTATGATGTGAGACGTAATTACTTCTACTCAATCGGTCAGAAAGTGAAAGCCAGCTCTATCGATGGCGGCACCACCGACCCCGGAACAACCGACGATAATGATAACCCCATCGACTTGTCACAGGAAACAGTGATCACCGTAACCGTGAACGACGCTTGGGATACAATTTATAATCTGGGAATCGAATAATTACATTTTAAAGGTTTATTGAAGTGATTAGTATCTGACGATTAGCAATGAGCGGCTGCGCAGCCATGCAATGCCGCTTCTTGCTAATCATAAATCCTTTTTCGGCCATGAAAACAAAACATATCTTCCTCACATACGCCTTCTTCCTCTGTCTCTCTGCCTGTCAGGACGAAGAAATCATATCCGCTCCTCAGGATGAACAACTGTCGAGAGCCGTTACAGCTACTTCCGCCTCTGCCTCCGCCCTCACCTCTGCCGATGGAGGAAAGACGTGGACTGCCAGCCGAAGAGTTCCCCTTGTGGGCGAAGGACGTATCGTAGACGATATGTCAAACGCTTTGGTAGATGTGCTCACCAACAACAATGGTATCGCCAATATGCTCGATACCGACCTCACCAACTACGCCTCTTTCAGCGGTGTGGCAACCGCCAACCTGATAGGCAACCAGATAGCTTCCGTCCGTGACGTCAACCGCACCTATGCCGGAGGACAAAACGCAGGTTTCGTCTATCTGATAGACAACTCCTCCCTGCTCACCCTCGACGTACTGAAAGGATTCTACCTTAAAACTTACCTCAAAGGTGTGGAACAGGAAATGAAAGGCAGCGACACGCAGGAAGTGCAAACCCTGCAACTCAACCTGATCGGCGCAGCCAACAACGGCGGCCAGCAGGCGCTCTCCATCACCACCTCGCTCACCAAACCTTTCGACGAGATTAAAATAGGAATGTACGGTGTATCCGCTACCGTGCTCAATGCGTTGAAACTATATTACGCCTTTGTAGGCGAAAACCCCATACAGCCCGCCGTAAACGGAAACACTCATTTTGCAAACGGAGTTAGTGTTCACAATAATACCGGGTTAGACCTTACATGGACTACCGTACCCAACAGTGCGCAACTGACAGATGCCAACCTGACCAATGGTCCCACATTCAGCCTGATAGGATCATTATTGCAACCCCGTGCCACCATCAACTTTAAACAAACCATCCCCGTAGGTGCCGAAGTCGGCTTCAACCTGTCCAATCTCGGACTCGCCAACATCAATCTACTGGGAACCACCATACTGACCACCTACGATGCCAATGACGTACAACAGGAGCAAGTTTCCGTCAGCAGCCTGCTTGGTATTTCGGCCATTGTAGGAGGCGGCACGCAAGTCAGCATGATTTTGAAAAAGCCGTGCACGCAGATCAAGATACAATTCTCCGGGATCAACGTGAACTTGGGAACTACAACCATCAATTACGCCTTCGTGCGTGACGCCGTAGTAGTGGATGCTTCCAGCTTCTTCTCGCTGGGCAATGCCACCATCACCGGAAACGCCTACCAATTGACGACTCCCGCCACCGGAAACGTGAGCTATGTCATCACCCAGTCGCCCGCAGGAACCAACCCCGGCATCAGCAACAACAAGATAACGGGCATGACCGTCAACGGTGACTACAAAGTGACAGGAACTTACACCGCCACCGACGGCACTACCTATACGCAGACCGCCACCATCACCCGCAATGCCAATAGTATCAGCGATACCGCATCCTGCAACACACTGATCACCCTTGCCAGTAACGGAGCATCCGTCTACGCTCCTTCCGGCGGCGGATGCCTGCTCTGCGTAGGCGAAGGAACCAACTTCACCGGAAAGAACAACCTCATAGACAGCAATCCCGACAACTACATTACTTATAATAATGTAGCCAGCATCGCTGCCAATACTTCCATCGTCGGTATCCGCACTGCCACCGACAAGCCTGTCAACGCTGCAAAGAGCTCCATCCGCACCGGATTCGTCATCCAGACCTCTACGAAGCTGCTCAGCGCCAATGTGCTGAAACTCTTCATCATCCGGCTATACCGCAACGGTGTGAAAGTGTTCGAAAGCGCCGCGGACGGCAACAACGCTATTTCCGCCGGACTGATAGGCGATAACGGCAACAAAGTGCGCATCGGTGTCACCACCAATCAGGAATTTGACTCCATCGAGCTATGGACAGGCGGCGTGCTGAACCTCAACCTCAACGCTTTCCGCATCTACTACGCTTTCTGGGAAAACGCCGATGCCTCCTGCTACAGCGGGAGTCCCGCCAACGCCTGCCTCCAACTGATGACTCCTTCTACCTACGGTGCCAGCATCAACTATGCCGCTACCCGCAGCACGGGAGTCGCCAACGTGGGCACTTCGTTCAATGACTTGGGCAACCTAATCGACAGCGACGTAAATTCCTACTCCACCATCACCACGACCAACGTACTGGGAGCGGTCACCGTAGCTGTCAAATTCAACAAGATCCAGCAGAAACAACCCGTAGGATTTATCGTAGTAGACCCGACGGGGATAGCCGGAGCCGACCTTCTCTCATGGACAACGCTCACCGTATATAATGCCGGCGTAGAAGTAGGACGCACCGGAACAGGCGGCGTGCTGGGACTCGACGTCATCGGCTACGGAGGCCGGCAGTACATAGAAACGACCCCTTCCACCGTACCATTCGACGAAGTACGTATCACCTTTGCCGGAGTGACGGATGCGCTGAAAACACTCCAACTGGCAGGCGTCTACACCCGTCAGGACAGCAACGGAGACGGTATCCCCGACTGTGCCGAAACGACCGGATCGGGTGAAACAATCGACTTCCTCAGCGTGACCGGGCATCTCTGCCAAGGCTCGCCCATCGTCATTCAAGTGCAGGGTGGCACGAACGGCAACAGTTACCTCCTGCGCCTCTACAACGCCGCCAAAAACAACGAAGTGACGGACAAGACCGTGACGCTCACCAATCAGACATTCACCATCCCAAGTTTGCCTGCGGGCGACTATTACATCTCAATTTACGATGCCGGAGGTACCAACATTTACTACAACGGCATCCACTCCACCGTCCACCCGCTGCGCACTACCTGGAAAGCCAACGCCGCCACCTCCAACTGGAACACGTGGACCAACTGGAGCGACGGCAGCCCGTGGCAATGTACGGACGTCATCATCCCGTCGGACTGCGCCCTCTACCCTGTGCTCGTGCAAGGCGATGCCAACTACTGCAACAACCTCCATTTCGCCCCGAACGCCGAAATAGTGAACACCCACTATCTCACCTACTCGCAGGCATGGGTGGCAATAGCCTTACAATCGGGACGCTACTATATGCTGTCCGCACCACTGAAAGCCACCTTCACCGGAGATATGTTTATCCCCGCCGCCATGAACGGCACTCAGAACAACGACTTTTTCGTGACACTGAACGAGACGACTTCTCCCGAAAACCGCTTCAACCCGCGTATCTATCAGCGCCTATGGAGCCATGACGCCCCGGGACAGAAGATCAGCGGAGGAACGCTTACCCCCGTCACCGTAGTGCCGGACAAGACGAACTGGACACCGCCTTTCAACGCCCTCAACCAAAACTATGGCACGGGCATCGGCTTCTCGCTCCTGGCGAACAAGGAAGCGGCATCGGCAAGCACCCTCACTTTCCGATTCCCCAAAGTACATACACGTTACAATTATTATAACGTCTCCGGTCAGGGCACTTCCTACAGCGAAACCCTTACACGTACGTTGCCGGGACGCTTCATCTACGAGAACAGCAGCGGAACCGCCACTTTCCCGATTACGGTGAACGCCACGAACAAGGTTCCCGGAAACACTTTCTTAGTGGGCAACCCGTTCATGACACATATCCGCATAGACCGCTTCATGACGGAAAATCCGACGATCACTTCCGTCAAGGTGTACGATGGCAACAGCAATAATTCCGTCATCAAAGCCAACGGAACGTTGCTGACAAACGGAAACGATTTCATGTATATCGCTCCCATGCAATCCGTTTTCGTCACGGTAAACGTTGCTTCCACCACGCTGCCCATCAGGTTCACGGAAGCGATGCTGACACAAGCCCCCGGTTCGTCCGGAAAGTTGAGGAGCACCCGCGCTATGGCTTCGGGCAGTATCGAAAATGCCGGAAGTTCCGGTCGCTCCACCGTCTCCGGTCGTTCTGCACTGATACTGACCGCCACCGTCGGAAACGTTTCCTCACAATGTCTGTTGCGCCTCCATCCGTCCGCTTCCACCGCCTATCGTCCGACAGAAGATTCCGAACTGCTGATGGACAACGAAATACCACCGAAGATCGCAGTTTTCAGTATCGCCGACGAGAAAGCGCTCGACATACAGCAGCTCAACGACGCCACACGCATCCCGCTGGGATTCAGCCTGTACAACCCTGCACGGGTAACACTGAAACTCTCTCACGGCAACGGTGACGCTTGGAAAAACTGGTCACTCATAGATACGCAAACAGGGAAACGAACTCCGTTATCCGCTTCGGAGATCACGCTCGATATCGGCATCCTTTCCACCAACGTAGGACGCTTCTATCTGGAAAAGAATTGATCATCAGGCACGGATTATTTTTATAAAACCATCAAAATAACAGACTCATGAACCATCGAAAAATAAAGAAACATCTATACGGCTGGCTTCTTGCATCGGCATTGCTGGCTGCCGGTTGCGGACAGGAAGAGGACATCACCGAAACTCCTTCCGATCCCGCCAAGCCTGCGGAAACAAGCAACGTAATACTCAACTTCACCGTAGCCGGTGAACTCTCCACCCGTACCGACCTGTCCGGATCGGACAACGTGCAGCACGTGACCTCTGTCCGCCTCTATATATTCGACGGCACAGGAGACAATGCCACCTGCCTTGCCTCCGAAGACATCGGCTGGCTGGCCTATTTCGGCAATCAGGCGCCCACCGTCACCTCCACCATGCGCTATCACGTAAAGTACACCGGACTGGCAAACGGCTCTCCTTACACCTTCCTAGCCATCGGCTTGGACGACCGTTCCGGCAGCACCTACGGACTTCCCTCAGCCATCAAAGTCGGCACTACCATGCTCTCACAAGCCATCGCCACCCTCGCAGGCAGCGAAGCCGCCACATGGACTGCCATGCGCCAATCCGAACTGTTCGCAGGAGCCACCGTGCTGACGCCCAACAGCTACGGCACACAAGGCAACGTAGACCTCTGGCGTCGTGTGGCTGGAGTGATGGGCTGGTTTACCAACATCCCCACGCAAATCGGCGGGAACACTGTATCCGCCCTCCGCATCACCCTCTACACACAACAGAATAAGAGCGTCCCGTTATTGCAACGGCAGCAAACGCCCGTATTCCTTGACTATCTCAGCAGTCCCCTCAATGCCTCCACCGGCGGACAGGTATTGGTGGAAATCCCCGTACCGGCAGGCACCACGGCTCTGACCGTCCTCTCAAAAGGTTCTTACGTACTCCCCGTACCTGCCCCCGCACCGGTGAACGCCAACGACTATACGCTGAAAATAGAAATAGTAAACGCCTCCGGAACCACCCTCCGCTCCACCCGCGTGACGTTATCGGACAGCGACGACTCTTCTACCGGCAACGGCACAGGCATCATCGACCCCGAAGGAGTCTACCGTTTCCCGATCGTAGCCAACCGTTTCTATGGAGTCGGAACAAAGTTAGTACCCATCAATCTGGGGGCAAGCCTGACAAGAGGTTACGTTACTTCAAGAATTTTACCGCATTGGGAAGAAATGCAAGAAGATAAATAAGCATAAAGTATTCTACTTTGATAAAAAAAGAAGAAATTTGCAGCATTATTAATCCTAAAAATTATGGTAAAAAAAACCTTTTGGATTTTGCCGAAAAAATCGGCAACTTTACGTTAAACGTAACAATGGTAGATAAAGCAGGCAATCCGTTGACAGCAGATGACATATCTCAATGCCACCTACCCGGATTCCCCATCTTATTTACTCAAAATGAATTACTTGAAATCCTTGCAAAAGAGATTTTTAAGCAACAGTTCCTTTGGAAATCCGTACAGGATAAAGACATCAAAGAGTGCAACAAAGAAGAACGGATCATCAAGCAGATACCGCTGATGCCACGCTGTCCGGACGTACTGAAAGGGTTGTTCCATTGCATCGAAATCCGCGACGAACGCTCTCCGAAGCATGCCATAGCCTATAAAAGCTGTCTGGGAAAACTGGAGGAGATGGTGAAAGACCAATGGGACGATTGGAACAGAAATCAGTCCTAATAGTCGATTTGGTAAAAAAAGCGAAGTTCCTACCTTCGCAGCCGGAAGCCCGTGATAACGACACCGCCCGCTTCCGGCAACCAACATATTATATTTCAAATGAGAAAGCACATGTACCAAGTGTCACTATTTACCAACACTTGGAGTAAAAATTCCACGACTATAACTTTTGAAGATTTTTTCGCAATGGTGCGCAACGGACATTGGAAAGTACCCGCAGAAGGCCACCGCAATTGTCTGGCAAAAGACCGCAAACACGACGCACAAACCATCAAAGACAGCATGGCATGCGTCATCCCCGCAGGCGTATGCAAGAATGGACACGCAAAGAACAACCTGACCTCCCTGTCACTCGCACTCTGCATCGACATCGACCATACGGACGAACAGACAAAGGATATTTTCGTACGTGCCTGCCTGCTCGAATACGTGTTGGGAGCGTTTATCAGCATCTCCGGCCGTGGCGTGAAATTGTTCATTCGCATAGATATCGACGGAGTAAACGATTATCCTGCCATTTATGAAGCGACGGCAAAGCTCGTTTCCACCGTTCTCGGCGTAGAGAACGACGGGAAATGCAAGGATATCACCCATCCCTGCTTCGGATCATACGACCCGGACGCATACTACAACGGTGACGCAAAGGCCGTCAACGACTTTCTGCCGAACGGTGCACTCACTCCGCGCGTCACCTACGCTCCCGTCACTTCCGCTCCCCGCACCACCTGCACTCCCACCTCTTTCTCCAACGGACATCCGCCTGCAAAGGCGGGCAACCGGATTTCCGCCGCTCCCTTCGTACAGTCCTACCTCACCCTCTACCCTGCCGCAACGGGCGACCGGAACGGAACCGTTTTCCGGCTCAGCTGCGCTGCCTGCAAACGCGGCATCGACCGTACCGAACTGACCACCGAATTGGTTCGCACCTTGGAAGAAGACAACTTCCGTGAACCCGAAATCGCACGTACTGTAAAATCAGCTTACCAGAATATAATGACTGCGGCAGAGACGGAAAGCTTCGAAAATCCTCCTTCAAATTCCAGTAAAGTCCAAAAGTCCGTTATAGGATTTTCAGAAAACGAAAATCCGGCAGAAAAGGAGGATGAAATCATCGGAGAAGAGCTCAGAGAGCAGACTCCGACCTTTCCTGACGAAATTTACGATCTCATTCCCGCCATCTTCAAGGAGTGCGTCTCCATCGCAAGAGACGAGCGTGAAAGGGACGGACTCTTGTTGTCATGTATTACCACGATAAGCAGCATGCTCCCCAGCGTAAACATCCGCTACAACCGACGGAATTATCAGCCCAACATCTACTGCATCGTCGTAGCTTCCTCCGGTGCCAACAAGAACCTCATCGGCTATGGCATACGCCTGCACAAGCACTATTGTGAGTATTGGGAGAAGCAGAGTCTGAAGATCGAAAAGGAATACAAGAAAGCACTCAGGGACTACACCCTCTCCTTGCAGGCGATACGCAAAAAGAATACTGCCGCCACCAACCTGCCGGACGAACCGGAGGAGCCGAAGCTGGCATTTCCGCTGATCCCTGCCGACATCAGCCGTGCACAGCTCATCACTCACCTCATCAACAACCAAAGTTGTTCTTCCTTGCTCACCAGTACCGAAGCCAGCAGCGTCAGCACAGCCCGCAACCAAGATTACGGACACTTCGACGATATCCTCTGCAAGGCATTCGAACACGAACTGATCAGTTCGTCCTACAAGATCAACGGACGACATCCGCTGAAAGTGGAATATCCCTCCCTGTCGGCTTTTCTCACCGGCACTCCATCCAGCCTCATTTTATTCATCCCGACCATGGAGACAGGGCTGTACAACCGCTTTCTGATCAATACCTTCAGACTTCCGGCAGCATGGCAGGATGTGTTCGCGGAGGAAAAGGTGCGTGCGGACGATCTCTTCAACGAGTTGTCCATGCGCTTCGCACAGATGGCATTGTTTCTGAAAGATTCTCCTACGGAAGTAAAGCTGACAGATACACAGAAAAAAGAATTCAACCGGGTATTCACGCAACTGCTCAAAGATACGGACCAGTTAGGTAATGATGACCTGCTGGGGGTGGTGAAACGTTATGGAGTGATAACGGCACGCATCTGCTGCATTTTCTCCGCCATCGACAAGGGAACCATGAGAATGGAAACACCCGAAGTATACTGCTCGGACGCGCATTTCAAAGCAGCGCTCGCCATCGTGCTGTGTTGCTTCGAACATAGCAAACTGGTCAGTACTTCGGTAAAAAGCTCTGCCGAAGATACGAAACCGTTACAATCGCCCGATAATCTCTCGCGACTTCTGACGAAACTCAAAAAGAGTTTTTCAGCCAAAGAAGCATGTGCTTTGGGAGAGGAATTGAACCTCTCAAGAAGCACCGTTTACTACTTATTGAATAAAGGCATTAAAGCAGGGAGAATCAGCAAGTTAGGTCACGGTTCGTATATTCTGAAAATCTAATATGGACTTTCTGGACTTTACTGGACTTTGAAAGGGGAAATTCGTGACTTTTACTTCATTGTCACAAGAAAAAAATACTATCTTGACTAAAAAGTCAATGGTATCATCAAGTGAGAATGACTAAAAAGTCGGTTGTATCCACATTTGAGCTGACTAAAAGTCAGTTGTATCCACATTTGAGCTGACTAAAAGTCGGTTGTATCTTAAATCTCCTCCTTCAGGAAGGAGGAGTGGTCGAAGACCGAGGTGGTAGGTGAATACGTAAATTAATGGTAATAAACAAGTTATATGCTTACCTACCACCTCCCCCTACGGGTACTCCTCCTTCCAGAAGGAGGAGATTTGAGATAGTACCGACTTTTTAGTCAGCTCAAATAGGGATAGTATTGACTAACAATTAGCTCATAATCGCGCCGGAATGAATAAAAAAAATTTCGCAAACCAATCCTGTTTTAGTATACAAGAAAGTGGTGACAAATGGGAGGATTTCTCTCTATATTCTCCCCAATAAGCCTATTAGCATATCGAAATTAGCTATTAGCAAAAACAAATTAGCTAATAGCTAATTTCGATATGCTAATAGCTAATTTGTTTCTTCCTTACAGACGGACGACTTATCAAGAAACAGATTCACGACTCATCGAAAAACAGATTCACGGCTCATCGAGAAACTTCACGATCAGCCTCACCTGTCTGCTGCTATAAGCATGATCGTTTTTTCCTTCTCCACCGCTATACATAGCGTCATAAAGTTCTTTATTATTTCTGATCCATCCCCGTAGTTTCTGCATGGCATAAATCAATGGCAAATGTGGATTGTATTTGTGAGCCAGCTCCGACTTCAAATACGGACGGATGACAAACGGTTCTTCTTCCGCTTCTTCTTTTTCTGTTTTCATATCGTTGTTATTAAGTTCTTTCGTACTTCAAATATACTAAAACATATTTGCGCACACAAGCAAACAAGTAAAATAAAATCAATCAGAAATAAAGTAAATACATTCTGAACGAAAGTACGACGAAGTACGATAAAGTACGTATTCTCATGGCTTAGAAACAGGCTATCTTTGACACATCGAAAGAAAGAAACAGAGCTCATTCTCTCTCCCGACACTGATCGAGTGACAGCAATCAGTAATTATTAATTTATATTTTTCTAAATCTTTAATTTATCATTATGGCAATACCATTTAAAAGAATGGGTCGTAAAGACCCGCGAAAAATTGACGGGGTGCTGAAGTACCACCCCCAACTGGTGACGATGGGCCAAAGTGTAGACCTTGACGGCATCGCCTACATCATGAAAGACAAGAGTTCCCTCTCCCTGGGCGACATCCAAAGCGTACTGACCAACTATGTGGAGGCAATGCGAGCGGCGCTCTTCGACGGAAAATCGGTCAATATCAGAGACTTCGGTGTATTCAGCCTATCCGCCCATACGCTGGGAGCAACCACGAAAGAAGAGTGTACGGTGAAGAATATCAAATCTATACAGATCAACTTCCGCCCTTCCAGCAGCGTCCGCCCCAACCTGACGTCTACCCGTGCCGGTGACAAGATCGAGTTTCTCGACCTCGAAGCCCCGAAAAAGAAGAAAGGCGACGGATCAGGCGAGGACAACAACCCCGGTGGCGGTGGAAACGAAGGCGGCGGAGGCGACGAGAAAGCTCCGGACCCGACAGTGTAAGAAGTGGAGAGCGGAGAGTTGGTAATCAATGTACGAGGGGTTGATAGTTAGAATTAGTGGCTTTATGAGGAAGATTCATTTAATCGTGATTCATTGTTCCGCTACGCGGGCAGACAAGGAGTTGACGGCTTTTGATCTGGATACGATGCATCGCCGGCGAGGTTTCAACGGGACAGGTTATCATTATTATATCCGCAAGGATGGAACAACGCATCTTACCCGTCCGGTGGAACGGATCGGGGCACATGCGAAAGGTTTTAATGCGGAGAGTATCGGAATTTGCTACGAAGGCGGTCTGGACTGCCGGGGACGCCCGGCGGACACACGGACACCGGAACAGCGGGCAGCGCTCCGGCTGCTGGTGCATCAGTTGCAAGAGAGACTTCCCGGTTGCCGGGTGTGCGGTCATCGCGACTTGTCGCCGGATCGCAATGGGAACGGTGAGATTGAGCCGGAGGAGTGGATCAAGGCGTGCCCGTGTTTTGAGGTAAAGGAGGAAAGTTTTCAGGAGTAATCAATCATGTAAAGATGATTCACTTAGTAATCAACCATTTTATGTGTCGGAAAGGAGGTGTGTAAAGTTATGGCAGTCAAGAGATCCCTTTGGGATACCATTTTGAAAGTAGTCATCGCAGTGGCTTCGGCAGTGCTGGGTATTGTAGGCGGTAATGCGATGAGTCTGTAAGATCAGAGAAATAACAATGTTATAAACGCGAGAGAGAGGATGCAGGTTCAGACTTCTGCCCTCTCTCTTTATTTATAAATCTAAGTACAGTATAAACATTGATATTCTTCCTAGAAAGAAGGAGTTATCATCAGAAGTAATAGCGCAACCCACCCAACAGGTTAAAGCGGGTGATTCCACAACGCTCGTCTTCTTTCAGCAGCATCCAGTCTTGTTTGGGCAGGCTACCGCTAATTCCGTTCAGAGTCAAGCCGAGTCCCCAATTGGCGGAAAGCATATATTCCACTCCCACCGTGGCATGAAAACCAAATCCGGTAGCACTGTAGAGGGGATCATGATAAAGGAAAACGCCCATCCCGAGTCCCGACTTTAAAATCCATCTGTCGAACTTCGAGCGACCTACCCACTCGGGAGCTATATAAGAGAAGGTCATGTCTCCTCCATCGGAGAAAGACTTTCTGAAACCGGAATATTGCAATCCGATTCCCATACCATTGCTCCACGTATATTCGTAAGCGAGCTTCCAATCTATTCCTCCTTTGGAGTCTAAAGTCGCACCGTTGATATCGTACATCTTGCTAGTCACCCAACCATACCCGAAGCTCGCTTCGAACGTGTTGGCAGGTGCTCTCCGCTCTTCCTTTTCTTCTTTCACAGCCACCCGGCCAAGGTCAATCATGTCTTGTACAGGGTTTCCTTCAGTCGCATTCACCTTTGTGTCCGTCAGGCGAAGCATTAAAGCGTTGATTTGATGGCAGGAACTTCCCCAGAAAGAAGGTTTCACATGTTCGGTAATGGCGAGTCCGTTTCCACCGTTCTTCCCGGTGGCTTCTTGTGCCAGGCGCAGCACTTGATCATAACGACAATTTCTGGATGTACCCCGGTCTACAACAGAAACACTTCCGAGCGTTTCGGCTGTGTTTGGAACTGTATCTCCCGGTTCGATGACATAAACCGAATCTGCCGGAACGGGATTCGGATAGGTTCTTACAATATGAGTGACCACTTTAGGTGAACAGGAAGTCAGTAATAGCATAGCAGTAGCTGCCAATAGTTTAGTCTTTTTCATATTTTTCATTATTAGTTATATAAAGGGATATAATGAGAGAGAGAATCAAAAGCAAAAGGATAGTGAATTTTGCTTTTGACTCACTCTCATTCTTTTTTATTTAGTACACCTCTACTTTCTCGGCGATTCGTTTCGCTTTATCACGCAACGCATCCAGATCGGAGTTCAGCGGTGCATAGCAAAGTACGACTCCCATGCGACGGTTGACGCGGGTAAACGGCTTGCCGAAGATGCGCAGATAAGTGTCTTCTTCTTTCGTCACTTCTTCCATGCCACGATACTGAGGACGTTCCTGACTCGCTATCGGAGAAAGAATAACGGCACTTGCACCGATCCGCTCCTGCTTGATGCCGGGGATGGGCAGACCGAGTACGGCACGCAGATGAAGTTCGAACTCATTCAGATTCTGCGTTCCTGCCAATGTCACCATGCCCGTATCGTGCGGACGCGGAGAAAGCTCGGAGAAGTAGACTCCGTTTTCATGGCTCAGGAAGAATTCCACTCCCCAAAGTCCGGCACCAGTCAAGGCACGGGTTACTTTTTCCGCCATTTCTTCGGCTTCTTTCAAGTGTGCAGGGTCGATGTGTGCAGGCTGGAAACTCTCACGGTAGTCACCGCCTTTCTGTACGTGTCCGATAGGAGGACAGAACAGCGTAGGTCCGTTTTTCTGTGTAACGGTGAGCAGGGTGATTTCACTGTCGAACTTGATGAATTCTTCGATGATCAGTTCGCGGATATCGCCACGGCTGCCACTGCATCCGTATTCCCAGGCATGTTCAAGCTCGTCGGCACTCTTGACGAGAGACTGTCCTTTGCCGGAAGAAGACATCAACGGTTTGACGACACAAGGGAAACCGATTTTGGCGGCTGCTTCCTTCAGTTCGTCCAGGGTCTTGGCATAAAAATAGTTGGCTGTTTTCAAGCCGAGTTCTTTGGCGGCAAGGTCACGGATCGCCTTACGGTTCATCGTGAAGTTGACGGCACGGGCACTGGGCACTACCTGGATTCCTTCTTTTTCAAAGTCATAGAGACGCTCTGTGCGGATGGCTTCTATCTCCGGAACGATGATGTCCGGATGATGTTTTTCGACAACGCGTTCCAATGCTTCACCGTCCAGCATGTCGAAGACTTCAAATTCATCGGCAACTTGCATAGCAGGTGCTCCGGCATAAGAATCACAAGCAATGACGTGTTGCCCCTTGCGCTGTGCAGAGATCACAAACTCTTTTCCTAACTCTCCGGAACCGAGTAACAATATTTTCTTCATTATTTTGAGTGTTTTATGTTAGTGATGCAAAATTAGTATATTTCTTTTTATTAATGACGTACCTTAGGATATTTATTGTGGAAACGGAAACCGAGTCCGAGCATCAGATAGTTGGGCGTCTGGAAGTTCTGCAAATTGTATCCGATGTGAAGAAAGGAACTGCGGGTAACGGCTATTTTCAATGCAAGAATCTGGTAAAAGCCTCTCATATCGCCACGGCTGAGCACGTTGGCTCCCATGCCGACACCAATGGTAAAATAAGGCATCACGTATTCCGCACGTCCCGAAAGTCCCAAGGCCAGCTGATGCTGAATGCCCGGTTTCAGGAACTCACGTTTAGAACTGCTGCTTCCATATTCTACAATTACATCTTCCCTATATACATTGGCACTGCCATCATAGACACCGTCCAGTGAAGTTCCCACGCGAAACTTATAACCCAGATTATACATCGGGGTAAAATTGAATCCGGCAACGGGATACGCATTGGGAGATGCGATCTGCTTCTCTCCTACCCACACTCCCTTCCGACGCCATGACCCGAACAGCACGACATCATAACTGATATGCCGGGGAAAACGGGTGATGACAGGCTGGTAGAGTGATTTCGAGAGGTCTTCTTCCGTACGATTGAAATTGTAGACGAGTCCGATCTTGGCTCCGGCAGTATTGATTCCGGCATTCGGGAATTTAGTGTTACCATTGGAGAAGTGCGTGAAATCGCCTCCGACAATCAGATCGAAGTATCGGGAAAACGCCCAGTTTATGTAAACTCCGGCATTGATATAAGCATTCATCCGTGAGCCGACCGCACCATTATAGGAATTATAATAATTGTCGTATGGCTTCCATCCGGCGGACAGACCGAAATTCCACTCATAATTGAGCGAGACACGGGGAGAGAAACGGGCAATCCGCGCTCCCTGAAATACATAGAATGAGAAAGGATCGCCCAACTGTTTTTTATCACCAAAGGTGGTAAGGGATACGCCGATACCCTGATAAGCTCCACCGTAAATACGGTCGGCACAAGTATTGGGACGAAACTTGAACGAGTATTTCAAGTGGGCGGCAAACGATGTCTGAATCGGTTTCCAGCGTTCGTTCTCTCCTTGCAGGAAGGGATTGGTAGGAAACACATACTGCGGACGGGCTTCTATCCCCAAACGATGGATAAAACCAGAAGACTCCTGCCCTGCCAAAGGAATCTCCGGCAGGCAAAACATGATGGAACAAAGAGCGATGGTTTTCCATCTCAGGGTCTTGTTTCTCATAGTGCCGTCATTGTTAGTCTTCAGTTCCTGACGGTTTCATAAATCAAGGGTCTCAATAAACTTGGCAACATGATAACCATCCATCAGTCCGTGATGACAAGTGACGGAAATAGGGAGCATCAGCTTCTCTCCTTCCCGAAAGTATTTTCCGGTAGATATTTTGGGGACGCTATCGCCCGAACGCATGTTCGTAGGGTGTTTCATATCTGTAAAGGCCAGCCATGGGACAGCCGAATAGTGAATGGCGTTGGGATGGAAAGTTCCTCCTTTGTTCAGTCCGGTGGTGGCTTGCAGCCGCTCCATTTCGGTTTTCGCCTTACGGATAAAGGTGAGCTCATCGGGATCGTACTCAAAGGCGGCAAAAGAAAAAGTATGATCGGCACGCCCTACTGTCGCTTCGGGAAGAAGACTGTCATAGCAGACTACCTTGTCGCCCTCGATGCGGTAGCGGAATTCCTCGACTTTGCTTGCGGCAGTGATGATACGATGTAATAGTAAAAGAGAAAAGGAGACGCCTTTGTCTTTAGCCTCCTGATAAGAACGGGTACAGTCTACATGGACTGTCACTCCGAAAAAGGGATCATCGAATGCGCTGAAATGTTCAAAATGCTCTTTTCTGTTCCATGTTGCAATGTCAATGATCTTTTCTATCTGATTCATCCTAAATACTCTTTTTATTATAAGTAGTGACTAAAAAGTCGGTTGTATCTACACTAGGGCTGACTAAAAGTCGGCAGTATCTTAAGATACTACTGACTTTTAGTCAGCCTCTCAGATTTTGCTTTTACTTAATTAGTAATTATAATGATTGGGAGAGACATTTGTCTGTATCTGCCATTCGGACGACCGCGGAGGAGGAAGAATGACAGACTGGCCCCAATCTTGTTTTAAATCCTACTGATGCTGCTCGCGCAACAGGTCGTTCACCGTTTTCACCGGATTGAAAGTGGTAAGAGGAACTTCTACGAATACTGTGTTCCAGTCGCTCATCGCACCATTCCATAAGCCGGGAAGTTCAAGCGCTTTCAGGTCTTTTCCGTTCTTTGATTTATAAGAAATGAAGCCGGTCGCTTTATCTACATATTTCACCAGGTCGAACTTGTGACCTTTATAATCGCGTACGGCACAAACCAAGTCTACCGGATTGAAGTGCGTACCCTTTTCGAACATTTCCTTTTTGGCAGGATCGTTCATGTCAATCTGAGAGCTTTCGAGGATTTGCAGGGAGATAGTTCCGTCACTGTTATAAGCAAGGAACGGACCGCCACCCGGCTCACCTACATTCTTCACCATACCGCATACACGCATCGGACGGTTCAGTTTGTTCTTCAGGTAGATCACCAGTTCGGCATCTTCGAGGTTCTTCGTTTCGGGATTCTTGCAGAAAAGTTGTTTTTGCAGGAATTGGAGAATTTCCATGATTTGCTCGTGCGTATACTTTCCGCTGTCAAGCAGTTCGAGGTATTCAAATGCCTTTTTCTGCAAGGACACAAGTACGCCGGCAATCAGTTTTTTATAAGTAACGGTGTCGGCTTTCAGTTTATCGGGTACTACGTTGTCGATATTCTTGATGAAGATAATATCGGCGTCGAGATCGTTCAGGTTCTCGATCAGTGCACCGTGACCACCCGGACGGAACAGGAGTTTGCCGTTGTCGCGGAACGGTTGGTTATCCATATCGGCAGCGATGGTGTCAGTGTTCGGTTTCTGTTCGGAGAAGGTGATGTAATAGTCTACTCCGTAACGTTTGCCAAATGCTTCGGCTTTCTCTTCCACCAGCTTCTTGAAGAGTTCGCGATGCTCGGTAGAGACGGTGAAGTGTACGTTGACTTTTCCACTCTTTCCGGCTGCATACATAGCGCCTTCGGCAAGATGTTCTTCCAGTGGAGTACGTGAACCTTCGGGATATTTATGGAATTTAAGCAGACCTTTCGGAAGTGCTCCGTAGTTGAGTCCGGCAGTTTCGAGAAGGGCAGCTACTACAGCTTTGTAATTACCTTCTTCCATCAGCCCCGGAATATCTTTTCCGGCTGTACGCTGACAAGCTACATTCAAGTCATCGAAGAAAGCAAAATCCCTGATTCCGTCGAAGAATGCCTGCTCAAACTTTGTAGTAGGTTTGTCATACTCTGCGGACAGAAACTCGAACAGATTCTTGAACATACGACTGGCAGCGCCCGAAGCAGGAACAAACTTCACGATGATTTTATCCGTATTCTTATAAGCATCCCATGCAGCCAGATATGCGTTCTTTTCTTCTGCGTCAGGAGCCAATATGCCTTTTTCTATGGAAGCGGCAGCATCCAGTTTCAAATAAGGAAAACCCGTCTGGAAGCAAGCCAGCTGTTCTGCTATCTGCGCCTCCGTGATGCCTTTCTTGGCAAGCAACTCTTTGTCCTGTGTCGTTATCATAATATCTATTTTTATTAATTGATGCCCAAAAATACAAAATGTTATTTACTTCTTGCCGAATAACCGGGAAAAAAAGTAATTTTACGTCGAATTAACAAGATTGAATATGGACGACTTTTTTACATCAGAGGAAAAGAAGGAGCTTTTTTCACTCTACAGGCATCTGTTGCAATCTGCCGGAGATACGATTTTCTGGAGGGATTGCCAAAAATTAAAGAAACATCTTATCAAAGCTGCCCAGTGTAACGGGCTGCAACGCAATAACTTCGGGATGAATCCCGTCATCAGAGATTTACAAACGGCGGTTATCGTAGCCGAAGAAATCGGCATGAAAGGTTCGTGCCTGATCGGCATCATGCTTCACGAAATAGTGAAGGCACATATCCTGTCTATCGAAGAAGTAAATGCCGAATATGGCGAAGATGTGGGAAGTATCATCAAAGGACTGGTGAAAACAAACGAACTGTACTCCAAAAGTCCGGCGATCGAATCGGAGAATTTCCGCAATCTCCTGCTCTCTTTTGCCGAAGATATGCGCGTCATCCTGATTATGATCGCAGACCGTGTGAATATCATGCGCCAGATCAAGGATACAGGCAACGAGGAAGACCGGGTGAAAGTGGCGAACGAAGCTGCTTACCTGTATGCTCCGCTGGCACACAAGCTGGGACTTTACAAACTGAAATCGGAGTTGGAAGACTTGTCGCTGAAATATACGCAGCGAGAAACTTACTATTATATAAAGGAGAAGCTCAACGAGACGAAAGCATCCCGCGACAAGTATATCGCTTCTTTCATCGATCCTATCCAGAAGAAGGTAAAGGAAGCCGGACTGAAGTTCGACATCAAGGGACGTACCAAATCCATCCATTCCATCTGGAACAAGATTCAGAAGCAGAAGACTCCGTTTGAAGGTATATATGACTTGTTCGCTATCCGTATCATTCTGGATTCCGAACCGGACCCGGCCAAAGAAAAGCAGGAATGCTGGCAGGTCTATTCTATCGTAACGGATATGTATCAGCCGAACCCGAAACGTCTGCGGGACTGGCTCTCGATTCCGAAGAGCAACGGTTATGAATCGTTGCACATCACTGTGATGGGTCCGGAAGGCAGATGGGTGGAAGTACAGATCCGTACCCGCCGGATGGACGAGATCGCCGAACGGGGACTCGCCGCCCACTGGAGATACAAAGGTATCAAAGGGGAAACAGGACTGGACGAATGGCTAACTTCGGTACGTGAAGCGCTTGAAAATGCGGATAACGACTCACTGAAAGTGATGGACCAGTTCAAGATGGACCTTTACGAAGATGAGGTATTCGTATTCACGCCTAAAGGAGATTTATTCAAACTTGCCAAAGGAGCTACCGTGCTCGATTTCGCATTCCATATCCATAGCAAACTGGGATGCAAGTGTATCGGTGCGAAAGTAAACGGCAAGAATGTACAGCTCAAGCAGAAGCTGAACAGCGGTGATCAGGTAGAAATCATGACGTCGAATACCCAGACTCCCAAACAAGACTGGCTCAACATCGTGACGACTTCCAAAGCCCGCACCAAGATACGGCAGGCACTCAAAGAGATGGTAGCACGCCAGCACGATTTCGCCAAAGAGACACTGGAACGGAAGTTCAAAAACCGGAAGATGGAGTATGACGAAGCCACCATGATGCGTCTGATCAAGCGACTGGGCTTTAAGAACGTGACAGAGTTTTATCAGAAGATTGCTGACGAGACATTGGATGTCAACGACATTCTGGATAAATACCTTGAACAGCAGAGACGGGACAATGACACGCACGACGAGATTGTGTATCGTAGTGCCGAAGGATATAATTTGCAGGCAACTCAGGAAGAACCTAGCTCAAAAGAAGATGTACTGGTCATTGATCAGAATCTGAAAGGACTGGAATTTAAACTGGCCAAATGCTGTAACCCGATCTATGGGGATGATGTATTCGGATTTGTAACCGTGAGCGGAGGTATCAAGATTCACCGGGCAGACTGTCCGAATGCCAATCAGATGCGTGAACGGTTCGGATACCGGATTGTTAAAGCGCGTTGGGCAGGGAAGTCAGTCGGTACGCAGTATCCTATCACGTTGCGCGTAGTAGGTCACGATGATATCGGCATTGTTACCAATATTACTTCTATCATTTCCAAAGAGAATGGAATCAGCCTGCGTTCCATCGGAATCGATTCCAACGACGGACTATTCTCCGGAACGCTTACAGTCATGGTGGGTGATACCGGACGACTGGAAGCACTGATCAAAAAGTTACGGACAGTGAAGGGAGTCAAACAGGTAAGCAGAAACTAAGCACTCTATGCTAACAGCAAATCTGTTGACAGTTTTTTAATAAAAAGACTGGCATTATCTCCGTCAGGATAACGCCAGTCTTTTTATTTATGATAGACAATCATGTCGCGGAAATAGTGCGCGAAACGATTTATCTCACTTTCTTTCTCTTATAATATGGATATGTAACCAATATAAAGAAAATCAAAGCGATCACAGCTACCACCTGTCCTGTATAGAGCATCTTATCCGCTTCCAAATCGAAGTAACACGCAACAGCTATTCCGGATGCAAATCCGACTTCGCTGGCCAACAGATGAGTGGTATTTGCCGTACCCCGCTGACAATGATGAGACAGTTTCACGAACATGACCAGAAATTCCGGCATCACCAACCCCAGTCCCAAACCCAAAAGTACGGAAGGTACGCCTACCGGAAAACCGGAGGCCAGTAGAGTGATGGCTACAATCTCCAGTATGATGCCGACGAGCACCAGCCGCAGAGTTTTTTCTTTCAGAATAAACAGACGCGCCAGCAACAGGGAGGCAAGATATCCGATGCCTGTACCGACAAAGAACGGTATAGGGATTCCACTGCTTCCCAATACGGAATCGTTAAGGAAACGGTGTACAAGCGGAATCAACAACCCCGGAACGAAGGTAATCAGAATCATATTGATGGCAGGCACCCATCCCCGCAACAACAAAAAGCGGTCGAAGGAATAAAGCTTGGTCACGATCGGTGCACGAAAAGGCACATATACTCCGGATACCATCAAAACACCCGCTGCTCCGGTAATCACCGACACGGACAACAGATTCTTAAAGGAA
The DNA here is from genome assembly GCA_947038155.1 of uncultured Bacteroides sp. Classification (GTDB taxonomy): domain Bacteria; phylum Bacteroidota; class Bacteroidia; order Bacteroidales; family Bacteroidaceae; genus Bacteroides. The sequence goes on along the minus strand of CAMQVH010000004.1, from coordinate 34,768 downwards.
TAACTCTGATAGAGCCAGACGCCCAGAACAATACCTATAATCATCCCCAAACGTGCCATCCAGGAGAAGCTGACATTTCCGGCACTACGAAGTGTGGCGTTCGTTATGTCAATGGCTAATGTGATTCCTGCGGTGGTAGCGATTCCGAAAGCCAGTCCCTGTACGGTGCTCAACAAGATGAGTTCCGTGATGTTTGTCACAAAAGCATATCCTGCCGTTGCTGCCACCATCGTGGCAAAAGAGAACATGCATACGTACTTACGCTTATAAGCATCTACGAGATAAGCATGGAACGGACCGATAAGGAACATTCCTAAAGTGAAAAAAAGAAAGATCACTCCTGTCTGTGCCACCGGTACTCCGAGACGGTCTGCCATCTCAACGGAAAGTACCGGAAACAAGATATACAAGGAGATAAACAACAGCAAATTAGCTACGCATATCCGCATAAAATGAACTGTCCACAATTTAACTGCCATATACTGTTTTAATATTGTTCCTTCTCGTTAGGGAAGTCGCAATTCTTCACGTCGGATACGTAACGGCTGATAGCGTCAGTCATCACCGTATACAGGTCTGCATAACGACGTAAAAAGCGAGGACGGAATCCGTTGTTCATTCCAAGCATATCCTGAATGACCAATACTTGTCCGTCAACATGACCTCCGGCACCAATACCGATAATAGGTATCGTCAGTTCGGAAGCCACACGTTCTGCAAGAGTAGCCGGTATCTTTTCGAGCACGATGGCAAAGCAGCCTGCCTCTTCGAGAAGATGAGCATCACGAATCAGCTTTTCAGCTTCGCTGTCATCTTTGGCACGTACCGTATAAGTACCGTATTTATTAATGGACTGAGGCATCAGTCCCAAGTGTCCCATCACCGGAATACCCGCGCTGATGATACGTTTCACCGTATCGATGATTTCTTCTCCACCTTCCAGTTTCAAAGCATCGGCATGGCTTTCCTTCATAATGCGGATGGCAGAAGCAAGACCTTCCATTTCGTTACCCTGATAAGAACCGAAAGGCATATCGACTACAACCATAGCGCGTTTTACGCCACGTACCACTGATTTAGCGTGATAAATCATCTGGTCGAGAGTTATAGGCAATGTAGTCACGTTACCTGCCATCACGTTGGAAGCGGAGTCGCCTACCAAAATTACGTCCATTCCCGCACCATCTACGATCTGTGCCATCGTGTAATCATAAGAAGTAAGCATAGATATTCTTTCGCCTCTTTGCTTCATTTCAACCAGGCGATGAGTAGTCACCTTTCTTGTGTCATCTGATATATAACCAGCCATGTTTCTTAAATTTTAAATTAAAACTAGAAATTAAATAAGGCGTCAACGCCATCAAAAATTGCGGCAAAGTTATAACATTTCTTTCATAAGTGAGAAAGAAAAAGAAAAAATCCTTTCAAACACCTCCCCAAGTTAATGAGAAGGCGGCCAAAAGGACAAATCAAGAAGATAACAAGAAAAAACTAACGATGCAAGGTCAATAAGTGTTCAAAGGTCATTTCCGAAAAGTCATCTATTATATAATGTGCTTTTCCGGTGATGGCCTCTCTTGTATTGGTAGTGGCAAGACCGATAACGGTGGCACCGGAAGTCATTCCGGCTTGCAGACCGTGGAAGGAGTCTTCGAACACGTACGAGTTTTCGGGAGTAGCACCGAATATTTCCATACCGAGAAGGAAACAGTCGGGAGCGGGTTTGGAACGGGCAAACATTTCTCCGGTCAGGATGCGGTCTACCATTCCTTTAAATTCGGGATGGGCGTTATAGACGTTTTGCATCTTCTCTTCGTTGGAGCTGGTTACGACGGCTATCTTTGCTCCGTGTTTACGGAGATCGGCAATAAAGGCTTCTACACCGGGGATGTATTCGTAGGACATGCTTTTCTCATAAATATTGAGTCCGGCTGTAATCTCTTGCTGAGCTTCGGGCAGGTCCGAGAAATATTTCTCGTAAATCTGGGTCAGCGTCTGTCCCTTGATGCGACGGCCGAAATCTTCTTCATTCAGATATTTACGCCCTTGTTCATCCCAGAAAACAGTGTACTGTGTTTCCGTATCCATGATGACACCATCAAAATCGAACAGTGCCGCAATTGTCTTTGTTGTATCCATACGTAATCTTTCTTTTTACCTAAAACGTTAAACCTTGTGTATTGAATTGTGCAAAGTTCCGAATAATCATCGAATCAGGCAAATAATTCGTACCTTTGCCCCACTTAAAAAAACGTAACATTCGTTTTCATCCAACAATCCATACGAGCGCATGAGCAAAAACGATCCGCACATATTAGGAAAAGAAAGCATCGGTAAACTACTGTTGCAATACTCCATTCCGGCTATCATCGGGATGACAATCACGTCTATCTATAATATCATCGACAGCATCTTCATCGGTCACGGTGTGGGTGCGATGGCTATTGCCGGACTGGCGGTGAGCTTTCCTCTGATGAATCTGGTCGTTGCTTTCTGTACTCTCGTTTCGGCGGGTGGTTCTACCATTGCTTCTATTCGTCTGGGACAGAAAGACATGAAAGGGGCTACGGAGATTTTGTCACATACACTGATGCTCTGTATCACAAATTCTTTCTTTTTCGGCATCCTGTCTTTTATCTTTCTTGATGATATATTGACTTTCTTTGGTGCCAGTCCCGATACACTGCCTTATGCACGGAGTTTTATGCAGGTGATTTTATTGGGAACTCCCATCACATACACGATGATCGGTCTGAATAATGTGATGCGTGCCACCGGATATCCAAAGAAAGCGATGCTTACTTCTATGGTGACGGTAGTAGCGAATATCATCCTCGCTCCTATCTTTATCTTCCACTTTGAATGGGGAATGCGGGGAGCGGCTACGGCAACGGTTATCTCACAGTTGATCGGAATGGTATGGGTGGTGAGTCACTTCTGCAAGAAAGACAGTACGGTGCATTTTGAGGGAAAGGTCTGGAAAATGAAAGGAAGAATTGTTGAGAGTATTTTCGCTATCGGCATGTCTCCTTTTCTGATGAATGTCTGTGCTTGTGCCATCGTTATCGTGATTAATAATAGTTTGCAGGAACACGGAGGCGACATGGCTATCGGTGCTTACGGAATCATCAATCGGTTGCTGACGCTTTATGTCATGATCGTACTGGGACTGACGATGGGCATGCAGCCGATTGTAGGCTACAACTTCGGAGCACAGAAGATAGACCGGGTGAAACAGACGCTAAAGCTGGGAATTATTTCCGGTGTAGTGATTACAAGCAGCGGTTTTCTGATTTGCGAGTTTTTCCCTCATGCAGTATCGGCAGTCTTCACAGATAGTGATGAGTTAATCGGACTTGCGGTGGACGGTCTTCGGTTGACTGTACTTATGTTCCCGTTTGTAGGAGCACAGATTGTAATCGGTAACTTCTTCCAAAGTATAGGCAAAGTAAAAATAAGTATTTTCCTTTCGTTGACGCGGCAGTTGCTTTATTTGTTGCCTTGCCTGTTGTTATTCCCACATTGGTGGGGACTGAAGGGAATATGGATCAGTCTGCCGGTATCGGACTCTTTGGCATTTATTACGGCAGTTATCAGTCTGATGATTTATATAAAGAAAGTATCGAAAGAACATCCGATAGCGGATAAAGTGGCGGAATAAAGCAAAAAGAACGCTATGTCAAAAGAGATATTATTCAGGCACGGATTACACGGATTAACACGACTTCTGCAATGAATGCATCTCTTAAAAACCGTGTTAATCCGTGTAATCCGTGCCTATAAAGATAATAATATTCTTATTCGCTCTTTATACTTTTCACCGGATTCTCATTGGCGATGTGCCATGCTTTCAACACAACGCAAACTACAATCAGCAATAAGACAAACAGCGCCGTACCCACAAACAATAACGGGTTCATATAAATCTGTTCGGCAAACTGGTCAAGCCATGCCTTTCCGACGAAATAGGAAACAATGGTACCAATCAATATGGAGGAAGCGGAGACATACAGAATCTCGCGTATCAGCAGACGCAAAATATGAGAGGCTTCGGCTCCATTCACTTTCCGGATAGCTATTTCTTTGCTTCGACGTTGCGTTTCATCATTCACATATCCGATCAATCCCATTATTACAATCAGCAGAATAAAGCTTGAAGTGATCCAGACTGAATTACGGAAACGATATACACTCTTGTATATATCCTTTATCATACCGTCTACAGAGCTGAAATGCAAGGCTACATTCGGAAATGTCTTATCGGCAAACTCGTTCAGACGTTTCAGATTCTCATCATACGGCTCTTTCAGACGGACATCAAATACATGATTGGCATTCTCCGATCCTATCAAGACAATAGGTGCCTGAGTTGAAAAGAAGCTATAGTTGCGGACATCCCGGAAGACACCGACAATCGTACCCTGTATATCATTCAGTTTCTTTCCTACCGCCCCATCTGTCCATTTCATCAGACGTACCAACTCTTCATTCACCAATAAATCGTCCTGTTTCTTAAGAGTGCTGCCTTCGATAATCTTTATTCCCATCACTTCGGGATAGTTATAACTGCAATAATTAAAGTTAAGTGTAGCGATTCTTTTGCCGTCATTACTCATCAGTCCGCGTGTCCAGTACTGTCCGATTACTCCGCTTGTAGCAACAGCCACTCCCTCTACCATAGGCTGGCGACGCAGTTCATCGGTGACATGCTCTACCGTTTCTTTCGGCAACCAGGTTCCTGCCTGAACCAGTCCCGGAACGTTTATTCCCATATCGCGGCTCATCAGATGGTTGTATTGCAGGAGCGTTACCAGCAGCAGTCCCAAAACAAAGGAGACACCTGTGAACTGTATAAACAACAACGAACGTTTCCAACCTGTTTTACCATCAGAGTAACGACGGAACACCTGCGTGACTGGTATGCGCGAAAACAGCCGTCCCGGTATGCCACCTGCCAAAAGGAAAAGTATCACAATCGTAAGCAAAGGCACCCATAGTGTCTCCCACGTAAAAAGTGAGGATAGACGGACGGAAAGCAAATCTTCGATTATTTCATGTGCGTTGACTATCAGCAGAAGACTAAGAAGTACGGAAAAGATAACAAGGATTCCCGTTTCCGCCAAAAACATGCCGAAGATATTTCCGGAACTGGCACCACTGCATTTATGCACTCCTACTCCTTTGGCACGACGGCTTAGGGTGGCAATAGATATCAGCATATAATTCATGATGGCCACAAAGAAGATAGCGAATCCCAGAAAGCCATATATGATCAAACGCTTCTGTACATCGGAAGATATCAAATGATACTTCACCAATGGGATGACACTGAAATTCATTTTCCAGTCATCATACTGGGCAGGAGTATATTTCTCGATTACCCGTTGGATGTTGTCATTCACCTTATCAATATCCACAGCATTACGCAGGCGGAGAAACGTGTAAAAGACATCATTTCCTTTCCAGCCATATCCTCCCTGATATCCTCCATCCCGATGGATGGAAACAACAAAGTCGTGAGTGAGCATCGTATTCTCCGGCATATCCTTGTATACACCACGAATAGTAAAATCGTTTTGTCTGTCTGCTTTGAGAATTTTACCGATAGGGTCCGCATCTCCAAACGTTTCACGGGCAAAATGCTCTGACACAAACACACTTCCCGGCATGATCATATCTTTCGGGTTCCCTTTTAAGACAGGGATACCAAAAGTCCGGAAGAAACAAGTATCAGCGTATATATAGTTAACGTCCGATAATAATTTATCTTCGTAATATATACTCATCCCTTGTCCGGTAAGGACGCAACTGGCAAACTCTATTTCTTCGGGCATATCCTGCGCCAAAGTAGATGCAACCACATCAAAAAGTGTGTAATCATAATTGTTGCCGTCGTCTCCCATTGTCTCCCCCGTGCTAAGGTTAGTGGTCAGGCAACGTGCAATAGCCAGTCGTTCCGGTTCCGGATAACAATATTCATAACTCAATTCAAACGCAATCTGCGAAAAAAGCAAAATACCAATAGTAAGTCCTAGCGAAAGAGAAATTACCCTGATAATATTCGTGCCGCGTTCGCGCAGTAAGGTTCGGATGCTATAATAGATTTGTCTCATTGTCGTTTCGGTTTATGCCGTTACACTTGCCACTACACTTCCGTCAAACAGATGTACGGTACGATGTGCGAAGCTCGCATCGTGCTGTGAGTGCGTTACCATGATAATGGTGGTTCCTTCCTTGTTCAGTTCTGTCAGCAGGTTCATTACTTCCGCACCATTCTTGGAGTCCAGATTACCGGTAGGCTCATCGGCAAGGATAATCTTTGGATTAGTCACTACCGCACGGGCAATGGCCACACGCTGTTGCTGACCACCGGAAAGTTGCTGCGGAAAGTGTTTGGCACGGTGGCTGATATTCATCCTTTTCAGGATGTCTTCTACCATGCGGCGGCGTTCGGAAGATTTGATACCAAGATAGGTCAGCGGAAGTTCTACATTCTCGAAGACATTCAGTTCGTCTATCAGGTTAAAACTCTGAAAAACAAAGCCCAGTTTGCCTTTGCGGACGCCGGTACGTTCCTTTTCTTTCAGTCCGGCAACTTCTTCTCCCAGTAATCGGTAAGAGCCTTCGGTAGGGTTATCCAATAAACCAAGAATATTCAGTAAGGTAGACTTGCCACAGCCCGAAGGTCCCATAATGGCTACAAACTCTCCTTCCTTTACTTCAAGGTTCACGTGATTTAATGCGACTGTCTCTACTTCGGTAGTACGGAATACTTTACTAATGTTTTCAATCTGTATCATCTTGTTCATTTATTATGTTGTTATACTTTTTATTTCTTCTTTATTCGCTCTTTATACTATTGACCGGGTTTTCATTGGCAATCTTCCATGATTTCCAAAGTACGCATGCCACAATGACTCCCAGATTTGCAATTGCTATCAGAAAATAGGCAGCCCAACTGAGCGGAACATGTTCGGCAAACAAATCCATCCACATACCATTGACGTACCATGCTGCTACCACTCCGATTAAAACTGCAACAACAGCTACATAAAGTACATCTTTCACCAACAGTTCCAGAATACCAGTTGCTTCGGAACCATTCACCTTGCGTATAGCTATCTCCTTGGAACGACGGCGAACCTCATCCGTAGTATAGCCTATCAATCCCATCAACATCACAAAAAACATTGTTATTGCCGCCAGCATCGTAGCATTACTGAAAACACGAACAGAGTTATAATTCTCTTTGATCATCTGCTGCATCGACCGAAATTCGATAGTCTTATCAGGAAATGCACTCTCCATCTCCTTATTCAGTTTGAGAAGATTCTCGGCAAAAGGTTCTTTCAACCGAATATGGATACAGTCACCAAACCTCTTGGTGTGCATAAGCAGCAACGGTTGTTGCGGGCTGGTAAAACTTCCGATGCGATAATCTTTCATCACACCCACTACCTTACATACGTATCCCGAATTATAAACCGTACGATTCAGTATATTGTTGCCCCAATGCATCCACTCGGCAAAAGTCTCATTGACGACTATCTCATCATCACCACGGGGCATACGCCCCTCCTTCAGAACCATCCCCATCATCTTCGGATAATCATCCAAAGTACTGCAATAACGGGATGAAAATAGTGACTGTCCGCTTTCATCATTAATAATCGTTCCACTATATCCGTAGACAGGATGATAAGTGGCACTGGACACGGATTCCACATAAGGCATATCCCGGAAAACATTCAAGGCATAATTTCCTTTTTCTTCCTCACCGAAGCTGGCATTGGCCACCACTACACGCTTTGGATTATAACCCAAATCTTTATTCAAGATATAATAATATTGCATCATCACCACATACATCAGTCCGCAAATAAATGCTACACCGGCAAACTGGATAAACAGCAACGGTCGTTTCCAGCCCTTTTTACCTTCCGTGTATCGGCGGAATACCTGAGTAACGGGTATCCTTGCAAACAGTCGTCCCGGCAATACCCCACCCACAACGAAAAGTACAGCTACCGTTAATAAAGGTACCCAAATACGATCCAAGCTGAACAAAGCGCTTAACTTGACAGCTGCCGTATCTTCAAAGAAATCCTGAAAATTCAATAAGATCAATCCCATCAGGATCAGGGCAAACAGAATGATAATCGCTGTTTCCCAAAGAAACATACTCAATATGGTCATGTTTCCTGCCCCATTGCATTTATGCACACCGACCGCTTTCGCCCGATAGGAAAGTGATGAGACGGAAATCAACACATAATTCAATGAAGCGATGAAAAGAATAGTAATACCCAGAATAGTCATGATGTTCCGCATCCGCCTTACATCTTTATTATCACGATATACGTCACGGATTGGTTTTACAAAAGCGGTATATCCAACCACTTTTTGATCTTCCGCAGGACGATACTTCTGTATCATTGCGTCTATCCGGGCATTCACTACCGACTTATCGGCTCCGGGACGAAAACGGATGAACGCCAGCCAGCTGTCACCACCTCTCCATGAGTAATTTCCCCATTTGCGGCTCCATATCGACGGCAGAGAAATCACCGCTTCCGGCCTTACTGTCGCATTCTCCGGTATATCAGCATAGGTGCCTTTTACCGTAAGTTCTATCTCCTTGCTGTATGAGATAACCTTACCTATCGGATTCTCCGTGTCGAACATCTTTCGTGCCAAACGGTCACTCAGGTAAACGACATCCTTCTGTGCTAAATCTTTCACCGGGGTCCCGCTCAACACCTCGATTCCCATTGTCTGGAAAAAGAGGGAATCGGCCGCCAGCTTTCTGGCTTCAAAACGGACACTCCCATGATAAAGAGGATCGTGCACCCAAAGGCAGTAACTGGTAGCCGCCTCCACTTCTTTGGGAAAGTTCTCAAGAATTGCACCTGCTACAGGTCCGCAATTTTGATCTTGTGGTTCGAGTTGTTCACCATTCATCGTAAAGATGGAAAAGACCTGATATAAGTTATCATAATCCTTAAAGCATTTATCAAAGCTTTGCTCAAAAGCCACGCGGGCAAATAATAAAATACTCATTGTCAGACCAAGCCCTAAAGAGATGACCTTGACAACATTGGAACTACGCCCCCGCAACAAAGTTCGAATGACATAATAGATTTGTCTCATGATTATATAATATATTCCTATTTTTCTTAATGATGCTATGCAGATAACGTGCCACAATAGTGAGGAGACTCATTTTCAATCATTTATAGTTATCGGTCATATCATCTACTGTCTAATAATTAGACACATGCGTCTAATTATTAGACAAAGACAATCGTATTTCCTTTCTCAGTGGAAAGTATGCATTAATGCCTATTTATTGTTCCATTTTTCTTATTTCGCCCAAGCAATCGCCCATATCTCAACTGAAAACTCTATCTTCGCATCAAGTTTTCAATTAAATAAATTATTCTATTTATGGTAAACAAGAATTTATACACTCTCCTGGTCTGCCTGCTTCTGGCCGGATGCGATCTGATAGACTACCACCCCTACGATGTACGTATCAGTGGAGAGACAGACGTAAATGCTCATAACATTGAACAAATAGAAGCTAAGTGCAAAGGAAAGACAACCATCCGTTTTATCACGATGGGCGATTCACAGCGATGGTATGATGAGACAGAAGACTTTGTAAAAGAGGTCAATAAGAGAGATGATATCGATTTCGTCATTCACGGAGGAGATATGAGTGACTTCGGGCTGACCAAAGAGTTTCTTTGGCAGCGGGACATCATGAACGGACTGAAAGTGCCTTATGTCGTCCTTATCGGGAATCATGACTGCCTGGGTACCGGAGCAGAAACTTATCAGGCTGTTTTCGGACCTACCAACTTCTCATTCATCGCGGGCAATGTGAAATTCGTCTGCCTTAATACCAATGCGCTGGAATATGATTATTCGGAGCCTATTCCCAATTTCGGTTTTATGGAACAGGAACTGACGGACAGGGCGGATGAGTTTGAAAAAACCGTAGTCAGCATGCATGCACATCCTTTTGCAGATGTGTTCAACGATAATGTGGCGAAGCCGTTCCAGTACTACATCACCCAATATCCGGGACTACAGTTCTGCACAGCTGCCCATAATCACGGATTCGATGACAGAATCCTTTTTGATGACGATGTGCATTATATTGTCAGCGACTGCATGAAAAGTCGCAGTTATCTGGTATTTACTATAACCCCGGAAAAATACGAATATGAACTGGTTGAATACTAAATATATGATCCGCGCAGGAGTACTGACTATACTTCTACTCTTCCCCAGCCTGCTTTCGGCTACTTGCAGGACAGATACAATTATCAGGAACTATAAACCCGACTCGCTGAAACTGGTGATTAAGGCAGATTCTATCATAGCCTTTTATGCAGGTGATTCTGCGTTCACAATAGTAAAAGCAGACACAGTACTGCCTTATGTAGCCGAACCGGTTCTTCGCACCGGCTACGACAAACGCGTCCATCGCTTCCGCAAAAACTGGGAACGCATCATTCCGACCCACTCTAAAATACAATATGCCGGAAATATGGGATTACTCTCCTTCGGTACCGGATGGGATTACGGAAAACGAAATCAGTGGGAAACTGACCTGTTGCTCGGATTTATCCCGAAGTATTCGTCCAAGAAGGCAAAAGTGACCATGACACTGAAACAGAACTATATGCCCTGGAGCATCAACCTGGGGAAAGGATTCTCTACCGAACCGCTTTCCTGCGGACTGTATCTGAATACCGTATTCGGCAATCAGTTCTGGGTCAGCGAACCGGAACGTTATCCGAAAGGATACTATGGTTTTTCAAGCAAAGTGCGTATTCATGTTTTCATGGGACAACGGTTGACCTATGATATTGACCCTAACCGCAGATTTCTGGCAAAGTCCGTGACTTTCTTCTACGAGATAAGTACATGCGATCTTTATCTGATCAGTGGCGTAACGAATAGTTACCTCCGTCCCCGTGATTATCTGAGTTTATCATTCGGATTAAAGTTCCAATGGCTATAAATTCAAATCCGAATTTTGAATTATGAATTACTTTTTCGTAAGTTTGTAGCGTACAAACCAATTCGAACATGAGTAAATCAGGAACAATCATCATTGTAGACGATAATAAAGGGGTGCTGACTGCAGTACAAATCCTTTTAAAAAACTACTTTTCGAAAGTCATCACGCTGTCGTCACCGGTCACACTGGCCACTGCGATACGGGAGGAAACGCCGGAAGTGGTACTATTAGATATGAATTTCACTTCGGGCATCAATACCGGCAATGAAGGATTGTTCTGGCTGCACGAAATAAAGAAAGTACGACGGGAGCTTCCTGTCGTACTTTTTACTGCTTATGCGGATATTGATCTCGCTATCCGGGGAATCAAAGAAGGTGCTTCGGACTTTATCGTCAAGCCCTGGAACAATCAGAAACTGGTAGAAACACTACAGGCTGCCGCCTCATCCGCACAGCAAGAACGAAAGACGGGAAACAAAAAGGAACCGGTCAACACTCCGGCACTCTATTGGGGAGAAAGCAAGTCTATGCAACAACTCCGGATGCTGATCGAAAAGGTAGCCTCCACAGACGCCAATATCCTGATTACCGGTGAAAACGGAACAGGAAAAGAAATGCTTGCCCGTGAAATTCACGCTCTTTCCAACCGCAGGCAACAGGAAATGATTGCTGTGGACATGGGAGCAATCACCGAATCTTTATTTGAAAGCGAACTCTTCGGGCATGTGAAAGGTTCTTTTACCGATGCGCATACCGACCGGACAGGAAAATTTGAGGCTGCCGATCACAGCACATTGTTTCTGGATGAAATAGGAAACCTCCCCTATCACCTGCAAGCCAAACTATTGACGGCTATCCAACGAAGAAGTATCGTGCGAGTGGGAAGTAACACTCCGATTCCTATTGACATCCGTCTGATATGCGCCACCAACCGGAATTTGCAGGAAATGGCAGACCGGGAAGAGTTTCGGGAAGACTTACTCTACCGTATCAACACCATTCATATAGAAATCCCTCCTTTGAGGGAACGGAAAGAAGATATTGTCCCTCTTGCCGAAAGATTTATCATCCGCTTCTGCAAGCAATATGATAAGGAACCGATGAAATTCAGTCCGGCAGCGAAAGAAAAGCTTACCGCGCATCCCTGGTACGGCAATATCCGCGAATTGGAGCACGCAATCGAAAAGGTGGTCATCATTAACGACGGGGTACAAATCCCTGCGGAATTGTTCCAGTTATCCTCCCGAAAGACAGAAACATCCGAGAAGAATATTTCCACCTTGGAAGAGATGGAAGTACAAATGATACGGAAAGCACTGGATGCCTGTGCAGGAAATCTTTCGGCAGTAGCTGCGCAACTGGGAATTACCCGACAGACTCTCTATAACAAGATGAAAAAATTCGGATTATGAACCGGATTCTACAACAAGTAGCCAACCAATATTGGTTCAGGGTATCACTGACGGTCATTTGCTGTCTGGCAACCGTTTGGTTTGGCGTGCATCAGTCTTATGTCTGGTTCGGTGTCAGTGCCTGTCTGCTGATCTTAAGTATCATCTGGCAAGTCCGGCTTTATCGCCTGCACATCAAGCAGGTGCTCTTCATGATCGATGCGTTGGAGAATAATGACAGTGCCTTCCGTTTCCCCGAAGAGTCCGGTACTCCCGAGAGTAAACAGATCAATCGGGCACTCAACCGGGTGGGCCGCATTTTATATAATGTAAAAGCGGAGACTGCCCAACAGGAAAAGTACTACGAACTGATTCTTGACTTTGTCAGCACGGGATTGCTGGTGCTCAATGATAACGGAGCGGTCTATCAGAAAAATAAAGAAGCACTCCGGCTTTTGGGACTGAATGTATTCACCCATGTCCGCCAGTTGAGTAAAGTAGATGCTACGCTGATGGAGAAGATAGAAAATTGTTGTTCCGGAGATAAGCTGCAAGTGGTGTTTCACAATGAACGGGGAACGGTCAATCTGTCCATTCGCGTGTCAGAAATCAACGTACACAAAGAACATTTGCGCATCCTTGCACTGAATGATATTAATATTGAACTGGACGAAAAGGAGATAGATTCATGGATTCGCCTGACCCGAGTACTGACTCATGAGATCATGAACTCCGTGACTCCCATCACTTCGCTCAGCGATACGCTTCTCTCGATGGTGGAGGACAAGGATGAAGAGATCAGCCACGGACTGCAAACCATCAGTGCCACGGGAAAAGGGCTGCTTGCTTTCGTAGAATCCTACCGTAAGTTCACACGGATACCGACTCCGGAACCTTCATTGTTTTACTTGAAAGCATTCATCGAACGAATGGTGGAACTTGCCCGCCATCAGAATCCTTGTGACCACATCACGTTCCATACAAAGATCGATCCTGCCGACCTGATCCTGCATGCAGATGAGAATCTGATTTCGCAAGTAGTCATTAATCTTCTGAAAAATGCGATTCAGGCAATCGGTGATCAGCCGGACGGACAAATCGACATTCAGGTTTATTGCAACGAAACGGAAGAAGTGCTGATTGAGATAAAGAATAACGGTCCCGTCATTCCACCGGAAATAGCGGAGCATATTTTTATCCCTTTCTTCACTACCAAAGAAGGAGGCAGCGGAATCGGCCTAAGTATTTCACGTCAAATCATGCGTCTTTCGGGCGGAAGCCTCACGCTGCTACCGGACCACAAGGAAACGAAATTCATATTAAAATTCAAATAACAGACCAGCCTATGACACCTGCACTCACCAATAACCCATTATTCCGGGGGATTACTCCGGAGAAGTTATCCGCCAATCTGGAAGAGATCAGTTTCCACACCCGTTCTTATAGAAAAGGAGAAATACTGGCACGACAGGGAGATGTGTGCAACCGTCTCGTGATACTGACCAAAGGAAGTGTCCGTGGCGAAATGATAGACTATTCCGGACGACTCATCAAAGTAGAAGACATTGCCGCACCAAGAGCCCTTGCCCCTCTTTTCCTTTTCGGAGAAGAGAATCGCTTTCCGGTAGAAGTGACCGCCAACGAACCGACGGAAGTAATCGAAATCCCCAAAGCCAGCGTACTGGAGCTTTTTCGTAGGAACGAGCAGTTTCTGGAGAATTATATGAATCTATCCGCCAATTATGCCCGTACCCTATCGGATAAGCTTTTCTTTATGTCTTTCAAGACTATCCGGCAAAAGATAGCATCTTATCTGCTACGGTTATGCAAACAGCAGCAACAGCTACAGATCACCCTCGACCGCTCGCAACAGGAACTGAGCGATTACTTCGGTGTCTCCCGTCCCTCTCTGGCACGTGAACTGTCGCACATGCAGGAAGACGGTATGATCATAGCCGACCGGAAACAGATTACTATCTTACAGAAAGAATGGCTGATCCGGCTGATTCAATGACCAAGAGTTCACTCCGGTTTCATTATAGCTAATCTTGTTTTCATTATAGCTAATCGGAATATGATTATAGCTAATTTTATTTAGCTCATAGCATCTGATTTTTTTTCGCCCAATGTAACATTGGTTACAAACTTACCTCAAACTTTCCCCCTACTTTTGCGTTCATCATCAAGAAAACTAATTAAAACGTAAAAGTTATGAGTATGTTCTGTTATCAATGTCAAGAGACCGCAATGGGTACAGGCTGTACCTTAAAAGGAGTATGCGGAAAAACATCCGAAGTGGCTAACCTGCAAGACCTGCTGCTCTTTGTAGTACGAGGAATCGCCGTTTACAACGAACATCTGCGCCGGGAAAGACATCCTTCCGAAGAAGCAGACAAATTTATCTACGATGCCCTGTTCATCACCATCACTAACGCCAATTTTGACAAAGCGGCCATCATCAGAAAAATAAAAGAAGGATTACAACTGAAAAAAGAACTCGCCAGCAAAGTAACCATTGCAAATGCTCCCGACGAATGTCTTTGGGATGGAAATGAAGATGAGTTTGAAGAGAAAGCCAGGACAGTAGGAGTACTTCGCACACCCGACGAAGACATCCGTTCGCTGAAAGAACTGGTACATTACGGACTGAAAGGTATGGCGGCTTACGTTGAGCATGCGCATAACCTTGGATACCAGTCGCCGGAAATCTTCGCCTTTATGCAAAGTGCACTGGCCGAGCTCACCCGTAATGATATTACGATGGAAGAATTGGTTCAGCTTACTCTGGCAACAGGCAAGCACGGAGTTTCCGCCATGGCCCAGCTGGATGCCGCCAATACAAACAGCTACGGAAACCCGGAAATATCGGAAGTGAATCTAGGTGTCCGCAATAATCCCGGTATCCTTATCAGCGGTCATGACCTGAAAGACCTCGAAGAATTGCTGGAACAGACCGAAGGAACAGGTATAGACATTTACACTCACAGTGAAATGCTCCCCGCACATTATTACCCCCAACTGAAAAAATACAAGCATCTGGCAGGAAACTACGGAAATGCCTGGTGGAAACAGAAAGAAGAGTTTGAAAGTTTCAACGGACCGATCCTGTTTACCAGTAACTGCATCGTTCCTCCGCGTGCCAACGCTTCTTACAAAGACCGTATCTACATCACCGGAGCCTGCGGACTGGAGGGAGCACACTACATCCCCGAACGCAAAGACGGAAAACCGAAAGATTTCTCCACACTGATTGCACATGCCAAGCAATGTCAACCGCCGACGGCCATCGAAAGCGGAACGTTGATCGGAGGTTTTGCCCATGCACAGGTAGTAGCTTTGGCAGATAAGGTAGTAGAAGCCGTGAAAAGCGGAGCGATCCGCAAGTTCTTTGTTATGGCAGGATGTGACGGACGTATGAAGAGTCGTGAATATTATACCGAATTTGCCGAAAAACTTCCGAAAGATACAGTCATACTGACTGCCGGTTGCGCTAAATACAGATACAACAAACTGGCTTTAGGTGATATTAACGGCATTCCCCGCGTATTGGATGCAGGACAATGTAACGACAGCTACTCACTGGCTGTCATCGCACTGAAACTGAAAGAAGTATTCGGATTGGACGACGTCAACAAACTTCCTATCGTATATAACATCGCATGGTACGAACAGAAAGCGGTGATCGTATTGCTGGCATTGCTGGCACTGGGAGTGAAGAATATTCATCTGGGACCTACTCTTCCGGCCTTCCTTTCACCGAACGTAAAAAATGTATTGATCGAACAATTCGGAATCGGTGGCATCAGTACCGCAGACGAAGATATTATGAAGTTCTTGTCATAAACACAAGACGTATATACATTCTAAGCCTTAACTATTAAATATAAAAAGGAGGGGTGTCAATAGTAACTAAACTGGGGCTGATTAAAAGTCGGTCCTAGTTTAGTTACTATTAACCTTGACACAGTTCTGACTATTTCAAGAACAGAGTCAATCGTCCTTCGGTAATATCAAATTGAGAAGTACTCCGACCAAAGCGGCCAGTCCGATGCCGGATAATGAAAAGTCTCCCCACGTGAGAACAGCTCCGCCAATACCGACAGTCAATGTCAGAGAGACAATGATGATGTTTCTTGTACGGCTCAGATCAATGCAGTTATTCACCAGATTACCTATTCCGGCACAAGCGATGGTTCCGAACAGCAAAAGCATAATTCCCCCCAGTACCGCACTTGGAATGGATTTCAGCAACGCACTGATTTTACCGACAACGGAGAATAAGATAGCGGATATGGCAGCAATCCGGATGACTTGCGGATTGGTGATCTTCGTTAATGACATCGCACCCGTCACCTCCGAATAAGTCGTCACCGGAGGACCGCCGACCAATCCGGCAAAGCAGCAAGCCAGCCCATCGCCCAACAACGTACGATGCAGACCGGGATCTTTCACGAAGTCTTTTCCTGTAACTGTATTGACTACGTATACATCTCCGATATGCTCTATCACCGGAGCAATAGCTACCGGAATCATAAACAGTATCGGCTCCCATGAGAACTTGGGAAACACGAACTGCGGCAGCCCGATCCATGCCGCATCCCTGACACCGGACAAATCCAGATCATAGAAAAGCCATGCCGCCAGATAACCGACAATGATACCGCAAAAGATGGGAATCAACTTCAAAAGTCCTTTCGCTTTCATCGAAACAACGACTGCCGTAACCAGCGACAACAAGGCCAGCACCCAGTTCTCCTTCGCCATATTCACTCCTGTCCCCGCGAGTGACAAACCGATCAGAATAATAACCGGCCCAATGACCACCGGAGGAAACAGACGTTCAATCACCTTCACCCCTTGCCATTTGACCAGCGCGCTCATTACAAAATAAACCAATGCGACGCCCACCATTCCGGACAAAGTACCCGGCAATCCGTAAAGTTCTGTCGCTTTTATTATCGGGGCAATAAATGCAAAACTACTTCCTAAAAAGATAGGCACTTTCCCTCGGGTAACCGCATGAAAAATGAGTGTACCAATGCCGGCTGTGAACAAGGCGGTAGAAGGGTCAAGCCCCACTAAGAGCGGCACGAGCACCGTAGCTCCGAAAGCTACAAACAAGAATTGTACTCCTACCACTCCTTTCCGTAAAGGAGTAAGATTGTTTGAATCCATAAGTATGATGTAGATTAATTGAGTGCAAAATTAATCTTTTTAGACAATTTAACTACCTTTTTTCACAAAAATACATCCAAAAAGAGTCTTTATTTGTTTTAAATAATGTGTAACTTCGCACGGTGAGACCTAATACGACACATTTAATAACTTAATAATATATTGCCTATGATATTTACAGCAGAAAACACTCTACTAATTGGTTCTATCTTACTTTTCGTTAGCATCGTTGTCGGAAAAACAGGATATCGCTTCGGAGTGCCCACCTTATTACTGTTCCTCGTAGTAGGAATGTTGTTCGGAAGTGACGGACTCGGACTCCAGTTTCATGACGCAAAAGATGCGCAATTCATCGGTATGGTTGCCTTGAGCATCATCCTGTTTTCGGGAGGTATGGATACGAAATTCAGAGAAATCAAACCCATTTTAGGTCCAGGTATCGTGCTTTCTACCGTCGGAGTTCTACTAACCGCTCTTTTCACCGGATTATTTATCTGGTGGCTGTCCGGAATGAGTTGGACGAATATCTATCTGCCCATCACCACGTCATTGCTACTGGCATCTACCATGTCCTCTACGGACTCGGCTTCGGTGTTCGCCATCCTGCGTTCGCAGAAGATGAATCTGAAACACAACCTCCGCCCCATGCTGGAGCTGGAAAGTGGAAGTAACGACCCGATGGCATACATGCTCACCGTTGTCCTGATACAGTTTATCCAATCGGCAGGTATGGGTGTCGGGGCTATCGCCGCTTCTTTCATCATTCAGTTTATAGTCGGCGCGGCTGCCGGATACGTGCTCGGAAAACTGGCTATCCGTATGCTGAACAAGCTCAACATCGACAATCAGGCGTTGTATCCTATCCTGTTGCTGGCGTTTGTTTTCTTCACCTTCTCTATCACTGATTTACTAAAAGGAAATGGTTACCTTGCCGTATATATCGCAGGTATCATGGTAGGAAACAACAAGATCATGCACCGCAAAGACATTTATACGTTCATGGACGGACTTACCTGGTTGTTCCAGATCATCATGTTCCTCTGCCTCGGACTTCTCGTTAATCCTCATGAAATGCTGGAAGTTGCAGCAGTAGCACTATTGATCGGTGTCTTCATGATTGTGATCGGTCGCCCATTAAGTGTGTTCCTCTGTTTGCTTCCGTTCCGGAAGATAACAATGAAATCGCGGCTGTTCGTCTCCTGGGTAGGATTGCGTGGAGCAGTTCCCATTATCTTCGCCACTTATCCGGTGGTTGCAGGAGTCGAAGGATCGAATATTATCTTTAATGTCGTATTCTTCATCACAATCGTTTCACTGGTAGTGCAGGGAACAACGGTTTCTTTCGTTGCCCGCCTGTTACATCTGTCCAAACCGCTGGAAAAGACGGGGAATGATTTTGGAGTGGAACTTCCGGAAGAGATTGATACAGACCTCAAAGATATGACTATCACTCAGGAAATGCTGGAAGAGGCAGATACGCTGAAAGATATGAATCTCCCCAAAGGCACGCTGGTAATGATTGTGAAACGTGGGGATGAGTTCCTGATACCGAACGGAACGCTGAAACTGCATGTGAATGATAAATTGCTGCTCATCTCCGAAAAGCCCAAAGAGGACGAGGAAGACAATAGCGAATCCTGATGTTTATAGGGACTGACTAAAAAGTCAATAGTATCTCCAATTCCCCTCCCTTCGGGAAGGGTGGCTGAAAGCCGGGGTGGTAGGTAAAATAAGGTTTATTCCTATTCTATTGTAAACAACAGAGTTATGTGTTCACCTACCACCTCCCCCTACGGGGACTCCTCCTTCCCGAAGGAGGAGATTCAAGATACTACCGACTTTTTAGTCAGCCTCATTTAAGGTACTACTGACTTTTTAGTCAGCTTTTCCTCCCCCGTTAATTAACCGTAAAACTTAATTGTAAACTTCGGTTTCCGTTAATGAAATGTTATTTTTGCGCAATTTTAAATCAAATGTGCAAAAATCGAATGAAACAAGAACATCAGTTCATTGATTATATTGAACAGAGCATCATTAAAAACTGGGATAAAGATGCATTGACAGACTACAAAGGAATCACGCTTCAATATAAGGATGTAGCGCGCAAGATAGCCAAGTTTCACATTGTATTGGAAAGTGCCGGTATCCAGCCAGGAGATAAAATAGCAGTCTGCGGCCGGAACAGTGCCCATTGGGGAGTCACCTTCTTAGCCACTATCACTTACGGAGCCGTCATCGTTCCTATTCTGCATGAGTTCAAAGCGGATAATATTCATAATATCGTCAATCACTCCGAAGCCAAATTACTTTTTGTCGGCGATCAGGCATGGGAAAATCTGAATGAAGACGCAATGCCGCTACTGGAAGGTATCGCTTCACTCACCGATTTCACTGCATTGGTATCGCGCAACGAGAAACTGACTTACGCCTTCGAACACCGGAACGCTATTTACGGTCAGCGTTATCCGAAGAATTTCCGCCCCGAACATATCTGTTACCGGAAGGACCGTCCGGAAGAACTGGCTATCATCAATTATACCTCCGGCACTACCGGATATTCCAAAGGAGTCATGCTCCCCTACCGCAGTATTTGGTCGAACGTGGCATACTGTTTCGAGATGCTTCCTGTGAAAGCGGGCGATCACATCGTTTCCATGCTTCCGATGGGTCATGTATTCGGCATGGTGTACGATTTCTTATATGGTTTCTCTGCCGGAGCGCACATTTACTTCCTGACACGTATGCCGTCTCCGAAGATTATTGCGCAGTCTTTTGCAGAAATAAAACCAAGAGTAATCTCCTGTGTACCTTTGATCGTAGAGAAAATTATCAAAAAAGATATTCTTCCGAGAGTGGACAGCAAAATCGGTAAACTATTGCTTAAAGTGCCCATTGTAAACGATAAAATCAAATCGTTGGCACGACAGGCTGCTATGGAAATCTTCGGTGGGAACTTCGATGAAATCATTATCGGCGGTGCTCCTTTCAATGCCGAAGTAGAAGCGTTCCTCAAAAAGATAGGCTTTCCTTACACCCTCGCTTACGGTATGACCGAATGTGGCCCGATTATTTGCTCCAGCCGTTGGGAAACACTGAAACTGGCTTCCTGCGGCAAGGCAACCACCCGAATGGAAGTCCGCATCGACTCGCCCGACCCTAAAACACATGCCGGAGAAATCGTATGCAGGGGAATGAATATGATGCTGGGATATTATAAAAATCCGGAAGCGACGGCACAAATTATCGATGCCAACGGATGGCTTCATACGGGTGATTTAGGGACAATCGACGACGAAGGATATGTGACAGTTCGCGGTCGCAGCAAGAATCTGCTTCTGACTTCCAGCGGACAGAATATCTATCCGGAAGAGATAGAAAGCAAACTGAATAATATGCCTTATGTTGCCGAGTCACTGATCGTTTTGCAGCACGACAAGTTGGTCGCACTGATTTATCCGGACTTTGACGATGCTTTTGCCCATGGCTTGCAACAGACCGATATCATAAAAGTTATGGAAGCCAATCGTATTGAACTGAATCAGCAGCTTCCCAATTATTCTCAGATAAGCAAAGTCAAAATCCACTTCGAGGAATTTGAAAAGACTGCGAAGAAATCAATCAAACGCTTTATGTATCAGGAAGCGAAAGGATAACACATCCTTTCAAAACCATACTCAATAAAAACAAAAACGGTGAACAGGTATCAAAACTCTGTCCACCGTTTTTTCAGTCTAACCTAACCAACTTAATTTTATCTTGTTATCCTCCGACAATCTCTCTCCTTTAACATCCTCACTTATTACCTATTACTTACTACCTATTACTTATTACCTATTACTTTTTATAAACGAAACAGCCTGCCCGCCTCCGGGAGCCATCCGTATACTCAACGTATTTTCTGATGTTACAATCTGTTCCGTAATCTTATAATCGGTAGGATTCGTTTTCCAGTCAGCCTTTTCGCCATCCGCATAGATGACAGCTTTATACTGCTTGCCCGGTTCCAGGAAGTCCAGTTTTACTTCTAAAGTACGGGGAGTTTCATTGGTAGCTGCTCCCAGGAAATAATTGCCTTTTGCTTTACGTACCACTGCTATGAACTCTCCCGGTTCTCCTGCCAGTGCTTTCGATTCATCACAATCCGGATCGAAATCACGGAAGAACTGGAATGCCGGATGTCCTTCATAATGCTCGATCATATCCGAAGCCATCTGCAAAGGAGAATACAGGATTACCCAATTAGCCAGTTGTTTAGCCAGTGTCGTATTCACACGGCTATTGCCTTTATCCTGATCGTTCCACTTCTGTCGGCGCGGAGAATCCTTCGTTTTCAAGAACAGAATATCAAAAGTTCCCGGCGTATAATCCATCGGACCGGACAGCAGGCGGGTGAACGGTAACATCACGTGATGAGAAGGAGGATTGCCTTCACTCCACGCATTCCATTCCATGCCTCTTGCCCCCTCGCGTGTCATCATATTCGGCCATGTACGACGGATACCGGTATCTTTGATCGGTTCGTGTGCATCCAGAGTCATTTGATGACGGGCGGCAGTTTCCACTACCCGTTGATAGTGATTGACACCGTATTGGCTATGATGCAGATATCCATCCGGAAATGCGCCTGCATACCCTGTCTTTAGGATGTGGATACCATGATCGGTATACCATTGCATGGCATGATCCATCTGACGTTCATAGTTAGGAATATTCCCTCCGGTCTCATGATGTCCCATGATTTCAACACCTTTCTCTTTGGCATAACGTACGATTTCATCAATATTGAAATCCGCGTATGGCTTGGTGAAATCAAAGCTCTGCATACCGCCCCAACTTTCCCAACCTTCGTTCCAACCTTCGAACAGGACAGCTTCGATATGATTGGCTGCGGCAAAATCTATGTATTTCTTTGCATTGGCAGTAGTAGCTCCGTGACGTTCGTCCATCTTCCAGGTTTCTACGCCGAGATGCATCCCCCACCACACTCCTACATATTTCAGCGGGCGAATCCAGTCCGTAGTTTCCAGTACGCAAGGATCATTCAGATTCAGAATCAGCGAAGAGTTGATCAAACCGACAGCTTCCGGTGCGATCTGTACGGTGCGCCATGAGGTCGTGAAGTGATTTCCCTTACGCGCCTTAATGCCGTCAGGCCACGGGGCAAGTTCCGCTTTCAATGTATAATGGCCGATTTGCTTCAGAGTCATTTCCGGGAAATCATACAAAGCGGCTTCGTGGATACTTCCATAAACTCCATCCGCAGTCTTGAATGTGAAAGGTGTATTGGCCGTTTCCACTTCGGAAATCGGTTGTTGTTGATAAAGTAGTTCGTATGTTTCGGCACTGGCGGGAATCGACCACGAAGTTCCGTCACGATGAAAACGGAAAGTAGTCAGTTCGTCGGTAATCAATAAAGAATCTACAGTCGGCACCGTGTATTCATAGCGGAAACCGATTCCATCATCAAATACACGAAAACGAAGCGTCAGTTGTACATGATCTTCATTTGTCAGATTGACTGCCATTTCGTTATAATGATTCCGGTTCTTTTTATTCTCTCCCCACGGCTGTGTCCAAGTTTCGTCTTCACTGCTGAAAGTCGTGTTCTTCACCTGAAAACCTTCTCCCAGAATGATGCCGTTAGCCGCCGTAAAGCCCATGGCTGAATTTTCTATCAAGAGGGAGTCATCCACCGACACATTATAAAACGGTTTGCCGTTTTCGTCTACTGTCAATGTCATCTTGATATGTCCGTCCGGTGACTGGACCTCTGTTTTCGGGCTACTACAGGCATAGCATCCCAGCACACACAGAAAAGCTCCAACTAAATGTTTTACTTTCATAGTATAATCGTCTGTTTATATATAATACAGTTCAGAAAGGAGAAACACTTAAATGTATGCCGTTTTTCTTTCTTCGGATACAAAGAAAAAGTATCTTTGCATCTAAACAATGTAGATTTATGGCAAAGATACTATTAGCAGAAGATGAAGTCAATATCGCCTCCTTTATCGAACGGGGACTGAAAGAGTTCGGACATTCGGTAACAGTCTGTCATGACGGAAATACGGGTTGGAGAATCCTTCAGGAAGAACCTTTCGACCTTGTAATTCTGGATATTATCATGCCGAAAATAAACGGGCTCGAACTTTGCCATCTCTATCGGCAGATGTTCGGTTACCAGACACCGGTCATTATGCTGACGGCTTTAGGCACTACGGAAGATATTGTAAAAGGACTGGATGCAGGAGCAGACGATTATCTCGTCAAGCCTTTCAGTTTTCAGGAACTGGAAGCACGTATCAAGGCGCTGCTGCGACGAAACAAGGAGGCTGTAACCAATCAACTGACTTGCGACAATCTGGTATTGGACTGTAACACCAGACGGGCAAAAAGAGGTGATGCGGATATCGATCTCACCGTAAAAGAATACCGCCTGCTCGAATATTTCATGACTCACCAGGGGGTAGCCTTGTCACGCATTACGCTGCTCAAAGATGTATGGGACAAGAACTTTGATACGAATACCAACATCGTAGACGTATACGTCAATTATCTGCGGGTAAAGATAGACCGTGACTTCGACAAGAAACTGATTCATACGGTAGTAGGATTAGGATATATCATGAATGCCTGAACATCCATCAAATAAATCCGTGTATGAAAATAGGTTCTAAAATAGCTCTCTTCTATACGTTGCTCAGTGTACTGACAACTATCATCATTATTGCCGTATTCTATCTTTTCAGCACACAGTTTATCAATAAACTCTATGCCTCCTACCTTCGTGAAAAAGCATATCTGACCGCACAAAAGCACTGGGAGAAAGACGAAGTAGACGAACAGAGTTACCAGATTATCCAGCGCAAATATGACGAACTCCTGCCTGAAGCTCATGAGATTCTTTTAAATATGGACAGTCTCTCCGAAGTCCGTGACACTCTGAACAAATATCTGACCCAGCATCAGCAGGCACTTCTGATAGCCGGTGAAGACAGCATCCCTTTTTCTTTTAAATACAAAGACCAGTTGGGAGCCGCCCTTTATTATCCCGATAATGAAGGGAATTTCATCGTCCTCGTCATGTCCCGGAATGTGTACGGTGCAGAAATCAAAGAACACCTCTTGCTTCTCTCCATCTTTCTGGTTTTATTCAGTTCCATCCTGATTTATTTAGTCGGGAAAATCTATTCCGGTCGTATTCTTGTCCCCTTGCAGCATATACTGAAGGAGCTGAAGAGAATACGAGCCAACAGCCTGAACCGCCGGTTAAAGACGACCGGAAACAACGATGAACTGGAAGACATGATCGAAACACTGAATAGCATGCTCGACCGTCTGGACAGTGCTTTCAAAGCTGAAAAGTCCTTTGTCAGCCATGCTTCGCATGAACTGAACAACCCCATAACCGCCATACAGGGAGAATGTGAAATCAGTCTGCTGAAAGAAAGAAGTACCGGAGAATATATCGAAGCCCTGCAACGAATCTCGTCAGAAAGCAAGCGAATCTCCAATCTGATCCGCCATCTTCTTTTCCTTTCACGTCAGGATGAAGAGCTCTTAAAAAGCAATATGGAGGCAGTGTCTCTACCGGATATGCTGAATGACTTAATAAAAACGAACGAACGAATCCGGTTCCATCATGAAGAAACAGGTAAGGCTGCCACTGTAAAGGCCAATCCTTATCTGCTCAAAATAGCTTTAAAGAATATCATCGATAACGCCTGCAAATATTCAGAAAAGGAAGTAGACATTACACTCAGCCGTAAAGATCAACACCTCGTTCTTGAAATAAAAGATCAGGGCATCGGCATTCCTCCGGAAGAAATAGAACATATATTCCAGTCTTTCTATCGGGGCAGCAACACACATGACTATGCGGGTCAGGGCATCGGCCTCAGCCTGACTCTGAAAATAGTATCTGCCTACAACGCCAGGCTGGAAATATCTTCGGAAATAGAAAAAGGAACAAAAGTACGGGTGATCTTCTGATTCAACCGACTTTTGTCCCTTCCTCACTTCTACCTACTGAAAACGAAATTAAAATTTAATCTATGCCGTTTCTTTCATAGAAAGAATAGAAAATGAATTAGATACGTCTTTGCAATAATTTTCCGTTTTTATCATATAGCATTCGTTCATACACTACTTCCACAATCAGCGGGAAGATGAACAGGGCGAAGAAAGTCGCTCCTATCAATCCGCCGATAATGACAATCGCCAACGGACGCTGTGATTCCGAACCGATACCATGACTCATAGCCGCAGGCAACAGACCGATAGCTGCCATAGCCGCCGTCATTATCACAGGGCGGATACGTGAACGGACTCCTTCTTTTGTGGCCTCCTGTAAAGGCGAACCCAGTTTCAGATTTGCCTTGATATCGGAAATCATAATAACGCCATTCTGTATACAGATACCGAACAAAGCGATAAAACCGATACCCGCCGATATAGAGAAATTGAAGCCCGTTATCAGAAGGGCTGCGATACCTCCCACGGCAGCAAACGGTACATTCAGCAATACCAGTCCTGCATCTCTTGCATTGGAGAAGAGAATAAACAGAATAATGAAAATAATGGCAATGCTGATAGGTACTACCTGTGCCAGACGTTTCGAAGCACGCTGCTGATTCTCAAAATCACCCGTCCATTTCAAAGAATATCCAGCCGGTAAATGGACGGAAGCATTTACCTTTTTCTGCGCTTCGGCAACTGCCGTACCCATATCCCGTCCTCTCACCGAGAACTTGACAGCACAGAAACGAGCATGGTTGTCACGGAAGATCAATAATGGTCCTGTAATCGTAGTGATATCTGCCAGTTCCTTAATAGGCACCATCGTTCCGTCCATCGCCGGAACCAGTATCTTACCTATCTCCTCTTCATTCTGACGGAACTCTTCACTATACCTCACCATGATATTAAATTTCCGTTCGTCCTCATACAACAGCGAAGCTGACTTCCCGCCAATAGCCATTTCAATGATAGACTGAACATCTTCCTTAGCCACTCCATAACGTGCCAACTGACGTTCGTTCAGTTCGATACGAAGTTCCGGCTGGCCGATATTGCGAATCACTCCCAAGTCTTCAATTCCCTGCACGGTATTTAAGATCTTATCAATCTGGACGGCCAGTTTTTCCGATTCGTACAAATCCTTACCGAACACTTTCACCGCAATAGAACCTTTTACACCGGAGGCCGCTTCTTCCACATTATCCGTAATCGGCTGCGAAAAGTTAAAGTCAATGCCGGGATAAATGGATAAATCGTCCTGCATCTTGTCGATAAGCTGCAGTTTGGTCAGCTTGCTTTCCCAGTCTTTCTCCGGATAAATATCTACGTGAAACTCAATATTATAAAATCCGGTTGCATCCGTTCCGTCGTTGGGACGCCCGGTTTGAGACAGTACCTGTCTCACTTCGGGGAAAGTCAATAGTTTCTTTCTCATCTTATTTGCCAGTGTTACGGATTCATCCAGCGATATACTTTGCGGCAGCGTAGCACGGATGTAGATCGAACCTTCGTTGAGCTGAGGAAGAAACTCCGTCCCAAGGAAGGAGAAAAGCCATAAACCGACTCCTGCAACCACGGTTGCCAGTCCGATAGTCAGCTTGCGATGAGCATAGAAGGTATCAAAAAGAGCCGTACACTTTTGATTGATGAAATGAACAAAGCGGTTGTTCTTTTCGCGTACATTCTTTTTCAACAGCATGGACGACATGACGGGAACCAGCGTTAATGTGAAAATAAGTGCACCCAGCAAGGCAAAACCCAATGTATATGCCAAAGGTGAGAACATTTTTCCTTCCACTTTCTGAAAAGAAAAGATAGGAATTAAGGCAGTAATGATGATCAGTTTGGAGAAAAATACCGCTTTTGCCTTATCCTTGGCGGTGTGACGGATCAGCCCCATCTTGGACATCACATTGAATGCGGGCATTCCCACCTCTTTCGCCTTCTTGTCCAAAGCGACAAACACACCTTCCACCATCACCACTGCCCCATCGATAATAATACCAAAGTCAATGGCTCCCATAGAAAGCAGATTGGCAGACATCCCCATCACGCGTAAACAAATAAATGCGAATAACAAAGCTAATGGAATAATCACCGCAACAATCACGGTTGTCCGCCAATCTGCCATGAAGATTAACACAATAAACGTAACCAGCAATATTCCTTCAATCAGATTATGGGTCACCGTTTTTACCGCCAGATTCACCAGGTCCTCCCGGTCATAGAACGGTACTATCCGTACATCTTCAGGAAGTACATTCTGATTCAGTTCTTCTATCTTATCTTTCAGATTTGCAATGACTTCACCGGGGTTCTCCCCTTTACGCATCACCACAATTCCCTGAACGACATCGTTCTCATCCATTCGTCCCACTTGTCCGAGGCGGGGCAGGCAGGATTCGTGAACATCTGCCAGGTTCTTTACGAGAATCGGCGTTCCGTTGATGTTCTTCACTACGATGTTTCGCAATTCATCCAGGTCGTTTATCAAACCGATTCCCCGGACTACGTATGCCTGAGAACTTTTTGTGATGACATCTCCTCCTACATTGATATTACTTTTGGCTATCGCGTCATAAAGTTCGAGAGAGGTAATTCCATAATTAATCAGCTGATGAGGATTCACGCTCACTTCGAATGTCTTCACCTCGCCACCGAAACTGACGATATCGGCTACACCTGATACCGAACGGAGATTTCGTTCGATCACCCAGTCCTGAATCGTTTTCAGATCCCGTACACTACGTTTTTCACTGCGCAGGGTGTAGCGATAGATTTCTCCGGTAGGTCCGTACAAAGGCTGTACTTCGGGAGTCACGCCTTCGGGCAGATCGGCATCATTCAGCAAATTGTAGACTTGCTGACGGGCTGTAAAGTCATCAACACGATCTTCGAACATTACATTGATCACAGAAAGTCCGAAAAGAGTTGTCGAACGAATATCCGTTTTCTTCTGTACGGGATTCATGGCTATCTCGATGGGAATCGTGATAAATTTCTCCACTTCTTCCGCACTACGGCCCGCCCATTGCGTGATGATCGTCACTTTTGTATTCGTTACATCCGGAAAGGCATCTATCGGCGTATGTTTGAATGAGACGGCTCCGGCTATAACGGCAATCACCGTACAGAAGAATATAAAGAACTTATTCTTCAGCGAGAAGGCTACTATATTATCTATGAATTTATGCATACTATTCTCTGATTTTTAATCCGCATTCAAAGCATTATACACTAACAATACATTATTATTCAGTACCCTGTCTCCTTCGGAAAGACCGGAACGGACATAACATTCCTTGCTCAACTGTTTATAAACGTCTACTTCCTTTATCTTCAGACGCTGGTCAGGCTCTACTGTGACCACATAATTCTTTCCTCCCTCGAATACCAGCGCATGGGAGTCGATACGAGGCATGGAAGTATCTTCCGCCTTACATTTTACGCTCACGTTTGTAAACATACCCGGCTTCAGCAGGTAATCTTCGTTTTTCAGTTTGATGCGTACGCTCATTGTCTTGCTTTCACTGTCCAGCAGATGATAGACCTTGTCGATCGTACCTGTAAATGTCCTTTCCGGATATGCCAAAGTCGAGATACGGACGTCAGCTCCCTCGGAAACCTTACTAATATCACTTTCATACACATCCGCCATCACCCATACATCGGACAGACCGGAAATCGTAAACAGCGCATCCCCCTGGTCGGGGCGCAGCTGCATATCCCTGCTGATCTGCTTTTCCACAATAAAGCCTGATACGGGAGATTTGAGCTGATAAAAAGCATTTCCGGAGAAGTGATAAATGGAGAATATTTCTTTGATTCGTCTTTCTTCCGCTTCCGCACTTGCCAGTTCCTGCTTGGCCTGAAGTACATCTTTATCCGATGCCATACCGGAAGCGTACATATCCTGTGTGGCATCCATATTCCGCCGAGCCAGCAAGAGTTGTTGTTCAGCTTCTTTCAATTGTTTCTCATAATCCGCCACTTCCCCGCTACGGATCACTGCCAGCACTTCTCCTTTGTGAACAAAGTCTCCTATTTCGGCACGCAGTTCCGTCACGGTTCCTCCGAACATCGGATACACATTTGCCACCTGATCCTGATTGAAAGTGACCCGTCCATTCAATGTTAGTTCATCTACCACTTCACATACGTGCACGGTATCGACAGATACAATTCTCAGCAGGCTGTCCGTCAGGCATAGTGTAGTCGGTTCTACTTTGGGTTGTTCTCCTTTTCCGGAGCATGCTCCCAAAAGGCTGCCAAACAATATACAAGGAAGGAATTTATTCCAGTTCATAGTCTTTGATAATTTATGGATTGTAATCTTTAATCGTTTCATATTGGTCGGTTTATTAGTAGTTCAATACATTTTGTCCGACAACTGTATTCAGGTTTTCCATAGCGAGAAATACGTTTTTCTTTATCTCGTATAGTTGGATGCAGGTTTCTTTATAGCTGTCATAATAATCGATAAATTCCAGCAGGCTGATATTCTTTCTGGTGAAATTCTCATTGACTCCTGTGATCAATTTCTCGAAGTTACGTTCCAGGTCCGTATTAGTGGATTGATAGAGTTGAGTCGCTTTTTCCAGAGATGTATAAGCGGTGAAGAGTTCCATATCGGCACGATTGGCAGCATATTCCTGCTGCACTCCCGCCTGCTGGATACTGAAGCGGGCTGCTTTGATATTTCCCTGATTACGGTTGAAGATAGGTACGGACAGGCTTACTCCTATCGCGAAATAGTCATTGATAAAGTTTCCGACACGATCATAATTCCCTTTTACAGAGAACTCGGGAAAGGCCATTGACTTCTGTAGTTTCAGATTTGCACGGGAGGCATTCACTGTGCTTCGGGCAATCTTTTGGTCGGGCCGTTCATTGATGATTGCTTTCAGGTCTGCAAATGATAATTGCGACAGGTCCAGTTGTTGCAGTACTTCTTCGTCTAATGAGAGTTGAACTTGTGTATCTTCCGGAAGGTTCAGTAATAAATTCAGTTCTCCCCTGGTAGTCAGTAAATCACTCTCCCGTTCGTTCTTCTCTTTCTTCAAGGAGAAGAGCATCGATTCCAGACGGGAAATTTCCATTAAAGAGATGTTTCCCTTTTCCTGCTGAACTTTCATTCCGCCCAAAAGTACTTGCAGGGAATTTACTTCCTTTTCATAGATGACAATGGATTTAGAAAGAAAGTAGACTTCTACAAACTTTTCATTCAATTCCTGACGGAGCGTCCGCATTACTTCCTCAAACTGGTATTCAGCTATTTCCTTATTGATTTTTTCCAGCCGGACTTGCTTATTCCGCTGACCGGCAAGATGGATCACCTGTTCTATTTCAACAACAGCTTCCCCTTCTTTTCCAAAATCAAAATACTTCCCGTTCAATCGGTTGTAGACATTCTGTTCCAGCGAAATGACCGGATTTTCAAACAATTTGGCTTGTAATACCTGCGCCTGTGCCATGTCGATATTGTACCGCTCGGCTATCAACGATAAATTGCGCTCTAAAAAACGCTGCTCTGCTTCTTTCAGTGTCAATGTGCCTGCAACCTGTTGCGCACACATCTTTCCTGCCAATAGAAGAAATAGTAAAAATAAAAATGCTCTGTTCATCGCAATCTTTTTGTTACCTTAATTTGTTTTCCGACAAAAGTACAACTCTGCAACGGTAGAGGCTGGATAAAAGCGATTATAAGGCTCTCATTTCAGATTAGAATTTGATTAGAAAATATCTAAGGAAAGGAAAAATTGTAAACACAACAGGAAGAATGGCTATCCCTCTTTCTCTACCATACCCCTATCTTTGCAAAGTAGAAATAAATAATGAATCATTAAAAACAGGAAATATGAAAATTATAGATTTAACCAAAGAAAGTTTTGTTGAAAAAGTTGCTGATTATCAATCTTATCCGGATAATTGGGAATATAAAGGGGATAAACCTTGTTTAGTCGATTTTCATGCTCCATGGTGTGGTTATTGCAAGGCATTATCACCCATATTGGACCAATTAGCAGAAGAATATAAAGGGAGACTGGACATTTATAAAGTAGACGTCGATCAGGAAGAGGAACTGGAAAGCGCATTCAAGATTCGGACAATTCCCAATCTTTTGCTTTGTCCGGTGAATGGCAAACCGATAATGAAACTCGGTACAATGAATAAGGTTCAATTGAAAGAGCTTATAGAAACGACTCTATTTTCATGATAAAATAGAATATAGAGTACTCACATAACTACTTTTCTTACTGAAAAAGTCCGAATCCCAATTGCTTGCTGCAATTTAAAGGTTCGGACTTTCTATTTTAAAATAGGACATCAGGTACAATTAATACTTGGAAGGTTAATGCCTTCACTGCACCTAGAGCTTGTTTCAATTCCACAAGGTACAATTAATACAAAATAAAGCCATGGAACAGCTAGAAGGTATGATATTTCAATTCCATGCGATGTCCTATAATTAAAATATCATTAAACAGATAACACTTATCATTTATGCAGCAACCTATCAGTCCCTGGAACAACTTTTCCCATCGACCAGACACACCGCACATTCAATTCCTTATCAAGTATCACAATATCAGCATCTTTACCTTTAGACAATGCCCCTTTCCGATCGCTCACACCAATCAGACGGGCAGGAGTTTCGGAAGCCATACGCACGGCATCTTCCAAAGGAATACTCGCTTTCTTCACCATCGTACGAACCAACACATCCATAGTCGCCAGGCTACCGGCTAATGCAGAATGATCCGCCATCTTACATACTCCGTCCTCAATAATATAACGCGGATCAATCGGCTCGTTCCCTTCATTGGCAGCATAAGCCAACGCATCAGTCACCAGACATGTATTCTCTACTCCTTTCAGTTTATAAACCAGTTTCAGAATAGTAGCAGGTAAGTGGATACCATCTGCGATAACTTCTACCGTCATTCCATCTGTCAGATATACACTTTCTACCGTACCTTCATATTTATATTCGCGACGTTTGTGAAAACCGGGCATCGCATTATAGAAATGAGCAGCATGCGAGAATCCTACCGCATACGCCGCCTTAATCTCATCATATTCAGCTTCCGTATGAGTAACGGCAGTCATGATCCCCTTGGAACGAGTGTATTTTGCAAAATCATGCGCTCCATGCAATTCGGGACTGATATCCCAGCGCTTGATGCAGGAAGTATGCTCCAACAGCGGCATATATTCATTAGCATCGGGAGTTTTCAGAAAACCGTCATACTGGCTTCCTGCCATCTTCGGATTCAGATAAGGCCCTTCGATATGCAGACCTAGAATCGGTGACTCCGGTTCCTTCATCAGCTTCTCGCAAACATCGACCGCCTGATATATCCTCTCAAACGAAGTAGATGACAAAGTAGGAAATATGCCGGTAGCTCCATGCTTCAAATGAGCAGTTGCTGCAATACGGAAAGCCTCCTCCGTTGCTTCGGTAAAATCATGCCCGCCGCCACCATGCGCATGCATGCTGACAAATCCCGGTACGATCGTCATTCCTCTGGCATCAATCACTGTTGCACCGATAACAGCCAGATCACTGTTGGTTACCTCTAATATTTTTCCATCACAAATCAATACAGAGCCGTCTTTCAGCCAGCCTTGCGGAGTAAGTATTCTTCCGTTGATTATCTGAGTTAACATCGTTTTCTTTTTTAGTCGTTAAAATAACTTGTTCGTGCCTTCTACTAATTGTCCCATCGCCCAGACCGCTCTTACATTCAGATCTCTATCCAAAGCAATCATATCCGCGTCCTTACCACGTTCCAATGTACCTTTACGATCGAGCACTCCCATAATACGGGCCGGAGTCTCGGAAGCCATCCTCACAGCATCCGCCAAAGGAATTTCAGCATTCTGCACCATCGTACGGATCAGACGGTCCATCGTCGCCACACTTCCTGCCAATGCAGAGCGGTCTGCCAGTTTGCACACACCGTCTTCGATAATGACACGCGGATCAAAAGCAGTCTTACTGTCACTTGCCGCACAAGCCAGCGCATCAGTGATCAGACACGTACGCTCCACTCCTTTTATCTTATAGACCAGACGAAGAATGGTAGGAGGCACATGAATGCCATCGGCCACGACTTCCACTGTCATATCATCAATCAAATAAATACTTTCTACCGTACCTTCATACTTATATTCCTTCCGTTTGTGAAATCCGGGCATGGCATTGTAGAAATGGGTAGCATGCGTATATCCTGCCTCATAAGCAGTCTGGATATCCTCAAATTCAGCCTGCGTATGTCCTACAGATGCCAATACGCCTTTTGCGGTGATATACTTTCCGAACTGCATGGCACCCGGAAGTTCCGGTGCCGCATCCCAACGTTTGATGCAACGGGTTTCTTCCAGCAAAGGGATATATTCTTCCGGATCAGGATTTTTGATATTCTCCGGAATCTGTCCGCCTGCCATCTCCATATTGAAATAATGTCCTTCCAGATGCAGTCCGAGTACGGGACTGTCCGGCTCTGCCATCATCTTTTCGGTTGTCTCTGCGGCTGCACGGATCATAGGAATAGTAGAAGAAGAAAGTGTGGGGAAAATACTGGTAGTTCCGTGTTGCATGTGAGCTTTAATCGCTGTCCGGAAAGCGTCTTCCGTTCCTTCCATAAAGTCTCTTCCACCACCGCCATGAACATGAATTTCTACTCCTCCCGGAACGATATACATGCCCTTGGCATCAATCAGTTTTGCTCCGATAACCGCCAGGTCGCAGTTAGTCACTTCCAGAATTTTATGATCACGAATAAGTACGGACCCATCCTTCAACCAGCCCTGAGGGGTGAGGATGCGTGCATTAATGATTTGTGTTAACATATCACAAGTTCTTAAATTAATTATAGGTCTGTGTAAGTCGATGACACTCTTTTTGGGGGAAGTACACCGACTTTTGTAATTACAAAAAGAGGTTGCCAATCTTATCGACTGACAACCTCACTACTCTGAGCGGAAAACGAGACTCGAACTCGCGACCCTAACCTTGGCAAGGTTATGCTCTACCAACTGAGCTATTTCCGCAAACTAAATTTTCTCCATTCAGAAACCTGAATTTCTTGTGCCCAGAACAGGACTCGAACCTGCATGCCTCTCGACACACGCACCTGAAACG
>CAMQVH010000003.1 GCA_947038155.1 uncultured Bacteroides sp. | reverse complement strand
TGTAACCGGCTGATCCGTAGTCAGCTACTCTATTCAGTTGAGCTACGCGGCCATTCTGTTTTTCCGAAAAAGTGATCGCGACAGGATTCAAACCTGTAACCGGCTGATCCGTAGTCAGCTACTCTATTCAGTTGAGCTACGCGACCATTGTTTCGTTTTAACGGGTGCAAAGATACGGACTTTTCCCGAATTAGCAAGCATTCGGCGACTTTTTTTTGTAGAAAATTATTCGATGAAACGGTAATTAAACAGTTGGAAACCGATACTTAATCCGACATTCCACTCTCTTCTCGGTGAGCTATAATGATTTACATAAGCAGAGATGTCTCCGAACGGTAATTGACACACAACAGAAATTTCTCCTAAATATTCGAATTTAGAGAAGGCTTTTCCATAATATGCCTTATTTAATGAGTTTCTTTCAATCGGATATATAGGCATAAAACCATAAAATTCACCTCGCAGATGGAACATTTGATTGAGACGATAGATGGGACGAATGCCGGCTCCCACAAATTGATTGGCGCGGAAAGCTTCATTATAGGTGAGTTTGCTATGTAGAGTAGGTGAAAACTCACCTGCTTGCATCATAGTCGCCGTATAATTCTCGGAAAAGTTCTTGGAAGCGTACAAAGCTTTTAAATACCATCCCAAAACCCAGTGTTCGCTCATCGTATGGTATTTTTCTTTCATATATGATAATTGCAGCCAGGAATGGTGTTCTTTATTTATTTGAACTCCTTTGGTCTCTTCACCTGGATAGAATCTTTCCCGTCCCATGAATATCTGTGCAACAAGAGCTTCTTTGTAGCCTTGTGTCGGGTATTGCCGTGAATTAAGTGTGCTTCCATTGAAGCTGATAGAGCCGCCGAATAAATCATAACGGCTTCTGTCGAATCTGTCTTTCTCAAAATCGATGATATTTCTCTGGAAATATTTGTCTTCTATTCTGGCGATTCCTATTCCAAATTCAGCTCGTTTACTTAAAAGGAACGGTAGCCCTACCTGAAGTTTAAGGAAGCGTTCGTCTTTCTGATTAAATGCCGGTTTGTCATTTCTGGAAAATAACTTGTCTTTTTTAAAATAATCGAAAGTAGTAATAGATGCGATAAAGCGGTAAGAGGTCGGGATCGCAGTAGAAAAGTCGATCTTAGCCATGAATTGTGCATTATTATAGACTTTCCCGAGTTGACCGTCAAAAAGAAATTCTTTCGCATAGTAATTTAAATCCTGATAGCTGAGCCCGAGATAAATTTGATTCGTGTTGGACGTAGAAATATTCCCACCTAATCGTACGGCAAAATTATTTTCCAGTTTGACTTTTAAATGCAGATCATACGTTTCATCCTCCGGATTATATACGGCGTGCGGGATGATTTCGGAAATCATGTTGTCTGAAAGCAGCCGGAAATAGCCTTCTTTCAAGTCTTCGTAAGTGAATTCCTTATTGTCAGAGCTATGAAATTCTTTTTTAATATATGCCTGTTGTTGGGGGGTGGCTCCGTCAATAATGATGTTTTTGAAGCGTAATTCCGGATAGTTACTTCGGTATACCATTCTTCTCAAACGTATATTATCCAAATTAACCCTCCTTTGTATACGGCTTTTTATAGAATCCATCATGCTTATGGTTCGGTTATATCCGATATCATGCAATTCATCTATTCGCTGAAAATCCATCAAGCTGACATTGTCATATTTGAATGTCATCAGAATACCCATTGAATCCGGAATAGAATAGTCGGTTTTTTGCATGACCATGTTTTCTATCTGGCTCATGAGGTCATTTTCCTTGGGTTTGGTGGGGTTTGTAGATACCACACTTCCAATTATAATATCCGGATGAAAATCGTCTCTCATAACGTCTGTTGGGAAATTATTGTAGATCCCTCCGTCATATGCCAGCACATTGTCAATCTCTATAGGCTTAAACATAAAGGGAAAGCTCATGGAAGCTCGGACGGCATCTCCTAAATCTCCGTTTCTCATTACGAGTTGCTTTTTATTGTAGACATCAGAAGCTATGCATCGGAAAGGAACGAACAACTTGTCGAAATCACCTTTACACGAAGCTGTAGCGCGTGCATACAAATCTACAAAAACCAGATTCATCTGTATGGGATTTACTACGCTTGTGGGCAGAAATTGTGGTTTGAAGTTTTTTAATGAGTCTTTGAATGAGAAACGGATATTAAAAAACTCCGGTGTCGGGACATTTTTCTTGAAGTGGTATACGTATTTCTCTTCTATTTGTCCAGAATACCATCTTTTAAAGTCTTCTGACTTCAATAATTCTTCCATATCATCAGGAGAATACCCCATCGCATAAAGAGAGCCGATAATGGCTCCCATGGAAGTTCCTGTAATATAATCGATAGGAATGTTATTTTCTTCTAAGGCGCGAATGATGCCGATGTGTGTCAATCCTTTGGCACCGCCACCACTTAAGACAAGACCTACTTTTTGGGCACAGACAGTCGGCATGAATAACCATATAGCAATTAACACTAAAAGTATTTTTCTCATAACCCAAATCAAACAATTGAAGTATTTATCATTTAGTGTTCAAATATATACAATACTTTCCAATTTATCGATATTTTAGCGTTCGTTTTATGATGAAAAAAGAGCATTGCAACACGTTTTAGTGTTGAATGCTCTTTCATTGATTTATGTTATAAATAAAGGGGCGGTATTAAATCAGCTCAATACTGCGCTTCACGAAGTTGTTCAGAGCTTCACCTTTTAGCATATTGTTTTGCAATAAAGCCAGGTCGATGAGTTGACGGATTACCTTGTTGTTGCTGGCATATCCTGCAAAGATGCCTTCTTTTTTATTTTTCAGTTCATCCCATTTTTTATCCAGCTCATTCAATTCATCTTTCTCCGCAGTAGGAATATCTTCTTCCTTCTTGTCTTTTTGGCTGTCTTTTAGTTCATTGCGACGCTTGCTGACACTATTCATCTCTGTTTGTATAGGAGCTACTTCAGGGTGACAAGTTGCTTCTTCTTCGTCAAGCACTTGCTTGATAAGCTTATGGTCGGAGTTCAGAACCAGATTGAACATATCCGGCATCTCTCCATAGAAGCTCATTCCGGCCTGAATATTTGCCATTTCCTTCATACGACGCATATATTCGCTTTGAGTAATCATTACCGGAGCTGAATTGTCTCCCAATGCCTGTGTCATTACATTGAACTCAACTTTATCCATTTTGGGCAATTGGCTCTTGAAAGCAGTTGTGATAGCTTCTTGCTTTTCTCCTTCCAATGTCTCGTTTTTCTTGTCTTCTTTGATGATAAGGTTGTCGATAACATCGCTGTCTACACGGGTGAAGCGAGATTTCTCAAACTTCTGTTCCAACATACTTACCATAGCTACATCTAATTGACCATCCATAAGCAGAACATTGTACCCCTTGTTGGTGGCAGCCTCGATATAACTGAATTGTTCATCCTTATTATTAGCATACAAATAGATCAGATTTCCATCTTTGTCTGTCTGATTATCTTTAATAAGGGTCTGATACTCTTCAAATGTATAATGTTTGTTATCTGTATCGGTGAAAAGGGCGAATTTTTGCGCTTTCTCATAGAAATCCTCTTGAGTAAGCATGCCGTAATTGATAAATATTTTCAAATCATTCCACTTCTCTTCGAACTGTTTGCGGTCGTTCTTGAAAATCGATTGCAGGCGGTCGGAAACTTTCTTTGTGATATAGGTAGAAATCTTCTTCACATTCGAGTCGCTTTGCAAATAAGAACGGGATACATTCAATGGAATATCCGGAGAATCAATAACTCCATGTAATAAAGTCAAGAAGTCCGGTACAATTCCTTCTACAGAATCCGTTACATATACTTGGTTGCAATATAATTGAATCTTATTTTTATTCAGCTCTATATTGCTCTTTACTTTCGGGAAATAGAGGATACCGGTCAGATGGAACGGATAATCTACATTCAGATGAATCCAAAATAATGGCTCGTCTGACATCGGGTACAACTTGGTATAGAACGACTTATAATCCTCGTCCGACAGTTCGCTCGGCTTACGAGTCCACAAAGGAGTGGTGTCGTTAATAATATTGTCTTCAGTGGTTTCTACCTGTTTGCCATCTTTCCATTCTTTCTTTTTTCCGAATGCAATGGGGACAGGAAGGAAGCTGCAATATTTCTTCAGAAGCTCAGAAACACGTGTTTCTTCGAGGAATTCTTTGCAATCGTCATCGATATATAAGATGATATCTGAACCACGATCTGCCTTATCTACTTCTTCAATAGTGAATTCAGGGCTACCATCACAAGTCCATTTTATAGCTTGTGCTTCGTCTCTGTAGGATTTGGTGATAATTTCAACCTTTTTTGCAACCATAAAGGCAGAATAGAAGCCTAAACCGAAATGTCCGATGATTGCATTTGCATCATCTTTGTATTTTTCCAGAAAATCATTTGCTCCTGAAAATGCAATCTGATTAATGTACTTTTCTATTTCTTCTGCAGTCAGACCAATACCACGGTCGGAGATAGTAATAGTGTCTTTACCTAATTCAACGTGAATTGTCAGATCGCCCAGTTCACCTTTAAACTCTCCAATGGAAGCAAGGGTGTTCAGTTTCTGAGTGGCATCTACTGCGTTAGACACTAATTCACGAAGAAAAATTTCATGGTCACTGTACAAGAACTTTTTGATGATAGGGAAAATGTTCTCTGTTGTAACCCCAATATTACCTTTTTGCATAATAACGTATATTTTTTTGGTTTATTTATTAGAATGTTTTTAATTGATATTTGTTCAGATAGAGACAAAAAAAATGCCAGACCCTAAGGTCTGACATTCTGGCATATTTTATAACTTATCTTATTTAAGCAATCTTCTTTCAAGATGCAATAACTTTCATCTCCAATTCACCTTTCTCTTTATTCAGAGAGACTTGAATGACATCTTTTTCTTTCAGAGAAGAAGTTATAATGAGTTCTGACAGTCCATCCTCTAGATGAGTTTGAATAGCTCGTTTTAAAGGGCGGGCTCCGAATTGCACGTCGTATCCTTTTTCGGCCACAAATCTTTTTGCTTCATCATCAATAACTAGCTTATATCCAATAGATTCAATACGATCATATAGTCCTTTTAGCTCAATATCAATGATTTTCGTGATGGCTTCCAAAGAGAGTTGGTCAAATGTTATGATTTCATCGACACGATTGATAAATTCTGGCGCGAATGATTTATTTAATGCTTTTTGTATAACACTTCGCGAGAACTCTTTATCATCCAGACGGCTTTGTGTAGCAAATCCTACACCACGTCCAAACTCCTTTAACTGGCGGGTGCCAATATTGGAAGTCATGATAATAACTGTATTTTTAAAATCAACCATTCTGCCATAACTGTCAGTTAGACGGCCTTCGTCCATCACTTGAAGAAGGAGATTGAACACATCCGGATGTGCTTTTTCGATCTCATCAAGCAAGACGATAGAATAAGGTTTGCGACGTACTTTTTCAGTTAATTGTCCGCCTTCTTCATATCCTACATATCCCGGAGGAGCTCCGACCAGACGTGAGACAGTGAATTTTTCCATAAATTCGCTCATGTCTATACGAATCAGTGCATCGGAAGAGCCGAACATATATTTTGCCAATTCTTTGGCTAAATGGGTTTTACCTACACCAGTCGGGCCTAAGAACATAAAGGTTCCAATGGGCTTATTGGGATCCTTCAATCCCACACGGCTTCTTAAAATAGCTTTAACCAGTTTCTCTATAGCCGGATCTTGTGCGATCACTTTCGATTGCAGATCCTCCTTCATGCCGGCTAGCTTAATTCCTTCGGCTTGCGCCATACGCTGTACCGGAATGCCGGACATCATAGAAATAACATTGGCAATTTCCTCTGCATCAACAGTCTGTCTGTTCTCTTTCAGGCTGTTTTCCCATTCCCGTTTCATTTCGTCCAACTGAAGCGTAAGCTCTTTCTCCTTATCTCGGAAACTGGCAGCGAGTTCAAAATTCTGCGATTTCACAGCTTCATTTTTCTTGCTTTTAGCTTCTTCGATGAGTTTTTCCTGCTCTTCGATTTCCTTGGGCACATTGACGTTGGTCAGATGTACACGTGATCCTGCTTCATCCAAAGCGTCAATAGCTTTATCAGGGAAGTTACGGTCCGTAATATAACGGTCTGTCAACTTGACACAAGCTTCCAATGCTTCATCTGTATAGTTCACGTTATGATGATCTTCATATTTATCCTTGATGTTACGCAGAATCTGAAGAGTTTCGGCAGCAGTAGTGGGTTCCACCATAACTTTTTGGAAACGACGTTCCAAAGCGCCGTCTTTTTCTATATTCTTACGGTATTCATCAAGGGTAGTAGCACCAATACATTGTATTTCGCCGCGTGCCAATGCAGGTTTCAGCATATTGGCTGCATCCATTGAACCGGCTGCAGAACCTGCACCTACAATTGTATGGATCTCATCAATGAACAGGATTACATTCGGATTCCTTTGTAACTCGTTGAGAATGGAACGAATACGTTCTTCAAATTGGCCACGGTACTTTGTTCCTGCCACAACTGCGGTCATGTCAAGAGCTACGACTCGCTTATCAAACAAGATGCGTGAGACTTTCTTTTGAATAATTCTCAAAGCTAGTCCTTCAACGATTGCTGATTTTCCTACACCAGGTTCACCGATCAGAATCGGATTGTTCTTTTTGCGGCGACTCAGAATTTGAGCCAAGCGTTCAATTTCCTTTTCTCTGCCTACTACAGGGTCCAAACGTCCTTCTTCTGCCGCTTTTGTCATATCTGTACCGAAATTGTCAAGTACAGGCGTGTCATTGGCCGGTTTTTTTGAAGCTGTTTGTGCCTGTTGCTGGCGTTCTTCCGAACCGCTTCCACCAGATCGGGGAGAAGACATTTCTTCATCATCATCGTCTTCCGGGAATCCCATACCGGAATTTACATCCGGTTGCAATGTGGCTTGTTCCAACACTTTCACGTAATTAACGTCATTAGCTTCGAGCACGGAAGCAGCCATATTGTTTCTTTCTCTTAGGATCGCTAACAAAACATGCTCTGTATCAGCTATATTACTTTTCATTCCACGTGCTTCTAAAATACACATTTTTAATATTTTTGCCGCGTCATTAGACAACGGTATCTCTGCATCAGGCAATAGCATATCATCAGCTTCTGTCTTCAGCCGAGCTTCAATCTGCTGCTTTACTGCAGCTAAATTGGTGTTGAGTTTTGACAATATCTCGATAGCTTTTCCTTCACCGTCACGAAGCATTCCCAGAAGTAGGTGCTCAGGTCCGATATGCCTACTCCTCAACCGGTTAGCTTCTTCCTTGCTATAGACGATAATGTCGGAAACTCTTTGTGAGAATTGATTATTCATACTTTTTTCCTTTTCTTCTAAGGGGTTATTTACTGGCAAATATACGCATTTAATCAAGTTTGTATTGCATATTTGCTTTATTTCTTATATCTACAAATGGCGTGCCATAAAAACAAGGCTTTGTATTATATATATAAGGTATAACAAATACCACTCCCTGTTTTTCACAAATATGGTCTCCTTAATGGTAGTATTTATTCTTTTTCTCATTTCTTTTTCTAATATTAATGGTTAGAAGTCAATTCGTTCCTTGAAATTTTTAATTTTAATAACTAAATATAGACAAACAGACTGTCCTTCAAGCAGAAAAAAACTTTCTTCGGAAAAACTTTCGTATATCGTGGAAAAGTAGTACTTTAGCGTGGTTTTTCACAGACCATACAATGTATAATTAATAATCATTTTAAATGCTTGAACAAGACAGAATTATAAAGATTAACATCGAGGAGGAAATGAAGTCATCGTACATTGACTACTCCATGTCGGTCATAGTTTCACGTGCCCTTCCTGATGTTAGAGATGGATTTAAGCCCGTTCACCGTAGAATTTTATACGGAATGATGGAATTGGGTAATACTTCAGACAAACCTTATAAAAAATCTGCAAGAATCGTGGGTGAAGTATTGGGTAAGTACCATCCGCATGGAGACTCTTCAGTTTATTATGCTATGGTGCGTATGGCTCAGGAATGGGCAATGCGTTATCCTTTAGTAGATGGCCAAGGTAACTTTGGTTCTGTAGATGGTGATAGCCCCGCTGCCATGCGTTATACGGAGGCTCGTTTAAACAAGTTGGGTGAAGCGATGATGGATGACCTGTATAAGGAAACTGTAGACTTCGAACCTAACTTTGATAATACGTTGACAGAGCCGAAGGTGATGCCGACCCGTATTCCTAATCTTTTGGTTAATGGTGCTTCCGGTATTGCGGTAGGTATGGCAACTAATATGCCTCCTCA
The DNA here is from genome assembly GCA_947038155.1 of uncultured Bacteroides sp. Lineage (GTDB taxonomy): Bacteria > Bacteroidota > Bacteroidia > Bacteroidales > Bacteroidaceae > Bacteroides. The sequence goes on along the minus strand of CAMQVH010000003.1, from coordinate 197,305 downwards.
TAATCTTTCGGAAGTAATTGATGCTTGTGAAGCATATATTGATAATCAGGAAATCACAGTAGAGGAACTGATGACTTATGTCAAAGCTCCGGATTTCCCTACAGGTGGTTATATATATGGTATCAGCGGAGTACGTGAAGGATATCTGACAGGTCGTGGACGTGTAGTAATGCGTGCAAAAGCGGAAATTGAAACCGGACAGACACATGATAAAATCGTAGTGACTGAGATCCCTTATAATGTTAATAAGGCTGAACTGATCAAATATATTGCTGATCTTGTTAATGATAAGAGAATAGAAGGTATCTCGAATGCAAACGACGAGTCTGACCGTGACGGTATGCGTATCGTTATTGATGTAAAACGTGATGCTAATGCAAGCGTAGTGCTGAATAAGTTGTATAAGATGACAGCCTTGCAGACTTCCTTCGGTGTGAATAATGTTGCATTGGTTCACGGACGTCCTAAGACATTGAATCTGAGAGATATGATTAAATACTTCGTAGAGCACAGGCACGAAGTAGTTATCCGCCGTACTCAGTTTGATCTGCGTAAAGCAAAGGAACGTGCACATATCCTTGAAGGTTTAATCATTGCTTCTGATAATATTGATGAAGTTATTCGTATTATTCGTGCAGCTAAGACTCCAAATGATGCTATTGCAGGTTTGATAGAACGTTTTAATCTGACAGAAATACAGTCACGTGCAATTGTAGAGATGCGTTTGCGTCAGTTGACTGGTCTGATGCAGGATCAGCTTCATGCTGAATACGAAGAAATCATGAAACAGATTGCTTATTTGGAAAGTATTTTGGCTGATGATGAGGTATGTCGTAAGGTGATGAAAGATGAATTATTGGAAGTTAAAGCGAAATATGGTGACGAACGTCGTTCTGAAATCGTTTATTCTTCCGAAGAGTTTAATCCGGAGGACTTCTATGCTGATGATCAGATGATTATCACAATTTCTCATATGGGATATATCAAACGCACGCCATTAACAGAATTCCGTGCGCAGAATCGTGGTGGAGTAGGCTCTAAGGGAACAGAAACTCGTGATGCGGACTTTGTAGAGCATATATATCCGGCTACTATGCACAATACCATGATGTTCTTTACACAAAAAGGTAAATGTTATTGGCTGAAAGTTTATGAGATACCAGAAGGAACGAAGAATTCCAAAGGACGTGCTATACAAAACCTGTTAAATATAGACTCTGATGACAGTGTAACTGCATATTTGCGTGTTAAGAGCCTGGATGACACTGAATATATCAATAGTCATTACGTATTATTCTGTACGAAGAAGGGTGTTATCAAGAAGACATTGCTTGAACAATATTCACGCCCGCGTCAGAATGGTGTAAATGCTATTACAATTCGTGAGGATGACAGTGTAATTGAAGTTCGAATGACGAATGGTAATAATGAAATCATTATTGCTAATCGCAATGGTCGGGCTATTCGTTTCCATGAAGCTGCAGTTCGTGTAATGGGACGTACGGCTACAGGTGTACGTGGTATTACATTGGATAATGATGGTCAAGATGAAGTAATAGGAATGATATGTATTAAAGATTTGGAAACAGAATCCGTAATGGTTGTTTCTGAACAGGGATATGGTAAGCGCTCTGAAATTGAAGATTATCGTAAGACTAATCGCGGTGGCAAGGGTGTAAAGACCATGAATATTACTGAAAAAACAGGTAAGTTGGTAACAATTAAGTCAGTGACCGATGAGAATGACTTAATGATTATCAATAAATCTGGAATAACTATCCGTCTGAAAGTTGCCGATGTCCGCATTATGGGACGTGCTACTCAAGGTGTTCGTCTGATTAATCTTGAAAAACGTAACGATCAGATTGGTTCTGTATGTAAAGTAATGACAGAAAGTCTTGAGGATGAAGTTCCCGCAGAAGAAGCAGAAGGTACTATTGTCAGTGATCTGACTACTGATCAGGATGTTGACAATGCAGATACTGCTACAGATGTTAATGAAAATAACAACGAAATTGAGGAATAGACATAATATTAATAATTAATCAAACAACAATCATGAAAAGAGTATTATTTTCAATGGTTTTATTGATGGCCGTAAGCTTATCATTCGCTCAAATGAAGAATGTAAAAGAAGCCAAAAGCATTGCCAGTGATGTAAAACCGAATTTTAATCAAGCTGAAAAGCTGATTAATGAAGCCATTAAGAACCCTGAGACCAAGGATCTTCCTGACACATGGGACGTTGCTGGATTTATTCAGAAACGTTTTATCGAAGAAGAACGTGATAAGAAAGGTGTTCTGAAACAGCCGTTTGACACATTGAAGGCATACAACAGCATTTTAAAAATGTTTGAGTATTATACTAAATGTGATGATCTAGCTCAAGTACCTAATGAAAAAGGTAAAATTAAAAACAAATATAGAAAAGCAAATGCTTCAACTATATTGGTTGAACGTCCTAACTTGATCAACGGTGGTATTCAATTCTTTAACCTTGATAAGAATAAGGAAGCTTTGCAATTCTTTGCAACATACGTAGAATCAGCTTCTTATCCTATGTTGGCAGAGCAAAATTTAGCTAAAACAGATACTCTTTTGGCACAAATAGCATATTACGCAACATTGGCTGCTGACAGAGTAGGAGATAAAGATGCAATTATTAAATATGCTCCTGCTGCATTGGATGACAAAGATGGCGGTAAGTTTGCAATGCAATTGATGGCAGATGCATATAAAGCTAAAGGTGATACTGCGGCATGGGTTAAATCATTGGAAGAAGGTATTTTAAAATTCCCTGGAAATGATTATTTCTTTGCGAATTTGGTAGATTACTATACTAGCTCTAACCAAGCTTCTAAAGCTATGGAATTTGCTGATAGAATGTTGTCTACTGATGCCAATAACAAGTTGTATCTTTATGTGAAAGCGTACCTTTATCATAATATGAAAGAATATGATAATGCTATTGAGTTCTACAAGAAAGCTATTGCTGCAGATCCTGAATATGCAGAAGCATATTCTAATGTAGGATTAGTGTATTTGATGAAGGCTCAGGATTATGCTGATAAAGCTACAACAGATATCAATGATCCTAAATATGCAGAGGCACAAGCTACAGTGAAGAAATTCTATGAAGAAGCTAAGCCATTCTACGAAAAAGCCAGAGCTTTGAAACCTGATCAAAAAGATTTGTGGTTACAGGGTCTTTACCGTGTTTACTATAATCTGAACATGGGTCCTGAATTTGAAGAAATCGATAAGATGATGAAATAATTATATTAAGTCAGTTATTATAAAAGACTATCCCAAAATTTAAATTGGGATAGTCTTTTTTTATTTTTACAAATAAAGAAGCTTGAATGATGATTCTGATTTTTATCAAACTATATAATGATGATTCTCTTTTTGTGAGAAAATAAAAAAGAGGCTATACCAATTTTCTATTAAACATAATCACTATTATTCCCTAAACGTAAACAGCTTATTTTCGTTCTTTCTCATCATCGTTAATAACAAGCAATGGCGTATCAGAATGGAAAATCATTTTACGAGCAATGCTCGGGTTAAATAATCGTGCAAATATATTCCTCTTATAGGAAGTTAATGTTATTATATCTATTTGATTATCTTTGATATATTGATCAAGTCCTTTTAATAGATTATCATTCATTACCACATCATAATGAATTTCAAGCCCGGGATATTGTTTTTGGAAATAGTCTTTGATACCTGCAAGTTTAATTTCATTCCAAGTATCTTTGGATTCAGCCAGATGTATTAATGAGACTGAAAAATGGAAAGATTTCCATGTGTTGAAAAATGCTTCAAAAGCAATCAAGTCTCTCTGATCAAAATTGGTTAAGAAAGCAATACGTTTTACTTCATTGAATTCTTTGAACGGAGTATTTTCTGGAATAGCCAATACTGCTGTGCGGCTTCGATCAATAATTTCAGCTGTTACACTGCCAATTAAGTCAATGTCTTTCTGGCTTTTTCCACGCGTTCCCATAATGATAACCTTAGGACGTTGCTCCTTGGCATATCTTAAGATTTCTTCCTCCGGAATTCCTTCTCGTAAAATACAATTATATTTGATATCTGGAAATTCTCCAGATGCAACTTTTTCCTTAATCTTATCAGATAGTGCGTTGAGATCTGAATGGACCTGCTGGATGATTGTTTTAACAGATTCTTCATCTCCGATCTGATAATTGAATACATCGCCATATGGTAATGACGAAGCGTATATCGGTGTAAAGTAAACATGTAATAGAATCACTTCAGAATTCTCAGTTTTGGCCAAATTAAAGCCAAATTCACACGCTTTCATCGAATAACTGGAGAAGTCGACAGGTATTAAAATTTTGTTCGATTTACTATCTACCTTAGGTGTCTTCTCTCCCACTATACTTTCAGATAACCAGGTAGAACTTTCCGTTATTTTTAATGCACGTGGTAGATCACTTTCTTTAATTCGCAGACGTACTCCTGAAGATACAACAGGTTGTATTTGATTTACGTTATGAATGTATGTTTCTATTCCTTCATTTTCGAGGACATTCTTTAGAATCTGAGCTTTTGTATAAGTCAGAATAGCTAAGGTTACTAATTTATCTTCCATAATAATCTGTTTTTGAAGGTAAACAAATAAGAAATCCCAATTGTTTGGGCAATTGGGATTCTTGTTTTATATTTTAAATTTGCATAGGTTCGGTAGCTTGTTCTTTTTGCATACTCATGTTTATTTCATCTAAAATTTTTAGAGCCCGGTCGAGAACAGTTGTGTCATCCAGCATTACAAGCCCGCCATCCGGACCGGGCTCAAGATGTATTCCGACACTTTTTCCTTCCTTGAAATTGTGGCCTCCGAAGAAGTTGCGCACTGTATCTACGTGCAAACCAAGTTCGTCTGCTATTCTATGCATGCTACCGCTAGGCAATGAATCTTTAATCTTGCGAAGTTCATTAAATGTTATTGTTCTCATGTCTCATAAATTTAATGGTTAATACTATATTGTATTTAATTTTTTATCACGCTATAAACTTAAGCAAAAAAAAAGATAAAACAAATTATTTGCTTATCTTTTTTCCTAAATTCCTAAATTCTGTTTACGAATTTTATATCACTTCAATAGCGGAAGCCGGTACCCATCCTACTTTGCCGTCTTCCAAGCGAATTTCTTTCCACTCTTTCATTGAGTTATCTTTGATACTGATCTTGCGTCCCTCATGAAGGATGAACAAACTTGTTCCACTTTCACTCGGAGTGCTGCGAACTGTTACACTAGGATTCATGACGATCGCTTCGCTTCTATTTACTAAACGTTCTTTTTGCTCTGAAGCAAAAAGATTAGAGCATATCACAACGATTAAGAAAACGATACCTGATATAAATCCTGTTTTTTTCAGTATAATCTGCTTGGAGAAAATAAAGAAGTAAAGAGCGATGATAAATAGAATAAAGGAGACAATTCCCCATGTAGCCCATGCGTCTACACTCATACTGTTTATCAAGGCTTTGGTCCATGATACAAAGAAAACTTCCGGAACAGGTTCTACTTTATCTATTGTTTTAGCGCGTGCCACTTCCAGATTGGCACGGATGTCGCTGTTTCCTGGTTTCATAAGCAAAGCACGTTCGTAGTTGAGTACGGCTTTTGCAATTTCTCCAGCTTTGTAGTAACTGTTTCCTAAATTATAGTACACATCCGCAGATTCCCCATTTTTTAATAAGGATTCATATATTTGGATAGCAGTTGCATAATCATCTTTTATATATGCGGAATCTCCTTCGGCTTTTGTTACATCTTCCAATTTCCTATCAGAAAATGTATGTGAACCCGCATGGATAGAATCAGCTTCAGTTATTTGTATAGAATCAATGCTTTGAGTTCCTTGTCCGAAACAAGTGACTGACATTGATAATAATATAAAAAACAATATTTTTTTCATGACACAATCTCTTCTGGGTTAATGTTTTATTGAATTTTCCATTCTGCTTATCACTTCTATTGAAGAAGAATAGACTTTATCCATTGCCTGATTTTCATCACCTGGAGCGAAACGAGCAAATTCACAATCATTCAATGCATTCAGGAATTCTTTAATTAGTTCTTCACTTACTCCATGGTTTCTCAGCTTCTCTTCAATATTGTCTTTCGACAAACGGGAAACCGGAATACTGAGTTTGTCGCTGATATATCCCCACAATGCTTTCAGTACTTCATCATAGAAGGCATCTTTCTTGTTTTCAGAGAGCAACTTACCGGCTAGTTTCATGCGCTTGGTTGCTACCTTATTAGCTTTCTTTGTTTTCATCTTAGCAACATTGGCATTTGCAGCGGCTTGTTTGCGGTAGATGATAAAGAAGATGATGAAGGCTAAAGCAGGAATGATATAGAATAGCCAATAGGTCATTGAGCCATAGAAGAAACTACCCTTAGGTTGGAGAGTAACTTCATTTTGCTTAATGTAACGGATATCTTCACCCAATACTTTCAAGTCTTCTTTATTGGTGAAATTGGCAATCACCTGATCAGCATTTCCTGCACCTTTCTCAACATTGATTACGTAGTCTTCCGTTTTCAACGTTTTGTAAGATTTTGAACGGATATCGAAATAGCTGAAAGATACCCCCGGGATTTTATAATTGCCTGCATGTCTTGGAATAGCCAGATATTCAATGACTTTGTTTCCTGTAAGACCTTCCTGAGTTAATCTGACTTGGTTGTCCACCTTCGGATCATATACTTCAAAGTCATCCGGGAACTTAATTTCCGGATTAGAAATCAGCTTTAGGTTTCCGGTGCCGGAGATTACCAACTTAATGGTGATAGCATCATTAGTTTTCAGCTCCTTGCTATTAATGGAAGAAGAAATGTTGAACTCTCCCACTCCACCTGAAAAGTTTGCAGGTTTACCAGCAGGAAGCGGATTGACATTAATTGCTATTTTAGGAGTAACGATAGATTTCGGTACTTTAACTACATTGCTTCCACCATTGAAAAATGCATCAAAAGGATCGTCAGATTGTACAGCTTTACCTACCGTCATCTGGAACTGTGCCGGTTCTATAAATAACTTACCTGGTTGCTGGGGAAATAATACGAATTGGCGATAGATTGTCGTATTATAGTTACGTCCTTTATAATGCTCCTGTGTCCATCTTGCATTTGCATTCATTTCAATTTCTTGAGAATGAAATCCTTTAAAGTCAGGCAGTTTGGCATTATTCAATTGCAAGTCATGTTCTCTGGTGTATATTTTATAGGTTAAGACAAATGCTTCCTGCTCGTATACATTCGTTTTACTGGCAGTTGCTGTGATAAACAAATCCTGGTTAGATACACTTGTACCGGATGAAGAGCGTGCAGATGAGCTACCGTCATTTTGTCCTCCATTACTAGCTTGGTCTTGTGGCAAAACCTTCACCTTTACGGAGTTTGAAACCATCTGGTTGCCATCAGCTACAATAGAAGCTCCGGGGATTGTATATTCACCGGCAGTATTTGCCATCAATATATAAGTGAATGTAATACTACTTGTAGAGGTGACATTACCATTCATTATCTGTGTACTGCTTTGCTGAGAACGGCTTGGCCCCATCAGGACGTCGAATCCTTTGATAGACGGTGCCTGAAAGTCTTTAACTTTTTGTGTGGTTACTGTATAAGATAGCCTGAATTGATCCCCTACCACCACTACATCGGGAGCGGAAGCAGTGAATGACACCTTGTCGGCAAGCGCTTGGGTGCTATATGCTATCAATGCCATCAATATAACAATCAGTTTTTTCATTGCTTATGAAATTTATATCATCAACTTTTTATTATTACCAATCTTTTTCCAGACGACCGCCCTGAATAACTTTCTGTTGTTTCTTCACTTTGTCCTGTACGTCTTTCTCATCCTGCATCACAGAATTAAGTAACTGCTCAGCATTTTCCTTTGACATCTGATTATCTTGTTTTTCAGGCTTCGGCGGTTGTTGCTGATCCTTTTGGTCGTCTTTCTTCTGATCGTTCTGTTTATCTTTGTTTTGATCCTGTTTCTGGTCTTGTTTCTGCTGCTGATCTTTATTCTGGTCTTGATTTTGATCTTGATCCTGCTGATTCTGTTGGTCTTTCAACATCTTTTGGGCGAGTGCCAGGTTATACCGTGTTTCATGATCTGCAGGATTGTTGCGCAGCGACATTTTGTAGGCATCCACTGCTTTTGCATAATCTTTACCAGCTTGAAAAAGCACCCCCATATTATGGTAGATGTGTGCCAATTTCATTTTATCCTTTTCTATTTTGCTGGCAGAATCATATTGCTCCATGGCTTCCTGAAACTTTTGTTGTTGTGAGAGCGTATTTCCCAAATTGTACATGGATACAGCAGATTTAGGATTAACTTCCAAAGCCTTGCGATAATTAACTTCTGCATCTACGAATACACTATCATTGAACAGACGATTTCCTTTGCGGATATAGTCACGCTCTGCTTTCTGTGCCGAAACGCCGGCAGCCGATAACAGAAAAGCAGCAAACAAGATATATTTCATTTTTAACATACGCATAGCTTACTTCTTATTAGAGAACAGATGAACGTTTTTGAATAATGGATTCTTACGATCCAAAATTAACATCTCAGCTAGTAACAATAGTAAAATGATCCATGCAATAGCCTGAAACTGTTCGTTGAAATCTGTATATATTTTCGATTCCACATCAGACTTAGCCATCTTACTTATTTCCTGACTGATAGCCTTTTGGGCAGAATTAGAATTATCTACCCGTACATAGATACCCTTTCCGTCTTTGGCTATTTCTTGACACATGCCCTCATTCAGACGGGTTACAATTACATTACCTTCGCGGTCACGACGATAATCATTAGTGCCTTCTACCGGAATAGGAGCACCTTCGGGCATACCTACTCCCAGCACACTTACCTGAATCCCTTTTTCGGCAGCAGCTTTAGCAGCTTCTACAGCGCCACCTTCATGATTTTCACCATCCGTGATGACAATGATAGCACGTCCCACTCCTTCTTGCGGAGTAAAACTGCGGGTTGCCAGGTTAATTGCCTCTCCGATTGCTGTACCCTGCTTGGAAATCAGCGATGGGCTGATAGATTCCAAAAACATTTTGGCGGAAATATAATCGCTCGTGATCGGTAGCTGGGTAAAAGCATCTCCGGCAAATACGATCATACCGACTTTGTCGTTATCTAATTCATCTACCAATCTGGATATTAATCTCTTGGCTTTTTCCAAACGGCTGGGCTGCACATCCTGTGCCAGCATAGAATTGGATATATCCAGAGCTATAATCACTTCCACTCCTTTACGTTTCACCGTTTCCTGCTTGGAACCGAATTGCGGGCGAGCCAGCAATACTGAGAATAAGCCGATAGCGGCAAAGATGAGCCAGAATTTCACATCCGGTCGATATTTAGATACATCCGGCATTAATTGCGCTAACAATTCCGGATCTCCAAAACGTTGGATATTTCTCCGTCTCCTGTAATTGGAATACAAGTAGAAAGCTGCTAAAAACGGTAGTAGCAGCAATAAATATAAATATGCAGGTTCTTCAAATCGAAACATCTTCTTCCTATTTTACGTTACAAATCACGATTGACGAAACATTCCTACGGAATTTTCTTGAGTATTGAATTACGCAATAAAACTTCCAGTAGTACGCAAAGGAAAGCAGCCAGTGCAAACCAGCGATAGTCTTCTTCCCGTTTGCTATACTCTTTTACGTTCAATTTTGTTTTCTCCAGCTTGTCAATTTCTTCATATACCTCTTTCAGTTTCGAGTTGCTCGTAGCTCTGAAATAGTTACCATCGGTAGTACCGGCAATCTGAGTCAGTGTTTTCTCATCGATTTCCACCGGCATATTGATATACTGTACTGTATTGCCGACTGGATAAGGATATGGAGCCATTCCATTCGTACCCACTCCGATAGTATACACACGGATACCGAAACTTTTGGCAATCTCAGCGGCTGTCAATGGCGAAATATCTCCTTTATTATTGGTACCATCCGTCAATAAGATGATAACTTTTGATTTCGCTTTACTGTCTTTCAGGCGAGTTACAGCATTTGCAACTCCCATACCAACAGCTGTACCATCTTCAATAAGACCACATTTGATATTATGAATCATATCCAGCAATACGGCATGGTCCACAGTCAGCGGGCATTGAGTGAATGTTTCTCCGGCAAACAGAGTGATACCAATATTATCATTCGGGCGTCCGTTAATAAATTCGGCAGCTACATCTTTGGCTGCTTCCAGTCTGTTTGGCTTCAAGTCTTCCGCCAGCATACTGGTAGACACGTCGATAGCCAGCATAATATCAATTCCCTCTATTTCGCTGTTTTGCCACTTATTAGTGCTTTGCGGACGCGCTAATACCACAATAATCAAAGCCAATGCAATGACGCGCAGTATAAATGGAGCATGTAGCAAATAATTCTTATAACTTTTAGGAGTATGCGCATATACCCGTGCATCCGAAATCTGAAGGGTAGCTTCAGTTTTCTTTCGCTTCAAGATATACCATACAATATAAGGTATAAGCAATAATAGCAAAAACAGATATTCAATATTGGCAAAAACCATTTTATTTTCGATTTAACAGTTTACTATTTAGTATTCACACCACATTATGCAAAGAGATCATAAAGCTGCATACCTATATATACAAAAGTACCTATTAATGCTGCTGACAAGAATACAATACCGCAGATTAATAATATTTTGGTACGCAGAGAACGTTTCTCGATAATTGTGATTTCCGTTGGTTGCGGTTTCTGATTCTCCTCTTCCGGTTGCTTTGTTTCGTTGATAAAGTCGATTGCATTAATCAAATTCGCATCATTTTCATTCATTTGCGGATCATGCTTGGCAAATTTTACTAAATCAGCTGTCTGGAAGAGTTCCTTCAAATCTGATATTGCCTCTTTGTCATTCATTTCCAATAACTTATCGATAATTTCAGAAGAAGTCATCTCTAGTGCATTGAATCCGAAACGATCTTTAATATAAGTACGAAGAGTATCTGTCAATTCCGTATAATATGCCTTCGGCTGTCCTTTCTGCCATACTTTCTCATTCTTGATACGTTCGATCTCCTTCATAGCAGCCTGATGTGGCGGCAACTTAGGTTCTACTTTTATCTTGCGGATAATCGGTTTGTTATCACGTATACGAATGATCAGATAGATCAATAAGCCGAGTAAAGGCAATGCAAGGAATGAGCAACCGATCAGTCCATACCAATCTTCCCATGCGAAAGGCGCTTTCATCACCGTTTTCTGTCCGAAGAACTGGTCCGGATGCAATGTGTCAACTGGCATCGAATATACTTTCAATGCCAGAGCTTTCGATCTATATTCTTTGCCATCCACTGTGACGGGCATTGGCGGAAGATAATAGAGAGCTGAGTCAAACGAGGTAACGATGTATTCCTGAGTAATCAGCATTCGTTGGCGATCATTCAGAAATTGTGTATCCGGTTTGACGGTTTCTATAATTTCTACCCCGCGCACCAGCGTATCGGTATAAGCAGGAAAGACAGCACGTTGTTTGGCGTCCATCGCTACTTGTAATTGTACTTTCGCCTGTTCGCCAATTAGTATCTGCAACGAATCTATCTTGGCTTCCACTGTAACAGACTGTGCCACAGCTCTACCCATAGAAAGCAGACATAACAATGCTATCAGAATAATATTTCTATTCATCTTTGATTCCATTAATTTCGTTTGGCAAATAAATTCAACAATGCCTTTACGTAATCCTGGTCGGTTCTCACAGATACGGAGTCAACATTACTTTTGGTAAATGTGTCGTTCAGTTCGGTCTGTTTGTTTATCCACCAGTCACGGTGTGCCCGGCGTACAGCTTTGGAAGAAGTATCGATCCATTGTTCATGCCCGGTTTCCGCATCTTTTATTCGCATCAGTCCTACCGGAGGAAGATCACTCACTCTCCTATCGTAAACCTGTAATGCCACTACGTCATGCTTTCGGTTGGCAATAGTCAGAGCGTTCTTAAAGTTATCCTGATCGATGAAGTCAGATAGAATAAACGCTGTACAACGTCTTTTCATTACATTGGTCAGATACTCCAATGCGAGACGAATATTTGTACGACGGCTTTCCGACTGGAAGTCAATCAATTCGCGGATAATATATAGAATGTGTTTACGTCCCTTCTTAGGAGGAATAAACTTTTCTATCCGGTCTGAAAAGAAGATCACACCAATTTTATCGTTGTTTTGTATAGCGGAAAATGCAAGAGTAGCTGCAATTTCCGTTACCATATCCTTCTTCAGTTGTTTAACCGTACCAAATTCCAAACTTCCGGAAACATCGACCATCAACATCACTGTCAGTTCGCGCTCTTCTTCAAACACCTTCACATAAGGTTTGTTGAATCGTGCCGTCACATTCCAGTCGATGTCGCGTATATCGTCGCCGAACTGATACTCACGGACTTCCGAGAATGACATACCTCTACCTTTGAAAGCCGAATGGTATTGGCCTGCAAAGATATTGTTAGACAGTCCTCGTGTCTTGATTTCAATCTGACGAACCTTTTTTAATATTTCACTTGTTTCCATTTATACAGTAGTTAAAGTAGTAAGTAGTCAGGTAGTTAAGTAAAATACACTTGACTACCTTTTACTGCATTGCAATATGATAGCAGATTAGGGCACTTCAACCTTGTTCAGAATCTTGCTGATGATTTCGTCCGAAGTCATGTTGTTGGCTTCCGCCTCGTATGTCAGTCCGATACGGTGACGAAGAACATCATGCGCAACAGCACGTACATCTTCCGGGATTACATAGCCGCGGCGTTTGATGAAAGCGTATGTGCGGGCAGCCAGTGCCAGATTGATAGAAGCACGAGGTGAACCACCAAATCCGATCATGTCTTTCAGTTCTTTGAGTTCGTATTTCTCGGGGAAACGAGTAGCAAATACAATATCTACAATATAACGTTCTATTTTCTCATCCAGATAAACCTGGCGAACCACCTTGCGGGCTTCGATAATTTCTTCCGCTTTCAGGATAGGTTTCACATTGAACTTCTCGCCATTGATATTCTGACGGATAATCAGTTTTTCTTCTTCCAGCTTCGGATAGTCAATCACTACTTTTAGCATGAAACGGTCTACCTGTGCTTCAGGAAGCGGGTAAGTACCTTCTTGTTCAATCGGGTTCTGAGTAGCCAATACTAAGAAAGGTTCCGGCAACATGAATGTTTCCTTACCGATAGTAACCTGACGTTCCTGCATGGCTTCCAGCAAGGCACTCTGTACTTTGGCCGGAGCACGGTTTATTTCATCCGCCAATACGAAGTTGGCAAAGATAGGTCCTCTTTGTACTTTGAAAGATTCATCTTTCTGACTGTAAACCATGGTACCAATAACATCGGCCGGCAATAAGTCAGGAGTGAACTGAATACGGCTATATTTCGCATCGATCAGGGAAGCGAGTGTTTTGATAGCCAAAGTTTTTGCCAGACCGGGTACACCTTCTAAAAGAACATGTCCGTCGGAAAGCAATCCGATAAGCAGTGATTCAACCAAATGTTTCTGACCAACGATGATTTGGTCCATACCTGTCGTAAGATTGGTAACGAAAGCACTTTGTCTTTCAATCCGCTCATTCAGTTCGCGGATATCAATTGATTCAGCCATAAATACTTAATATTTTATTATTTAATTCTCATTAATAAGGTGTAAGACTTACCAGTGTGTAAGGCTTCTAAATTCGCTCCCAAAAGTACGCCATATAATTAACGATTGCAACTAATTTTTATTAAAAAACAATGCGAAATCTTTAGATTAAGGTACTTTCATACGCTTTTGTACTTACGTAACATTTCACCCGGCTATACATTGCTGTATGAGCCGGGTGAATGGGTGTTTTTTGTTTTTATTCTTTTGTAAGTTCCGGTATCTCGATTGTCGTACCGTATGGTACGTTATCGGGGTTCTTGATTACTTTCGGGTTATGTTTTACGATGTATGGCCACATGGCTTTTGTACCGTAAAAGCGTAATGAAACTTTCGTTAAAGTCTCTCCTTCTTTAATTGTGTATTTTGTTTTGGTACCGGTTATCTTGTAGGATGCGGAATCCGAATATGCCGAAGCGGCTGGCTGTTGTTGGGCAGGTTTACTTTCTGCTTTGACAGGTTCCGCTGCCGGTTCCTTCTTGACAACAGGTTGCGGTTGGACTGCTTCCACCACAGTATCCTTGTGTGCAATTGTATCTGAAAGTTGCGCTTCCGGCTGCACAGGTTGAGTAACCTCCGGCATATCAACCACATTCTTATCAGACGAAGATGAGAACAAATCCGGATAATAAATAAACAGGATAGCTCCTCCACACAGTAGTAAGACTATAATAATAGTTGCTATTAAATAAGGAATAGCTGATTTTTCCTTTTTATTACTGTCTTTATCAGTATAGGTAGCTTTCGGTTGTTCTATTTCCGGTTGCATTTTGGGAGTTACAGGCTCCATATTTGCTTTATAAAGCTCCTGGGCTATAATTTGCTCTGCGGTAACTTCCGCTTTTTCTGCAATAACCGTTTCCTCTTCTTCTGCCTCCGCTGTTTCAGTCTCCGGTTTCTGCTCTTCTATAATTGTTTCTTCCGATTGCTCCTCAATAGGTTCCTCTGTCGCCGGACTGAAGTCAGGTTCCAAAACAGCTTCCGAAGATTCCTCTACAGGCTCTTCTTCTGGGGCTTCCTCAGATACTGATTCCGGTTTCGGTTCAGTTTCCACTTCCGACAATTCTTCAACTTCAGGTTCTTCTGTTGCAACTGGTTCCGTTTCCGTTTCAGTTTGACCGGTTTCATCCGCGTCAGTCTCAGGAACTTCAGCCACAGCTACTTCTTCAGCAGTCGGCTGCTCTTCGATTACAGGTTCTTCCGGTTGTATTTCTTCCTGAATATCTTCACCAGTATTTTCATTTCCTGCTATTTCGGAATCGATTATTTCAGTTTCAGTATTAGAAACCGCACCTTCCTCCTCATCGGATTCTTCCATCGGGGTATCTTCCAATACCGTACCTTCATTTAATACTACCGTTTCAAAGTGTGCAAAAGGCTTATTTATCGTATCTCTCAGATTGGTGTCCGGAGTAAACGATACTTTGGTATGGCCTTTTATCTGAAAACGTTCCCCTGTGTTGACATTAACGCTTTCCCGGCTATCCACATCCACAAGTTTGAAAGTCCCCAATCCTTTGATTTTCACAGTCTTCTCATTCTCCAGGGCTTGTTCTATCAAGAGAAAAAACTCTTTGACGAATGCTTCGGCATCCTTCTTGGTCATGCTATGTTTAGCCGCCAATAAGTCGATAAGGTCTTGAATTGTCAGTCTTTCATTCATAATGGGAAATATATATTATTTAAACTTGTCTTTCAGTGTATTGCTGGGTCTGTACGTCAATACCAATTTAGGAGGAACCAGCATACGCTGCTTCGTGGACGGATTGATCGAAATGCGCTCCGCTTTTTTCTTCACTTCAAAAGAACCGAAGCCCTGTATTGCAATCGCATTCCCGTCTTCCAGTTCCTGTGTCATGTCAGACAATAAAGAACTTATCAGTTCAGAAGTGTCTTTGATAGTATATCCCAGTCTGTCTGCCAGTTCCGATGTAAATTCCTTATTATTCATACTTGTTTAATATCTTTGCATATAAATCAAAATCGTCCGCATCGGTTACTTCTGCCTGATAGAATTGTCCGATTTCAAGTTCTTCTCCGGAAACGCTGATCAATACTTCCGGGTCTACCTCCGGTGAATCAAATTCCGTACGTCCGATATAATAATCTCCCTCGATCCGGTCGATGATGACTTTCATCTGCTGACCAATTTTTGCAGCGCTCAATTCTGCTGAAATGCCTTGCTGGATGTCCATTAGTTCGTCCAGTCGGGCTTGTTTAACCTCCTGTGGTATAGAGTCTTCATATTGTTGGGCAGCATAAGTTCCCTCTTCTTCAGAATAAGCGAAAGCTCCCATCCTGTCGAAACGCGCCTTGCGTACAAATTCTTTCAACTCTTCAAAGTCTTCTTCCGTTTCTCCAGGATGTCCTACCATCAGCGTAGTGCGCAGATGGATGCCCGGTACTTCTTTACGGAACTGTTCGATCAACTTGTACGTATCTTCTTTGCTTACCTGCCGACGCATCAGTTTCAACATGTTGTCACTGATATGCTGCAAGGCAATATCCATATATTTGCAGACGTTATCGCGTTCCCGCATCACACGAAATAAATCCGTTGGAAAATGTGCCGGATACGCATAATGCAGACGGATCCACTCTACACCCGGAATTTCCGAGATACGTTCGATCAATTCGGGCAGCATTTGCTTTTTATACAGATCGACTCCGTAATACGTCAATTCCTGAGCGATCACCTGGAACTCCTTTACCCCTTGCAATACCAGATACCGGACTTCATCCAGTATTTCTTCCATCGGCTTGGATATATGGCGTCCTGTAATAATGGGAATAGCACAATAAGAGCACTTGCGGTCACATCCTTCTGAAATCTTCAGATAAGCATAATGCTTGGGAGTGGTCAAAGTACGCTCAATATACAATTCCTCATGGTACGTTTTTCCCAAGTCCTGCAAGAGTTCTTTCCAGTTGAATTTACCGTAGAACTTGTCTACCTGTGGTATTTCAATGGCCAGTTCTTGCAAATAACGCTCGGAAAGACAGCCCATTACAAACAGTTTCTTCAGGTCGCCTTCTTCTTTTCTTTCTGCAAATTCCAGAATTATATTGATAGACTCTTCTTTCGCGTCACCGATGAAACCGCAGGTATTGATTACCGCTATCTCCCCTTCCGGGTTTTCTGTATCATGAGTTACACTGTATCCTGCTTCTTCCAGTTGACGCATCAACTGCTCCGAGTCTACTAAATTTTTAGAACAACCTAAAGTTATAATATCTATTCTCTTTCTTTTCATGCATTCTCTCCAAACAGGGAATCAACAAATTCATTTTTGCGGAAGACCTGCAAATCTTCCATGCCTTCACCCAATCCAATGTATTTTACAGGAATCTTGAACTGATCGGAGATACCGATCACTACTCCGCCTTTGGCGGTTCCGTCCAACTTGGTGATAGCCATTGCAGTCACTTCCGTAGCCAATGTAAACTGCTTGGCCTGCTCGAAAGCATTCTGTCCGGTAGAACCATCCAATACCAGTAGCACTTCATCCGGTGCATTGGGTACTACCTTCTTCATGACGTTCTTTATCTTGGTAAGCTCATTCATCAAGCCTACTTTATTGTGCAAGCGGCCGGCCGTATCGATAATCACTACATCCGCATTGTTGGCAACAGCAGAACTCAGTGTATCGAAAGCGACAGATGCAGGGTCCGCACCCATTTTTTGTTTGACAACAGGCACGCCTACGCGTTCACCCCAGATCATCAACTGCTCTACGGCAGCTGCACGGAATGTATCGGCGGCACCCAGATAAACAGATTTGCCTGCTTTCTTGAATTGATAAGCTAATTTCCCGATTGTTGTTGTTTTACCTACCCCGTTTACTCCCACTACCATGATTACATATGGCTTTTTCTCGATAGGTACATCAAAGTCCGCTACGTCATCCGAATTATTTTCGGTCAAAAGGGCTGCAATTTCATCACGCAGTATGTGATTCAACTCCTGAGTATTCACATATTTGTCTGCAGCTGCACGTTTTTCGATGCGTTTGATAATATTCAAAGTTGTCTCTACCCCCACGTCAGATGTGATCAAAACTTCTTCCAGATTATCCAATACTTCGTCGTCTACTTTCGACTTACCAGCTACGGCACGAGCGATTTTACTGAATACGCTCTCTTTGGTTTTAGATAATCCTTTATCTAAAGTTTCCTTCTTTTCCTTTGAAAAAAAACTAAAAAATCCCATATCAACAGTTATTTGTATAATACATTATGCTACAAAGATATAACAAAGGATTGGAAAAGTAAAAAAAAGAAGCAATAAAAAATCCCCTCACTGTTTGCCAATGAGGGGATTTTGTGTTTATAGCGTTTTATGCTATTCTGATTATTTTTTGAAAAAGTCTTGTACTTTTTCGTTTGCAACCATTTGTTCATCAAAAACGTAAGCTCCAGTTTTCGGAGATTTCACCATTTTGATAACCTTGGTATAAGCACGACCTTCTTTAGAACCTTCGTGCAAACTTGCTACTGTTTTCTTTGCCATGGGTTATACTATTATTATTTAATTTCCTTATGTACTGTAACTCTCTTCAGAATCGGGTTGTATTTCTTCAACTCAAGTCTTTCAGTTGTATTCTTTCTGTTCTTAGTTGTGATATAGCGAGATGTTCCCGGCATTCCACTCTCTTTGTGTTCTGTACATTCCAGAATCACCTGTACTCTGTTACCTTTTGCTTTCTTTGCCATTGTAAGTTTTCTCCTCTACGTTTAGCCGATTACTTTAATGCTTTTCCAATCACAGAAACCTTTAGCTACTGCATCGTTCAGTGCAGCGTCCAGTCCTTTTTTGTTGATGATACGCAGACCGTTAGCACAAAGGCTAAGGCTGATCCAACAGTCTTGTTCTACATAATAGAACTTTTTGTTAAACAAGTTCAAATCAAAGGTTCTTTTTGTTCTTCTCTTTGAGTGTGAAACATTGTTGCCAATCATGGCTTTCTTTCCGGTAATTTGACAAATCTTCGACATTTCTATCTTATTTTTATAGTTTTATATCTATACTTATTTCAAACAGGACGCAAAGTAAGCACTTTTATCCGTATAAAACAAGGATTTCTTAAAATAATTCACTTCCAGACACCAATTTTTCCTTATTTGAGCAAATCACGAAGAATTAATAGCGCATTATTGCCCGCTCTTTCAATATTCATGGCTCTTCCGCGGTTCGTTTCCTGCCTGTAAGTACGAATTTCATTTTTATAACCAGCAGCGATCCAGACAGTGCCTACCGGCTTCTCCGGCGTTCCACCTCCGGGACCAGCAATTCCCGAAGTTGCGACAGCGCAGTCGGTTTTCAGCGCTTTCATCGCTCCTTTTACCATTTCGATCACAGTCTGCTCACTGACAGCGCCATACGCTTCCAGTGTTTCCGGTGAAACATGGAGCAGATTCATTTTCACTTCGTTAGAATATGCCACTATTCCTCCGTTAAAGTATTCCGAACTTCCGGCAATGGACGTCAGACGTGCCGCAATGCTTCCTCCGGTGCAACTTTCTGCGGTGGAAACGGTTAAATTCTTCTTTTTCAGCAGTTCGCCTACGATTACCTCCAGTGGGATATCTTCTTCGCTGAAAATATCATCGCCCAGTATCACTTCCAGCTTAGCCTGCTCGTCGTTCAGTGCGCTTTCCACTTCTGTCTTGTTCTGTCCCCGTCCGGTCAGCCGCAAGCGGATGATTCCAAGTTTGGGCAGATATGCCAATTTGATGCTTTCCGGTAAGGCTGTCTCCCACGGTTCCAGTTTTTCAGCAAGTATGGATTCGGGGTAATGTTGTACCAGAAAGGTCCGGTGCATGATTACATCCGTCTGAAACTTCTCACGTAGCTTGGGCAATACAGACGCAGTCATAACGGTTGTCATTTCCTGCGGAACGCCCGGCATGGATACGAGCACTTTATTGTCTTTCTCAAACCAGCTGACAGAAGCGCTTCCTACCGGATTGTTGATGACTGTGCAATCTTTGGGAACCATTGCCTGACTCTTATTCAGCGCATTCATCGGTATTTTTCCGGCAAGCACCCGCTTCACGTTCTCAAATACTTCTTCGCTGAATATCAGTTCGGTGTGGAAGTATTTACAGAGAGTTTGTTTGGTGATATCGTCTTTTGTGGGGCCGAGTCCTCCGGTTACCAGAACAATATTTACCCTTTTCATCGCGTTATCTACTGCTTCTATGATCTCTTCTTCCCGATCACGGATCGAAACAATGCGTAGAACTTCGATACCTATCTTATTTAATTCCTGCCCCATCCAGGCAGAATTTGTATCGACTACCTGCCCTATCAGCAGTTCGTCGCCAATGGTAATAATTTCAGCAAACATTTTTTCCTGCGTTAGTTAATAGAATATGCTACCTATATTAATAAGGTATATACACTATGTTAAGTCATTAGGTTTACTTCATTTTTTCGTTCCACATACGTGATCCATTCGGTTCATGTGCGTGAGCTGAATGGATCATGTATGTGAACCGGACGGTTCACGCACGTGGAACGAAGGAGTGCTATAAACAAAGATTCTTAATGAAGGCTTCTTATATCATTAATTCTCCTTTGTCTCCCTATTATATATAGGTGCATTTTGTTTTCAGCAAGGCTTCTTTATGTCGCCGCCTATTGGGGCGGTGACATTTTTTTCGGCGTTTGCCGTCACTATTGTTGTTGTCGTCACTTTAAGTGTCACTATTTAATTTGCTATACTTCAATTAGTTATTAAATAAAGTGACGATGGCGGTAAAAAACTGTTTTATAATGTGACACGGGAATAAGCCGGAAGATCGATGGAGCAGAAGTCTTTATCCAGATACTTGAAGTATCCGGTAATGGCAATCATGGCTGCATTGTCGGTCGTGTAGCTGAATTTTGGAATAAAGATATTCCAGCCATACTTTTCGGCATGTTCCCGGAAAGAGTTACGCAATCCGTTGTTGGCAGAGACTCCTCCGGCAACGGCTACTTCTTTAATCTTATATTCTTTGGCAGCTTTCCGCAGTTTGTCCATCAGGATGTCTACAACAGTTGCTTCCAGAGAGGCGGCCAAATCCACTTTGTGATGCTCGATGAAATCAGGATCGTCTTTCATCCAGTCACGCAAGGAGTACAGGAAAGAAGTTTTCAGTCCGCTGAAGCTGTAGTCCAGCCCCGGAATATGCGGTTTGCTGAAAGTAAACGCTTTCGGATTGCCTTGACGTGCCAGTTTGTCAATGATCGGTCCACCCGGATATCCGAGCCCCATTACTTTTGAACATTTATCGATTGCTTCCCCGGCAGCGTCATCAATTGTCTGACCGAGAATTTCCATCTCATTATAGGCTTTTACCAATATAATCTGTGAGTTTCCTCCGGACACCAACAGGCAAAGGAACGGGAATTTCGGTTGGATATTCTCTTCTCCTTCTGCTTTAATAAAATGAGCTAAGACATGTCCTGTCAGATGATTAACATCTATCAAAGGAATACCGAGTGAACGTGCGAATCCTTTGGCGAAAGAGACGCCTACAAGCAAAGATCCCATCAATCCCGGTCCACGTGTGAAAGCTACCGCACTCAGTTCTTCTTTGGTAACTCCTGCTCGTTTCAGTGCTTCGTGTACCACCGGAACAATGTTTTGTTGATGTGCCCGTGAAGCTAATTCGGGTACTACTCCACCGTATGCTTCGTGTACGGCTTGACTTGATACCACATTTGACAGCAGATAACCATCTTTGATTACGGCTGCCGACGTATCATCACAGGAGGATTCAATTCCTAATATTATTGCACTCATATGTTTTTAAACTATTAAACGGTGCAAAAGTAATGATAAAACTACGATTCATAACGAACTATTTTATATTT
Source organism: uncultured Bacteroides sp. (assembly GCA_947038155.1). Classification (GTDB taxonomy): domain Bacteria; phylum Bacteroidota; class Bacteroidia; order Bacteroidales; family Bacteroidaceae; genus Bacteroides. The sequence continues at coordinate 175,694 of CAMQVH010000003.1, read as the reverse complement.
TTGTTCGCTAAATAAAAGTTATCGCTTATCAGAACGCTGAAAAAGACTGTACGCTGGGTAGTTGGTATTGTACTGGGAGTATATATCGGAACTATTGTTTTGCTGAATATTCCAAATGTTCAGCGAGTAATGAGTGTGTTTATCGCCAAGGAATTGTCCGAGGTGCTGAATACACGCCTGACTATCGGCAAAATCAATATCGGTCTATTAAACCGTATTATCATTGATGATGTGCTGCTTGACGACCAAAGCGGCAAGGAAATGCTCAAAGTAACCCGCTTATCGGCTAAGTTTGATATCCTTCCTTTCTTTAAGGGAAAGATTTCCATTAGCAGTGTCCAGTTATTCGGCTTTACCATCAATCTAAATAAAGAGACTCCCGACTCTCCTCCGAATTTCAAGTTCGTATTGGATGCTTTTGCTTCCAAGGACACTGTAAAAAAGGAAAGTTCGCTGGATTTGCGTATCAATTCCGTTTTGATTCGTCGGGGAAGGATGGCTTATCATGTATTGTCAGAGGAAAAGACTCCCGGAAAGTTTAATGCCAAGCATGTTCAGCTTCAGAATATTATAGCTAATATTTCATTGAAGGCGATGAACAGGGATTCTTTGAATCTTGGTATCAAGCGTCTGAGCTTCGATGAAAAGGCTTCCGGATTCTCTTTAAAGAAGATGAGTCTGAAATTGGTTGCCAATGATAAACGGACTAATATAGAGAATTTCGCCATCGAGCTGCCTGAAACTTCACTGAAGATGGATACCATTCATTTGGTGTATGACAGTCTGAAGGCTTTTGATCAGTTCTCGGAGAAGGTCCACTTTTCTTTCCGTACGTTACCCTCGCAGATTACTCTGAAAGATATTTCCCCTTTTGTACCTGTATTGGCGCATTTCAAAGAACCGATAACGCTGGATATGCAGGTAAAAGGAACGGTCGACCAGCTCACCTGCTCTCATCTGGAGATTACGGCCGACGACCGCCAGTTCCGGCTTTCGGGGGATGTATCGCTTCAAGAGCTTTCGAGTCCGCAGGATGCGTATGTATACGGGAAACTTTCCGAGCTTTCCGCCAACAGTCGCGGCGTCGGTTTTCTGGTACGTAATCTGAGCAGCAATTATAATGGGGTACCTCCTCTTCTGGAACGTTTGGGGGATATTGATTTCCGTGGAGAGATTTCAGGATACTTCACCGATCTAGTTACTTATGGACAGCTGCGTACCGGGATTGGTAATGTAAAAACCGACTTAAAGTTAAGTTCCGATAAGGCTAAGGGGTTGTTTGCTTATTCCGGTGCTGTCAAAACAGAAGAGTTTGAACTGGGCAAGTTATTGAATAATGAGAAGTTTGGGGAAATCACCTTTAACCTGGATGTACATGGACGGCATATCGAAAACCAGCTTCCTGCTGTGGAGTTGAAGGGATTGATCGCTTCTGTGGAGTATAGCAGATATAAATATGAGAATATTACGCTGGACGGCGAATACAAGCAAGGCGGATTTAACGGAAAGATAGCGCTGGATGATCCGAATGGGTCTATTTATCTGAACGGAGATGTGAATGTGGCATCCAAAGTTCCAACTTTCAACTTCCTTGCCGTTGTCGACAAGTTCCGTCCTAATGATCTAAATCTTACACCTGACTACCAGGATGCGGAGTTTTCTCTGAAGGTAAAAGCCAACTTTACCGGAGGTTCCATTGACGAGATGATTGGAGAGATCAATGTGGACAGCCTGGAGTTCAGGGCACCAGACAAGGAATATTTCATGAAGAACATGAATGTACGGGCTACCCGGCAGGATAATGAAAATCAGCTTAAACTGACTTCTGAGTTTCTGACGGCAAGCATAGCGGGAAAATTCCAGTACCACACCTTACCGGCAAGTATATTCAATATCATGCGTCGGTATGTGCCGTCTTTGATATTGCCTCCGAAGAAACCGATAGAGACGAACAATAATTTTGCGTTTGATGTACATATATATAATACGGACATTTTATCTACGATATTTGATGTTCCGTTGACTGTATATACACATTCTACGTTAAAAGGGTATTTTAATGATGCCTTGCAGCGGCTACGTGTGGAAGGCTACTTCCCCCGCCTGCAATATAAAAACAACTTTATCGAGTCGGGTATGATCCTGTGCGAGAATCCTTCGGACCATATCAGTGCGAAGGTGCGGCTGACCAGTCTGAAAAAGAATGGAGCCGTGAATCTTTCTCTGGAAGCACAGGCCAAAGAAGATAAAGTCAGCACGACTCTAAATTGGGGAAATAATGCCATAGCGACTTATAGCGGAAAGTTGGCGGCTGTTGCACAATTCCTGCGTACAGCCGGCGAAAAGCCTTTGCTGAAAGCGATGGTGGATGTGAAACAGACAGACGTTATCTTGAATGATACACTTTGGCAGATACATCCTTCGCAGGTAGTGGTAGACTCGGGCAAGGTGGATGTGAATAATTTCTATTTCAGTCACCATGACCGTTATGTGCGTATCAACGGGCGGCTTTCCGACAATCCGGCGGATACCGTAAAAGTGGACTTGAAAGACATTAATATGGGATACGTATTTGATATTGCAAACATATCCGATGACGTAAACTTTGAAGGAGATGCTACGGGAACAGCTTATGCCAGCGGCGTGTTTAAGAAACCTGTGATGAATACCCGCCTCTTCGTCAAGAATTTCTCGCTCAATCAGGGCCGTTTAGGTGATTTGAACGTATATGGCGCCTGGGATAATGAGAAAAGAGGAATCTATCTGGATGCGTCCATTCAGGATATATCGCCGTCACCATCGCGAGTCACCGGTATGATCTACCCGTTGAAACCGGAAAGCGGACTTGATCTGAATATCGATGCCCATGAACTGAATTTGAAATTCCTCGAATTTTATATGAAATCGATAGCACAGGATATAAAAGGACGGGGAACGGGAAAAGTTCATTTTTACGGAAAGTTCAAGGGATTGAATCTGGATGGGGCTGTTATGACGGATGCTTCCATGAAGTTCGATATCCTGAATACCCACTTTGCCGTTAGAGATACGATTCATCTGGCTCCTACCGGCTTACAGTTCAATAATATGCATATTGCCGATATGGAAGGGCATTCGGGAACCTTGAACGGGTATCTGCGTTTCCAGCATTTCAAGAATATAAATTACCGTTTTGAGATACAGGCTAATAATATGCTCTTGATGAATACGAAGGAATCGACGGATATGCCATTCTTTGGAACGGTATATGCTACGGGAAATGCGTTGCTTGCAGGGAATGCGATACAGGGACTGGACGTAAATCTCGCTATGACAACCAACCGGAATACGGTATTCACCTATATCAACGGAAATGTGGCGTCGGCTGCCAGCACCCAGTTTATAAAGTTTGTAGATAAAACGCCCCGTCGAAACATTCAGGATTCCATTCGGGTAAATTCCTATTTTGAGCAGATGCAGCAGAAGCGTCAGGCGGACGAAGAAGAGCATCAGACAGATATTCGTTTGAATATTCTGGTAGATGCTACACCCGATGCCACCATGAAAATTATTATGGACCCTATAGCCGGAGACTACATCAGTGCGAAGGGAACGGGAAACATACGCACGGAGTTTTATAATAAAGGAGATGTGAAGATGTTCGGTAATTACCGGATCAGTCAGGGAATATATAAGTTCAGTTTGCAGGAAGTGATTCGCAAGGATTTTATCATCAAAGATGGAAGTACGATTACTTTCAACGGCGCTCCTTTGGATGCGAATATGGATATTCAGGCTTCATACACGGTAAACTCCGCTTCACTGAACGACTTGAATCCGGATGTTTCCTCCATTGCCCAGCAGACTAATGTACGGGTAAACTGTATCATGAATCTGAGTGGGATTTTACTGCGGCCGACCATTAAGCTGGGTATCGAGCTTCCGAATGAAAGAGATGAAATTCAGACGTTGGTGCGCAATTATATCAGTACGGAAGAGCAGATGAATATGCAGATTCTTTATCTGCTGGGTATCGGTAAGTTCTATACGGAAGATGCTGCACGGAACAATCAGAACTCGAACGTGATGTCATCGGTACTCTCTTCTACCCTGTCCGGTCAGTTGAATAATGCCTTATCTCAGGTTTTTGAGACTAATAACTGGAATATCGGTACCAATCTGAGCACGGGTGATAAAGGATGGACGGATATGGAAGTAGAAGGTATCCTGTCCGGTCAGTTGCTGAACAACCGCCTGCTGGTTAATGGTAATTTCGGCTATCGGGACAATCCGATGGCAAATACCAACTTTATAGGCGACTTCGAAGCTGAATGGCTGATCAACCGCTCGGGAGATATTCGTCTGAAGGCTTATAATGAAACAAATGACCGTTACTACACAAAGACAAACCTTACTACGCAGGGAGTCGGTATCATGTATAAGAAAGATTTCAATAAATGGAGTGACCTTTTCTTCTGGAATAAATGGAAATTGCGCAGCAAGCGGAAACGTGAAGAAGTCGAAAAGGTGCAACAGCAGCAGACAGACAGCATTGCCGATGATAAAGCTAAGTCGGAGCTAAAGAGAAAGCGGGCACAGGAATAAAACAAAATGAGTGTGTGCCAAAAGTCAATAGTGACAATATTTTGGACACACACTCATTTTATTTTTATTTGAGAATCGTACCGTCTGCGGTTACTTTAATATCTATATCCGGAGAATTATTTCCTTCCAGTTCAATCTGATAATAGGATGTTTCTGTTGCCATCTCAAAGTATTCGGCATCATCCATCTGATACTCTGCATACTCAACGCTGATGGTATTGGTCACTGCTGTGGGCAGTTCGTTTCTCCGTACCTCCCATGAGGTAGAATACCACTCTCCGTCTTTATCAAATAGCACTTCTTTGGAAACGTTGCGGTTCAAGCCACTGTCGAAATGGATGATATCTACTTCCATAAATCCGAACTCCCAGTCGTTTTTGTCATCTTCCACGTCTACTTCCACAATTCTTGCTCCTGCATATTTTCCATCAATGAAAGTCTTCATGGCGGCGGGCAGTTGAGTGGTCGGAAGATGGTCGTTTTCATGATCGTCTGTGTCTGCAATGCTTTTAATCAGCACTCCATCGGCAGAATAATACAGATCGACTTCCTGATTCTGGTTTTCCACCTCAATGACGTAGACTGTTTCGATGCCTTGCCGCTCGAGTTTATCCACATCGTCTCTTTTCCATGTCTTATAGTCACCTACTTCGAATGCACTCTTTACCGGATCGGGCAATGCGGTGTACGGGATATCCGTTTCAGTCATATGCCAGTTGCCATCCGTCGTAAACCATGCGGATGCCTCATATCCATCATAGAAGTCCGCTACATAATATCCTGCCTTTGTTTCCCACTTTACGTTCTTGACGTTAGGATACCTGGTCGAGAATGCTTCTTGCAATGCGGTAGGAACAGCAATTGATTCATCGTCATCGTTGTCGCAGCTGTGCAGGCTCCATGCTGCACAGAATGCTATCAGTAGTGTATAAATTCTGAGTTTCATTGTTGTCGTAGATTTTAAGAAAGTTAATTATCAATATCAATCAGATTAAACTTCAGGTCAAATTTCAGTTCTGTACGGTTGGACAGCTTTACTTCGTAATCTTTCTTATCACGTTCTATCTTCAGCACTTTTGCATCCGGATAATTAGTTGTTACATATTTCTGAATGGCGGCAGGAATAATGGCAACAGGTACGGAGGTGTGCTTGCAATCTACTTCCTCCCAGTTTCCCTTCTTGTCAAATTCCACTTTGTTACCATTCGTAAAAATCACTTCATAGCTTTTGTAAAGGAAGTCACTTTCCATTTTTGCCAGTGCCACTTTGCTGTCAGAGAAATGCTGTTTGATAAACTGTTGTGCTAATTGTGGCATTTGAGTCACCTGGATAGGTTTATCGTCATCTGCACGTGCTACTGTCTGTAAAGTGAACAAGCATACTAATAAGAATACTAACTTTTTCATAATCGTTGTTTTTTTAATTGGTTTTACTATTATCATTTAATTTATAATGCAAAGATGAGAGGAGAATCTGAAAAGATTTGGGAATTTTGGGCAAAATCCGAAAAAAACAAAGGAAATCTTTCTTATTGTATTCTTTTGTTTCTTTTAACAGCAACTAATAAATTCATCGCTTATTTTTGCAGGCACAAATTTGACAATATTCATATTAAATCAACCATAAGAACTTTCGTATGACTATGAGAACAAATTGTTTTTTATTATTAACTGTTTTGCTGGGAATACTTCCCATGAGTAACACACACGCTAACGACTCTATACCTAAAAGCGTGATCTTGTACACACCTTACACAAAAATCTCCGTTTCACCGGGGGCGTCTATTGACTACAGCATTGACCTGATTAACAATACAGACAAGTTGGTGAATGCCAATCTTTCCGTCAGTGGCCTATCAAGCAGCTGGAAACATGAAATGAAATCCGGTGGTTGGAATCTCAGTCAGTTGGCCGTACTCCCTAAAGAAAAGAAGACTTTTAATCTAAAGGTAGATGTTCCTTTAAAAGTAAGCAGAGGCAGCTACCACTTTGTAGTGTCTGCCGGAGAAGCGCAACTCCCTCTGAATGTCGTTGTGGCACAACAAGGTACTTATCAGACGGAGTTTACCACCGACCAGCCCAATATGCAGGGAAATTCCAAATCAACTTTCACCTTTAATGCCACACTGAAGAATCAGACTGCCGATCAGCAACTGTATGCGCTGATGGCTAAAGCACCCAGAGGCTGGAATGTTATTTTCAAACCTAATTATAAGCAGGCAACTTCCGCACAAGTAGAAGCCAACAGTAGCCAGAATGTAAGTATAGACATCACTCCTCCTGCTAATGTGGAAGCTGGCAGTTATAAAATTCCCGTACGTGCCGCTACGGGCAATACTTCGGCTGAACTGGAACTGGAAGTAGTTGTCACCGGTTCTTATCAGATGGAACTGACCACCCCGAGAGGATTATTAAGTTCTGACGTGACTGCCGGTGATACCAAACGGATCGAACTGGAAATTAAAAATACAGGTTCTTCCTTATTGAAAGATATCCAGCTGTCTGCCAACAAGCCGGTTGACTGGGATGTAGCTTTCGAACCGTCAAAGATAGAAATGCTGAAAGCCGGAGAAACGGCTACTGCTGTAGCCATCTTGAAAGCATCTAAGAAAGCGCTTCCGGGTGATTATGTAACTACGATGATGGCCAAAACTCCGGAAGTGAATGCGGACGCTCAATTCAGAATTGCCGTAAAGACTCCGATGATTTGGGGATGGGTAGGTGTTCTGATTATTCTGGCTACTATCGGTGTTGTCTACTATCTGTTCCGTAAATATGGAAGGAGGTAAATTATGGGCGAACAAGTGATCGTACTTACCGAATTAACCAAACAATACGGTAAATTTACTGCTGTAGATCATATTCGCCTGAGTATCCGGAAAGGAGAAATCTTCGGTTTGCTGGGTCCGAACGGTGCCGGAAAGTCAACTACTATTTTGATGATGCTGGGATTAACGGAGCCCACATCGGGAATTGTCGAGATTTGTGGAATTAATTCTACCACTCATCCTATTGAAGTGAAAAGGAAAATCGGCTATCTGCCCGAAGATGTGGGATTCTATGATGACATGACAGGTCCGGAAAATCTGATGTATACGGCACGGCTGAATGGTATCCCTGACAAGGAGGCGAAAGTAAAAGCACTGGAGCTGATGAAGCGCGTAGGGCTTGAAGATCAGCTGAAAAAGAAAACCGGAAAGTATTCCCGCGGTATGAGACAACGTCTTGGGCTGGCCGATGTGCTTATTAAAAATCCCGAAATCATTATTCTGGATGAGCCGACTTCGGGAATTGACCCTGCGGGTGTTCAGGAATTTATCGAACTGATTCGCTGGCTGAGCAAGGAGGAAGGGCTGACGGTTTTGTTTTCTTCCCACCATCTGGACCAGGCACAGAAAGTATGCGACAGAGTGGGATTGTTCAGTAACGGCAAAATACTTGCTCTGATTGATATGGCAGAACTGAAAGAAAAGAAACAGGAATTGTCTGATATTTATAACCATTATTTTGAGGAAGGAGGCGAAAGACATGAGTAAAGTCAATCATCCTTTTTGGGTTATCGTACATAAGGAAATATCCGATCATGTCAAAAGCTGGCGTTTTCTTATTCTGATCGGTATCATAGCGCTTACTTGTATGGGATCGCTATACACGGCGCTTACTAATATCGGTGCGGCTATCAAACCGGATGATCCGGACAGTTCGTTCCTCTTCTTGAAGTTATTCACAGCTTCGGATGGGACTCTCCCCTCCTTTGTACTGTTTATTAACTTTTTAGGTCCTTTATTAGGAATTGCTTTGGGATTCGATGCTGTCAATTCGGAGCAGAATAAGGGGACATTGAGCCGTATGCTGTCTCAGCCCATTCATCGTGATTGTATCATTAATGCGAAGTTTGTGGCTGCTTTGATCGTGATAGGTATTATGCTGTTTGTATTGGGCTTTTTGGTGATGGGATTCGGATTGATTGCCATTGGCATTCCTCCTACGGCTGAAGAATTCTGGAGAATCGTTTTCTTTCTTATAACGAGTATCTTTTATGTAGCCTTTTGGTTGAACCTGGCCATCTTATTCTCACTCCGTTTCCGTCAGGCTGCTACTTCTGCGCTGGCTTCCGTAGCCGTTTGGCTGTTTTTCAGCGTATTCTATACGATGATTGTCAATTTGGTGGCAAAGGGATTAAGTCCGTCGCAGATGGCGTCTCCTTATCAGATTATCAGTTATCAGAAATTTATTCTTGGATTAATGCGTCTGGCACCCAGTGAATTGTTTAATGAAGCTACTACAACGCTGCTGATGCCTTCTGTCAGAAGTATCGGACCGCTTACGATGGAACAGGTACAAGGGGCTATTCCGAGTCCGCTGCCGTTGGGACAGAGTCTGCTTGTTGTTTGGCCACAGCTCACGGGGCTGATTGCAGCGACTGTTATCTGCTTTGCAATCTCGTATATTATGTTTATGAGAAGGGAAATCCGATCCCGATAATCATATGCGGAATCCAAACCAGACACTGTCATAAAGTGTAATCTTAGACAGTACCCAATTAATTCTGCCATCCAGTACATTATTTTGCTCTGGATGGCAGATGTGTTTTATCAGTTGTTTTACTTCTGGTTCTTACTGGAGATTTCGAAACAATGTTCTCTTTGTTCGAAGTAATATCGCAAGTTCAGCTGTTGCAGACGGCAGATGGAATCGGTTATTGCCAACCCTAATCCGGTAGATCCTTCTTTTTTGTGTCCTTGATAGAAACGTTCAAAGATGTGAGTTTCATCCAGTGGTTGCTTCTCTCCGGAATTTCGGAAGGTGATGCTATGTTTGGTTATGATAATCCGGATATGTCCTCCGTCTACGTTATGCACGAACGCGTTCTTTAACAGGTTTGTCAGTAAAGCAATGGCCAGAGACTCGTTCATGGTCACATGGAAATTAGCCTGTTCTGTTATACTTACTTCTATGTTCTTGTAGTTGTAGACTTCTTTATAGTCTTTCAGGTATTGCCTGAGGAGTACGTTTAAGTCTACCTCTTTGGTGTCGGTGAACTGACCGTTATCTATTTTTGATAGTAGCAGCAGAGATTTGTTTAGTTTGGTGATATATTCCAGTGTCTGATGGGTTTTCATCAACTCTTCAAGCTGGTTCTCGGCCAAAGAATCGTCCTCCATCAGCATTTCCAGCCGATTGCGGCAGATAGCAAGCGGTGTCTGAATCTCATGTGAGGCGTTTCCGATGAACTGCTTCTGCTGTTCGAACATTTGTTCTGTCCGCTCTACGTAACGGGCGGCCGCATCATTCAGTTTGCGGAATTCCGTGATCCGTGTATCGTTTTTCAGAGGTTTGTTTTTCTTTCCGGTCTGATAGCTGTCCAACCAATGAAGTAGTATATACAGCGGTCGCATATTACGATAAAATACCCATACGGATATGATGATGATACAAAGTAACAGAGCTACATACAGGAAAATAATCCAGACTTGAATCGCACTTTTCAAATCATCTTTTTCGATGCTGGGAGTGGATACGGTCAATTCGTAATAACGGTCTTCGTCATCTTTAAAGATAGTGGTCAGGATACGTGCCGGTTCTGTTTCCTCTTTTTCTACAATGTATACCATGGAGTCTTTATATTGGATATCTTCCTGGCTCTTTGCATATTCTTTGGTTATTTCTTTCAGGTAATATTGATTATTGGAACCATTATTTTGGGAGGGAAGCTCCTCTCCTGCCAATGCGCGGATAATGATTGTTTCCGAATAATCTTCCAGTGAATCATCCACTTCATCGTTGACTTCGTCAATCATCGTAACATAGAAAAAGACTGCCCAGACAGTCAGGATAAGAGTCAGGGCGATGGTGATGCGAAGAATGATATAATATATAAGTTTCATGGATGGTCCTTTCTGGTTTCTATTATTCTACAATCAGTTTATAGCCGAATCCGTAAACGGCTTTGATTTCAATATTTGCTTCGGCATCCTTCAATTTTTTGCGAAGATTTTTGATTTGTGCATAAATGAAGTCAAAGTTATCCACTTGATCGATGTGGTCTCCCCATACCGATTCTGCCAGTGTGTTTTTATTGACCAGACGGCCGGGACGATTTATAAAGTAAAGCAGGATATCATATTCTTTTCTGTTCAGTTCCAGCTCCTGTTCGTTAACAAACACCCGGTATTTGTCGGGTTCTATCCTTACATTTCCCTGACGGATATCGATTTCTCCATCATGTTGATTCCGACGGATCACACTTTTGATCCGCGCATTTAATTCTGCCAGATGAAATGGTTTCGGCAAATAATCGTCAGCGCCTAGTTCCAGTCCCAGTACTTTGTCTTCCAGCGAATCTTTGGCAGAGATAATAATCACATTTTCCCGTTTGTGGAGAGCTTTCAAGCGTTCGAGAAGGTCAAGGCCGCTCCCGTCCGGCAGCATAATATCCAGTAAGACACAATCATAGTCGTAGTCTTCTATTTTGTATAATGCACTGTTGAAGTCTCCAGCCGTCTCTACGACATAACGTTCTTTTTCCAACGAACGTTGTATCAATTCTCTTAAAGAGGGTTCATCTTCTACAATTAATATCTTCATAAAATCTTCTCCTTTCTTTATTACTGTCTACAAAGAAAAGGGATATTTCTGAAATAAAACTGAAATGGATAAAAAAAGAGTCAGATTCTCAATTTTGAAAATCTGACTCTTTTACTATTGAAATAGATATGTGCTTTTAATAAGAACGTGCAAAAACGACACGGCAAGCAGAAGGTTTGCCCGTTACCATACATTTTCCCGGTTCTTTATCACCTTCAACGTATGAATCGAATGGGATACAACGAATCGTTGCTTTTGTATCCTCTTTAATCTTTTCTTCAGTTTCGGTTGTTCCGTCCCAATGAGCCAGGATAAAGCCGCCTTCTTCGATTTTCTCTTTAAATTCTTCGTAAGTATCTACAGTCGTGATTTTAGAATTGCGGTAATCCAATGCTTTTTTGTAGATATTTGCCTGAATTTCTTCGAGCAGTTTCTGAACATATGTTTCGATGCCATCGCAAGTCACAGTTTCTTTTTCCAGTGTATCGCGGCGCATTACTTCCATTGTATTGTTTTCGAGGTCACGTCCTCCCATCACCAGACGAACAGGGACACCTTTCAATTCATAATCTGCGAATTTGAAGCCCGGACGTTTGTTGTCCGCATTGTCATATTTCACAGAAATGCCCAGTGCTTTCAGTTTGGCAACAATGCCTTCCACTTTCGCGTCGATTTGTTTCAGTTGCTCGTCGTTCTTATAGATAGGAACGATTACTACCTGAATCGGAGCCAGATGTGGAGGTAATACCAGACCGTTATCATCGGAATGAGTCATAATCAGAGCACCCATCAAACGGGTAGAAACACCCCATGAAGTTGCCCATACATATTCCATCTTATTTTCCTTATTCACAAACTGAACATCAAATGCCTTGGCAAAGTTCTGTCCAAGGAAATGAGATGTACCGCTTTGCAATGCTTTTCCATCCTGCATCATAGCTTCGATGGTATAGGTATCAAGTGCACCGGCAAAACGTTCGTTAGCGGATTTTACACCTTTCACTACCGGAACAGCCATGTATTTCTCAGCAAATTCGCCGTATACATTCAGCATTCTGATCGCTTCTTCCTCTGCTTCTTCGCGTGTGGCATGAGCGGTGTGTCCTTCCTGCCACAGGAATTCGGCAGTACGCAGGAAAAGACGGGTACGCATTTCCCAACGGAAAACGTTTGCCCACTGATTACAAAGAATAGGCAGGTCACGATAAGACTGAATCCAGTTTTTATATGTATTCCAGATGATTGTTTCTGATGTAGGGCGAATAATCAGTTCCTCTTCCAATTTGGCAGCAGGGTCTACTACTACGCCGGAGCCGTCTTCTGCATTTTTCAAACGGTAATGAGTCACTACGGCACATTCTTTAGCGAAACCTTCTACGTGTTCTGCTTCGCGGCTCAGGAATGATTTTGGAATTAATAACGGGAAATAAGCATTCACGTGCCCTGTTTCCTTGAACATATCGTCCAGTTGACGTTGCATCTTTTCCCAAATTGCGTATCCGTAAGGCTTAATCACCATACATCCGCGTACGGCAGACTGTTCTGCCAAATCAGCTTTTACCACCAAATCGTTATACCACTGTGAGTAGTTTTCGCTACGTTTGGTAAGGTCTTTCAGTTCTTTTGCCATTATATTTTTCTATTTAAGTTTTCTTGGATGTTAAAACAGGGTGCAAAAATACGAAAAAGGAACGAACTGCCCTATTCTTCTTGCATTATTTTCTTTATACCGCCTTATGTGACTGATTTACCTATTTATAGTTACTATTATAGTCACTTTTCTAGGACTTTATCGTATTTATCTGATACATAAAATATCAAGAAAATGAGTTAAAAGAACTCTTGTAAAAATATAAAAACAGATAGTCATTGTCTGACTACCTGTTTTATAATGGAGCGGTAAGCGAGACTCGAACTCGTGACCCTTAGCTTGGGAAGCTAATGCTCTACCAACTGAGCTACTACCGCAACTTGTATCTTTCATAAAAGCCTTATGAAATGTTGATGCAAAGGTAAACATAATTTTTATATCTCAAATAAATTTCTTCAAATTTTAGCAGAGGAAAATCTATAATATAATTTCTATTCCAGATGAAAAAAAGAATCGGATATGAAAAATCGTATATTCGATTGCTGTACAATTTAAAATATACAGATAGAAATAAAATGATTCGATAAAATCCTCTGGATTTCTAATCAGATATTTTCAAAACTTAATATTATTGGATTTAATTCTTATCAATATGCGTGATTTTATCTGTCTATACTAACAATAAGTTAATAGAATGGCTACTAACTGATTCAATCTGAAAGATTAAAATGATTGAGATATTAGTCGTATCCAAAACAAATGACCTGTTTTACTTGTGTTTTATTCGTTCCTTTTAAAGGAGCAGAACGTTCCTCACCGACCAACGTCCCGTTGGTTTAAAACCAAGTAATCGTTCCTTTAAAAAGGAAATAGCTCAAATAACGTTCTTTTTCTGTATAATCTGATAATATATATGCAAAAATATATTGAAATTCTGTATATTATTATGCGTATTTATGCATAATTTCTGCTGTTTGATGAAATACGTATGGGGCTATTCTTTGTGTAATATTAAATATAGAACATTTTTTTAAGATTCTTTCTCTGTTTGCCAAAGTGAACAAACCCGTCCTCTCATCTGTTAGAAAGTCTCAATTTTAGATTTAACCTAACCAGCATGAAAAAAAATAAGATACTTTTTGTACTATGGGCTTTGTGTTTTTTCGTCATTCAGACAAATGCACAGACACCGCTAAGTTTCGAAGAATCGTTGCACCTGCTTAATCAGGGAAATCAGAGCTTGAAGATAGCTGATAAGGGGATAGAGATTGCCAAGGCAGAACGTGATAAGCTCAATGCTTTTTGGTATCCTACCTTGCAGTCTACAGGTGCATTTGTGCATATGTCCGAGAAGATAGAAGTGAAGCAGCCATTGTCTCAGTTTACTGATCCGGCAAAAGACTTTGTACATTCAATTATTCCGGATGACCAGATAATCTCAGCTGTTCTGGATAAAATAGGAGCCAATACTCTTGTCTTTCCACTAACTCCGAGAAACTTGACGACTGTTGATCTGTCGGCAGAATGGGTGCTCTTTTCCGGAGGAAAAAGATTTCGTGCAACAAATATTGGTCGGACAATGGTGGATCTGGCGCGAGAGAATCGTGCACAGACTGCTGCAAGCCAGCAAAACCTGTTGGCAGAAAGTTATTATGGTCTGCGGTTGGCACAACAGGTCATAGCGGTACGTGAAGAAACATATAAAGGTCTGCAGAAGCATTATGAAAATGCTTTGAAACTGGAAGCTGCCGGAATGATAGACAAAGCAGGACGACTGTTTGCACAAGTGAATATGGATGAAGCAAAACGGGCATTGGAAGCTGCACGAAAGGAAGAAACTGTGGTGCAGAGTGCCTTGAAAGTTTTGTTGAATAAAAAAGATACGGATGAGAATATCGTTCCTACTTCTCCCCTTTTCATGAATGATTCGTTACCACCCAAAATGCTTTTTGATATGTCGGTCAACAGCGGAAACTATATGCTTAATCAACTGCAGCTGCAAGAACATATCGCTAAACAGGAAGTACGGATTGCCCAAAGCGGATACTTGCCGAATATAGCCCTTTTTGGAAAACAGACCCTCTATTCGCATGGCATTCAAAGCAATTTACTGCCGCGTACCATGGTGGGAATTGGCTTTACATGGAATCTCTTTGACGGATTGGATCGGGAAAAGAAGATCCGGCAATCAAAACTAACCCAGCAAACGCTGGCTTTAGGGAAAATGAAAGCACGCGATGATCTTGCTGTCGGAGTGGATAAACTCTATACACAATTGGAGAAAGCTCAGGATAACGTAAAAGCACTGAATGCGACCATCGAACTAAGTGAAGAACTGGTACGTATCCGAAAGAAATCCTTTACTGAAGGGATGGCAACTTCTACCGAAGTGATTGATGCTGAAACCATGCTTGCCAACGTAAAAGTGGCTCGTCTGGCAGCATATTATGAATATGATGTGGCATTGATGAATCTTCTTTCACTCTGCGGCACACCGGAACAATTTGTAAACTATCAACCTAAACCGTAACAAACAATGAAACCAACTAGTAGAACCCTTTCATGGGCATTCGTCATTATTATGCTGGCAGTCGGTATTTTTACTGCTCTGGGAATAATCTTGATGCACAAACAACCGCTCGTCCTGCAAGGGCAGGCAGAAGCGACAGAAATCCGTATTAGCGGGAAACTTCCTGGACGTATCGATACCTTTTTGGTTCAGGAAGGTGACTGGGTACGCCAAGGAGATACTCTCGTTGTAATCAACAGCCCCGAAATACATGCCAAGTATCAGCAGGTGAATGCATTGGAGCAAGTAGCCGTACAGCAGAATAAGAAAATAGATGCCGGTACCCGTCGACAGATTGTTGCTACCGCGTTGCAACTATGGAACAAAACAAAAAGTGATCTTACACTGGCTAAAACAACTTATAACCGTATTCTTACCTTATATAAAGACAGTGTTGTCACTTCTCAGCGGAAAGATGAAGTGGAAGCTATGTATAAAGCTGCTGTTGCAGCCGAACGGGCAGCCTATGAACAATATCAGATGGCGGTAGACGGTGCACAGAAAGAAGATAAAGAATCTGCCGCCAGTATGGTGAATGCTGCCAGAAGTACGGTGGAAGAAGTTTCGGCACTATTGGTCGACGCCCGGCTGACAGCACCTGAAAACGGTCAGATAGCTACCATCTTTCCTAAACGTGGGGAATTGGTTGCGCCGGGAACTCCTATTATGAACCTGGTTGTCATGGACGATATTCATGTAGTACTCAATGTACGTGAGGATTTGATGCCACAATTTAAGATGGAGGGCACCTTTGTTGCGGATGTGCCTGCTATTAATAAAAAAGGTATTGAGTTTAAAATCTATTATATCAGTCCGTTAGGAAGTTTTGCTACTTGGAAATCAACGAAGCAGACCGGAAGTTATGACTTACGAACCTTCGAGATTCATGCCCGTCCCACTCAGAAAGTTGATGACCTGCGCCCCGGTATGTCCGTATTACTGACATTAAATGAATGATAGAATGAGTTCATCACAAACATATTCTCCTTTTCGTTCCGTGCTGCTCAGGGAGTGGCGACGGATGACTTCACGACGCCTTTATTTTGGTGTGTGTATCATCCTGCCGCTATTTACCCTTTTCTTCATGGCAACTATCTTCGGCAACGGGCAGATGGAAAACATTCCCATCGGTATTGTCGATCAGGACAATACTGCCTCTTCACGAGCAATCGCCCGAAATATATCTGCTGTGCCAACATTTAAAGTGACAAGGCATTTTGTGAATGAGGAAGCTGCCCGAAAGGCCGTACAGAAGAAGGAAATTTATGGCTATCTCTCCATTCCTCCAAAATTTGAGCAAGATGCTATTTCGGGAAAGAATGCGACTCTCTCCTATTATTATCATTATGCGTTGCTTTCGGTAGGCGGCGAATTGATGGCTGCTTTCGAAACGTCGCTGGCTCCTGTGTCGCTCTCTCCCATTGTGATGCAAGCTGTCGCTCTCGGAGTGGAACAAGACAAGATCACTACATTCCTGTTGCCCGTACAAGCCAGCAATCACCCTATATACAATCCAAGTCTGGATTATTCGGTTTATCTGAGCCAACCGTTTTTCTTCGTCTTGTTTCAGGTATTGATTTTACTCATTACTGTATATGCAGTCGGAATTGAGATTAAATTTCGCACTGCCGATGAATGGCTGTTTGTTGCCAAAGGAAATATGGTAACGGCTGTTTTGGGAAAACTACTCCCCTACACTATTATCTTTATTCTGATAGGATGGCTGGCAAATTATGTGATGTTTGGCATTCTGCATATTCCTTTTCAAGGAAGCTGGTTATTGATGAATATGCTGACAGCGCTTTTTGTCGTGGCAACGCAGGCCTTGGGATTATTCCTGTTTTCGCTATTTCCGGCTATCTCTCTCATCATAAGTATTGTTTCCATGGTCGGCTCTTTGGGAGCTACTTTATCCGGTGTCACTTTTCCGGTGACCAATATGTATCCTTTGGTACGAGATGCCTCCTATCTTTTTCCTGTCCGGCATTTTACAGAAATGATGCAAAATATGCTCTACGGAGGGAGTGGTTTTATCTACCTTTGGCCATCGGTTGTGATACTATGTATCTTTCCGTTGCTGGCTTTTGTGTTGCTTCCTCATCTGAAACGTGCCATAGAAAGTCATAAATATGAAAAAATTAAATAAGTTACAACAGTTATCGTTCATCATCCGACGTGAATATTGGGCTATCAGTACCAGCTATGCTGTATTACTGGTACTGATGGGTGGAATCTTCGTGTACGGATTACTCTATAATTATATGTATGCCCCCAATATTGTAACGGATGTTCCGGTTGCCGTAGTCGATAACTCACATAGCGAGTTGAGCCGTAATTTCATCCGCTGGCTGGATGCTACGCCTCAAGCGGAAATTTATGATCAGGCTATGGATTATCACGAAGCTAAGGAATGGATGAAAGCTGGAAAAGTACAAGGTATTTTATATCTCCCTCATGATTTTGAGGAACGGGTATTTCGTGGAGATGAAGCCGTGTTTTCTCTGTATGCCACTACCGATGCTTTTCTCTATTTTGAGGCCTTACAAGGAGCTTCTTCACGTGTGATGCTGGCTATCAATGACAAATATCGTCCGGACGGAGCAGTCTTTCTGCCTCCTCAGGGATTATTGGCGGTAGCTATGGCACAGCCTGTAAATGTAGTGGGAACCGCACTCTATAACTATACGGAAGGATATGGATCTTATCTGATTCCGGCCGTTATGGTCATTATCATTTTTCAGACATTACTGATGGTCATTGGTATGCTGACCGGAGAAGAGCATATGACAAAAGGCATCCTTGCTTATACTCCCTTCGGAAAAAGCTGGGCAGTCGCTATACGTATTGTATCAGGGAAAACGTTTGTCTACTGTAGTTTGTATGCTGTTTTTTCATTCTTTCTATTAGGGTTGCTTCCTCATTTC
The DNA here is from genome assembly GCA_947038155.1 of uncultured Bacteroides sp. GTDB lineage: Bacteria > Bacteroidota > Bacteroidia > Bacteroidales > Bacteroidaceae > Bacteroides. The sequence continues at coordinate 157,438 of CAMQVH010000003.1, read as the reverse complement.
TTTAGTATTCCCAATATTGGAAACGGATTGTATATTGTATTGATGATGATCCCCTACTTGCTGGCGACCTCTTTTCTGGGGCTGGCAGCCTCCCGATATTTCACTGATTCGGAAGCACCATTGCTTATGATTGCCTTTTTCTCGGTAGGACTGATTTTTCTTTCCGGTGTTTCCTATCCGATGGAGCTGATGCCTTGGTATTGGAAAGTTGCTCATTATATTTTTCCGGCAGCACCTGCTACACTCGCCTTTGTGAAGTTGAACTCAATGGGAGCAAGTATGGCTGATATCCGGCCCGAATATATTACTTTATGGATTCAGGCAGTTATCTATTTTATATTAAGTGCATGGGTATATAAAAAGAAACTCAGCTGAAAGTAGTATTTTAGTTGCATATTTTAAACTGATATCGTTCAAAAGTATAATATTTCAACCAACGAATAATTAACTATGGAAATAAAAATGTTTTGTTGAACATTTTACTTGATTATCTCGTCCTTTTTTATTTATTTTGTTAACTATTATTTGGAGATAGACCATAGTACTACTTTAAATACAACTATTTATATGAGGAATATTATACTATTTTTATTATTACTGCCGTTAATGGCATATGGACAAACATACAAACATATTGGAGTAGAGGATGGTTTGAGCAATCGGAGAATATACAATATTCAGAAGGATCACCAAGGATATATGTGGTTTCTTACTAATGAGGGTATGGACCGATATAACGGTAAGGATATAAAGCACTATAAACTTATCGAAGAAAACAAACAATTGAGTTCCGAAATACATCTCGGATGGCTGTATGCTGATAAAGAAGGCGGGATATGGGTCATTGGAAAAAAAGGACGTATTTTCCAGTATGAAGAAAAGTATGATCGTTTTACGATGGTCTATAAGTCACCGAAAGTCACTGATGCCATCAGTTACGGTTATTTGGACCGTAACAACAATTTATGGTTATGCGGCAAAGATTCTATTTTGTTGTATAATACTAAGACTACTCAGGTTATGCGGCTTCCTAATTTGTTGGAAGATAATATTACGGTAGTAGAACAGGCTGATGACACTCATTTCTTTATAGCAACAGAAATGGGGGTCCGGTATACTCAGTTTGAAAACGAAGCTTTGAAAGTCATTCCTTTAGATGTGCTTGATCATGTCTATACGCAAATTAACGGTCTCTATTTCCATCCTCAGCTTCACAGACTTTTTGTAGGAACTTTTAGTGATGGTACTTTTGCCTATGATATGTCTGCTCATCAAATTATCAAATCAGATACGAAGTTGGGTGATGTGAGTATTACTCATATCAGACCGTTGAATCAAAAGGAACTATTGGTTGCTACGGAAGGAATGGGAGTACACAAAATTGATGTAAATACTTGTAATACCTCTCCGTTCATTGTGGCAAACTACGAAAGTTATAATGAGATGAATGGAAATAATATAACCGATATTTATATTGATGAAGAAAAAAGAATCTGGCTTGCCAATTACCCGGCAGGAATTACAGTAGTCGATTTCCGTTATAAGAATTATCGTTGGATAAAGCATTCTATCGGTAATAAGCAGTCTATCGTCAATGATCAGGTACATGCGGTTATTGAAGATAGTGAAGGAGATTTATGGTTTGGAACCAGTAATGGGATAAGTTTCCAGGATTCAAAAACCGGTCAATGGCATTCTTTTCTGAGTTCTTATGATAAGCAGCTGAAAGATAAGAACCATATTTTCATTACTTTATGCGAAGTTTCTCCGGGTGTTATCTGGGCAGGAGGATATACGTCGGGTATTTATAAGATTAACAAGAAAACATTGTCTGTAGAGTACTTTTCGCCTTTTCTTCTTAGCTCTGTCAACATACGTCCGGATAAGTATATCAGGGATATGATTAAAGATTCAAAAGGATATATATGGTCGGGAGGGTATTACAATCTAAAATGTATTGATCCTAGAAAAAATACTGTCCGGTTGTATCCCGGAGTCAATACTGTTACGGCGATTGAGGAAAAAGATACTAATTTCATGTGGGTGGGGACAGCTACTGGACTTTTTCTGCTTAACCGGAATTCCGGTGAATATCAGTATATATTAATGCCTGTGGAATCAATATACATCAATACTCTTTATCAGGCCAATGACGGATTACTGTATATCGGTACAAACGGCTCGGGAGTACTTATATATGATCCTGGAAACATGAGTTTTGAACACTATTACGCTGATAATTCGGCACTTGTATCTAACAGTATTTATACGATTCTTCCGGAAATGAACGGACAGATAATGATGAGTACGGAAAATGGAATTACCAGCTTTTCTATAGAAAAGAGATCATTTCATAACTGGAGTCGCGAACAGGGAATGATGTCTGCTTGTTTTAATGCAACTTCCGGTGCGTTACGTAAAAATAATAATTTTGTTTTTGGCAGTGTTGATGGGGCAGTTGAATTTCCGGCAGGTATAAAGTTGCCGGATTATGAATATTCGAAAATGATATTCAGCGATTTTCATATTTCCTATCAACCGATTTATCCGGGAGAAAAAGATTCTCCTTTAGAGAAAGACATTGATAAGACTGATGTGTTGAGACTTAAATATGGTGAGAATACTTTTTCGTTTCGTGTTTCTTCCATCAACTATGATTTTCCTTCTCATTCAGTTTATTATTGGAGGTTGGAAGGCTCTTCTTATAATGAATGGGTACAACTGAGTGGCAATAGTTTAATTCGTTTTACCAATTTAAGTCCCGGCAAATATAAACTTTATGTACGTGCCATATCGAAGGAAGAACCTAGTATCGTTTTCGAAGAACGGCAAGTTGGAATTATCATATCGCAACCTGTATGGCTAAATGGCTGGGCTATATTCATATATATGCTTCTGATTGTCTTTGTTTTCAGCATTGCTTTCCGGATAATGATTCTGAAAAAGCAGAAAAAGATATCGGATGAGAAAACACATTTCTTTATTAATACAGCTCATGACATCCGCACTCCGCTTACGCTGATAAAGGCTCCTTTGGAAGAGTTTGTTGAGGAAGAAACACTGACAGAGATCGGTTCGCAGCGTATTAATACGGCATTGAGAAATGTGAATGCCCTTTTACGGTTGAGCACTAATTTAATCAACTTTGAACGGGCTGATGTTTATTCTTCCGAATTACGTATCTCAGAATATGAACTGAACACGTATATGAATGAGATATGTAATAGTTTTCGTTCGTATGCCAATATCAAGCATATTGATTTTACTTATAAGAGTGACTTTAATTATCTGAATGTATGGTTTGATAAAGATAAGATGGATTCTATCTTAAAAAATCTGATATCCAATGCGTTAAAATATACTCCAGAAAATGGGATAGTCAGCGTATCTATTTCTGAGACTAAAGACTCATGGAAGCTGGAAGTCAAAGATACGGGAATAGGCATTCCGGCAAACGAACAGAATAAACTGCTTAAGATGCATTTTCGGGGTACAAATGCCATTAATGCAAAGATAACCGGTAGTGGAATCGGACTAAAGCTAGTTGATAAATTGGTGCACCTCCATAGTGGTAAGATAAATATAGAGAGTGCTGAACAACAAGGCACTACTATCACTGTTGTTTTCCCGAAGGGTAATAAGCATTTCCGTCACTCGAACCTGATAGATCCGGAAAAAACTGGCAGACAGGAAGCTGTACTGGATGCTCCGGTTATATCCGAAGCGGCGGAAAAGACAAACGATGAGAATCTGCAACGTATTCTTATTGTCGAGGATAATGATGAACTACGTGCTTATCTGGTCAATTCATTATCACCGATGTATAATGTACAGGCTTGCGGTAATGGTAAGGAAGCATTGATCATTGTAAAAGAATTCTGGCCGGAACTTATTCTATCCGATATTATGATGCCGGAAATGCGGGGTGACGAACTGTGTTCCACTATTAAGAATGATATTGAAACATCACATATTCCAGTCTTGTTACTTACTGCTTTGGGTGAAGAACAGAATATTCTCGATGGTCTGGATATTGGTGCTGATGAATATATTGTAAAACCGTTCAGCATAAGAATCCTGAAAGCCAGTATTGCCAATTTATTGGCGAATCGGGCATTATTGCGCAGCAAATATGCGAATTTGGAAATAGATATAGAGGTTAAGACTCCTTTGGCGAAATGTACTAATAGCCTTGACTGGCAATTTTTATCGGCTGTGAAAAAAACGATAGAAGACAACATCAATAATCCTGCCTTTTCTGTTGAGGTTCTCAACGATTTGCATAATATGAGCCGTACACGTTTCTATTATAAACTGAAAGCAATAACAGGACTATCTCCTCAGGAATTGATAAAAACGACCCGGCTGAAACGTGCTACGCAGCTATTAAAAGAAGGTGAGTATAATATTACTGAAATCTCGGAGATGTGTGGATTTTCAGAATCCAAATATTTCCGGGAAGTATTCAAGAAAGAATATAAGATGAGTCCGAGTCAATATGCTAAGGAATATAGTATTTCTTCTTCCAGTATTATAGAAGATGATTCAGATGAATAAAATAATAAGCAGCTTTTTCTGCAAAGAAAAAGCTGCTTATTATTTTATGATTAGAAACATTATTTACGTACGTATCAAGTATTTAATAAACAAATAACCTCCTGATACTTGCAGGCACATTCCGGGAATACCGATGCGGAAGTTCTGGACGGCATTGTAGAAATTTCCTATATACATCCACTCTCCCAATGTTCCGATGATCTGATAAAACAAAACTACTCCTGCTAATACAGGGATAGAAATGCGTCCGAAGCGTTGCGCAGCCCATCCGGCGGCGATAGCTAATAATACGGATTTCAATAGGATGGCAGGCAATACTGCGGGCACTGGCATACCAAAGAGCAGAGAGTTTATGACTGGAGACAAGATAGCAGTTAGCAAACCGACCTTCCAGCCATATTTGTAAGCACCGATCAGAGTGAAGAAATAAATAGGTAGCCAGGTTAATCCACCTAGTGGAATGAGATGAAAGAGCCTGGGAAAAAGGATATTGTCAACGATGAATAACGAGGCTGCCAAATAGGTCTTCACATTACTGTAATTCAGTGAATAGAGTTTTACTGTTGTTTCCATATCTTTATTCTTTTAGAAATTCAAATTAATACCACCCATGAATGTTGCCTTGGGCATGGGATACCCTGCATTTATTTCGTAACGTTGTGCCAACAGGTTTTCACCTTTCACAAAGATGTTGGCAAAATTACAAACACGATAACTTCCTCGCAGATTCCATAAAACAAAACTATCCTGTTGCTCGGTGCCTTTATTATTAACGATTACAGAAGTGTAAAGTCCCTTAATATATTGCATTCCTGTCGATACAGTCCAGCGACCTGCGGTATAGTCTGCTCCGACATACAATTTGTGTTCAGGAGCGGCGAGAACCGGATTCTCCATGTGCAACCAGCTATAGTTGGCATTCACATTCCAATGAGAATTAAACCGATAACCGATATTCGCTTCAATTCCCCAGTTTTCTATTTCTCCGGAATTGACGTTCAGCGGAGGTGTCAAGCCATTGCTCATAATAATATTGTCACCGTTAATATAATACAGGTTCAACCCGTAATATAAGGCTCCTTCCAATAACCGTTGAGAATAGGAAAGTTCATAACTGACCAGTTTTTCCGGATTCAGTTCCGGATTGGCAGGAGCAAACATATACATTTCCCGGATGGTAGGGTTGCGATATCCTTTGCTCACCATCGCTTTAAGTTCTGCACTTTTGGGAAGATGAAAAGCCAGTCCTCCCTGTGGAATCCATTCAGTACCTACATGAGAGTGATGATCTACACGAACACCCGCATCCAATGACAACCAGCTATTTATATCCTGACGGAAATCGACATATCCTGCAAATTCATCCATTTGCTTGTCTACTCCCGGTTTCCGCTCTCCGGTAACCAAGACTTTGTTCCATGATTCGCCTCCGAAGTGCTGATAGTCAAATCCTACCGTCAGACGATTGCCTGTAAAGAACGTAGCACTCTGATACCAGGAAATGCCGAGCATCTTGTCTTTAGAATTAAAGTGTGATGTTTGCGGCTGTTCTCCTGTTTTATATCCGTCATTGATTTTATGCCGTCCCCAATTATAGAAAAAGCTCAAAGCTCCTGATGTCTTCTCATAATGGTTTTCCAAGGCAAGCGAGGTTATACCACGTGTAATACGCGAATCATTGTCGATAAGTGGAACTTGTATCGTTCCCGGATTGGAAGCATTGAAATGGGTTACATTTACATCTCCCCAGAGTTTCCAGAAAGAACTGAAATCATATCCTAACTTTGCGTATCCTCCATATTGTTCGAACTCCATATCGGGACGGTGTCCGTCCGTACGATTATATGAACCAGTAACGATACTGCTGAAACGTCCTTTCTTTACACGGTTGGAAAATTCCGTCTGCAAAGTGTTGTATGAGCCATACCCTACCTGCATATTCGTTCTTACTCCCTCATCTTGCTGTTTGCGGGTGACTATATTGATTACTCCGCCCATTGCATTCGAGCCATAGAGTACAGAGGCAGGGCCGCGCAAGATTTCCACTTTCTCTGTCAGCATAGACTGATATGCATCCGCAATCGGGTGTCCCATCAATCCCATATATTGCGGATGTCCATCGATCAAAACCAATAAACCTGCCGTCGGACTGCCTCCGATACCACGCAGACTCATGCCACCTGCCGCACCTGTGGATACACCATATCCCATGATACCACGGCTGGTAGTAAAGAATCCGGGAACCTGTTCCGTCAATAGCGGCAAAAGCGAAGGTTCATATCTCTTCTCTATTTGTTGCCTTCCCACTACTGAAATAGTCATGGGAAGGTGACGAATATCCGTCTCGTTCCGTGTTCCGGTAACTACGACTTCGTCGATAGTATAGTTTCTTTTGACTTGTGTGCTGTCTTTTCCGGGTTGTGCCATTCCTGAAATGGAAAGCAGGCTGCCGAACAAAAACAAACAAACTGTATTTGTTTTCATATTCTGTTTCGCGCTTTTATTTCTCCTGCAACTTTTTACCACTTCTTATTTTTTCGAGGAAATCACGAATCAGCGGCAATATGGCTTCTGCCGATTCTTCTTCGCTACACATCGTTTCTACCGGACACCAGCCTGTGTGATCACGATTCCATATAAAAGGTACTTCTTGTACGAAATGGACTTTTATATCCGAGCTTCGTAATAAATCCAACGCTTTCGAACTGATGATGTCTGTATGAAGTTCCCGGATACCTCCCAAAATCATGAGGGCGGCAGCCCCCTTCCCTACTACTTTGTCGGCTATCGAAGCTCCTTTCAGGAAATCCGGTTCCTGTGTCAGCAAATCATATAAATCCGCTACGCCACGTTGGGTAAAGGTACGTATGTTGTCTCCATTGGCAATCACACAGGAATATCCTCCCGAGTGTAATAAGTTGATTAATTCTTCCATTATAAGGTTCCTTGTTTCAGTTGTTCTACAAATTGGTCAATCCGGTGCAGTTCTTTGGGTATATCTATGTTTTGAGGACAGTGGGGTACGCATTGATTACATCCGATGCAATGACTAGCCTGACGGAGTTTAGGTACACTGCGGTCATATCCTACAAGAAATGCCCGGCGGGCTTTGACATAATTCTCATCCTGTCCGTTTTTAGGAACATTGCCTTCATTGACACAACGGTTATAATGTAATAAGACAGCCGGAATATCCAGGCCATACGGACATGGCATACAATATTTGCAGTCATTGCAAGGGATGGTAGGATACTTCAGCATTAACTGTGCTGTGTCTTCCAGAAAATCCATCTCTTCATCAGTCAGCGGTTCCAATGGAGAATAAGTGCGCAGGTTATCCTGCAAATGTTCCATATACGTCATACCGCTTAATACAGTCAATATATCGGGGAACGTTCCGGCAAAGCGGAAAGCCCATGAAGCTACGCTGCTTTCCGGACGGCGTTGTTTGAGACGTGCCACCAGATTGTCGTTCAGTTTAGACAAGCGACCTCCCAAAAGCGGTTCCATGATAATGGATGGAATCCCCCTTTTATGTAGCTCACCATACAGATATTCGGCATCGGTATTCCGGGCATTTGTCTCTTTCGCGTGCTTCCAATCCACATAGTTAAGCTGTATTTGTACGAAATCCCACTTTATCTCATCGTGTCGGGAAAGCAGATAATCATATACTTCGATGTCGCCATGATAGGAGAATCCGAGATTGCGGATGCGACCTGCTTCACGTTCTTTTATCAAAAAGTCAAGCATTCCATTATCCAGATATCGTCCTTTAAGGGCGTCCATTCCACCCATACCGATGCCATGAAGCAGCATATAATCGATATAGTCCACCTGAAGGTCTGCAAAAGATTTATGATACATTTTGAGGGAAGCTTCGCGTGACCATGTATCCGGAGAGAAGTTGGATAGTTTGGTAGCAATGAAGTATTTATCACGTGGATAACGGCTTAGCGCAATTCCTGTAGATTTCTCAGAAAAACCTTGTACGTAGGCCGGAGATGTATCGAAATAGTTTACTCCATGAGCGATGGCGTAATCGATTAATCCGTTCACTGCATCCTGATCGATCACTTCACCCTTACCGTCGGGAGCCGGTTTGAGAGGCCAGCGCATACAGCCGTATCCTAAAAGTGACACGCGGTCGCCTGTTGTTGGAGACGTGCGGTAAGTCATTTTGTCGGTAGGAATTTCCCCTTCTGCCGATGCACTGCTTGATGAAGAAGTGCCTTTTGACGAGCATCCGTATAGTATCGCTGTCGATGTAGCCGCACTGATACCTACGATTTTGATAAAATCTCTTCTGTTTATGTCTTTCTTATTTTTTTCTTCCATAATCTTGTTCTGATTTAAATCATACAATTCTGTGCATCTGATGTCCGGTCACGTAAATGGCACTGAAAGGACGGGATGGACAAAGATTCTCGCAAGCACCGCAACCAATACACCGTTCGACATTGATTGCCGGAATCTTCGGTGAGTCCGCTATTTCGGGATCGGAAGCTACCATCTGAATAGCGGCTGCCGGACAATGGCGGGCACAGTTGCCGCATTCCATTCCATCAGTCAGCGGTACGCAGTTCTCCTTGATCCATACAGCATGCCCGATTTGGATAGCGGATTTCTCTGCCAGGCTGGTCAGATGAATGGCATCTGTAGGGCATACTTCCGCACATTTGGCACACTCCGGACGACAATAACCACGTTCATAGGACATTTCCGGCTGCATGAGAGTTGCCAGATTACCGGATGGACGTAATACCTGAGTAGGACAAACAGAGACACATAGCTGACAGGCAGTACAATGTTGGGCAAAGTTGCGTGCATTTAATGATCCGGGAGGATAAATCGGATTCTCCCGGTTGGGAATCTTCTTGTCTTCAATGGCTGCCAATCCTCCGTCTACCTTTTTCTCCTGTGCTTTCAGTATGGTAGAAGTAGCGAAAATAGTCGATGCCGAAAGAAAACTACGACGGGCATTGTCAATCTGTTCCGAGGTTACAGATTTTATTTTAACCGTTTCCGTATTAACCCCTTCTTTCTTTTGAATACGTCTAGTATATTTAATAGCTCCTTGCTTACATTTTCCCAGGCAATCCATACAAGCGACACAACGGCTATAATCAATTTCATGGGCTTTGGCATTAATACAGGATGCTTTACAATTACGTGCGCACAATCCGCAGCTATTACATTTGGAAGTATCGATCACAGGCTTGAAGATGGAGTATCGTGATATGAATCCCAATACGGTGCCGACAGGACAAATGGTATTGCAATAAGTACGTCCGTTACGCCATGCCAAAACAAAAAGTACAATAAGTGTAATCACAGCAATGATCAGCGTTGAAAGACTTTTCATCCAGACATCCACTTCATAGAAAGCATAGCTTTCTGCCCGTTCGGCAAAATATGCCAAGAGATTATTTCCCCATTGCCATACCGGAGCCAGCAGACTGGAAACCATCCGGCCGTATGCACTGTAAGGTGCCAGTAGAACGACAAAAGCATTCAGTCCGGCAACCAAGGCAAGGATGAATACAGCCAATACACCATATCTCAGCCATTTTAAAGCCGGAGAATAACGGAAGCGGTTCTTTTTCTGTTTGCCGGAGAACCATGAAACAGCATCCTGAAATACTCCTAACGGGCAAATGACCGAACAATAAATACGCCCGAATAGTAATGTGAGCACAATAAGGAATAGCACTACACCTATGTTCAAGGCTAATACTGCCGGCAGGAACTGAATTTTCGCCAGCCATCCGAACCATGTGTGCAATGTCCCTGTGAAATCAAGGAACAGCAGGGTAATAAGTGTGAAACACACGATTGCGGCTGTAAGTCTGATAGTACGCAACATAAATTTATTAGATTTTCAATTTATAGTAGTTATATCTTAATTATTTTCAATTTCATTAGAATCGAATCTTATGCTTTTTAACCGATGCAAATTTAAGCAGAGTGATTGATTTTTGCAGTATATAAATTACAGAAAGTTATACCAATATTACTGATTAGGATTTTTTTTAATTCTGGATTGTTATATCATAATTACCGAAAGTCATTGTACATAAGAGTTTCTGTCATTCAGAACATTTCTCTTGGTAACGGGAGGTCTGAATGACAGAGCATAATGATTACTTTTAGACATTTAGGATTTTAGTTTGTCTAGAAATAAATCTTATAACTTATATTGGGAATTAACCCTGTTCCTTCTTTCTCTTCAATTTTAAGGGTCTTTTCATTGTATTGGTAAAAGTGCATTCCGGTGCGCATACCTACATTCAGAATCTTCAATGAGAACTCATGAGATACTCTTTTCTTATTTATCCGGAAGCTGATAGAAACGTCACCGTTTATGGAAGGACTGAATCTTTTACTGTATGCTTTCGTTTCATCAAAAACGATGTCATGCTCTGCCTGACTTCTTTCTTCGTTTACGGGTGTGTAACGTTCCCCTCCCTGGAAGAATAAACGTCCGTTGAGACTCAGTACGTTTTGTTTAAGTTTACCGACCATCCACTCTTTTCCGGCAAGCAAGTTCAGCAGATAGTTCTTATCCAGTCTTGTATTACGCCAAACATTGTCTCCTCCCCTATATTTCGACTTGAATAAAGAACCTGTAATCATATAGTAAAAGCCATTTTTCATATATTGTTCCAGCGTGATGTCTATTCCATAATTTCTGCCTTGACCAGTGTTGGTCAAGATTCTGTCCAAATAAAAATCTTCATGGTTAATGACCGAGAAGGAGGAGTTCTTTTCAACTGGTATGCGAAATAAATATTGGAAATAAGGCTCTATCTTTAAATGCAGGTTTTGATTGATATTCCAGTCGTATGTCATCCCGACATGATGCGCCCGGGAAAAATCCAGATATCGGTTTGACTGGTTCTTGCCGTTGACGACCTTTTCTACAAAATAATAATCCAGCTTTTCCCTGCGACTATGCAACCCATAGGCTAACGCCAAAGAATGTTTCGGATTTATTTTCCATTTTAGGGCAACTCGCGGTTCGATGGATAAGTTATTGTTCAAAGTAAAATATTGGGCTGTTACTCCTAAGCTGGTGACCCAGTTATTATTCAGATTGATAACCGAACTGCTATAGGCCGAAAAGACTGTGCTTTCGCCATTGCCTTTTGAAATCTGTTCCATAGGTCTGTTTAATCCGAAATAACGACTGACTTGATAATCAAGATCATAGTGAAGGTTTGTAATCGTAACTCCCGTTCTGTTAGTATGTCTCGGACTGAACTTTGTATTCAGATAAGAATTAAAAACGAAGTCCCACCTGCTGTTCCGGATATCTCCTACTCTGATTAGTTTGTCATCTGCTAGTTGATCTACCACTGTATGATCTTTGGAATAAGTGGCAGACAGGGAAGAACGGACATACGTGTTTTCATTTATCACATACTTGTGTGCCAGCCCTCCTGCCATTTTTTCGAGCCTGTTTTCTCCCGATTGCCGGTCTCCCAGAGTTTCCCATTTGGAACGCTCCTCTATTGGAGCTTTGTTCCTGTCAATCAGACCTAATCCCCAAATAGAAAAGGTGCCGGCTTTGGAGGTCGGAAAGTTTAGCTTGAATGATAAATCCTGATATTTGAGGTTCAGATCATTGCCGGAAGCCAGTGATGTAGTAGAAAAACGATAATTAACGAGATAAGAACTTCCTCGTTTTTTACTGATTGGTCCCTCTGATGACAGATCGATACCCATTAGTCCGACTTGAAAAGCGTGTTCGTACTTTTGATTATTTCCATTGCGCAGGTGCATATCGAAAACACCCGATAATACATTGTTATATTCTGCGGGAAAAGCTCCGTTATAAAAATCCGAATTTCCGATCACCTGTGTACTCAGAGCTGACAGGAAACCTCCGCCTAATCCTGACAAATCGGCAAAATGGGTCGGATTAGGTATTTCGATTCCTTCCAGCCTCCATTGTGTGAATTGCGGGGAGTTTCCGCGAATGGCTACGGCATTGGTACCGATGTCTCCCGCCACTCCTGCGAAAGCGGCACTTAATCGTGCAGGATCATCGAAGCCGTTGGCAAATCTGCCTGCTTCTTCCATGCTGATCATACGGCCACCTGTGATAGCCATAGGATTGATCGTCCGGTCTTTCTTTATTTCCGGTTTCACGAGGACTTCTGCCAGGTATTGGATATTCTCGTCCATCGGGATTTCTACATATACTTCTTTGGATGAAGTTACGGATACTTCACTGATTATGCTTGTGTGATATCCCGTAAAAGACGCCTGGATATTGTAGCGCCCAATAGGAACATTGCCGATTCTGAAGTTTCCAAGACTATCTGTGGAGCTGTTCAAGGAAGGTTCCCCCGATATATAGACGGAGGCATACTCTATCGGAACATTGGTTTTGGAATCGACTACGATTCCTCTTATAGTTTGCGTCAGTTTTTGTGTCTTTTCGTCGATTGTTTCTGTTTTTGGTGCCGGCAAAGAGATAATAATATGATATCCCTTTATTTTGTATGTGTATCCGGTACCTTTCAATATTTGTGTTAATGCCTTCTCTATACTTGCGGACTTTAGCGACAATGATTGCCTCTTTTTCAGGTTCAGGTTTGACTGTTCGTAAGCTATGCTATAGTCTGTTTGTAGTTCTATTTGCTCGAAGGCTTCTTTTAAAGAGATATTTTTGTTTTGAATTGTAATTTTCTTTTCTGCATTTTGGGAAAGTGCCGTCAATGACAGAATGGAAAAAAACACAAGAATGATCATCTTATCTGGCTTTTTATTCGCATTAATTCGATTCATTATTTTATATTTGTACGTTGATACTTCGTTTTTACTTCGCGGTTTAAATGAGGATAGACATTTCAGAACTGGGAAGAGGGTCTCAAGCTGCTTCCCGGTTCTTTTTGTTCATAGGCTGTTTTCTTGTTATTTGGTTATTATTATTTTGTTCCCGCTCTGCCGATAGCTAAAGCCGATTATATCTTCTAATATATTCAGCATTTCGTCCAGATTCTCATCTTCCAGGAATTTGACGGTGTATCGCCTGGAGGCAGAAAAATCGGTAGAATGATCGATAACAGTATCATAACGTCGTTCCAACGTTCTGAATATTTCTTCGGCAGTAGCATTGGTGAAGATTAATCTTCCTTTTACCCAACTGTTAGTGTCAACAGTGTCTACTGTCGATATCTCAATATCTGATGTCGATTTATTATAGGTGAGTTGTTCGTTAGGATTGAGTGTTTGAGGAGGACGGGATTGCGTACTCACTTCCACTTTCCCACTAGTCAACGTTGTGGTAATATTCGCATCATTAGCATATGCCTTTACATTGAACTTCGTTCCAAGTACCTTGACGGATAGTTGCGATGTTTCTACTATGAAAGGTTTTGCATCATCTTTTCTGACTGAGAAATATGCTTCTCCATCAAGGGTAACGACACGATTCTCTTTGGTAAAAGTTTCCGGATAAGTAATTGTACTTCCTGCATTCAGCCATACTTCGGAACTATCCGGCAGAACCAGGCGTTTTTGTTCGCCATAAGCTGTGGATATTTCTATCTGCTCGTTTCCAGAAGGGATATAATAGAGCACTCCTCCTGCCAATAAGCATATGGGAATAACGACGGCTACAATGCGGACAAACTTATGATATAAAACAATATTTTCAAGATGTTCTTTGTTGTATCCGGTTCTTAAATTGACCCGCTCTAAAGCACTGTATGTTTTCGAATCGGCTTCTGCATCCAATTCGTTCCAATACTCCAATGAGGCTTTTTCTTTCTCTTCCGCGTTTTCTTCCTTCATAATCCATCGCTGTACCTTTTCCTCCGTTTCAGCAGAAAAACGTCCGGAAAGGAACTTTTTGATGATTCTGGTGATAATATTACTCTTTTCCATTTTTGCTGTATTTACTATATATACAGTTTGATGGCAAAAAGCTCAATGAAAAAGTGGATGTTTTTATAAAAAAGACAATAAAAAGCACGAGATAGCTTTCCGTATCTCCTTTAATGCGAGGCTTAACTGACTTTCGACGTTTCTTTTAGTGGTATTGAGCTGTATCGCTATCTCGGCATTGCTCAATCCTTCCTGACGGCTTAATGTATAGATCATTTTCCGCTGTTCCGGCATTTTTCCGACAATGTCATCTATCAATAAGCCTAACTCTTTAGCAATAAGATCTTCTTCGGAGGTAGAACTATATTCTGTCTCCTGATTATTGTTCAGATAAGTATCGTGTACATACTTATGCTTTAAAAAGTTTATGGCTGAGTTTCGGGCAATCGTATGCAGATAAGAACTAAAAGACTTGGATGCATCAATCGAATCATGATTGATCCAAAGATTGACAAAAAGGTCTTCTGTCAATTCTTCGGCATCCGATTCCGATTTTATATATCCGTCGATGAAAGCCTTAGTTTTATTGTAATAGGCTATAAAAACAGTTTCAAAAGCCTTGTGATTTCCATCCTGGAAGGCTTCAAGCGTTTTTATGTCAATGTTATTACTCATGTTGTCCGACTTTCATTTTTATTAGTGAGGACAAAAGAAGTAATTATTTGGCTTAAAAACGCATTCTTTTGAAAATATTTAAGATGTATCCCTGCTAATTATTCTTTTTTGTAATATAAATAATGCCAACTACATTCAGCAAATAACCGAGTAAACAAATAATGGGTGCAATACATATACGAAGTCTGCTGAAGATATCAGGGTTATAGGCGGCAGGGGTACTCCCCTCGCCGCTCATTAATATATATCCTGTGATAATCAATATCGAACCAATCGATAGAATAATATAATTTATTTTACTCAATGCATTTCTCATACTTCTGATAGTTTTATTGTTTTCAAGTTTATATTTCCGGATTTTAGTTTCTAAGTCCCACGATTTGAGAGAATAAAGCATATTTCTCCTCAAAGCGCTGATTACTTAGCCTGTATTCCTCTTTATCAATCTCTTTTACAAGTTCATTATACTGATTCCATTGCCAGAACTTATACAGGCAATCTCTCTGGACCATACTGATCCTGTTGTCTCCTAATGAGAATGCCCAGTTGATGTAATCTTCCGATTCGGCTGTCAGGTACTTTAGCAGAGGCATTGCTTTCGTCTTTTCTCCTAGGGCAGCATAGGCTTTGGCTATGTCGAAAGACCCGCTTTCATAGATCTCGGGGACATTGTACGCCGGAACAGCTTGTTCTGCATAGGCAAGTACTTTCCTTGCTCGGGTATTGTCGCCCTGCCTGATCAGTTCCTTTGCCAGTTGGGCGAAAAGCCTCCGATGATAATAGCAGGTTCGCAGGGTGGTTTCATCCAGATAGAGTCCGGGAGTGTCCAGTCCGCCATACTTATATCTGTTCATTACATTTTCATACAATCTCTCTACATCTATCGCATAGTTATTATCTCCTTTGACATTTCCCCATTTTTTATAATCAAAAGGCGTGAAACGGAAAGCTAA
Source organism: uncultured Bacteroides sp. (assembly GCA_947038155.1). Lineage (GTDB taxonomy): Bacteria > Bacteroidota > Bacteroidia > Bacteroidales > Bacteroidaceae > Bacteroides. Next base: position 141,416 of record CAMQVH010000003.1, on the reverse strand, counting down.
TCCTTCCTGAACGAAATAATGATCAAACTTCAGTTTGCTGACCTCACCGACGGATATTGCCATGTACAATGGGCGTTCCCAATTGCAGTTGGCAAGCATTTCCAGCATCAGCATATCTACTTTGGTTAGAATACGCATATCTTTCAGAGAAATATAGATCTTATCCGGTATCGCATTTCTCAGATCTTCACCTTTCAGATGACGGATGGAGTCTGGAAGCATCATGCCTGATCGAAGCACTGCATCTTTATCAATATTGATGCTGATCGTATCGGTAGGGATTACGTGAAAGTCCTGCTTCTCCGATAATGCCCAGTATTTCAGGATGTTTTTTACCTCAAACGGATCATCGCCAAAACTGTCACGGGCTTCTTCTGGATGTTTCTGATAGAGCTCTTCTATCTGTTTTTTCAGTTCCGGTCGGATGGCTACGTATTCGTTTTTTCCTTCCTGATATTGATCTTTACTCCAGGTAATGGGTAATCCAGGTGCATCATACAACGGGCATTGCTGCTGATAAATATACCAATCTGTTTGCGCATAACTCAAATTGCAGATGCGGGTATCTCTGCGTACTCCTTCCGTATCCTGATTATACCACAAGGGGAAAGTATCATTATCTCCGTTACTGAAAATGATAGGATTTCCTTTGTCGGGGAGTGTCATCAGATAATTGGCTCCAAAATCACGGCAAGTGAAACGGTTACTCCGGTCATGATCATCCCACGTCTGACTAGCCATCTGAACCGGAATCAGCAGGCAGAGAAACATTAACAGGCTGACCTGAAGTACTGACGACTTCTTTTTTCGAAGTGCGTCACACAATCCGGCAGCTCCCATTCCTATCCAAATAGCAAAAGCATAGAATGAACCTGCGTATGCATAATCCCGTTCACGGGGCTGACCGGGAGTCTGGTTCAAATATAGCACAATAGCCAGACCTGTCATGAAGAAAAGGAAAAACACAACGCTAAACTGTTGCATTCCCTTCTTGCCTCGCATCCATTGCCAGTAAATCCCGATTAATCCCAATAATAGCGGCAAAGCATAAAATACGTTATGCCCTTTATTCTGACGCAGAGATTCGGGCAAAAGTTCCTGGTCACCAAGTCTTAGATTATCTAACAGAGGAATCCCCGTGATCCAGTTTCCATGTTCCGGTTCGCCATGTCCCTGAATATCGTTTTGACGCCCGACAAAATTCCAGAGAAAATAGCGCCAATACATATAATTGAGCTGATAAGTGAAGAAATAGGTAAGATTCTCTTTTTGCGTGGGAGCTTCGTCCGTTCCTCCCGACCAGCTTTTGTAAGAGGAAGCCATGCGATCATTCCACATTCGTGAAAACAACATGTTTTGAGTATAGCATACTTCCTCTTTATTTCGAATCACCTTGTATTTTCCCTCTTCCTTATTCGGTCTGTAGACAGCACTACCCGTTTTCATTTTTACTTTGTAATAATCTCCTTCGGGCACATACTCTGGTTCGGAGGCATACGTTTTGCCGTAAAGTAAAGGGGCGCTTTCGTATTGTTCCCGGTTCAAATAGCTTTTGAGTGCGAAAATATTATCCGGAGCATTTTCATTGAGCGGTGTATTGGCATTGGCACGAATCAATATCACTGCATAGGTGGTATAACCTACGGTAAGCATAAGTATGCACCATAAAGCTGTATTGATCAATCGTTTTTTGAAACGATAGATACCGGCTATGAGCAGGAAAAATGTGATAGCCAGAAAGACAATCAGTCCTGTTTGGAAAGGGAATCCCAAGGCGTTGACAAAAAGTAGTTCGAACCATCCTCCAATATCCGCCATTCCGGGAATGTACACAAAAAGTATCAATACAATAAGCAAACCGGATAAAGCAATCGCCGCAATAGCTCCTTTAAGCGAAATCGTTTGATATTTCTGATAATAGAAAACCAGTACAATCGCCGGAATGCAAAGCAGATTGAGCAGATGTACTCCGATGGAGAGTCCGATTATATAGGCAATCAGAATAATCCATCGGTCACCATAAACGGTGTCCGACTCATCCTGCCAGCGCAGAATCATCCAGAAAACCAAGGCAGTAAGAAAAGAAGAGAAAGCATATACTTCTCCCTCTACTGCGCTGAACCAGAAAGTATCACTAAAAGTATATGCCAAAGCTCCTACCAACCCGGAGCCGAGAATGATAATCACGTCGGTTACTGACAGATTTTCTTTTTCTTCCTTCAGAAGATATCTGACCAGACGGGTGATACTCCAAAAAAGAAAGAGGATGCATCCTGCACTCAGCAGTGCATTCAGAAAGTTGACTGTACGTGAAACTTGGGAGGGATCGGAGGCAAACTGTGTAAACAGATTACCTACCAGCATATAAAAAGGTGCACCGGGCGGATGTCCGACCTGTAACTTCTCGGCGCATGAAATAAATTCGGGACAATCCCAAAAACTGGCAGTAGGTTCGATTGTCATTCCATATACGAAAGCTGCTATAAGGAAGACAAGCCAACCACTGAAATCATTCCATCTTTTAAATAATAGGTAGTTCATAGTTCTGTAACTTTTCTGTTTGCAAAGTTATAGAACAGTGATATAAAATAGGCATTTTTAGCCGGACGGATACGGACAACCCATTTCTATAAGATGTTGAAAAACAAAGCTTTTTGTCAGGCAACTCCGGACAAATGCGGACTACAATGATTTGATGTAGTCTTCCAGTGATTCTTTGGAACTTACAAGCATAAGTTTCTCCGTTTTTATTCTGGATATTCTTCGGGTAAGAGTTTCTACAGTCAGTTTCATTAGATCTGCAAAGCAAGCAGGCTGGATACCTTCGCGCAGGAAAGCACATACTCTCAAATCTTCTTCTGTAAGTTTAGGACTTATCTCTTTCAATTTGGAAACAAGTCCATATACTCCCTCCTGTAGTCTTAATAATTCACTCCAGTCTTTCTCTGAAAAAGAAACAACCTTGGAAGGGGAAACAGACCGTTCTTTTATTTGCCGGACTTTCGATACTACCGGAGAACTTTCATAAATATGCTGTTGAAGCGACTGATATTTTTCTTCCAGATAGTTACATTGCAACATCAACTTATCCGACTCTGCCTCTTTTCGCAACATTTCATCTTTAAAAGTAGTCAGTTGAGAATATACAAACTTATTCTTCTTCCAGAGCAGCCCGAGTAACAAGGACATCACACCAAAGACTCCTAATGCAGAAGAAAGAATAATCTTCGTATCGCCTGCCTGATCGTTCTGCATTAACTGGCTGGCATAGGCTTTTCTTTCCATTTCCAATGCTTCGTCGAAATGACCATATTTCTGATAATAAAGGCTGCAACGTCTGCACACCTTGGCTACATAATCGTACTTCTCTGTAAGAGCAGCAAGCTTTATTGCTTCCTTGAAGTGGGTCTCCGCTTCCTTTTTCTGGTCAAGATCACTCTCTACACATGCCAGATAAAAATAAGCCTTTGATTTCTGAAGTTCATCGCCGTGTTGGTCAAAGTATGAAACTGCCTGACGGATTTGCTTATCAGACGTATGGGCGATATTTTTATCTTCATTCAGCTGGGTACACAACAGATTATATTCTGCCAGCTGTGCTTCGTTCATCTGGTTGATCTGGATATTTTCGAGAATAATAGATGCCGTATCCGGGTCCTGTCCCATTAGCTGTGCGGCTTTGTCTAATCCCTGCTTTACATTAGTCCCTTCCGGATGGCATGCAGCCAGTGAAAGGACAACCACGTATAATAAGATTCGAAGATTATTCATAACTCTGCTTTTATCTTTGTATACAAACGATTGGATTTGCAAATATAAAAAATAATATGATACATACACCTCTATAAACCATACAAAAAATGGTGTCACTATCCTCCTCTCATAGTGACACTATACTGTGATCATAGTTACACCATCACGGCAGGATAGTGTCACTATATTATTTCTCCTTCTATTATTAGGTATATCGCAGGTTACCCTCATGTTTTTTTTGACAAAGATCAAGCGATGACGGGCTGTTTATTAAGAAGATTAGCCGTATCTTTGTAACAAATAAAAATTGTATATATCATGATTAAGAACATTGTATTTGATTTTGGTGGAGTGATTGTAGACATTGATCGCGATAAAGCAGTTCAGGCGTTTATCAAACTGGGATTGGCGGATGCCGATACTCGTTTGGACAAATACCATCAGACCGGAATCTTCCAGGAACTGGAAGAAGGAAAGTTGAGTGCCGATGAATTTCGGAAGCAATTGGGGGATCTGTGCGGTCGCGAACTGACGATGGAAGAAACCAAACAGGCGTGGTTAGGCTTTTTCAATGAAGTGGACTTGCGAAAGCTCGATTATATATTGGAGCTTCGTAAATCATATCATGTGTATCTTTTGAGTAATACCAATCCTTTTGTTATGTCATGGGCATGTAGTCCGGAGTTTTCATCCGAAGGGAAACCGCTGAACGATTATTGCGACAAGCTATATTTATCTTACCAGTTGGGACATACCAAACCGGCTCCCGAAATATTCGACTTTATGATAGAAGACAGCCATATCATTCCTTCCGAAACGCTCTTCGTTGACGATGGAAGTTCGAATATCCACATAGGCAAAGAACTTGGCTTCGAAACCTTCCAACCGGAAAACGGTGCTGATTGGCGGGAAGAGTTGACCGCTATACTAAATAGTTGAGAAGAGGTATCTCTATGCTCCTCCTACTGGAAAGAGGAGTTCCTGCAAGAAAAGGTGTCAGGTAAACAATTTCTAAAACCTTTTCAGCTCTTTCTTTTCAAATGTCCACTCCGGTGTATATAGTCTGCCACTGTCTGTATCTGTCAGTTCATACCAAGGTGACAGATTCCGGTTGGCAGGATTGACGAGAATATGTATTTGCTGGGCCGGCATATAACTTTGTGCCAATAAAAAAACTTTCTTTTTTGTCTTCGGGTGAATTGCCACATCTACTACTATCACGGCATGGCCCGGTGAACCTCCTTTGATAAACACATCTCCTGCTTGCAGTGAAGTATAAGGAACCGTACGAAGCTCTTTTGAAAGGGAAGCAGTGCCGGCATACATAAATACCATATTCAAATATTTACGAAAAGTCTTATATGAATAGTCTTTGCCTCCTGCGGCATACCATTCTACTTTATTTCCGGTTACTTTGATACGGTTTCCTTCCGCCCATTTCTTATATTCTGCCGGAAAGCCATTGGTAAAGTTAAATTTGATTTCTCCGTATCTTTTCTGTGCCCATAGGTATTCTGCCCGTAAGCGCATGACTGCATCCGCACATTGCTGTAAATCACGATTGCCTATTTCCATATCTACTACGGCGAATGCGGCTGCCTGATTCCTTTTCTCCTGTCCGTTGTAAAGTAAAACCTTACTCCCTTTGGGCAATAATGGGAGTTGACGCAGATAGGCGGCAAATGAATGTTCATCGCATACCTCACGAGTGTAGCCTGTAGGAGGAAGAATGGTGCTTTCCACTGACTGTCCCAGCGATACTATAATTGAAGTCAGACATACTATGCCGAATATAAGTATTCTTTTCATATCGTTATTTTTCCCGAAGATAGGATATCTTTTGCAGAAAACCAAGTTTTGCAGGAGGAAGCTTCTGAATCCGTCTTATCAGAATACTATTCGGCAAAAACAGTATTTTCGGATATTCTCTTTATCTTTGCCACAAATAAAAGAATATGCAACCACAAATCATACTCATAACCGGAGCTTCTTCCGGATTCGGAAAGATCACTGCGCAAATGTTATCAGAACAAGGTCATATCGTTTACGGTACGAGCCGGAAACCTTCAGAGAATATAGGTAAGGTACGAATGCTCGTCGTAGATGTAACCAATAGTCTTTCTGTTCGTCAGGCTGTAGAACAAATAATATCCGAGCAGGGACGGATGGATGTACTGATTAATAATGCCGGTATGGGAATTGGCGGAGCATTGGAGCTGGCTACCGAAGAAGAAGTGAGCATGCAGATGAATACAAATTTCTTTGGCGTGGTCAATATGTGTAAAGCGGTGCTCCCTTATATGCGCAAGGCACGTCGGGGAAAGATCATCAATATCAGTTCCATTGGTGGAGTGATGGGCATCCCCTATCAGGGATTTTATTCTGCATCCAAGTTTGCAGTAGAAGGATACAGCGAGGCCTTGGCGCTGGAAGTTCATCCGTTTCATATCAAAGTCTGCCTGGTGCAGCCGGGAGATTTTAATACCGGGTTTACCGACAACCGGAATATCTCTGAACTGACCGGACAAAATGAAGATTATGCTGACAGTTTTCTGAGATCATTAAAGATCATTGAAAAAGAAGAGCGTAACGGATGCCATCCCCGCAAGCTGGGTGCTGCGATCTGTAAAATAGTAGCACGTAAAAATCCTCCTTTTCGGACTAAAGTAGGGCCGTTGGTGCAAGTTCTGTTTGCTAAAAGCAAGAGCTGGCTGCCGGATAGTATGATGCAATATGCTCTCCGAATATTTTATGCTATCAGATAAAAAAAAGTTTCATGCCTTGAAACTGTTGGTTTCAACGGCTGAAACTTTTTGTTTCAAGCAATGAAACTAATCGTTTCAAGGCATGAAACTAATAACGTGTAATAGTGCGGCAATCAGTTCTTCGGAACTAATTCCAAAAACATAGTAGTCGTCAACAATATAGCCAGCCCGATACAGACTGTTATCAATAACCAGTTAATATATTTAGCTTTGGGCTTGGTATCTGCGTGCAGATTATTCAGGAAATATTCTCTGAAGAAGAGATAGAGTCCCGGAATAGTCGCACTTGCCAAAAGGAAGTCTTCCGGAATCTGGAAGAAGTAAGTCTTGGATAATCCGATCAATGACCAGTGGCAAAGGAACAGTACCAAAAACATATTTACCTTGTGTGCAAACAGCAACAGCAGTCCGATGGTAAATACCACTACAGAGCAAGGCATCACCGGAGAAGTCATTTCCGGGAAAGATAGCCCGCGTGCCAACGATACCATAGGATAAATGAAAGGCATGGCCAGCAACACATAAGATAGCAGATCATATTTGTGTGTACGTTCGAAAGTCGTATATCCGGTGATCGCATCCCATATCCAGATAATAGCCATCACTCCCCAGAACATCGCCATTACCCCGTTATAGCTGCGTTCTTCGCAGTAGATAAAGTAATAGACAATGGAAATCCACGAATAAAGACCTATCATATAAATCTTCATTCCCATCTTCACCCACGGACGTGGTTTGCTGATCAGCAATGCGGTCAGCACAATACCGATCAGAATGACAATAATCTGCAAAAGCCAGGTGGCTGAATTATAATACGCAATTGTTCTCCAAAAAATCTCCATAAAAGTAGTTTAATTAATGTCTTGTTAAAGAAAAGGCTCTGTGCGGGAACAGGAACATCGGGAATGTAGCTCCGACCGCAAGCATGAAAATTACTGTACTTGCCACCAAAGTGTTGGAGAAGAACATCTCCTGCATCTTTATATACTTATCATGCAGTTCCGGTTTATTCGCTGTCTGCAAGCACATAATAAGAGAGAATACCATGTTGTACGCAAATTTTCCCGGAATCATCGGGAGCAATGCGGGAATATACAGCACCGTCATCGGGCAATATACTCGCTTTCCAAGCCATAAACTGCCGAACCCGATTACTAATCCACCGAATAAAGAAGCCGTAGCAATATCTACACCCAAGTAAGTCATCAGACAGAAACGGCACGCATGTCCCAATGCCGCCAATATTGCAATCATTTTAAATGCACGCAACGGAGGATCGGAAATTGCGCCAAATCCGATACCTGCTATCGCTGCAAAGAAACCATCAGAAAGAATATCAAGTGCTACCATATCAAATTAAACTGTTTTTTACCATTAATAATGTAAAGGAAAGGCCGATGGCAATGCTGACAATCAGCAAAGAGGCTTCTGTCAAACGGGCAAATCCTGTCAAAACGTATCCTTCGACAACATCAATCACTCCATTAATCAAAGGAACACCGGGTACAAGATATAGGACGCTGGTTGCCAGTGCAATCTCGGAAGTTGTGTCGAAAATCAAGGCGGTAGAAGCACAGAGGGACGCGACGAAGGCCGAAACAATGAATATAATATAATGATTCATTTTCTTCTTTTGCATCTGCTGTTTCAGGTATAATCCTGTAATAGTGGCGGAGAAAACGATTCCCATTGAGATTAAGTCGCCGCCAAACAGTTTGCAGAATGACGCATTGGCAAAGCCTACCAATATCAAAACGAACAGAGGATGTATCATCGGAGCAGAGACTATCTTTTTGTATTTCTCTTTCAGTTCTTCCAACGATAACTGTTTGTCTACTGCTTCCCAACTCAATGCGCTCAATTCGGAGTTATGCTCAAAGCTGATAGGATGTGCAGGAATATCTATAACCTCGTTGCAGGCTTCGTTTGTCTCCTTATCGATGATAGTAAGAATGATATTTTTATGAAATACGCCCAGTTTGACATCTAAGCCAAAAGCTTCTCCGATACGTTTGGAATTGCGTACAACACGGGAGGTATGTACCCCCGCTCCCATTAGATGGGCTGAATATTCGGCTATGAATTTACCTATAGATAATAAAGATTCGCTTGTCTTCATGTATGTGATATTTTTAAATCGGCTGCAAAAGTACAAAAAAGAGTAATAGCAGGAAAGGTAAAACACAAAAAATAAATACCTTTGCCTGCATAAAAAGAATGACTCATGAACAACCAATTTACATATCCGAAAGAGAAAATACGTTTTGCCATCCTGACTTTCTTCTTTGCCCAAGGACTCTGTATGGCAAGCTGGGCAAGCCGTATCCCGGATTTCAAAGATGTATTTGCAGCCAATTATGCATTTTATTGGGGGCTGATTTTATTTATGATACCGGTCGGCAAGTTTGTAGCAATTCCTTTGGCGGGTTATCTTGTATCTAAATTAGGGAGTCGCACAATGGTACAAGTCAGCATTTTGGGATATGCCATGTCCTTACTTTGTGTCGGATTGGCTCATGAAGTCTATTTGCTGGGATTCCTGCTTTTTTGTTTCGGAGTGTTCTGGAACTTGTGCGATATATCGTTCAATACGCAAGGGATCGAAGTGGAGCGCTTGTATGGTAAGACAATCATGGCAACTTTTCATGGGGGATGGAGCTTGGGAGCCTGTACCGGAGCACTTATCGGCTTCGTGATGATTCTGACGGGCACCTCTCCTGTCTGGCATTATATGCTGATAGCCGCTATTATCCTTATCATAGTACTGGCAGGACGAAAATATCTGCAAGAAACAACGCTTCCTATAAATGAGAATCCGAAAGCGGGCTTTGAGACAACAGACAAAGCGGTTGATAAAGCTCCGAATGGATTCCGTCTGTTATTCCAAAAGCCGGAAATGCTCCTTTTACAATTAGGTTTAGTCGGATTATTCGCGCTCATCGTAGAGAGTGCCATGTTCGACTGGAGCGCTGTTTATTTTGAATCGGTTGTCCATGTGCCTAAATCATTGCAAATCGGCTTCCTTGTATTTATGGTCATGATGGCTACGGGACGATTCCTGACGAATTATGCTTACCAGCTTTGGGGGAAGAAAAAAGTATTGCAACTGGCAGGTAGCCTTATTTGTATCGGCTTTTTCATTTCCGCATTGTTGGGCAATACGTTTGAGTCAATGGCAATGAAAGTGATCATTAATTCATTAGGCTTTATGCTGGTCGGACTAGGTATCTCATGTATCGTACCTACTTTATATAGCTTTGTAGGGGCCAAGTCAAAGACGCCCGTCAGCATTGCGCTCACTATCCTGTCGAGTATCAGTTTTATTGGTTCGCTGGTCGCTCCTTTGCTTATAGGCGCTATTACACAGGCATTAGATATTCGTATTGCTTACATAATTATAGGTATATTGGGAGGTTGTATCGTACTTATCGTCAGTTTCTGCAACGCATTCGATATTCGGGAAGAAAATAAACTGTAGATATATAAAACACAGTCTCTCACAGTACTTGATCACTCAAGCGTCTGTGAAAGACTGCGTCAATCTTTTTACTAACCTTAACTAACCTAACTTCTATCTAATCTAACTACAAAATGTTCGAAAAATCTTTTATACTACTAACAATTCTATCCTTTAAATCTTGGTTTTCAACCAGTGAAAAGTCGCAGGCAACATCTGCCGGAGCCAATAATACGGCCTTAGCTTCTTCTGCATCTGCTATCTGTTCCGGGTGTTCCCTGAAATAAGTTTCCCATTGGGAGGCTGCTTCCGGAGTTACACCCAGTGCATAATTGATGAAATCATCATCTGTCAAAAAATCCTTTACCTTAGAGCACATATCGCATCCTTTTTAAGCGTTTACATAGATAGGACGCTGTTACTCTGTGTATGTACTCAACCAAATATCCTTTTTACTAAAATTAACTTGCCAGACTACGCAATTTTGTCAATCCACGGTGCATCAGGTTGCGTACAGACTGATAGTTCATATTCATAATCTCACAAATATCCTCGTATTTCTTTTCTTCTATATAATATAATGTAAGTGCTTCACGCTGCCGGGGAGAAAGCTGGTCCAGTAAACGCTTCACCAGCGAGAACTCATTTTTGCGTTGCTCTTCTTCCATATAGTCATCTTCTACGTCTGTGGGAGCTACTGCATTTACATCTTCTATAGCTGTATCAGACATATACATACGTTTGCGGAGTTCATCGCAGAGTTTGTTCTTTAATGAGATGAACAAATAAGACTTCAAATTATCAATAGTTCCTAATTCATCCTTTTTAGTGTAGAGCTTAACGAAAATATCGTGGATGCAATCTTTCAGTAACTCTTTATCAATGGTCAACTTCAATCCGTAATTAAAAAGAATGTTGATGTGCAAATCATATAGCTGCGAAAAAGCTGCCATATTTCCCGCTTGAAAAGAAGCGAGTAAAGTGTCGGTTGAATTATTAGTCTGTTCCATCATAGCATTAATTCGATTGATTTGATGTTGCAAAGCTAAGCAGAACTGACCTCAACCACCGGTAAAATCTGGTTTGTAGGTTGAAAAAATAAGTATCATGTTTTATAACACTCTTTTGTTAGAAATTACCTATAAAATGGAAAAATCCCGCTGATCAGTCATCAGCGGGATTTTTTGTTTCAGAGTTTATGGAACCAATAAATACCTTCTTTCTTATCCGGTACCTTTAATTTGTATACTCCATTAATTTTCAATGATTTATCTATAATACTCATCTTCCCTGAACCGGGATGTATGTACTTTAAGATATACTTTCCGGACGATAATTGAACAGGAATTTCTGTTCCGGACTTGGAATAAATGATACTGCCGATATCAGATTTTACCATTTTCTTATAGTTGTCGGTATCGGTTTCTTCCACTTCCATAGCCGCTGCATCCTTCAGGAATGCTTTATCTGTGCACGGGATTACAGGACATGAACCGCCGGCCATGAATACAGCCCATCCCATAGCCGGATAATTCTGTGCATAGAAGGTTACGGCTTTCTCCGGGAACTTCTGGCGATATTCGTGGACAGCCTTGTAGGCTTCGGTGAAAGTAACCTTTCCGACTTTCATCTTACGCATATGTTGGCGGGGAGCCATGTTCTTCCCTCCTTCCGGTGCAAAGACTCCATCCGTTTTATAGTGCCAGTAGCGGATATCAATAATATCCACCACAGCCGCACGCTTCGGATCGGCAAGGATGGCGTCCTGTACGTCTTTTGTGGTACTTAATGCTACTTTGGCTTTCTTTCCGGTTTCTGTTTCCCATTCGGCAATCACATCCAGCCAAAACTGTACAAAATGTAGTGGACCTGTAAATTCTGCACTTGTCAACTGAATGACATTCGGGTTATCAGCAAAGTTGTTCAGACACTGGCGGATATATTGTCTGTGTAACTCACGGCGAACCGGATGAGTGATATCATAAAACATATCTGCAACAAAGATTCGTTTGTCTCCGGCAAACGGAGCAGGTTCCGGAAATCCGGTCTGGTTGATATTATTGGTGCTTCTCCACGGACAATCTACCCAGTGTGCACCTGCTTCCAGAATATTGTGCTGGAAATAGTTCTCATGGAATAGCAATAGTCCGTCTTTACTTCCTTTTTCGGCAAACTCTTTCAATCGTGACCAATACCATGCATTAGGGCGGTTCAGATCATATTTGCTCAGTCCTTCCCAGGCAGTACCCTGACCGCTGCGTCCGAAAGGTTGTTCGTAGAAAGGTCCCCATACATCTCCGTCACGACGGCGCACTCGTTCATGATCATCCCGGCGACGGTCATACCAAAGTCCGTAGTTTTGATCAAATACCAATATATTCTTTTGTTTCATATAGCCGATTACGGAATCGATGCGATCTGTCAGTCCCAATCCTTCACGTCCGGGGACAAAACGGGTGATGGCAGGACTTGCTTTTTTCAGAAAGCTGGTTTTAAGTTTTCCATTCCACCAAGGGGTGGTATGGCTACCTCCTACCAACAAAGTACCGTCCATTTGGATACGTCCGTTTGCAATAGTTACTTCCGGTTGTGCTGATGTCTTGTTCGGAGTTATCTTCTTTTCTTTCATATCATCGATTGATTTTACTCCGGACATAGCTATTGAAGGAGCAAAGGCTCCTTGTTCAATCCAGTGTTCCAATGTCAGGCGGGGATTGTAAGCCTCTTTGGCCAGTTCCATAGCAACTTCAACGGTCGGACTGCTGGTGGCGCTTGTATTCCTTGGCAGGATACGGGCACGTTCTGCACATTTCTTCTGCAAACGATCCTCCAATTGAGCATAGAAAATGCTTCGGGGCTGCACATGATTGTTTGATTGTGCCCATTCGCCGTCACCGGAGAATTGTGCCCAACATCCGTACGCACGGTTCATGGCATCTTTTGCCGGAGCATAACACTCTATTTCGGCAGCGGTACATTGCCAGAACAGACTATTTGCCGTATTCCATCCCGCTCCGTTCTTGTCCTGTCCCAGATTCTTGAAACTCAGATTATGCCCGTCTATATTAACCACGTCAAACAATAAACCGCACGCCCATGCGTCAATAGATCCGCTGAAACCTAAAGACTCATACGAATCACATTGTACGAAAGCATTCGGTCCGGCAGCACAATATCCGGCTGCAAAGTCATGAATACCCTGTTCCGAATAGCAGCGCTGGAAAAGTGTCTGTTGTCCTAAGGTATAGAAAGTACAGCGGCGCATTCCTCCGATTTCAGAAACAGGTTCCCGTGAGATACAGTCCTCAACCGTGATTTGGGAACCGGTACGCTGAACAAGGATTGCACTTCCTGCAAAGTGCTTAAAATTCACCCTGCGTACCCAGCAATCTTCCGCATCTTCGATAGAAATACCTGTCCAGCAATGATCTTCATCTTTAGGGTACCGTTTGTCATAGTCGGAAATCAGAGTCATGTTTTCTACTCCGCACTCCCGGATGCGTCCGTTCCACTGATAAGTAATCACGGAAGAAGTACCGTATTTAGCATCCAGCGCCACTGTCAGCGGAGCGTCCAGCGTTATCTGATTACCGTTTACTTCTGTCACGGTTCTATCCCAGGTAAGATCCATATCTCCTTCTTTCCAGCCCAGTGCACTGATTCCTCCTCCAAAGATATCACATCCTAACGAAGCAATCCATTCTTTGCCGGACGGACGGTTCACCAGCACCCGATCTCCCTTTCTCAACGAAGTACCTGAAACAACTTCCAATGTCCTCGCATTTACCGGAACATACTTCGAGAGTACCTGCAATGTATCCTGCACCTTCATATCGTCTGTCCCTTCCATGTAGATAAGGGCACCTCTGTCTACTCCTTTTTTTAGAAGTATCGTTTTCTCTTTATCCACTCCACGCAGTACGATGCCGGAGGCATTTATACGAAGGCTTCCGGATAAAGAAAATTCTCCCTGATCCAATAACACGGCTCCCCTGAAACCGGAAGCATCAGGTACTAATGAGGCGACATAGTCAATGGCGCGTTGAATACGTGATGTATTATCTCCTGCTGTCCAAGGTACAAACACGGCATTGCGGACAGAAGGAATATCCTGTTCGGAGCTCTTGTAGCCACAGTACGAGAAATCAAGAATCCGGTTTCCCTGTTCGTCATTCAAGTAAGTGATCCGGTCATCCTTAACCTGTAAAGCAAAGGTTTGCGCATATCCCTGCGCAAACCCTATGCTCAATAATCCTAAAAGGATAGTTCTTAATTGTATATTCATTACAATAAACGTTGTTTTCTAATTATTCAATCCTGAAAGATCATTTGACCATAAGCAAATCATACGATTAAAACAGACTTTTCCGTTTGGATAAGGTATCGTAGTTGTTCTTCAGATCTGTCCAGTCTATTTTCTTCTTTGTATCCAGCCCATTGATATATTTCTCGATATTGGTATAGCCATCTCCATTACAGTCCTCCTTTGCATCAGTCGGATCGTTCGGATTCAGTCCGTTGGCAATTTCCCATGCGTCCGGCATACCGTCACCATCCGAATCAAGATATGCTTCTCCTTTGTACTCAGGAAGTCCGCCCACCTGACGGATATCGGTGATGATGCCTTGTTTGTAAGAGTCTGCCGGCAAGCGTCTTTTCACATAAGGAGAGACAAATTCCGGAGCGTCTTTCGTATAAATCGCTTTTCCTGTCTGTACAGTCTTGATGACGCGTGCGTCTACCGCATCCCGTTTCGGGAGAGTAGCACCTACATTATCCAATACAAAGTTATAAGCTTTTTTGGTATCCATAATCGTCACGGGCGACATTTTGAATGCTTCGTCCACTCTGATTTGCGGTAAGAACTTTCCTTCATCCACTTCACTGGCAAGCTGAACTCCGCCATCCCAGTTATCTTTTGTCACTTTAGCATTTCCGTGAACGATGTTACCGTTTACATAAGCTTTTCCGAAGGACATCGGTTTGCTTTTATCGCGTCCGGCTTCTGGTTTCAATATACGATAAGAGATAGGCTTATCCAGCGGGGTGATAGGACCGGGCTTAAAATAGTTATTGATTATATTATAAAAACTCTTGTTATCTCCTCCGTCGACAGAACGGTTCCACCAGTTGAAGACAACATTGTTTACGAAGTTAAAGTCTCCGTCCATACCCACCGAACTGTTACGACTGATATTGGAAGCGAAAAGATTACGGCAGAACATACTATTATGTCCTCCGATAGTGGCGCCAAACGCATGATTATAAGTATCCAATGCTTCCGAGAACATCGAATTCTGAATGGTAATGTTCACAGTAGGCAACTTCAGTCCGTGCCCGGTTTCATCCCTGTTGTAGACGTGGCGATAGATAGACATATTTTCATCCAGTCCCCAGCTTGCCGAGCAGTGGTCCACTATAATATTGCCGACTGCATTTCCTCCTACTGCGTCATCACGGAAAGCAACATCCTGTGCCCCCCGACGGAAACGCATATGGCGAATCACTACATCATGAGTATCGATCAGAAAAGAATGCCCGGTCACGCAGATACCGTCTCCCGGTGCTGTCTGTCCGGCAATCGTTACATAAGGGGCACGTACACTGATCGGGCTTTTCAGGCGAATAATACCTGATACATTAAATACGATAACACGTGCACCACCAGTTTCACAGGCTTCGCGGAATGTGCCGGGACCGGAATCTTCCAGGGAAGTAACCACAATCACCTTGCCTCCACGACCGCCGGGAGTGTACATACCACCACCTTCCGCACCGGGGAAAGCCGGAATATTACTTTTGATCAAATCCTCCGGTTTGGAGGCCCAAGGTTTGTAAGGTCTTCCTAACCTTGCTTCTTCCAAAACTGTTGGCAAGGCTTTTTCCCATGCCGCATTTGATTTCTTTTCGAACTCTGCCTCTTGTTTTGCTCCTCTTGCTTTTACCGAGTCGGGGATCACCGGATATTGGGCTGCCACAGGTAGCACACAGGCAACCAACATCCATGCTGATAATACTTTCTTAATCTTGTTCATTCTTCCGAATCTTAATAGGTTTTTAAAAAAGACGATTAAGAAAGTATTTTGTAATCGGTCTTTCTATCCTTTCCGCCATTCATTCATATATTCACGGGGAGTCTGATTATATTTCTTGCGGAAATACTTGCTATAGTAGCCCGAATCTTTGAATCCGACAGCAAACGCCACTTCCGAAACACTCAAATCCGTATTTTTAATCAGTTCGATCGATTTATTCAGGCGAATCTCCTTTACCAGGTCGACAGGTGCCAGTCCGGTAAGGCTTTTCAGCTTTTTGAAGAATGCCGAACGGCTCAGTCCGATGCCGGAAGCGATCGTATCAATATTGAAATCACTGTCGTCCATGTTTTCCTCGATCACTTGGTGTATCTTTTCAAGGAACTGCACATCTTTCTTCACTAGATATTGTTCGTAGCTGTCTTCTTCCGTTGTCGTCTGGTTCTCCATTTGCTGGCGGATACGTTCGCGGAACAGTTTCCGTTCGCCGAGCAACTGATCGATCCGTGCCAACAGATACTCTTTGCTGAATGGTTTGGTTATATATGCGTTCGCACCCAGAGTGATCGCTTTGGTCTTGGCACCTTCATCGTTCTTGGCTGTCAGAATAATAACAGGGATATGGCTGATCTGAAAATCCTTCCGGATAGATTGCAGCATTTCCAGTCCGTCCATTTCCGGCATCATCTGATCGGTCACTACGATGTCCGGATGATACAGATGCACTTTCTTCAGCCCTTCTACGCCGTTATTGGCTATATGGATGTTGAATTTATCTTCCAATTGCAGTTTTATCAGCTGGCATAAGTCTTTATTATCCTCTACCAGCAGAAGAGTCGGTAATGAAGCATCAATTTCCAGTTCCTCCTCCGGTTCCTTTTCTGAATCGATAACCATCTCCTTGTCTGTAGCGGCAGGAGCAGTTTCCGTATCACTGACATAGAAGTCTACTTCCGACGGACGATAATGGTCCTTGTCCAGCAATAGCTCTACAATAAATACGGCCCCCTGCCCTTCCGGACTTTCGGCACGGATGATACCGTGATGCAGGTTTACTATTTCTTTGGAAAGTGCCAGCCCGATGCCCGTACCCTGATAATGTGGATTATTCGCATTCTCTCCTTGTGAGAAACGCTCGAAAATTTCACTCAGCTTATTTTGCGGAATGCCGACACCGTTGTCTTCTACCCGTACATAGCAGGATTTTCCATCATCTGTCAATCCGGTAGTTACATAAATACTTCCACCGGAAGGAGTAAATTTGAACGCGTTCGATATGACGTTGCGGATAACAATGCTCAGTTTATCCTTATCTGCCCATACCATAATCGGTTCGTCCGGCAGTTGGAATGTGAAACTGATTTCATTTTCCTCCGAAAGTACACGGAATTCTTTTTGGAAAGAAGCTATCATTTCATTGAAATCAATCAATGATACGTGCAGACGCATCTTGCCATTCTGAATCTTTCGGAAATCAAGAATCTGATTGACCAGTTGTAACATTTGGTTTGTATTCTTTTCCATCAGGTCCACGTATTGCAGTCCTTTCGGAGACAGTTCTTCCCGCTCCTTCAGTTCTTGTATCGGACCTTTTATCAGTGTCAGAGGAGTACGAAGCTCATGAGAAATATTGGTGAAGAACTTGATTTTCATTTCCGAGACTTTCTGCTCGATATAAATGTCGTTCTTCATTTTAATCATGAAGAAAGCCAGACGCAGACCGAAATAGAGGGCCGCGATGCCAAGGATTACATAGATAAGAGTAGCCCACCAACTCAGCCACCACGGTGGGAGAATGGTGACAGCCAATGTACATGTGGATACAAGTTCCGGATTAGCTTCATCCATCGTTTCTACACGGAATATGTAGTCTCCGGGAGGAACATTGGTATAAGAAGCAATACGGTTTTTGCCGTTATAGTGCCATTCCTTCTCATACCCTTCGAGTATGTAACGATAAGATACGCGATTCTGATTGTAGAAATTTAATGCAGCAAATTCGATTGTGAACATAGACTGATTATACTTCAATTGAAGTGCATCGGTGTATGTGATAGACTCCTGAATCGGACAGTCGTTCAAACTTCGAAGATTACGTTTGGATACTTTAAAGTCTACGATACGGGTGTCATAGTTGGTATGTTGTGTCTCCAGTTTATCAGGAGAGAATGTCAGAATTCCCTGTCGCGAACCAAGCCATAAGTCTCCGTTCAATGCACGCAACGCACTGCCTTCTTCCAGTTCAACATTCAGGAAACCATCGTATTTGTCGTAGTTACGGAACTGCTCTGTCGCCTTATTAAAGCAGGACAGACCAATTTCGGTAGTAAACCACAAATTTCCGTTTTTATCTTCCACGATGGACTTGACCACATCGTTATTCATTCCTTCACGTATGCCATATGACTTGAATATCGGTTCACGTTTTTCTTTGTCATAGCGGACCAGCTTATTCAGACCTCCGCCGAATACACTCACCCAAATTTGCGAATCACTGTCTTTATATAGTACATAAATGTCATTGTCTGCCACATTAGAACGATCGCTGATCTGTCGGTACGTCTCAAACTGAATCTGTTCGGGAGTCGTAAAATGTCCGTCAAAAGACATCAGACCATCCATCGTACCTACCCAGATACGCCCGTCTTCATCTTCTGTCATTGTACGGACTTCCATATACAGACCATAAGCGGGATATTGTTTCAGTCCGTTGTATTTATGCTTGAATACAAGTGTCCCGTTTTCTTCGGAAATCAAGTTCAGCCCTCCGCCCAACAGACCGACCCAGATACGCTCCTGACTATCCTGATAAGTGAAATACACATCATTGTTACTGATAGAATTCGGATTCTTGGGATCATTCTTATAGCGGGTAAAACGCAGACCATGTGGTGAGTTCATATCCGGTTCGGCTTTGACAAGTCCGTTTCCCTTAGTGGAAAACCACAAGTTTCCTTCTTTATCTTCCATGATATGATATACGGCGCCTATCAGATAATTCTGATCCGTAAAAACCTGTTTTATCTGCCCGTTGCTATCCAGACGATAAAGTGCCTGCCAACGGGTACCGACCCAGATGTCTCCATTCTTAGCCTGATACAGTGCACGTATCCCCTGATTCCAAGAGGTCGCTCTTTCTGTGTCTACAGGGACAGGAGAAACTTCTGTCAACAGTTGAAATTGCTTCTTGGGAAAGTTAACCTTGTATACTCCGCTGCCTGTAGATGCCAGCCAAAGAATACCGTCTTTATCCAGCAACAGATGAAAGAAGAGTTGATCGGGAAGGTCGTCGGAAAAAGGTTTCAGTTGATTGATACGGGTCATTTCCAGTTTCTCCCTATCGAAGAGCAGAATTTCTCCACCGGGGGTGAGGAAAAACATACCCTGTTCACCGGCATCCTGCTTTTCAAAGTTACCAATGGCATTTTGTTTGGGGAAAGGAAAGCGATGATTGCTTTTGTTCAGAGGATCATAGTACGTCAATGCCTCATTACCTTCCTGAAACCAAATTTTGTCATACTTGTCATTGAATATCATTCCTACTTTTTTCCCTGCGATGGAGAACGGTAGTTTGGTCAGTTGTTTGTAGCCGATGTTATATTCATACGCACCATCAACGGTGGTGATATACATTAATCCTGATTCAGTGACCAGTATATTGGAAATCGGTTGATCAATCTCCGGTATTTCGTAGCGGTTGACTACTCCATTTTGCGGATCGACGCTATAAATATGTCCGTTCTTATCTCCCAGCCATAAGAATTTGGAACTGTAGGAAGCACAAGTGAACTGGTCCGGATTGGCAGAAACTTTCTTTTGAATAAAGTCGACAGGCTTATCTTTCAGAGCCTCTCCTTTTCTTAATGAAAGAATCTGATAGTCCATACCGATCCAATTGATAAACTCGGCAGTTTCGCAAAACACATTATGCTTGAGGCGTAAGTCGTAGACGTTGACATTGGGACGCGAATCGTGCAACTGCTTCATGATGATTTTACCGTTCTGGTCTGTATTTGCACGCAGCAGGCTTTTATCTTTGGTCAGCAGCAGTACGTCTCCGTCATCTGTCGTCTGTATCTTGATAATCTGAATATTTTCAGAGTACTCTTTTACATCGTCATACACTGCGTGGAAACTTTCATGTTTCTTATCAAACAGATAGAGTTTGCGGTCGATAGTCTTGATCCAAAGGTATCCGTTCCTGTCTTCTACAATACGCTGAATCTTACGGGGAGGAATATCTGCGGAGTAAAATCCGTCATGATTATCATAGGAACGGAATTTGGTACCGTCGAAACTGCATAGTCCGTACCAGGTGCCGAACCATACAAATCCGTCCTGCCCTTTCAGTGTACAATTGACGATATTATTGGGTAAGCCTCGTTCGGCCGTATAATGTTCAACAATCATGTTAGGGTAGGCAAAAGCACAGATTCTCGTCATCAAGAGAAACATAAATATAAAAAAGAAGTGTTTCTTCATTGTATATTATATTAGTGGAAATGAATCTTGCATCAAAGATACTATTTTATCTTTAAAAAAGAAACTGAATTTTATAACTTATCTTTTTTATCATCGAAGATATTCATTGAAATTTCGCGAGAATTTCAGTGCTAAAGCTGAATTGGAAACAGCCCGAAAGCAATGATCCGAAGCAAAGATTCAACAAAAGCGAATGTCATATTTAAGTACTTACATTAAATGCTGTATTTCGATCTAAACTACCTCATTTTTCATTCTCAAATTCCAGTAAAGTCTAAAAATCCAGTATTAGGCTTTTCAAAAAGAACAAAAGGGGTAAATAAACCTATAAAAACACATCTATAAGCTTTGTAACGCCTATTTGCTTTTTTAGAAACACGATTCTTGCTACCGGTTCCCAATATGTTCGGGAAATATTTCATGATAGGATATAAAAACAGAGCCTATTTAAGGTTTATGTATATATATATCACCATTATTCCCTTTCTGTGAGAACTTATTTTCTTCATTTATGCATTTTTGAAAAACCTAATATGGACTTTTAGACTTTACTGGATTTTGAAGTTCCGAAATTAAGCTGTCAACAAGCCAAAAATTAGCTATTAGCAAAACTGAATTAGCTATTAGCAAAACCAGATTAGCTATTAGCTTATTCATTTTTGCTAATAGCCTGTGTTCGATATAACTCAGGTCTGAAAGAATGAAGCATATTGATCTGTCATTCAGTTTCGACCAAGCTCACTTTTCTATTCCAAATTCAGTTTGTTGCCGTTCCACTTCATCCAACACCCGTTGTCGTTCTTCTTCTGTCAGTTGCACTTTGCCGTCGGTTGCATTCTCGAATAAAGTAGCTTTTACAGTTAATGAGGGTGTGTCCTGACTAATACAGTACTTCTCGTCATAACAGAAAGGAAGCTCCGCAGGAACACTTTCAAATTCCATTTCAGCGGCAGTCGGAGCCTGAGTCCCTTCAAATTGTACATGAGCTTTCACTTTAATCTTCCCGGCTTTTCGTGTGGAACGGATCAGCAGAGGAGCCGAACCGAATTCTACGGCACGAGGGTTGGCGCCGATCCTTGCGTCACCAATGATTTCTCCTTCCCCTTCTACCGTGAATACGATATTTTCCTTTGCCAGACGACGAACGTTTCCGCTATCGTCCGTCACTTCGGCAACTACTACTATAAAATCCGAACCGTCCGCTACCAAGTTTACTTTTTGAGTATCTGCATACAAGCGAAGTTTGGTAGACCGGCGGGAAGGCATTTTCTTTTGGGTACATACTACTTTCCCGTCGATAATACCTTCGGCAACCATATTTACTTTCTGCCAGTTCTTTTGAGTATAACTGTATCCGCGCGCTTCCCAGAAATCCCATACATTTTCGAAGATGACAGGTGCGTTCGGCATATGCCCTTTGGCATGTACCACAGGTTTGGTCCATGTTTTTGTTCCATCGTAGATAGAAAGGCGGATGGAGTCACAGTTACTGAATACCACTACATCCTTATCGGAGAATTGTGACATTTCATGAGCAAGGAATATCATCGGTCCGCATTCTGCCAACGGATGTTGGAGGCTTGCCGGAGATTGGCTGCGGAACATTTCATACGCATACTTTTTCTGACGGAAAGCGTCATAAATACCTCCCCAGTATGGATCGGGGTGATAACCACGTTGGTGATCGAACGGATGCCACTGTGTGCCACCGATAAACTGACCGGTAGTGCGGTACATCTCATCATAACTTTTAGCCAGAGAAAGTGCCTGTATCAGCAGCGGACGTTCACCCCAACTGCGGCTTGCACGGTTATTGTTGTTGTGGGCATACCAGTCATCTACGTTTTCTCCGAATTCACGGGTGAAGATGCATTGTTCCGGTTTGTCCTCCTTTTCGTCATCACCCGGCCAGCCGTAGACTACATCGTAATGTTCCTTTACACCGGCAGAATGCACATCGGCAGCGGCTATCGGACGTCCCGGATACGGATATTCTTCCTTCGTAATTTCAAGTGCCTTCAGTGCAAAGTCGAGCGGATAGCGAGTCTCATTCAGAATGGGTTCCCACATCAGCACGGAAGGATGATTGCGGTCACGACGAATCATCTCACGGGTATTCTGATGAACCAGTTCTCCGAATTTCGGGTCTTTGTTCCAGTATTGCCAGCCAGGAGTAGCGACGATGACAAACAAGCCGAGTTCGTCACAGGCATCCATAAAGGATGGGTCCTGCGGGTAATGCGCTACACGGATGATGGTACATCCTGCATCACGCAGACGCTTTGCATCACGCCATTGCTGTGAATTGGGAAGAGCATTGCCTACGTATGCGAAGTCCTGATGACGATTGGCTCCGACTAATTGTCCGAAAGGTTTTCCATTCAGCCAGAAACCCTCCTTGCCACGAAATTCCGCTAGGCGGATACCGATACGGGTCGTTCCTCCGTCAATGAAACGGTTTCCTTTCTTTATGCGGGATTGTACTCTATATAGATAAGGAGCATCCGGTGACCAGAGTTTCGGATTCCTCACTTCCATCTGCTGACGGATTGATTTCTTTTCTCCGGAGTTCAGAGAAAGTTTGCCGGACGTACGTTTGATAACGTTGCCTTCGGCATCTGTAAGGGTCGTTTCTATAGTGACGGATTCCGAACGGGTATTATCGTTCTGAATCTCCGTTTCTACATATACTTGTGCGCTCTTCTCGCTGATCTTGTCAAAGTGAACGAATACGCCGCCACCGCCAACTGTGCGGGAGTCGATGGCATCGGTAATGGCAACCGGAGATTTGGCAATCATCCATACATCACGATAGATACCTCCATGATAAGCAAAATCCAGTGTGTATTGGGGCTTTCCGGGAGGGTATGATTTATCGTTGCTGTTGTCGGTATAGACGGCAAGGAGGCAGGAGTCTCCGGCTTGTACGCCGTTTGCCGTCAAGTCCAGTGTGAAAGGCAGATAACCTCCAAGATGTTCCTGGACACGTTTGCCGTTCAGGTAAAGTACTTGCTTTCCCATTGCCGCTTCAAAATGAAGGAGTACACGCTGTCCTTTCGTCGCGGTGGGAACTACAAAATGCTTGCGATACCACGCAGGACCCTGATAATTGCGGCAACCACTGCCTTCGGCGGGCATCAGTTCCACTGTGTGAGGAGTAGAAACGACCTTCCAGGAACGATCGTCAAAATTTACAGCTTCCGCCCCCCGGATATCGCCTTTGAAGAATCGCCATCCCGGATTGAAGTTATATACTTGTCGCCCGCAATCGGGAAGCGGAATAAATCCGGCAACCGATGTTTCGGGACGGTAAGTATCTGCTGCCTGCCCATCGAAGGAGAATAGCAGTAGAAATAGGGATAAGATTAAAAACGGTCTTTTATTCATAGTGCTTTTTATTTATGTATTCTTTTTTTTTATTTTTCTATCATTATAACAATGTCTTTCTTTCTGCTTTCCGGTGACACCTTTAGGATTGTTACTTTTCCGTCTTTTAAAGTTGCTTCTACCGTCGTATTGCCCGGAGCATGGAGTTTGAAATGGACGTTCCATTCTTTGGGCCAGGCGGGGAACAGAAGTATTTGTGTTCCATTCGTTTGTAAGAGCATCTCCTGAAGTCCTATCATGCCGCTACCTCCCCAGTTGTGGTCGGGTGTCCAGTCATATCCCGGTCCCCAGAAGGCAGAAAAACGGTGGGGACCATCTGATAGCTTTGCCAGAGAAAGGCTTTTGGCTTCTTCGGTCAGCCCCAGACAGGCTGCCCAGATGTTGTCTTGCTTCCATCCGGTGTGGGAGCGGAATTTGAGTGCGTCGGGGTCATAGAAATACGTATCACGAGCTATTTCCAGATTTTCCTTGCCTACTCCGTAGATGCGCCAGGGAAAAACCGGGTAGAGTTGTGGTGTCTCTATATTGTTGATTCGTTCCCAGCTTTTGGCGGGAGAAATCGTTTGTTTCCATGCCGGAGTCATGGTAGAAGTCTGAAGATTAAGAGAATCCTTGACTTCGATATAGCGTAATGGAACCGGAGGAATTGTTTCCAGCATCTTTTGCCACTTTTCGTTGTTGCAAACCTTGATGTAAGTCTCCAATACAGTTCGCAGTGCGGCGATGGTGCTGCTGGCGTTGTTGGTCATCTTGTAAGTTTCGCAGGCAGAGCCGGGGAACAGTATCAGGTGTCCGTCACCATCCAGTGCTTTGCGTCCCCGACGGGAAGCGAGTAGCCGATAATGTTCGTCGAAAAAGGTCAGCGAACTTTCAATCAAAGGCAAATACGGAGTTATGTCGGCACCGGCATAATTCTTCGTTTCCAGAATCATCTGGCAAAATTCAAGAATAGTATCCCATTCATATTCCAGCCACGCATTGTATTCCAGTCCTTTGTCAAACCAAGCCGGACGTTTGAAACCATATTCTGCGGGATTGGGTAAGCCGAAGTTTTCTATCTGCTCACAGAAGCAGGCTCCCTCGTGTTGCCAATATACATGGCTGCGGAGTTCCGCATTCTTCAACATCCGGTTATAGAAATTGAATTGGGAAGGCATCATGTCGAAGTCACCGCTTTTCAGCATTGGCCAGTAGGCAAGACGCTGATTCTGTGCAGTCATCGTTCCTCCTCCCCACTTTCGGTAGTCAGGAGTGAATGCCTGCTTCTCGTCTATGTGGCAGGGATCGAAGGTGAATAAACCACCGTTGAATTTGGTAGGGACACTGCCATAAGCATTGCAGCCCAGCATATAGCGGAAAAGAGTGTAGTTTCGGGTGATTTCTTTCAATGCATCTTTTGCGTCGCTCTTTTCTTTATTTCCGGTTTCTTTTTCTACTTTGCTGTTCTCCTTGTTTTCGGTTTCACCGATCGTTTCGATAAAACTCCGTTGCCAGAAAGCATTCCACCATAGGCGGGTTTGTTTTTTATCCTGTGATACCACTTTAGACGATATCTTTCCTTGTGGGGCAATTCGTTGCCAGGCTGTTTTCAGACCTTGCTCCCATTGGGTGACGGTTTCCGTCTGTTCTGTGTGTAACACAACTGAGAAATGATGCTTTTTAGAAGCTTTCAGAGAACGAAATCCCCAGGCGCGGTAATCAGTTCCGGCATATACACTGTCTGAAGTGCCTATATATTCCAGATTCTCTCCTGACAGATACCCTCCGAAAGTCAGATTTTTAAGAGGATTCATCATCTGCGACTTCACTTCATTCATCCCTTGCTGGGCAACTGCCACGTCAAACACTGTCTCTTCCGCATTACGATGATAAAACAAAAGGCGTTTACTATCCTTTTCGGATGAATTCTCCAATGAAATGAAGTCGGCATGCGTCATCGTTCCTTTTGGAGGAGCCCACTTATAGGAACATTGCTGCCCCTCTCCTTTTCTGATCAGCCGATCCTGGTATCTCCAGTTTTCATAAAAGATTTCCGCCTGCAAAGGCCGGTCATTAACCACTTCGATGTGTACTACCGGATGAAAGACATCTGCCCAGAGTTGTACTTGTGTCCCTTCGGCGGAGATTTCAACATAACCGTCGATCAGCTTTAATTCCTGCCGGAAATCCTTTGCGTCTTCAAAAGGATTGGGAGATAACCGGAGGCGAAAACGTCCCTGCTTCAACTGGCAGTTGTTTTCATCGAACGTACCGCTCCTGCTCAGATAAAACAGTATATCCCCTTCTTCTACCCATACATTCATGCCGATATCTCCCCCGCCGCATGGCATCGATTCGGAGGAATTCCGGCTGGGAGTATCCCAAACGACATTGGCATGCTGGCTCCAAAGAACCGACACGCCAACGAATATCATTGCTATAGCCAGATAAAATCTCTTCATATTTTCAAATTACCAGTCGTCCGAACGGAAAGACCCCAACGGCAGCCCATCACAATATACATCTCCTTCCACATAATTCTCAAATCCATAGCGGACAGCTACCGGATGCGGAACTTTATCACTTTTTACTAGCATTTTGCTGCGTTCGATCCATGCTTTCGCCGGGTAGAATACTTTGTCTTCACCTGCCACCTGAAAGTTTTTCGATTCAAAACAGTTTTTACCGCTGATCCACATATTCGCACGTTCAAAGCTGACGACAATAGTGTCATTCTTGATTTCAATACTTTTGTAATAAGGACTTTCTCCGTTCACCCCCTCTACTCCGTACGTCTTTGTCAGTGCAAGGAGTGCCAGACGTTCTCCGGCAGCCTGTTTCTTTGCGGGATGAATTCCCTTTTCCATTCCAGCATCCAGCAGTACAGCCATGCCGCTGTTAGACACACGATGTTCAACCTTTGCCTGTGCTTCCCGTAGATAAGCAGAATTAATCACCTCTTTACCTTTTTCAGTGATAATACCATAGTCATAAGGAGCTATCTGACAATAGTAGAAAGGAAAATCACCTTGTTTCCATTCGGCACGCCAACCGTTAATCAATGTGGTAAACATATCCGCATAGGTATGGGCACGATTCCAGTTATCTTCTCCCTGATACCAGATCACTCCTTTCATGGTCATGCCGATCAATGGATGCAACATACCATTATAGAGTACGGTCGGGGTACGGTTTTTCGATTTGATATCAGCTTCCGATTGAGGTATCTTTGCATCCGGAAATGCTTTCAGCCAATCGGCAGTCATCCATGCCTCACAAGCAGAACCGCCCCATGCCGCTACTACGAGTCCTACCGGAATTTCTAATATTTCATTGACCAGTCTTCCGAAATAATAGGCCGTCGCACTGAAATCACGGACACTGACCGGAGCCGCTTCTTTCCATGAGCCGACAACGTCGTTCTGAGGGGTAATGGTAGAAGTTCGTTTTACCGTAAACAGGCGGATATGAGGATTTTTGCTGCGAAGAATATCCATATTGGCATTCTCTACAGGTTGGTTCTTGAATCCTTTCATCGGCATTTCCATGTTGCTCTGACCGGAGCACAGCCATAATTCGCCTATCAGAATATTATTCAGTGTCTTTTGGGTTCCATCGTCGAAAGTGATGGTATACGGTCCGCCGGCTTCTGGAGTGGAGACTGAAAGTTTCCATGAGCCGTTCTTGTCTGCTGTTACTGCATATTGTTTTCCGTTCCAGCCGGTAGTGACTGTTACTTTCTTATTCGGAATTGCCGTTCCCCAAAGGTTGGCATTGGTTTGTTGCTGCATCACCATGCCGTCTGAGAAAATAGCGGGCAGTTTCACTTCCGCGCGCATTGACAGGCAGGCAGCGAGCAGAAAGCTTGCTAATACTGTGCTTGTTTTAATTCCTGAACTTTTCATTCTTATTTGTTTTTATTCGCTACTTCAAAATTCAAAGGTCCGAGCAATCCTGCAGGAAGCAGGGTGTTTTCTGCTCTCCGGTATTTGGCATTCGTCCATATTCCATCGAAAGGAGCTTTTCCTTCATCGGCTCCTTTGAGTTCATTCGCCCAAGTATTGGTCACTTCGATTTCCAGTTCATTCACACCTTTCTTTAAGGCTGCCGTAATATCAGCCCGATAAGGAGCTGTCCATATTGTTCCGCAATCTATGCCGTTCACACGAACAGTAGCCAGATCACATACTTTTCCCAGATTCAGATATACTTGTTGGTCTTCTTTCACTTTAATTTTCCAGCGGAATGTTGTTTTATACACTGCTGTTCCGGAGTAATAGCGTATTTGCTCATCTTCTTCTTTGCTCCAGTCAAAGAGTTCCTGTCTTTGGATAGTCTTACCGTTTGCTGTAAAAGTCACGGTATATTCTGTTGCTTCCAAGCCTGTCTCCGAAGCTTCTTTTACCGAATCCTTCTTTTCCTTGCGCTCTTTTTCCGAAGTTTCCTTATCATCTTCTTCTGCAGGGTATACGATGAAGACAGACTCATTCGGAGCTAATGTTAAAGTGATTTCCGTACGATGGCTTTTTTGTTCGTAAGGAATGTCAGCGTTAATCTCACCCGTCACCGGATTCCAGCATTCCGGCTTTCTGCCGTCGATGCGCATACTGGCGGTAAATGTACGTGTTTCTTCCAGTTGGTTGGCGATAAAATAAATATCCCCCTGTTCTCCTTGCCGATGTGTCCAGGCAATGTTTTCCGGTACGATCAGATCACGTTCCAGACCGTATGAGGAGAAATCATCTTCTTTATATGGAAGAGAAGGAATCAGTATGCCTGCTTCTTTCAGTTCATTTATCTTTTGTTTTACTTCCGGAGACAGTTCTGCGGGGTCCGGATTCATCGGACGTGGAAGTGGTAATACTAACACTTTGTAACTGGCTCCACCCGGTAATGTCATCCTGCCGTTTTCCGCTTTAGCCAAACGGAGTAACGCGTCTTTGTTAAAGCTGTCATAAGCATATCCTCGAAGTGGATTTACCCACTTTTCAGGATCAGCCATATTGGCGGAATGTGTTACGCCTACAGGACGCACACGTAAGGGTTGTCCTTCGTTTGCCAAACGGATTCGTTCGCTTTCCACCCGCTCTGCACCGAAGATGCCCGGTAAAGAAGGAACTAAACGTTCCGGCAATATCGAACGTCTTGGCATCTCTTCTCCTGTAAAAACTGCAATATCCGCCACCGGATGCCCGTATTGCAGCAATGATTGGCAACGGGTGATGTATTCACAGAAAGCCTTTGCACCCTTATTCCACCACGTCTGGTCACGCTGGAAGAAAAGGCCGATACCATCCAAAGTCATTCCCGGTTTGCGGTCCAGCCAAGGATTATGGACATATACATGGAAGAAAAGGCGGTTGATGCCTAAAGCATAGTTGCGGTCCAGTAAGGCTTTCAACATTCCCGGATGTTCGTTCCATGTTCCGCGTACTTCCGTGAAACCTTCTGCCTGGATGATATTCTTGCCGTAGATATGCGCTCCGCTGATGGCATCCAGCATATCATTCGGTTTGTCGTGGGTTGGGCTGTTCAGCCAGAATTCTCCCATGGGAAGGTCTACTTTCTGATAATGCAGTAATCCGTCACTTACCATGGTAGGCGCTACGCATTCGGCTGAGAACTGGCAATCATATTCTTTCGCACAGTCGGCCAAGACTTGATAGAAAACATCGACGACCAGTTCACCTATCGTTGTGCGGACATCACGCAGAATCATTTCGCTTCGTTCGGCACTCTCCATCGGAATACCTGCCAACAATGGTAAATAAGGCATCAGGTCGTATCCACGGCGTTTCCGGAATTCTGCGGCAAAAGTATCGCTCCAGTTCTGGCTTCCGCATTCCCAACTATCCACGTGCATGTATTTTAATACGCGGCGGGCAACGTCCGGATTTGTCTTTACAAATGCTTGCGCAAACCAGTTGTCGAACTGCTTGCGAACAGCTCTTGGATTAAACTTATCGCATTCCAGTCCTTTTCCTCCTCCGGCAGTTGCGTTCGTATGTCCGGTGGCGGTATGTCCCATGCGGAGTAGTTTCCACTTTCCTTTGGGGAGAGTAGTTGTCAGTGTTCTTTCTTTAAAATTGTCGTTCGGGCTATTTTTAAAGGGATCTGTCAAATTGATAATCTGTGAAAGGGCATAGCAATCTTGCTCTCCTATTTCTTCTTTCTTCGTGGAAGGGGCTACACGCCATACCAGTCCAGCTTTACCTTCCCACTGATCCAGTCGGGCTTCCCGGTGCAGACGCAGTTCCTTGATTTTCAGATTTGGTTTCCATTTTGCGGCATCCATATCTTCACTTCCCGGTTCACTGCCTTCGGGTGTCCAGTAGAAGCGGAAATAGCGGGCAGTTGTAGCAGGAATTGCATGAGTGGAATTTTCATCTGTATTCTGCCATCCCTGGCGTGCAGGGACGAGCTGTTTCACCAAACGGTAGTTAATCCCATCATCACTTGCCATCACTTTCAAGCGGTGCGCCTGATAATTATTGCCACTTAGAATGATTTCAATATTGCGGCAGGTGAAAGACTGTTCGTATTCATATTGAATATAGCAGGGATATGATGAACGGATGACTCCGGCATCATCCATGTTCACAGTCTTCTTGATGTCAATATGATTTCCTGTGGCTATATTGGCACAGGTTATTTTGGCCGGCATAACGTCTGCCGCTTCCTCTTTTACAGGCAGGGCAAATAAAGAAATATCTTCATAAAAACCTTCGTATGCCTCCGGTTGCGGTAAGTGTAGTCCTTTGATTTTGCCACCATCAACGATTGTATCACTCCAGACTACCTTTTGCATCGATTCTTTCGGAGTCATCCACGGACCACCAGCCAATGCGAAACCATCACAAATATGCATTCCTAACTTTAATCCCAAGCGGTCGGCTTCTTCCATGCTGAAACGAACCATTTCCCACCATTCGGGTGTTAGTTGTTGCGCCTTTCCATTGTATTGTGGGCCTTCTTTGATACCTTTGATAGGCATCAGATAAGTACCTCCCAGCCCAGCACGTTTCATTGCTTCCAAGTCAGCCGTAATCCCTTCTTTGGATACGGCTCCAAACATCCAGTACCAAAAAGTCCAAGGCTTTGCTTCGTCAGACGGATTTTGGAATTGTTCGCGAAGTGAATGTGTTTGCAGAGCATTGGCAGGAGATATAGCAGTGCATGCCAATAATGAGATTGCAAATATTTGTTGTTTCAGTCGGCTTTTCATTCTAATCTATATTTTTACTTATAGATAAGACGAAAAACGGACTGTTTTGTACTCACAGTATTCTCCTTGCTCAAATTAAACTATTTAATTTCTTAGGCAGTATTGCTTTCTACAAAATAAGTCTCATTTCACCGCTTCTTCTATTCGGGATACTAACTGCGGATTACTGGGACGTGCCGCAGTTCCGAAATCAATAATCTGCCCCTTTCTATTTATTAATACATAGTAAGGCATCCTGTCTATTTTCCATTGCTTACGAATTTTCTGATAGTTATCTATTCCCAAATAATCAGTCACATGAACACATTCAATTCCCCGGTTTTTCAATGAATACTCATTCAGGCATTCCTCCCATTGTTCTTTGGGTTCACTCACACAAATGGAATATATAATCAAATCATCCGTAGAGAATTTGCTGCGCAATTGTTTTAAAGGTTCCATTTCTGCCAGACAAGGAGGACACCATCTGGCCCAAAAGTCGAAATAAATCACTTTTCCACGATTCTTTTCGAGCACATCATAGACAGGTTTCATGTATGGCATACGTGTTGTATGCTTTGAGTTCTCATGGAATTCGCCATATAATAAATTGTCGGAAACAGGCTGTGGATTTTTTAGATACGATTTGGTCTGATTATAGATCTGCATCACCTGTGCACGTAGATGTGACATTTTAACGATTGAGTCAAACTGTGTACGTTTTTCGTGAAAAGCAAGTGTGTCATTAGTACATAAAGAACCGGCTATCAACTTAGTATATAAATACTGATTCATCTCACTCTCCCCCATTGTAGCCATGATCTCTTCTATTGAAGGATTCTTTTTATCTCTGAAAGCGATCCCATAAGCAATATATCTTTCTGCTTCATCAGCAACATCGTATAAGCGTGCCGAGAGTATACCTTTAGTATATAGTCTATTGATTTCAGGTAAAAGTGTATGATAACGGTCCATCTCTTTTCTCGTTTTAAACAAGTATGACATACCATTGAATAACAGCGCATAATAATAATCCTGCTTCAGCAATTCTTCAGTAAACAGTACTACATCTTCCATTGGCTTGTACTTCACCAGATACTCATTCCTACGTTCCAAACGAAAATTATAATCCTTTTTTAATTCAGCCTCAAAATCCTTAACGTCTGATTCCGGTTTCATATTGTAATTCTGTATATAGTAATATGCACTTTCAGTGAACGCTAATATCTCTTGATTAAGCTTTTCGGCATCACCTGTCACTTTAGGATGAAAAAGATCCTTGAAGTCTATTTCTACATGTATGCTGTCTCCCGGGTGGATATAAAGATGTTCTGCATAGTTGCGGATAGAAACCTCCCTTAATTTGGCATAAACCGGAAAGCGGAAAGAGAATGAACCATCTTTTTGTATGGGCGAACGATACTGATTTCCCATATCTCTGAAAAATGGGATAATGAGAGTCAGTTCCTTTTCCTGAGGATAGAAATCCCGGTTTAGAACTTTGCCTGTAATGACTGCTTCTTCAGCATACTCTTCCAATGAGGGATTGCTTTCCTCTGTTTGTGCAGAAGATTCGGACTGGAAATTACTCTGGGCTTTTTGACGGCATCCGGCAAACAACAAGGTAATTATTATCAGAAAGTATAAACTGTGTTTCATTGTGTTTGAATATTAGTATGTTCGTAAATCTAACATTTAAGAGTTCTTGCCTCTAAATGTATGAAATTATTTTTAGAGGCAAGAACTTTTGACAGGTTATCTGTCTCAATTTTAGATATTTCACATTATATATACATAATTTGTGGGATAAACAGGCCGAATGCTATAGCCAACGTACAAACTTCCTGATATACCAGTTCTTTACCAATTGCGTCAGGATACAATAGGAAAGCAAAATACCAATCAGCCAGGGAAAATAACCCAAAGGAAGAGCCGTCAGGCCGATGGAACGTCCGAAAGCTGTGAAAGGAATAAGAATGCCTACTGCCATAATTAAGAACGTCAGCCCCATAACAGGCCACGTAGCCCGGCTTTGTATAAATGGTATTTTACGGGTACGTATCATGTGGACAATCAATGTCTGGGATAACAAACCTTCTACAAACCATCCGGTCTGAAACAAAGTCTGATGTTCGGGACTGTTACAGCTGAACACATACCACATGACCAGATAGGTGGCAATATCGAAGATAGAACTGATAGGTCCTATATAAATCATAAAGCG
The DNA here is from genome assembly GCA_947038155.1 of uncultured Bacteroides sp. GTDB lineage: Bacteria > Bacteroidota > Bacteroidia > Bacteroidales > Bacteroidaceae > Bacteroides. Next base: position 108,130 of record CAMQVH010000003.1, on the reverse strand, counting down.
ACTCAGGTCGGATGCATCCCATTTGCGCGGTTTCTTCAGAAATTCCGGGTCCATACGGTCAAATGGAATGGTTGTCTGTGATATATCATATAATAGGTTCTGAATCAGTAAATGTATCGGCATCATGGGCAGGAACGGCAGAAAGGCGCTTGCAAACATCACGCTGAACATATTGCCAAAATTGGAACTGGCAGTCATCTTTATATACTTATTGATATTACCAAATGTCTTTCTACCTTCAAGTACGCCGTCTTCCAATACCATCAAATCCTTCTCCAACAAGATGATATCCGCACTTTCTTTTGCTATATCTACCGCCGAATCGACAGATATGCCAATATCTGACTGCCGCAAGGCGCCTGCATCATTGATGCCATCTCCCAGAAAACCAACTGTATTACCTTGCTCCTGCAACAGAGAGATTATTTGCGTTTTCTGCAATGGAGTGAGTTTGGAGAATAACGTAGTGTCTTTTACCGCTTCTTTCAATGTTGTTTCATCCATTTCCTCCATTTCTATTCCGGTAAGGGAGTGCCCGGTATCAATCCCCACCTGACGGGCAATAGCTTTCACTACGGTATCATTGTCTCCCGACAATATTTTGACTGCTACTCCATGCATATATAATTGTTCGATGGCTTCGGCGGCAGAAGGTTTGGGAGGATCAAGAAAAGCAAGATATCCGATCAACACCATTTCCTTCTCATCTTCGATGGCAAAATTACAGTCTTTTTCGATGAAACTTTTCTGGGAAACCGCCAATACTCTCATACCTTGCCGGTTCATTTCCTCACTGATCTTTTGCGCTTTTATTTTCAAGGAGTCAGTCAAAGGATGTATCTCTCCGTCGAACTCGGCATACAAACAGACATCGAGAATCTCTTCTACCGCTCCTTTGGTAATAATTTGCCGCTTCCCTTGCCTGTCTTCTATAACGACAGACATCCTTCTGCGTGTAAAATCGAAAGGAATCTCATCGACTTTGGTATAGGCATCCTTCAAATGTTCCAGATTCAACTCTCTTACATGAGAGAGGATTGCCTTATCCATCAGGTTTCTCAAGCCGGTCTGAAAATAACTGTTGAAGTACGCGTGACGAAGAATACGTTTACTGTTGTCATCGCTGCCGTCTGCATTGATATACTTCTCCAACACAATTTTATCGCAAGTCAATGTGCCGGTTTTATCAGTACAAAGTATATCCATTGCTCCAAAATTCTGAATGGCATTGAGGTTCTTTACGATTGTTTTCTTTTTGGACATGGCGATTGCTCCTTTAGACAGGTTAGCCGTCACAATCATAGGTAACATTTCGGGAGTAAGACCGACTGCCACAGATACGGCAAAAATGAAGGCTTCGAACCAGTCACCTTTCGTAAAACCATTCACGAAAAACACGAACGGAACCATGACCAGCATAAAACGAATCAATAAAAAGCTGACCTTGCTGATACCTTTATCAAAGGCTGTAGTGGCACGATGTCCGACCAGACTTTTGGCTATCGTACCCAGATAGGTTTTATTCCCCGTCTCAAAAACAATTCCTTTTGCCGCACCGCTAATCACATTGGAGCCCATATAGCAGATATTATCCAACTCTATAACACTTCCCTTACGAAACTGTTGTCCCCGTACTTCCGGAAACTTTTCTATCGGTTCGGACTCACCCGTCAATGAAGCCTGACTGATAAACAAGTCTTTTGAATCGATGATACGTATATCGGCAGGAACCATATCACCGGCTGCCAGGTACACAATATCTCCCGGAACGAGTTCTGTTATATCGATCTCTTCTTCCTGTTCTCCGGCACGTTTTGCCAGACAAGTGTTTTTTACCATCCTCATTAAAGAATCTGTAGCTTCACTTGCTCTCCATTCCTGCCAAAAACGAAGAATAGCACTGAATAATACCATGGACGAAATAATGATTACCCCTGCCCATTCTTGCTCTCCGGGTTCAGCCATCAACACATCCAGAAACAAGGATATGATGGCAAGTCCTGTCAGAACGCCTATGAAAGGATTGATAAACGTTCTGACAAACAGTATAAACGGATTCTTTTTCTGTTCATGGATGACTTCGTTTCTTCCATAAATGGATTGTCGCTCCTGTACTTCTCTCAGCGTTAGTCCAAGCTTTGTAGTCTGCAAACAGGAATAAATTGACTTACCGGGTTGCGTGGCAACCAAAAATACTCTCTCTGAATTGAATGTGTACTGTGATGAACGCAGTTTTTTCTTCCATACCATACTCTCTAATTTTTTTAAGTTACTAACTGCATTTATTAATTCGATGCAAAAGTAAGGATGACTTCGGGAGGAAGCCGTTAGAGAATGATTAGAGTGGTATTAGAAAACTATTAGAGTTTCTTAGATATGCAGGAGTTTTACCACAAAGGTAGTTCCCTCGTCCTTATGAGAAGCTACGGTAAGTTCGCCTTTGTGAAGGTGGATGATTTTCTGTGTCAAAACCATACCTATACCATTTCCGGGAGCTATATTCTTATTGTCTCCCCGGTAAAACAGTTTAAACAGGTTTTCTTTGTCTGCATCGGACATTCCTACGCCATTATCAGACAAGCGGATAATAGCCCATTGTTCCCAATAAGCTATCAGGACGGATGAAGTCCGGTTGGAAGAGTACTTGCAGTTATTCTCTACCAGATTCACAAAGGCAGTAGTCAACAGATAGCTGTTTCCAATTACGGTCAGCACGTTATCTTCCTCAGCTTCCTGCTCAAAGACTAATTCGATATGATAATCCGGATGGGCTTTTAAGACTAATTCTCTGGCATCCAGCAACAGTTCATCCAACCGGACCTCTTCCATTGTAATCTGTTCCGACTGATAGTCGGCTTTTGCAAGATTCAGCAATCCGTCGATCAGGTTTATGATCCGTCGGGAATCTTGTAGTGCATTGCCGATAGCTGCCTGATATTGTCCGGAGGTGCGTTCTTTCAACAGGGCCAGATCCAGTTCGGCTGTAAGGGCTGCCATAGGTGTACGTAATTCATGAGATACATTGCTGACAAACATCTTTTGCGAATTGAAGGACTTCTCCAAACGTTCCAGCAGTGCATTGAATGTAATACTCAGTTCTCCTAGTTCGTCCTGTTCGTTTTTCACTGGCAGTCTTTTGTCGATATGTGAAGCGGTGATTTTCTCCGCTTCTTTCACGATATTGCGTATAGGCTTTAAGGTGCTTCGGGAGAGGATATAACCGACAATCACCAACATGGTCAATCCTCCGATAAATAACAGAATGAGCATATTTCTCAGTGCATCCCGGTTAGCGTATCCATAGCCATCATAGGCAGCGGCAGTGACAATGTAGTCTTGTCCTTCAAACGGATACACAAGTCCTATTGCCTGATATTCGTCCACATAGAAACTGATATTCTTTCGTTTCAGAATACGTTTTACCATTTCGGGTGTTTCCTTGACTATGTCGTTTTGAAGGGCATCATGATATAGTATTTTAAAATCTGTAGTATAGACGGCTACCTCTACTTCATTAATAAACTTCTGATTATTCAGGTAAATAGACTGCATCGTTTTTGCATCTACCTGATTATTAAGAAATAAGTGGGCTTTGGTTATAGCTTCACTTTGCAGGTTTCGAAAGAAAGCATTGCTGCGCGAATGCTCGCTTACGTAATAGACAGCTATGACAAATGCGAAGAATACCGCAGCTGTAATGCCCGCATATTGCAGAGTCAGCGTTGCCCGGATTTTCATAATTTGTCAGTCAGTATGAAACCCATCCCTGCTTTGGTATGAATAAGTTTCGGTTCAAAGTTACGGTCTATCTTTTTGCGAAGGTAGTTGATATATACATCAATGAAGTTGGTTCCCGTATCAAAATGTGTGTTCCATACTTTCTCCGCTATCTCTACCCGGCTCAATACTCTTTCGGCATTTTCGACCATATATAACAGCAGGTTATATTCTTTCGGAGAAAGTTTAATGGAAACGTTATTTCGTTCTACGTCCTTCCGCTGAAGATCAATGCGCAGATCCGCATAAACAAGTTCCTGCGGCAATTCCGGTACATTTCCTGAGACACGTTTCAATAGAACTTTGATTCTGGCATTCAACTCTCTGAAATCAAAGGGCTTCACCATATAGTCGTCTGCACCGGCATCGAAACCGTCCAGCTTATCGTTCGTTGATCCTAATGCCGTCAACATTAATATAGGAATACGGGGATTGGACTTACGGATTTCTTTCGTCAGCTCAAATCCGTCCATCTTAGGCAGAACAATATCAGATATAACCAGATCGAACGTATGTGCCTGAAAAAGCCGCAGCCCCATTAATCCGTCATAAGCTACCATGGTCTGATAACCATTTTCTTCCAGCCCGTTCATCAGCAAACTTGCCACTCTGGGTTCGTCTTCTATAATTAGTATTGTGTACATAGGAAAGAACTCGTTAATCTGAATCTATAAAACGAAACAAAAATAATGATTATTCCTCACTTATGACTCTTTTAAACCATTTTATATTTGCTATATTCACATTAAAAAAAGGTACCCAACGCAATGTGAGTACCTTTTTATTTCATTTATTTATTCCATAAACCGGAAAATGATTCGTCCGCTCTGCGGACCATTCACCCATTTTGGCTGCGATGACGGGCCACATAGATCAGTCGAATTTACTTTATTACGTACAGGAGGAATCACATTCAAGACAGAAATTCCACTTTCAGGAAGCGTATAAAGTAAGCGGTCACGACCGTCACGTGGCTGATATACTCCGATATAAGCATCCGGAGTTTCATTGGTCAGGCTGATAGTACCCTCTTTCGTACGGATGTTCATCCAGGAAACACTGCCGAAATATCCTTTGAATTCGGGATATGTGAAGGTTTCACCCGGAATAGGATCGTTATAGTCGTTTTCCCAGACATCGTATTGCGTGCCATGAATACGGTTCTGCCATACACGGTAGGGCCCCGCTCCCAGCCAGCGTTTACTGATCACTTGATCTTCGGGATAGTCGAAGCAGATTCCCATTAAATCTACCACACCGGAGAAATTGTAGGTATAATCCAGCACCGCTTCTCCACTTGGATTGATTGTCCATTGCGCTTTATCCAGATTACCCAGTTTATAATTGGCAGTAACAATCAGATTGCCTCCGTCTTCTTTTACATCCAGTTTCGTGAATACAGCAGCATCAGGGAATTCGCTGTAGGTACGATCCTTTTCTTTCGCTTTTTCGTCATCGTGATTATAAAACTGATCCAATGAGCGGTCGGCACGACGGGCACCGATGAAACGAGGGCCGTTGGCAAAGCTGATCTTGCGATTGTTTACGGATACACCTTTCAGCTGACCGTCTTTTTTTGAGAAAATGAAAGTATGATTCTTCGCTTTTACGGTAAGTTCATTTTCTGTTTCTGTAGAGGTTACCTTCCTAGATAAGGGAGAAAGCACTTCATTAGCCTGATTCAGTTTGTTCACAGGGAAAGTCCAGCGCCAAAGTTCATGACCGTATCGGTCGATGGCTGTGAGGAAAAGGGCATCGGCATCCGGAAGGATCGTTGTTTTAATATCCAGCACACCTGCCGAATGGGCTGCGACATCACTTCCTTGTACTTCCCCTTGTTTCAGAACTTGGGCAGTTGTATTAGAAGCATCTGTTGCGGTAGGGAACTTCACCTGTTTCCAAAGGAAACGGCAAGTGTTCAGATTCAGAAAATCATAACGGTTTTCTACGGAGAACTTACCGTCAAACTGCTTGTCGACAGAAGTATTCATGATTTGTACCGGACTCCATAACTGCTTGATTGTGTAGAAACTGCCTTCCTTTTCATGATGTGGCCCTACAATACCGTCAGCGCCGAAATTTCCTTGATTATCAATGAATCCGTCCATATCGACACGCTTCACTCCTTCGTCTGCCAGTACCCAAAGGAAACCACCGATACAGCGGGGATGTTTACGCATCATTTCCCAATAGTCGTATAATCCGGCACCATGACCGCCATCATACAAACCGTGGAGAAATTCTGTCGGCATAAAGATTTCCGGCAAGCGCATATAGTTCTGACTTTCTCCGTAAGAACGGTAATGCATGGTTTCAAAACCTGAGAAATTGCCTTGCGGGTGAATCACCGGACGTTTCTGCGGATCGTACTTGTGAAATTCTCCATCGAGTTCGGTATTCCATCCTTTTTCATTACCATTACTCCACCAAATAATAGACGGGTGGTTAACGTCACGCTCTATCATTCCTTCGATCAGGCGTACTCCGGTCGGAGTATCGTATTTGCCATGCCAGCCTCCTAATTCATCCATCACGTAAAGTCCCAAAGAATCACAAGCTTCCAGAAACTCCGGATCAGCCGGATAGTGACTCAGACGGACGGAGTTCATATTCATGTCTTTCATCAAAAGAACATCTTCGATATTTTTCGCTTTACTTAATGTACGGCCACTTTCCGGACGGAAGCTATGGCGATTGACACCACGCACCATAATGCGTACGCCGTTTACGTATAATCCGTCACTTTCGCGTACTTCGATGGTACGAAAACCGAATGTTTCTGTCTCGTTGTGCAGCACTTTTCCGTTTTTGTCCAGCAAAGAAAACTGAGCTTTATAAAGATTCGGTGTTTCGGCTGTCCATAGAGCCGGATCAGAGACATTGAGCTGTAAAGAAGTCCAGTCTCCTCCTGCTTTTACAGCTACGGTCGTTTCAGTTAGTTTTTTGCCTTTATTATCCAGAATCTGTGCCCGGATACTCATTCCGTCATTAGACAGATTGGTATAGCAATTGGCACGGAAGGAACCATCCATTTGTGCATCGATGGCGATGTGACGTAAATTAATCGCAGGTTTTACTTCTAGAAATACCGGACGGAAAATACCTCCGAAATTCCAATAGTCGGCACGTCGCTCGGCAAGATTCACACTGGCATTTTCGCTTTCCTTTGAAACGGTTACTTCCAGCAGATTCTTTTTTCCATACTTAAGGAAATCTGTGACATTGTATGAAAAACGATAGAAAGCTCCCTGATGTTTCGAGCCGACTTTACGCCCGTTTACTTTAACTTCGGTATCTGTCATCGAAGCCTCGAATACCAGATTTACCTGCTGCCCGCGGAACTTCTCGGGGACCTCAAACTCGTACTTATACATTCCTTTTTCATCGGCGATACCTTCGGGGAATGCTTTGCCATAAAAGGTGATTCCATACTGATAGGTGCCAAAGCCCTGCAACTCCCAGCATGACGGTACGCCGATCTTCGTCCATTTGCCGGAATTGCGTCCGTCAGTACAGAAGAAGTCCCATTCTACCATATCATCACATCCGTGACCGGAAAGGTATTGCCGTTCCGTTTGCGGAAGGGTTTGAGCAGCCAGAGTAGTTGCCAACGCCAAGGTTGATAATAAAGTGGTTACTTTTCTCATTGTTACTTTTATTATTGTGTTAGTTACTATTAATTGTATCAATTCTTATTTTACTGCTTGCTGATGCGTATATGCAGCGTATGTTCTTTTTTCTCAATAGCATACTTCTTCAGTACGCCCGGTCCGCAGCTGCTATTCCCTAATCCGAGCACGGCCGCGTCCATACTGAGAATAATTTCGGGACGTGGCTTCAGATTGCAGTCATGGGTTTCTTTATATAAATCCTGTGCAGTATAATGCAAAGCAGAGGCCGAAAATACATCTTCTACCGCGTCTACACGGATACCTTTATTCTGTTTGTCTGTCAGCGTAAGAAATTGTACTTCTTCCTTATTTCCGCTATCCTGCGGACGAGGATAATGTACATACTGTTCTGCTACCGTTCCCTTCCAGAGCCCTGTTGCGGCAGATGTCTTGCGATCGGGATAATTATCCTGTGGCCCTCTGCCATACCATGTAAAGGTATTATAGGCAGGAGCCAGACAGAATGCAAGCCCTAAACGAGGCAATTCCGGAAGTACTCCTTGTGGTAAGAAAGTAGTTTTCAGATCAATGGCTCCATCGGAAGAAATGGTATAGACGGATATCGTTGTCACGTTGCCTTCTTTATATAAATTAGTTGTCCGGATACGTACTATGACTGCCCCATCTGCACGTACTTCATGATCGAAAGACTCCAGACTAATCAGAGGATGGTCCATGCCATGCAGTTTCCAGTCTTTTGCCAGCCAGTTTCCGAAACTCTTGTCATTGTCTGTCGGAGCACGGAATGCTTGCGTGACAGGCTGAACCGGAAAATGATTCTGAGTCAATATTTCTTTGTCATTGTACATAAGGGAAGTTATACTTCCGACTGTTTTCTTTTCCCACTGAACCGAGAAACCGCGTCCGCTAACCGATAAAGATTTATCATCCTCTTTTATTTGCAGTGCTCCTTTATTGATCAGATCGGCAGACAACAATTCTCCTTGCTGTAAGCAGAATTGTTCCCAAGTAACTTCATGACCGGCTTTTGCCCAAAGGGCATCAGATTTCAATACGATGCTTACTTTTAGCTGACAATCAGAAAGCGTATTCGTTGAGTTGCTGTTGTTGCTTTTTCTGTTTAAAGCCTTCTTGTCCGATAAGGAACGGAAAGCAGGTAAAGTAATTGTTTCACTCTCACCCGGGGCGACTTCCGGTAATGTGATTTCTCCCTGTTCTTTCTGTTTACCATCTATTGTCAATGTCCATAAGCAGCGATACTGAGATAAGTCTATATGATGATTCCTGTTTGTAACGGTCAATTGTCCATTGTTGACGGCCAACTGAATCGGTGCATATACTTTCTTTACTTCCCAATATTTCGGAGTCGTCTCACGATCACTCATCAATAGACCGTTAAAGCAGAAAGCTTTCAGATTCGGCTTATCACCGAAGTCTCCGCCATACGCCACCATAATGCGGCCATCAGGCAATTCTTTATAAATTCCCTGATCTACCCAGTCCCATATGAAACCGCCCAGCATACGGGGATTGCTATATATTTCATCCCAATATTCTTTAAAGTTGCCCAACGCATTTCCCATCGAATGGGCATATTCGCTTGTCATCACCGGACGGTCGTCATTGGTACGTTCCGCTATTTCCAACAGCCGTTCCCAACGTGCATTTTCCGCACGTTCTTTGTCTTCTCCTTCTGCAATGCTCGGATTCAGATATTCTTGTTTCACACGGGTATAAAAACGGCTGATCACATCGACCGTCTTCGGATCAGGATTGCCATCTACTCCCTGCGCACCTTCATAATGAACGGGGCGTGTAGGATCAAAATCGTGTAACCATGCAGAAATAGCTGCAAAGTTCGGTCCGTAGCCGCTTTCATTTCCCATACTCCACATCACGATACTTGGATAGTTCTTATCACGTTCTGCCATGCGGACCGCACGATCCATAAAGGCAGCATACCAATCGGGAGTACTTGCCAGTGTCCCGCGCAGACCATGCTCTTCGATATCCGCTTCATCCATCACATAAAGCCCTAAACTATCACAGAGTTCATACCAGCGGCTCACATTGGGATAATGGCTGGTACGAACGGCATTGATATTTGCCTGTTTCATCAGCAGTATATCCTGAAGCATTCTTTCTTCACTCATTACGCGTGCCGTCCGTGGATCGTGTTCATGACGATTCACACCTCTGAAGCGAACCGGATTACCGTTAATCAGTAATTGTCCTTTATTGATTTCTACAGTACGGAAACCGACCGACTGCTCTGCCTGTTCTATCACTTTTCCTTCCGCATTCTGCAAAGTCAGGTGTAGTTTATAAAGATAAGGTGTTTCCGCTGTCCATCTTTCCGGTGATTTTATCATAGCTGACAGACGGCCCGTCTTACGTGGCCCACGCTGCGGATACCACTCATTCATCCGGCTTGCTTTATGCTCCAGATCCAGTATTTCTTCCACCTCTCCCTGCAACTTTACTATCTCTTTTCCACTTGCGTCTTTCAGCACACCTTGCAGGGTATATCCTTTTCCGGTCATACCTCTGTATACACTAAATTGCGGATCGATCTGCAAAATAAAGTCCTTATAATTGCCGGCAGATGCAGGAAGAGTGCGTATTGTATAATCACGCATACGAACATCAGGTGTATGTATCAGATGAATGCTACGATGAATACCGCCAAAACGCCAGAAGTCCTGATCTTCGAGATAAGACCCGTCACTATAACGGTACACTTCCAGTGCTATCTGATTCTCACCGGTCTTCAGATAGTCGGTGATGTTAAATTCACTTGGCTCCATACTGCCTTGGCTATACCCTACCCGTTCGCCATTTATCCAGACATAGAAAGCACTCATCACTCCTTCAAAGCGAAGAAAAGTCTGTCCGTCCGCTTCCCATCCCACAGGCAAAACGAATGTGCACCGATACTGTCCGACCGGGTTTCGTTCTTTATAGGTCGTATAATCGGCTTTCGGCTCTCCCATTACTCGCGGAGGATCTATCTTAAACGGATAACCTGCAGATACATAAATAGGCGTGCCATATCCGTTGACTTCCCAATTGGCAGGAACAGGAAAGTCCTTCCAGTCTTTATCATTAAAGTCAGTCTGATAGAAATCTATGATTCTTTCGCCCGGAACAGGAGTCCATCGGAACTTCCATGTTCCATCCAAAAACATCGAACAGTCTCCTTTCTGTACGGAGAAAGGAGTAAAAGCAGCCCGTGCCGGTTCACGATTAATCTGGAGAACATGATGATTCTCCCAGTCATGCATTGTTTGTGCCTGCATCGGGCAAGCGATCAATGCGCCAAGCAGTAATGTATATATTTTCATTCGTTCTTTTTTCTTCATACCAAGAAGACGGACGAAGGGGCATTTTGTACCCCTTTCTTTTACATTAATATTAAAGAATAATAAAAAGAGAAACACTCTATGAAGAAAAGCTCTACCTTGTGACCTATAATTACTTCTAATATTTTTATTATGAAAAAACTACTATTCAGCAGCCTCTTTCTATTAAGTTGTCTCGCTTCACACGCACAGCATGAGTATACGATTGAAGGTGATGTAAAAGGAGTGAAAGACGGCACTCTTGTTTCCCTGTTTTTAACGGACGGACGTGTAGGAAGCGTAGTTGCCTCGGATACGATACGTAATGGCAAATTCTTCTTCAAACGAAATGCAGGAGAAAGCGGTATGGATCAATTATCCCTTATGTGTAACCGCGAAGCGGACTTCCCTCCGATGTCTTTGGAGATTTATGCAACTCCCGACGCTCAAATAAAAGTGACAGGCACTAATACCCTGATTTATACATGGAAAGTAGACAGTCCGGTAAAAGAGCAACAGGAATATAACCGATTTATCGAAAACTCCCGTGACCTGTGGGATGAATACCAACGCCTGGCTATCAAAAGCAGAAGTATGCGTTCAGCTCCGGAGGCCGAACAAAAAGCGATGCGTGCAAAATCAGACAGTATATCAGCTATTATCGATAAACGCGAACTTAAGTTAATGCAGGAACTCCCTGTTTCCAGCATCTGGATGGATAAACTGTTTGGTTTAAGTATGTCTGTGAAGTACAATCCCATGTTTACCAATAAAGAAGAAACATTGGCTTTGTATAACAGGCTGAGTGAAGAACAGAAAGCTTCCATCAAAGGACAAGAAATTACAGTCAATCTCTTCCCTCCCAAAACAGTGAAAGAAGGAGATGACATGGCAGACACCGACCTTTTCGACCTCGACGGAAATATTCACCATCTGGCTGACTTTAAGGGGAAATATATGCTTCTTGACTTTTGGAGTAGCGGTTGCGGACCTTGTATTATGGCACTCCCCGAAATGAAAGAAATCCAGGAACAATATAAAGACCGGCTTACGATTGTCAGTTTGAGTTCGGATACCAAAAATAGATGGAAGGCTGCTTCTGCCCAACATGAGATGACCTGGGAAAACCTGAGTGACCTAAAACAAAATGCAGGATTGTCCGCTATATATGATGTCAATGGTATTCCCAACTATGTTCTCATCTCTCCGGAAGGCAAAATCATGAAAATGTGGTCAGGATATGGCAAGGGTAGCCTGAAACTTAAAATGCGCAGATACCTGGATACACCTAAGCGCGAAATGAGTATCGTTCGGAAAGCCAACACCAAGATCGTTAACCATCCAATTTACAAATCAACCAATACCGACATTCTTGAAGTGAAGCAGGTAGAATTGACGGATACAGCAACAGTCGTTCATTTCTATGCATACTACATACCCAACTACTGGATACAAGTGAGTACAGATGCCAAGTTAACAGACGCAAAAAGCGTATCATATGCCTTGAAAAAAGCGGAAGGCATTACTCCCGGCGAACATTTCTTTTTGCCCGAAAGCGGAGAAGCCGAGTTCTCACTCACATTCGAACCATTACCTTCCGATACAAAATTGTTTAACTTCACGGAAGGAACTGCCAAAAAAGACTGGCAAATAAATGAGATAAAACTTACTAAGTAGAGAATAAGGAAGAAACTAAACCTATCCTTCTTTTTCTTTCATCTAAGATTCAACTGAAGACTTCGAAATAGCTGCATATTCCGAAGTCTTCTTTTTTATTTCATCAATCGATTCTAATGTTATAATTAAAATAAGAATATCAATTATTAAAATGCAAACATCGTTTTAACGATTAAGGTCTTGCGAATTAAAATACTCCTTCAGACAGGGGCAAAAACATATATGAATATCGTATTATCTTCCGGGAAATGTTTTTCTTTGTTATACATTCATGTCATTTATCTCATGTTCTGCATTAAAAAACAAAAGAAATGGAAGAGAATAAACAAACACTTTACAATGATGAGTTGCTAAATATCCTGCCTGACGGAGTTATTATATTTAATGTAAATGGAGAGGTTATCCAACTTAACCACCAGGCCTTAACCGAACTTCATGTCCATTCATCAGTCAATACAATGATGCCTCTTTCAACCAATATTCTTTTCAAACTATTAAATAATAAAGAAGATATTCTTTCTGTCATTTTAAAAAAGATTCGTCAGGGTGAACAAACATATTCGCTTCCGGAACAAACATTCATGCAAGAACAGGTGGATTATACCCAATTCCCGATCAGAGGTGATTTTGCAACGATCAAAGAAGAAGGTCATCTGAAAAAGATCTTATTCTTTTTTCGCAATATCACAATAGAACTGACACAAGAGTATATTCTGAACACAGCCTTGCAAAGAACCAAAATATATCCGTGGTATTATGATATAAACCGAAGTGAATTTACTCTTGACAACCGTTATTTCGAACATTTAGGTATTTCGGCCGGAGAAAACAACACTCTGACTATGGAAGAATACGTAAACATGATTCATCCGGACGACCGGCAAGCTATGGCCGACGCCTTTATTGTGCAACTTAGCGGCATGGAAACGTTCGATAAATCTGTCCCCTTCCGCCTGCATCGTGGAGACGGAACTTGGGAATGGTTTGAAGGCCAGTCTACTTATATTGCCAATATCTCAGGGCATCCCTATCGGTTGGTCGGTATCTGTATGAGTATTCAAGAATATAAGGACATAGAGAATACCTTAATCGAAGCACGTCAGAAGGCAGAAGAAAGCGACCGACTTAAAATGGCTTTTCTGGCAAATATGAGTCATGAGATTCGTACACCACTAAATGCAATAGTCGGCTTCTCTGATGTAATTGGTTCTACGTATGATGAATTAAGCGAGGAAGAACGTGCCGATTTTGTGAGATTAATCAGTATCAACAGCGAACACTTAGTAAGACTGATTGATGATGTACTTGATTTATCCAAGATTGAATCAAATACGATTAAATTTACTTTCACAGACTGTTCTCTCCGATCTCTCATGATGGATATAGAGAAAGAACAGACCATGAAACCTATATCTGAAATTGATATAAGAGCGTTATTACCTAGTGAAGATGTTTATATCAACACAGACGCTACACGTCTGAAACAAGTAGTATGTAACTTTATTAATAATGCCCGTAAATTTACCGATAAAGGACATATTCATTTTGGTTATGCTATTGATCCTGTCAATGCAGACTCTGTGAATATCTTTGTGGAAGATACCGGTTCGGGGATTCCCCGAGAATGTCAAAAAGAAATATTCGACCGTTTTTATAAAGTAGATACTTTCAAACAAGGGACTGGTCTGGGACTTTCTATCTGCAAAACGATAGTGGAACATTTGCAAGGAGATATTTCTGTTGAGTCTGAGATGGGCAGAGGCAGTCGTTTTACTGTTATTCTTCCATTTGAGAGACTGGCAGTAAATTAGTGCCCTCTGTATTCCTGCGGAGTGACGCCGGTATGCTGCTTAAAAAATTTATTGAAGAAAGAGATATTATTGAATCCCAAAGACAAAGCGATATTCTTCACAGGTTCATTACTTGACTTTAAACGAGACTTAGCATCCATCAGAATGACGGAAGCAATGACTTCCAGCGGGGTATTCCCCGCTGCCTTTTTAATTGTTGAACAAAAATGAGGCAGACTAAGTCCCAAATGATCAGCATAAAAAGAGGCACCATGATGAACTGTATAATTCTTCATGACCAGTTGCAGGAACTCCTGATATATCTCATATTTTCTTGATTGAGTAGATAAATACCGATTGCTCTGTAGCTTATAAATCTCTGTTGCCCCCTGAATAAACATAGTGAGTACAGCCTTTACGATTTCTTTATTGGCCAATGTCTTGGCAGAAGCATACGCAAGAATCAATGACTCATAAAACATCTTATAGCTACAGGCTTGCAATGGAGACAAATTGATAACCGGATTTTCTACTATTATCGGAAGCAGATGCTGGGTGGACTTCATCAGATTTATATTTTCTATGAACTGAGATGAAAAGCCTGCATAATAAATGTGAATATCAGATGAAAACTCATGAATTTCCATGAAATAATTAGGTGGCAGAGTGATTAAATCATTTTCGACAATATTATATCGTTCTCCATTAATTGTTGCCTGTATTGTCCCTTTCACACAAAGTATGAAGAATCCTGCCTCTATTTTACAATGAAAATTCTTATACCCATTCAGTAAGTTTATCCCAAATCCTTCTCCCACTATATAATCAACTGTTAAATCGTACCTCGGTATATCGCTTTCCATCGTTATTTTGTTTTTTACTTCAAATATAGAGATTATTTAAAATCTACGCTCGAAATAATTAAAATCTGACTATCGAATCATAAAAAAATAACATATATATTCTATTTATAGGAAAAAGGTTTCAAAATAAGAAACGGGATGCAGAAAGCTATACAAGCTTCTTTGCGTCCCGCTTTTTTACTACTATTGCAAAAGTTCAGTCTGCTAACAGATTTATTGAATATCCAAGGCATCAAAAGCCAGACCGTCCATATTTTCCGCTGAAAGTAATACTTTATAATGTCCGGCGTTGATAAAAGTTCCGGTGGTGGTACTCATCATCTTCCATTTGTCCGGTGTTTCCGGGAAGGTCAGAATGTCTTCTTTGAGCACTACTCCCTTTGAATCGATGAACTTCATTAAAACAGGCATTGGTTTTCCGGTAGTATTCATATATTTAAAGCGAAGGGCATAAACCTGTGCCAGTCCGGTAGAGATATTCCATTCAATACTGTTACCTTTTCCTTTATCAAAGAATACTCCCGTTTGCTTGCGATGTTCTTTCTTCCGGAACTTGCCTTGCAGGGTTGCCGTTTCAGCTTCATACGCTACACTGACACGGGCATTCTTGTCTTCGGGAAGCAACTCTTTCGGAGTTTTTTCCATGACTTCTTTGCCGGCCTTTTCCCAACTCCAGTCGGATGCGGGGAATACAGTAGGTTGCAGATTCGAGTCAACAGAAGCAATGGCAATACCTGAAATCAGCCCCTGTCCTGCTTTCACTTCCGGGAAATGAATCTTCAGTACTCCACCTTTAACTGTAGCGTACACTACTTTCTTGCATACTCCGTCGTGTCCACTCTCCGCCCAAATATCAAGATCATCCAATACTACCGAATCATTTACTGCCACATCGAAGATGCGCAATCCCTCGCAGTCGGTGGAAGCACTGCCTCCCGTTCCATGCCAAGGCTCTGTGAAATAGAGTTCAATTCGATATGTTCCGTCAGTTACCGGGAAATTGTACTCCAGTTGATGACGTCCGAAACGGAAGTGCTGGAACAACTTCCAGTCACGGCTTCCCCGAATCGGATCATTCGTCGTGCGTTGACTGGCAAGGTATGGATTCAATTCTTTAAAGTTCGCTGCCCATGAACGGGAATAATGGGTATTATCCTGCATCCATAACTGACCGAAACTATCTGTATAGTCGTCTCCTCCACAGTTAATACGGTACAGGTAATTATATCCATCTTCCCCTTTCAATACAGGTTTCGCATTCTGATACAGTACGTCAAAGTGGGGAGCTTGCTCCAGTCCGTTGAGTACAATTATGTCTTCGGCAACCGGCTTCCCTTTGTAATATCCTACAGCACGAAGTACATTATAACGAATATCCCGATTCTCCCACATGAAGTGGGTGCCTGTTCCATTATTCTTTTTGCGTCCCAGATAAGTCACTTTGTCATTGATCATGTCGTTATAAAGCAATACGGAATCACAATTGCTGTAAGCCTCGATAGTAGCCCGACGACGTCCTTTCTCGAAACGATCCGCCCAGGTATGTGATACCAGATATACCATCGGGTCCTTTGCCGCCGGCACATAGTTGGCACGATACATATAATATACATCCAGTGGTTCTTCCCACGGAGTCACCAGTCCTTTATAGTTGAACGGACCTACTTTATCTAATTTCCGAAATGCTTCATCCGGCTGGCGACGTCCGGGATTGTCGTGGCTGCTGAAAATCCATTGGAACTGTCCGCAAACACTGTCTTTGGCCTGTTCTGCCAGACGAATCTTTGTTTCCATCAACTGGCACATACGACTTTCGCTCCATACTCCATTCACTTCAAACTCGCCGGGTTCCGTATGCAGATCAATACTTCTCCATGCACCGTATTCTCCATTCAGCAACTGGTTCTTCTGCGAAAGTTCCTTTCCGTATTTCGTAACGTCTCCTCCATATGTGCCGCTCCAGTTCTGAATTACATTCCAGTCGGTTCCTTCACCACCGTTGCAGGTAGTGATGATACGCATCGTACGTGCTGTCGGGTCCATTTTGCGAATGATTTCACTGCATTCCTGTGCAAATTCACGAGGCAATGTACTTTCATTCTGCAATCCCCATATCACTACCGACGGAGAATTACGGCGTTCCTTCACCCATTGACGAAGCAGCTTTTTAAAGTTCTCTCGAAACTCCGGTGTGTCATACCATACATGGGCAGAAAGCTGTGTCCAGAACAAGACGCCTTCTTCGTCCCAATATTTCTGATAATCGAGATGATGGGGCTGATGAGCATCACGGAAGGCGTTGAAGCCTGCCGCACGCATTTGTTTCACCCTCGCGGCTACCTGCTCTCGACTGAAGGCATGACTTTGCCCGAACTGATGCTCATACTCGCATACACCATTGATAAAGACAGGCTTTCCATTCAGATAGAAACGCCCATCTTCGTCATTTCTCTTTACCGGCCAACTGATTGTACGGATACCGAAAGGCGTAGAGATCTCATCCGTTGTTTGGGTATCACGCTTAATCATACTTGCCAATTTATAAAGATAGGGATTCTCCGTATCCCATAAAATAGGATTCTCTACAGGAGACTGTTGGCGAATCACCTTCATCTCTCCCGGAGCCAATGTTACCTTCTCTACGAGACGGAACACTTGTTTACCGTCCGCATTACTCAACTTATTGACTACTTCTATTGTCTCCGTGGTCTTACCATAGTTCTTTACTTCTGTTTCGACAAAGACATTAGCCGCCTTTTCGTCATTCCAGATGTGTACTCCGAAGGGTTCAATACGGATCTCGTCTGTTGCCTCCAGTACCACCGGACGGAATATACCTAACGGCTGAGATCCTTCACTGAATCCCCACTCCGACGAGCAGCCACCACATACCCACGGCATATCGGCTATCATTTCCGGATGCTCCGCTTTTACTTCCAGACGATTCGTTCCCTGTTTCAACGCGTCGGTCACATCCAGTGTCAACGTGGTACGTCCTACCGGATAACGTCCGAAATCATGTCCGTTCACTTTAATAGTAGCATACGTACCTACCCCCTCAAAACGGAGGAAATAACGTTTTTTTAATTGAGCATTGACAGTTGACAATGGACAATTATCGAGGGAGAAGTCTTTCACATACATGGCTGTTCCGTGCAGGTTGCCATGAGTCAGTTGGCGATAACCGTAATAGTCATCCCAATTATGAGGTATTTGACAATTAATAATCGGGGATTGGTGATTGCCTTTTGAATTGTCAATTGTCAATTGTGAATTGTCAATTAACCAGGTTTTCCAGCCTTCATTCAGTTCAGTGATCATCCGGCGATTCTTCGTTTCCGGCTTCGGGAAGCGAACGGCAGAGCGTCCCATCGGCTTACTTGTAGCAACAGCAATACCACGCTGTTCGGCATTGTTCACCGCGCAATAGAAATGATAAACTACTCCGTCGTGTTTGATCACATAGCTTTTATGCGCAAATAATTCGTCGTAATTCTTGGAAGGAATGATCAAATCAGCTCCATGCCAGTCTGTCCAGTTGACGAGATCGTAACTAGCAGCAAACGTATTAAAGGCTTTATACTTGCGTGACGGCTCAAAGGCAGAGAAATAAAACATCACGTACACGTCACCCATCTTCTGAATATGAGCATCACCGGTGATTGTTCCGTCCGCTTCGTGTGCAAAGACCGGATTGCCGGGATAACGTTTCCAGGTTTTCATATCCTTGGAAAGTGCGATTCCTACCCGTTCACCCTTTAAATCAGTTTCCGGATGACGTCCTCCCGCATTGTAAAACATCACAAACGGGGCACCCAGTGTTTTGTCTTTATCCCAATAAACGGTACTTTTATATTGAGTCAACTTTTCCCACCACTGCGCATCTTTATCATGGATGCTCAGAATCGGTTTGTCCAGAGACTCCCATTCATGAGCGGTGGAAATATCTCCTTTGGTAGATGCCAGTCCGACAAAGAGTGGTGCTTTTACAGCTTCATAACCTGTACCTTCTCCACCGATGTAAGTCATCCAGTGGCGGCCTTTGTAGGTCTGAAGTTCATAGCTTCCCCCCCACTCCATATCCGGCAGCGCGGGGAATCCTCCACGCTGATTGCAATCCCATTTACCGTCCCGATAAGAAAGTACACGTCCTAAGGTACGCCAATCAAGCAGATTATCACTTTCTGCAATCCAGGTTTCGTATCCACGGCCATCCGTGCCGGTTTTGCCATTATAAACGACATAAGTCATCAGCCACTTGTCTCCCTGACGAAAGACAGTAGGACAATCAATCTTATGATAATTGTCGGTCGGGGCAACAGCAAGTCCGTACTTATAGGGCGTCTTTACCTCTTCATAAATCTGCTCCATCCGTTCCTGCGTGACTTTACGTTGGGCATACAGTGAGCATACGGCAGCTATACTTAAAAATGTCAGTAATAACTTCTTCATTATACTTTTGTCTATCATCTTTTTGTTGAGTTGCCGCTATTTGTTTCAAGCTTTGGAACAAATGGTTTCAAGGCATGAAACTAATAGTTTCAAAGAGAGAAACCAATAGTTTCAAGCTTTGAAACTAAATAGCGGCTTACAGCAATTGTTCATTAGTAAAACATCCAGTCCATCGTTTCTTCGTCTCCGGCAAGTCCGGCATTACGAGTTTTCATATCCGCAGCCGTAAATCCAAGAACTTGAAGGTAGCCTTTGGGCAACATCAACGTATGTTTTCCTGCCGGAAAGCTATATGTGTGTACATTCGCTAATGGCATTCCATTGATATGGATTGCATTGGTCAGTACAGGTTCCGCCTGACCGTAATCGTTGGCAGATGCATCAATCTCCAGCTTCGGAGCTTTGGCATACTTCTTCTGGTCGTCTTTAAAGTAGGCTACTAATAGTTTCACCGGAGCATTTGTTTCAAAAGTAATGCTTGTTCCTTTTTCCCGTTGTTCATTTCCATTAAAGCGGAACGCTTTCATTCCGTTCAGTTCAGGAGCTATTGCTTCTATTTTGCCCGGAAGATCCGTGAACAAGGAAGTTCCTTCATTTAGTTTCACTGTCGGATAATTCGATATTAAGTTCACATCCGCAGGAGCCCAGGCAGCGATCTCTACCGTTTCAGTCACCGCATTGCCATTTTGCTTTTCTTTCAGCATGGCAAGGTTCGCCTTGAAGTTCTCCAATTCTTTTTCGTAGTGTACCAGCAGTTCTTTCCATGTCTTATTATGACCATCGTCCCCGCCGATAGGAATACGGCGCTGGGCAGTCTGCATACTGTTGGCATATAAATAATGCTCGTCTGTCAGTTCCACCAGTTTGCGGTAATGTTCCAGACTTTGTTCCATCAGAGGGATGGCTTCTTCCAGATTTTTCATGTCTTTTCCCCACTGATAGTCCAATACCAGTTTCGCAGCTTTCACTTTCAGATTAAACGCATAGGCAAACTCACGGTAACAATGCATATCATTCTGCAAACGTGCGAATTCTTCTTTGTTGGAGGAGATGGAACCGGCTGCCTTGTCAATCGCTGCTATTGCCTTATCACCGTGTTCAATCACTTGAGCGACAATATCAAGCGGCATCTCACCTACATGAGGCTGATTCTTCCATTCTTTCTCTACAAATTCGATCAGCTTTTCGCCCTCCGGTCCGCAGCTTTCATAGAATCCCGGATAGATGGTATATTTGTACGGATTGACAAGCTGGCTCATAAACATCCCCAACAATAACGTCTGACGGTTTCCTTCCGTGATACCAAAACGGCGTAATAACTTCGGAGCAATTTCCCCGCTTTCTTCATAAGCAATGCGAATATTGCCTGCATTCTCGTCGGATGTTCCGTAGAACTGTCCCAGTTGATGATTCCAGTAACCGATCTCGTCAGCACGATCCCGGTGGCTGTTCCATGCATAACGTCCCCAGGTCTGATACCAGATCCAGTCGCGGTCCAGTTGGAATTCCCGTTCGCCATTCGGCAGTTTATCGGCTGTATACGGCCAATCCCAGTACGAAGCCTGCGGATAAAGGTGCAGTGCATTGGCACCGTGCACGTTGTGCATCGCTTGTACCGCCTTCTGTACGAAGTCCGGAGAGCCCCAACGGAATGGTTCCAGATTTGCCAGGATATGTACATTACTGATATGAATAGATCCTAAAGAGCTCAAATCCGTATGAATCTTCGACCAGGGACCACGAGGTTCGTAAGTTGTCAGTGATTCACCATTATACTTATGCATCGTATAAAGATTCTTATATATCGGCAATGCCGCATCCATTACCAGTTTGCAGTCCGTATCGTGTGCGCGCAGCAAAAGAGGCGGTTCGTCGGTACGTCCCAATGCCTGTAATCCGTCTTTTACACCCGGAATGATGGTCTTTGTGAACCATTCCACATCATCTTCTACCGTACACATGGCTTCTCCCAGGCAAACCAGCAGTCCCACATTCGGATATTTCTCTATAAATGCGGCAATACTTTTACGGGTATAGTCTGCAATCAGAGGGGTGATGGGACGGTTACGGTCCTGCGTTTTCAGTCCATAATGCTCTGCAAATGGTTTGGAAAGGATGATATTGTAGAACATCTGTATCACGAAGATACCACGCTTGTCCGCTTCTTCCGTAAGGAAAGAAAACATCTCTTCATTCTTCTTGAACGTCTCTTCGTCTACTTCCAGCGCAAACGGATAATCTTCCAGTTTGACCAACGATGCAAACGGATGACCATTCCAGAGATACAGGGAATTCATGCGGTTGGCTACCAGCATATCGAGATATTTAATCCATTGTTCCTTATCATAAAACCAAGGGAAACTTTCCGGAGTATACGGATACTCATATACACCGTGTCCCGGCAGGTAAGTCATCTTCTGCAGACCGACACAAGCGCCGCGGAGCACCATTTCCGGACCATCTTTCAACTCTTCCGGAAAGTCAAGCTTGCCATCAGAGTCGTTCACACGGTCTATCAGTTCGCGACTTCCGTAGATCACTCCGCTTCCGTCTCTGCCGCTTACTCTTGTCAGATTGCCGGTAGTCGTAATATGAAAGCCTTCTTTCTTAAGCGTCGTATCATTCACTTCCGTCAGCAGAATCGTCTTTATTTCAGGATCGGAGAATGTGGTATCCCCTTGTTGCATCATTACCTGATAACCGGCTTTATCCAAGGTAGTCTGTAACTGTTCCGCACTGAACAGAATACGGTTTGACGCATCCGGCGGAGTCATTATTTTTACGGTTTGCTTACCACACGCAGCTAAGAAAAGGGTGCATGCCGCAAACATGAACAATTTGGTATTTTTCATTCTTCTGATGTATATTATAAAATGTATAATTTCGTCCTTTTATAAAAGAAAGACGAAGTAAGTCCTTGTTTGTACTCATTTATCCACTCTTCCATTTTTTGATACCATATTACCACATTATTCATCCAAAACATCTGTAATCCCCTTTATTCTTTAAAATAATATCTATATTTGCCGGACAGTATTCTATAATAAAAAAAGAAAACAAGAGCAAACAATATGGAAGGGCAATTGAATTTGGACTGTGAACGATTTCAACAAATTACTCAAATGGCGAAAATGGGATGGTGGGAGTCTGATGTAAAAAATCAACAGTATATTTGCTCTGATTTTATCGTTGATCTGTTAGGACTTGAAAGCCATCGGATCAGCTTTCAAGAGTTTCATCACAGGATACGCGAAGATCACCGCACGCGTCTCAGAAACGAATTTATCTCTCATTCAAATCTTGAAACTTATGAGCAAATGTTCCCTATCCAAGCTAAAAACGGAGAAATATGGGTATATTCCAAGATCAGTTTCAGAAAACCTGATAAAGAAGGATACAGAGACATATTCGGTTATTTGCAATACGTGGACAAACCTGCGGAAAACAGATGCGGAAACATCGACTTCTTTCATGTAAACAGTCTGCTTTATCAGCAAAACAGCATCTCCTATTCATTGCTCGCTTTTCTGCAATCCGATAATATCGCAGAGATAATCAATCAAATATTAGGTGACCTGCTTAAACAGTTCGGAGGAGACCGTACCTATATCGTCGAAATAGACAGAAAGAAAAGGGTTCAGAATTGCATGTATGAAGCTACGGCGGAAGGGGTATCCGAAGAGCGGGATAATCTGCAGGATATACTTTGGGATGAATCTTTTTGGTGGAACAGGCAGATTTCAAACAGGAAGTCCATTATTCTGAATACTTTGGACGATATGCCCCAAGAGGCTCAGGAATACCGCAAGCTGCTCGAATCACAGAATATTAAGTCACTAATGGCAGTTCCGCTCATATCCAAAGACAAAATATGGGGATATATGGGCATTGATATGGTGAAGGCTTATCGCAGTTGGAGTAATGTAGATCTTCAGTGGTTTTCTTCATTGGCAAACATTATCAGTATATGCATAGAACTGCGCAAGTCCGAACTTCAAGCGAAGGAAGACCGACTGGCACTGGATCATAGAGAAAAGATTCTCCGTAATATCTATAAGAATCTGCCGGCTGGTATCGAACTTTACGATAAAGACGGTTATCTGATTGATATCAATGATAAAGAACTGGAAATATTCGGCTTAACTGATAAAAATGAGGTCTTGGGGATCAATCTGTTTGACAATCCCAATATTCCGCAAGAAATAAAAGAGAAGCTAAGGGCGCGGAATGATGTAGACTTTTCAATCAATTATGATTTCTCCAAAATAAATAAATATATAGAAACTCAACGGAAAGGAGTCATTAACCTCACTACGAAAGTAACTACGCTTTATGACTCTCAGAATCAGTTCATCAACTATCTGTTTATCAATATAGATACAACAGAAACCACCAATGCATACACCAAGATACAAGAATTTGAGAATCTGTTTCTCCTGATTGGTGATTATGCCAATGTGGGGTTTGCACACTTCAATGTACTGACCAGGGATGGCTATGCCCAAGATACATGGTATCGGAATTTAGGTGAAAAAGAAGGGACTCCTATGACTGAAGTAATTGGAGTATACTCACATGTACATCCTGAAGATCAGGCGGTTCTGAAGAGTTTTGTCCGAGGAGTCAAAGAAGGGAAAGCTACCAGTTTGCGGAAAGAAGTCCGTGTTAGCAGAGAGAACGGGAAATATACATGGACCAGTATCAATGTTATGGTCAGAGATTATCGTCCGGAGGAAGGCATTATCGAAATGCTGTGTATCAATTATGATATTACCACTCTGAAAGAGACTGAACAGAAACTGATTATCGCCCGTGATAAAGCGGAAGAACTGGACCGTCTGAAATCAGCTTTTCTGGCTAATATGAGTCACGAAATCCGTACTCCGCTGAATGCGATTGTCGGCTTTTCCAGCCTGTTGGCAGAAACCGAAAGCAAGGAAGAATGTCAGGACTATATCAAGATTGTACAGGATAATAATGACCTTCTCTTGCGACTGATATCTGACATTCTCGATCTTGCGAAGATAGAGGCAGGAACATTCAACTTTGTATATGCCGACTTGGATGTAAATGAGGTCTGCTCTGAAATTATCAAGTCCACTGGTATGAAAGTGAAAGGAAATATCAAGCTCCTTTTTGAAAAACAAATCCCCGAATGCCATATCTATACAGATAAGAACCGGTTTATGCAGGTGATCACTAACTTTATAAATAATGCACTAAAGTTCACCCATGAGGGGACTATCGCTTTGGGATACGAACAGATATCTTCTCAGAAAATAAGGTTCTATGTGCGCGATACAGGCGTTGGAATCCCTGCCAGCAAGATAAACAGCGTATTCGAACGTTTTGTAAAACTGAACAATTTTGTCCAGGGAACGGGACTGGGACTTTCTATCTGTAAAAGCATCATTACACAGATGGAAGGAGAAATCGGGGTAGATTCAACTGAAGGAGCAGGCTCCTGTTTTTGGTTTACACTTCCTTACCACACAAATGAGTGAAAAAAGGTATATCTTTGCACTTCATTTATTACCATTATTATGCAGACTTACATAGAAACATCCCGTTTAATTCTCCGCGATTGGAAGGAAGAAGATATTCCGGCTTTTGCCCGCATGAACGCCGACCCTCATGTTATGGAATTTTTTCTCCATCCGCTGACTCCGGAAGAATCACTTGCTTTTTATCACCGTATCCAAAATGAGTTTCAGACCTGTGGCTTTGGCTTGTATGCTGTAGAACGTAAAGAAGATCATGCTTTTATGGGATATACCGGACTGCATCAGATCACATTTGACGTTGATTTTGCTCCGGGTATAGAAATCGGCTGGCGATTGGCGCACGAATATTGGGGACGTGGTTATGCTCCGGAAGCAGCAACCGCTTGTTTGGAGTATGCTCGTAAGAGTTTAGATATCAAAGAATTGTTCTCGTTTACTTCTCTTCCCAACCAACGTTCGGAAAGGGTGATGCAGAAAATAGGGATGGAACGGGTTAGAGAATTTGGTCATCCGCTTGTTCCGGCTGAGCATCCGTTACATAGACACGTGTTGTATCACATAGATTTAAGAAAGCATTCATCGTAAGGTATTCAGTGCAATGACATAAAAAGAGAAAGGGAGTAATGTATCAATAATTTATCGATTCACTTAGAAGATACAGAACTTTTCAAAATCAGCACCAACATCTATACGAAAGACATTGACTAATGATACAGTAACTTCCAGTCATTTATTAATAAATTCTTTCATCGTTTATTATAAACGTCCCCCAAGTTTATTATAAACTAGGATTTCGTTATTCCCGCAAGGAATATTAATTTTAAGCAACAAAAAGGGCTGCAATTCCCATAAAGAATCGCAGCCCTTAGCTTGTGTCAGACTATCCAACAAGCATTACCCGGAGTGGGAATGCCTGCAAACTGTTATTATATTATACTTATTATTGCTCATTTTTCGTCTATATTATCAATGTTATCGACATTTACTTCCGGTTTTCACTTACAAAGATACAACATTAAAAGCGGTTTGTCAAGTCCTCCATGCTTCTTTCATACATCCATTCAGATTTATTCCGTCTTTATAATCTCCGCAGGATTAATTCGTGCCGCCTTATTCACTTGCCAGAACAATGTACCTGCGGAAATAGCTACGACAACCAACAAAGCTATCACAAAGATAGAAATGCTTACCGGAGTTTTGACCACAAAATCTGATGTATATATGTATATCAGATAGTATGATAATGGCATCGTAAGTAATGTTGCACCGCCTATAATCCATATATATTTGCGGAACAGGATGGAATAAAGATTCCTGAGCCGGGCACCATTCACTTTCCGGATGGCTACTTCCCGATATCGCTGGCGGATATCAAATAACGAAAGACCAAATAATCCCAAAGCGGAAACAAATATAGAGATAGTAGCAAAAAGGGTGAAGACAGTTGCAATGCGGCGGTCGTCCTGATACAGTACCCTAATATCATCTTTTAGCCAACGGTAATCGAACTCATTAGAGTTATATATGTCTTCCCTGCATTTCTTAAGATAATCAACTAATTGTTTTTCTTTTCCCGGCACACAGGATATTTGACACTGGGCATTAATTCCTGCGCTGGATATCATATATATAATCGGCTTTTTACCAGCAGTCAAATGTCCAGAGTAATAATCTTCAATAATAGCCTGTACAGGCATCAATGACAATCCACCTTCTACTATTTTACCATTAGATATAGAACTCCAAAGTGAACTTTCACCTTTGACGAATGCATCTTCCCGACGAGTATAACCAAAAGCTTTTAATGCCGCTTTGTTCATAGCTACCAGATAATCGGCATGTCCATTTACTTCATCGGGCAATGAACCATCAACTATATGTAATCCATATAACTTAAAGAAATCCACTGTTACCCACATCATTGCCATATTTAACTTTCCTCCCTTATCATTTATCATACTTGACATGCTACCAGCCGATAAAATGCCTTCGCGACCAGTATCTCCGGCAAACCAGTGTTCAATATATGGGCATTCATTCAGCTTCTGTTCCATAACTTCTCTGTCATGCCACCGCTTATTTTGTATTTCCTGGCTATCCTCCCACCATTGGTTAGGAAGCTTTGGCATTAGGTCAGCATATAAAATTCCTTCGGTTTTGAAACCCGGAGGTGTATTCAGCAGGAAATGAAGATGATTACTAAAATACAACGATAAGATGATCAGTAAAAGAGTGATACTATATTGCACAAATAAGAAAAGGGTGCGTGTTTTCACTGACTGACGTGAAGTACCAATCGTACTTATAGACACGACTGGAGGCAAATAATTGTATTTAAGATAAGGATAAATCGTTGTCAGCAGTGGCAACAATATAAATATTGCCAAAGAGAGCTGCCAATCGAAAGCTGTATACATAACGTTGCTTTCCAGCAAACGATTGGCATATCCTGAAAACATCTCTATAAAGAACCATGCGAAAAATAAAGCGATGAGTACCATCAAGACATTCTCTGTCCATAACTGAAGAAAAAGTGTACGACCTCTCATGCCAAATACTTTCCTGATGCCATACTCCTTGGAACGCTTTAGCATAAAAACCAAATAGATATTGACGAAATTGAGAATACCTGCTAAAAGGAGCAACAGGCATACACAGGACAGTACCCATAAATGAAATCGACTGCTGTAATGCCACATTTCCGGTGCATCGGCTTTTGCTGCTAATATCTTATTCCAATAAAGCTCACTGACAGGAATAAAATCATAACGTATACGGTAACCGCCATCAGCCTGACGGTAAATATTACTAATAGCGTTAATGGCATCTACATCCACTCCCGGCATAAAACGGATAAGTTCAACCAGCATCTTTCCCCATCCTCTTTCTCCATTCTTGAGTTCGAGGTTTAAAACGATGTCAAATGTCAACGAGGATTTACATGCAGGTTCTCCCAATACACCACAGACAGTGAGAAGATGACCACCGGAATAACTTAGTTTTTCTCCAATTGGATTTTCCTTTCCAAATACACGCTCGGCAAACTGGCGGGTAACAAGTACATCATTGGGAGCTTTCATTGGTGTACCACTGAGGGGATACGTGAAGAAATGAAAGAAAGCGGTATCTGCCGCTAATAATTGTACGGTATACGGCTTTCCATTTATGGCAACATTATCATTGCTGAAAGTTACAAAACGGGCCTTTTCCTTCACAGCTTCCGGAGAATAGAAAACTGTATCTGCTCCACTATATCCATCTGATACACTACCTGCATATACATTCCCATCAATATCCCGAAGCGGTATATATACATTTTCAGCATCTATGCAATGAGTATTTACTCGTGCCTCCTGATGAATATAACGTACCAGTATGATTGTACACGCCAGACTTAATGACAAGCCGACAATATTAATGACTGTATATGATTTGGAGCGCACAAGGAAACGCCATGCATACTTTAGTGTTTTCATTATATTCTGTTGTTTGCAGAAGAATACTTCAAATCCTGTGCCAAAACATAAAGCGTTATATACTAGTGATTTGGATTTATCAGCATATCTTCTTTTTGTGCATATACGCACAAAAAGAGTGCGATAATGCACAGATAGAAAGACCTCCGGCCTATTGCCGCTATAGCAATACAACCGGAGGCCTTATTTCAATCTGAATCTCTGACTACAACCGATAGGTAACAATCCTTTCTTCCGGAGAATCAATCCAAAGGCGCCATACACCTTCCGAAACCTTCTCCACTGTTCCCATATTGGCTTTTGGCTGACGGCGACTCTGGATGGTCAGATAACCTTTTCCTTCCGTGGCTTTCACTTTAATGGTTTTATTATCCATGTAGACATGAATGTCTCCGTTCGGAGTAGGTACGGTACCTTCCATCCATTTCAAACCTCCCAATACCGGACTGACAGCAAACTCTTTATAACCCTCTTTCGTTGGTTTGACTCCCAAATAGTATTTACCCAGCAGATAGATAGGACTTGCTCCCCAAGCGTGGCACAAGCTCTTTCCGTATGGGCGGCCATACATGGCAAGATGCTGCGTTCCGCTTTCCTCCGGATTATATTTCTCCCAAAAAGAGGTTGCTCCTTCTTTCAACATTCCACCCCAGTAAGCTTTCATTTCTTTCATTACAGTCTCCTGCTCACCAAGAGCACAAAGGGCCTCCAGTTCGTAAAAACGCATATAAGGCGTTGTTATTTTCAGAATCTCATCATTCAGGAGAACGGACTGTTTAATGGCCTGCTGCTTATCCGCATTCAGATAATCAAAGAAAACAGAGAACATATTAGCGTATCGGGTTACGGCATCACTCTGACGTCCATCCACACAGTTGTGCACAAATGCCTGTTTCTGATTATTCCAAAAAGCCGGCTCTAATTTTGCTTTTAACGCAGAAGCTAACTTCTCATATTTTTGTTGTCCGTCCTTATCTCCGACTAAGTCTGCGCAAAGTGCCATCGTCTCCAGACTCCGGCAAAACAAAACCTGTTCGAAAGAAAGTTCTCCCTTTTTGTCTAAATAGCCATCTGCCCAGTCCACAAATACCCAGTCGCCGGACATTCCTTCCACCATACCATTCTTATTCGTACGTCCCAATACATAATCCATCATTGTTTGCATACGTGGATATAGCTGGTTGACGAAATGCCGGTCACCGCTATACATATAATAATCATATACGCTTAAGAACCAGTAGAAAGTGTAATCCATAATGGTGTTGCTATGGCTGGTCACCGGATCTTTTCCACGAAGTAACCAGATGGTACGCTTCACGGACTCACTGTCAAAGAACAGATAATAATTCATCAGATAACTTTGGATGGCATCGCCACTCCATACCCAACGGTCGCGCTTGATACCGTCTATAAAAAACTCGCGTGTAGTAAGATGCATCGTGTATGCTCCCACCTCCCAGATACGGTTCAGTTCCTCGTCGTTACAACGGAAGTTACCACGATATTCTTCGGGAAGATATTCATATTGCATGGATACTTCACCAATTTGTACTTCCGGTTCGTGAGTAATGTACACATAGCGGAATGCTTTGCTGTTCTCCAGCGTATATTCATTATCAGAATGATGCAAAGGAGATGTGCTGCGGATAGCGAGATCAGTGATCTGTCCCGGCTCCAGCAGGAGTTTATCCAATGTTTCGCAATATGCTTTGTCTTTCGCCTCTTCCGGACTTTCACCATAATAGAGGTCAATCTTTCCTTTGCCCGAAAGATTCTTTAATGTGATAAATCCGAACGTTTCTTTTCCAAAATCATACAGTATGCCTCCTTCCGGCTGTTCTGTTTTAGCGACAGGTTGCTGGGGTTCACGCATCAGGCTGAATTGGGAAGGGCGTTGAGTGGCACCGTCAAAGTTCCAGCATCCGGCATCCATATAGATGGTGGCAGATGTGTCACTAGCCTTACCGCTTTCATCGATCCATTCCTTATCTTCATAAGTTACCCGCCAGGACGAATCAGAGTTTACCGTCCTTCCTTTCACATAGATAGTGGGAGGCGTTGCCTGATTCCATACTTTAATATTCAGGCTATGTTTTCCTGCCGGAAGCAGCAAAGTTTCAGGCATTCCGAACTGAAGTTTCCCGTCCAGCTTCACATTATATGTTCCCTCGGCAGCAATAAACACTTCTTCCGGTTCGGAAAGATTCAATACTTTGCTGAACTCTACGACTACATAATGACTGTCCGTTTTCCAAAAAGGAGGAAAAAAAGCACCACGTTCCGTACGTCGGTTGTTCATCTGGTTGCCCAGCCAGATTTCATAGTCCCCCGGATACCATATCCAAGTTTGGGCAAAGGTGCTGCTTGTCAATGACAAGGCACCCAGAAGTATCATGCATTTCTTTTTCATTTTTCTTATTTCTTCAAGTCTCTATATCCGGCTTCCAACCCTGCACGTTCACGAATGACTGTATCCACCTGCGGACCATTGTTCTCCCATACATTTCCGGGACCGTTCGCATTTTGCAAATACTTCTCCCCTTCTGTCCAATTATCGCGTACAGTGATAAAAGAAGAACCTTCATCCGTATAGAGATAAAACCAATGATTGGGATCGTGTACATAACCTGGCTTATAAATGCTATGTACGCAATTCTCAGTTACATAACTTTTCGGCTGCGAACCCAGCGTATAAACTCCGGCTACGTCGTACATATGCTTTGCATAGTGATGAATCAGATTCGCGTGCACTCTGTTGTTACGCATACAGTTCACTGTCTGCGTCCAGCCCCAGCCAAGGCTGATGCCGCTATAAGGAACTTCGCAGATTTCATTGTGTTCTATATTAATATCTTTCACATACCCCGCAAGGATTGCAAGACATCCCCAATCTTCATTACCCACTTCGGTAAAGTAGCAATTACTGATTTGTTGATGCGCACATACTTCCCGAAGGTCGGTAGGGTCATAAGGCAAATGTGTTTCATGGGCAGCCGGAGAGAAACTGCCGACCACCAGTCCGTTCCCAGCAATATCACGGAAAAGACAGCCACGAACGACACCGCCCTGCACGGCTTCTTCATAATCCAGTCCGGTTGAGCCTAAATGCTCGAACCGGCAGCGCTCAAAGTCTATCTGATTGGCAGCAGCCACACTTACAGCTGCGGCAGGACGTCCCAGCCATCCTTGATTATCCAAGGGATGATTCAGATAGTCCCGTTCCATTTTCGGGTCAATACGATAACCGTCTGTCAGATACATTCCCGCCTGAAGAGAAACATGGCCTTTCTCAGACGGACGCATCCAAGTCGTATGAGAGAACGTGATTTTCTCAAAACGGATATGTGAAACAGGACGGTCGAACGTCCCTTTTACTTGTATCAATGTCTCTATGGCAGGCACTATCACTTCCGTGCCGGCATCCTGCAACTTCTCTCCTTCCCGAGGATAATAATAGACTTTACGGGCATCTATGTCGTGATACCATTCTCCCGCTACATCCAGTAGTTCACGGGCATTCGTCAGATAAAAAGCAGAATTATGCCCATCTGTCGTTACCATCGGACGCGGCCAGGGATGCTCAAACTGAATCCGGCTCTCCGGCTGATGAAAACGTATTGCGGCACTGTCTCCAGCCAGTTCGACAGAACGAATACGAAGATTGGCCACACACCACATCTGATGCAATACCATCTCTGCGTATTTGGCCTTCAAAGCCCCTTTTCCGTCTATCAGTCTGCGTATGGCAACCGCAGGAACATAAAGAATCTCATTCTTCTCATCCACACTGCAAATGCGGTTCATCTTCTCAAAATCCTCTACGTCACGGGCACGAACAGCTTTCTTCCCATTCACCCATAACTGACGGAAATCCAATGGCCGCCCGTTGAACATGGGCACATCCGCTACCCACAGTTTTCCCTGCTTCTTCCATCCACCGATCCGGATGCCGCCACTCAATACCACTTTTTCATCAGCTACCGGGCGGATCACCGTGGGAGAATCCTCCGTCCCGCTGTCTTCCGGACGAATAAACACCGGTTCATAGAGTGGATACGTACCGCCTTCCATGCAGATCGTAATTCCTCCCCGCACCCGTTCATCATCTGTCCGGCGCCATTCGCGTGCCTGGCGCAAAGCAGAAGTCAACGTCGCTTTCGGAGAGGGACGTGTACCGTCATTGAGATCATTCCCCTGCCGCGAAATCCAGATTTCACCTGCTGACAGCAGATGTGCACCCAGCAGGCATATAGTTGTTACTAATAACTTTTTCATTTTTCTTTTTTACAATGGGTTATCTTGCTAGCGGCATCCAGACTGTCATCTCTCCTTTACCTCTGTTTCCCCATGCATAATAAGGAATCAGACGAATATCCACTGTTTTCTCTGCTTGGACAACCGGACGATAAAGCACGCCTTCCCAAGACTCAGACGATGCCAGACGCGCTTTCCCTTCCAGGGCTACTATCGAACTGCCTTCAATCGTCGTTTTCTTCGGAGTCAGCTTTATGTCGGCAGGAATCAAGATGTTATCGATCTTTTCTCCATTTGCAATGTCCATACTCTCCAAGCAGTAAACCAACGGACCACGTTTCACTACCACCTGATTACGGATTTCTTCTGCCAACGGATGAGCTTCGAGCAGACAAACAGGCATATCCATGACCAGTTCTACCACATCTCCTTTCTTCCATGTACGGTTCACTTCCGCATAGGTATTTGCCTTGGCATTCATGGATACCGGTTGACCGTTCACTGTCAACGCAGCTTTCCCGCACCATTCCGGAATACGGAAGAAGAGGGAGAAAGCACCTGCTTTACGGGGCACTTTGTTCAACGTTACACGTACATTGCCTTCCCAAGGATAGTCCGTTTCCTGCACCAAAGCAAGTTCCCCCTTGTCCTTCCAGTTTGTAGTCAATGTATTTGCACCGTACAGGTTGCAATA
Source organism: uncultured Bacteroides sp. (assembly GCA_947038155.1). Taxonomy (GTDB): domain Bacteria; phylum Bacteroidota; class Bacteroidia; order Bacteroidales; family Bacteroidaceae; genus Bacteroides. Next base: position 74,670 of record CAMQVH010000003.1, on the reverse strand, counting down.
AATCCCTTCCGGACTCAATGTATAAGCATAATTCTGCGCCTGACAAAGCGTACGCAATGTATTGGGCGGACAACAGAAACAACTGATATATTCCGTCCGTTCTTTCGGCCAACGGAGTGTATAAGGCAGATCGGCACTGATACGAAGAGGATTCGTATAGAAATACTTCTTTCCATCCAGACTTATGCCACTCAATACACTATTATAAAGGCAAGTCTCCACAAGCTCCGCATACTTGGCATCTCCCGTCACTTCCAGCATACGCCAGTTGAACAGCATATTACCTATGTTGGCACAGGTTTCATTATGTGCCGTACTGTTCGGTAACTGATACGGACGACCATAGCTCTGATGCACTTTCTGAATGCTATCCGGTTCATAGCACGTTCCATCCGGTGAGGTGCCGTCATACAAAGCACCGCAAGCTCCGGTCACGTACATCTTTCGGGTGACAATATCGTTCCAGATACTAGTCAGGTTCTTCATCAGTTGTTGTTCACCCGTCTCCGCATACACATCTGCCACACCTGCATACAGGTAATTGGCACGTACGGCATGTCCCATTGCACGATATTGGTCACGGAAAGGGATACGGTCCTGATTATCATCCGTACCACTTTCTACCATACCGCGAATGTCAATCAGGTTTTTTGAAAGTTCCAGATAACGGGGATTTCCTGTAGCACGATACATCTCCACCACTCCCATATAGTGCGAAGGGCAAATAGCATTGCGTGCCAACTCGGCAGAAGCCGTCTCATAGAAGTGACAAAGGAAATCCGTAGCTTTCACGGCAGCATCAAAAAGAGTTGTTTTTCCGGTAGCACGGTGGTGAACGATACCTGCCATCATCAGGTGTCCCAGGTTATACGTTTCAAAATTCAACCGATTGGCAAATGCACCTTTTTCGTCCTCAGAGCCAACTTTCGTACCAATCACTGTTTGTTGTTGGGAATCAGCCAGTGTATGGCTGTCTATTCCCTTATTCAGTTCTTCTATAACAACCGGCGTATGTATATAACCATCTGCACGTTGGGCTTTTACGACACAAGCAATAAAGTTGTCCATTAACTTGTCCAGTTCCGGATCTTTATTGACAGCATACACAGAAGCGACTCCTTCCATCCACTTGTACATATCTCCATCATGGAACGGAGGTCCCCAATGTTCTCCCTTGCATACACCGGCAGCAATCTCAAAATTACGGAAACCATGAGAAACTTCCGGCGTGTTCCATGTATTCCACATACTCTGCAAGGAAGTTCCGCTAAATATATTAAAACGCTCTCCCCAGAATCCATTCGTCCAGTGTACGGCATCAATTCCGGTATTCGCCATCTTTGCATAACGGCTCTGACTCATATCCGTCAGCCCATTGCTCTGCGCAAATACTCCCGTGACGGAGGCGGAAGCTAAAAGAAATAACAGCTTTATCTGTCTCATTTAATATGGATAATTTTAAAATTTACACACTATCTCTTTAAGGAGAGACGTGATTATCCATATTTTGTACTCAATAAAGGGATGCGAAAGCTGTCCGACAGCCTTCGCATTCCCTTATTCCTGTTTGTTCTTTCGTTATTTTTCGGGAGTATAATTCAGTTCCGCTTTCCTCGCCTGTGAGTGCTGGAACTGTCGGGCGACTTTATACTCATGTCCGTCTTTCAACAGATAACTTCCTGTCTGCTTGAACCAGAAACCGACATGAGCTTCCACACATTGACGGCGGATGTCCAACACCCAGTCATAATTGCAAACGCGGGCTTCCTTACCGGACTCTCCTCCTGCCACTACCTGCTCTACCCATCCTTCCAGTTCTCCCCTGAAATCAATCTGACTAAGAAGGGGTTCACAGATAATAATTTTATGTTTAATAGGACTTTCTTTATAAATAGGTAAGCGATAATCGACTCTGTCCTGATTCTCCATTGTACAACAAATTGTCACATTGTCGTATCCATCTCCCCAATCCGGTGGCAGGCACTGTTGCAGTCTGTCTATCCGCTTCGTAATAAACATAAAATGAAGGTCCTGCCGTATCCGCATCATTTCCCATGCTTCGGCACGCCATTCATCCGCATCTTCAATCAGAAAATCAGAGGTAAAACAGGTATATACTAAATTTCCCGAGGGTATCTTATACTCTCCATTCTTTTTCTTCTGCAAAGGCAAACCGAACTTTTCCGTCTTTGTCACCACCGAACTGTCTTTTCCATATTTGCCATCCGTACGATATACATAGCAGTGGCGGCAGCCTTCACTCCATTTGTGACAGCCGTGCCATAAGTTCCACATTGATGCTTTCCCGCCCATCTTCTTTTTTTTCTTCAAATGTATGCTTTATCTGTTTCATAGGCAAATTTTCATTCAATATCCGATAGTCAAGGTAGATAGATATAAATAGTGCATCTTCTTTCTCGCTTGAAAAAAGATGCACCAAACACAAACAAAACAAACAATAGAGCTACCTTCACAGGCGGCCGGTCCGAAAGGACCAATACTTTTGATAGTGAAATCTCACTTCACAAATATCCGTATATTTGGGGACTAGCCAAACTCCATCCATGTCGGATACAAACAATCAATGTTTCGAAAGATGACTAATACTATGACTCAAGGAAAGAAATGTTGCGGAATATAAAAAATAAGACCGGAGAAGAAGATTCTCTTGTACTATTTGTATAATCAAGAAAAAATAAATTTCATTTATTAGAATTCGATTAAATCACGTCGGTAAGCATCGTTCATCCCTTTACTCCGGCGGTTTATGTAAACTAAAACGGAGATATGCCAGGCATATCTCCGCAAATCTGATTATCTAATAGGATTCACTCTAATATTAATTGTTATCTGGTTAAAGCAACCATCGTCCAATATTCCTTTTCTCCGCACTGAACTCCACTCCTACTTTCACTACTTCACGTCCGTCTGCCTGATAAGGAATCAGATAGCCTTTTTCATCAATCTGCTGCAAAGCCTGCTCGGCAGTCCCATTCAGCTTAAATTCGAATACATATATATATTTAGGCGTTTTTACTACTGCATCCGCACGTCCGCGGGCACTGCGAATTTCCGCATCGGTAAATTGTCCCATCAGTTTAAATACCAGATAGAACACAACCTGATAATGGCGTTCGGTCGCATCACTCAGTTCGTAAGGAAAATCGGCGAAGAAGGCCTGCAGACGATTAAGGAAGGCATCAACCTCTCCACTCTCCAATTCACGGACAAACTTACCTATATAAAAACCCCGTTCATCGTCTACTACTGATGTGTAATAGGGAACCAAGAAATCCATAAAACCATAGCGTACTTCATCATTGGGGAATTTCAGCAAGTAGTTTCCAAAACGCTTGTCATAGTCTTTGATAGTCAAATAACCACTCTGATAAATCAATGGAATCGGATTATTGGCATCCACCCGATATTCTGTAAATGAGGAAGCACTGGCTTCTATTCCGTCTATCAAAGTGCGCAAATCATATTCGCTCTCTTTAAGCAGTTCGACAAGGAAAGTAGGCGTACCGGTTTGAAACCAATAGTTACTAAATTTATATCCGTCAAAAACATTTAGCACACTGAACGGATTGAATACACCTTCTGCAAATTCACAGAAATGATAACCGTCATATAGAGCCGTCATTTTATTCAATGTCTCTTCATAGGTCAATCCGTTTGCTTCTGCCAACCGGTTCAATTCCGGAGCAAAAGTCACTTCCAGTTCTCGCTGTGTAATACCACAAACTGTTGCGTACTGGGGTTTCATGCTAATATCATTCAACTGATTCAAATCACTGAACACACTGACTTGTGCAAACTTAGTGACTCCTGTGAGAAAAACAAAACGCAGATAGCGGTCTGAACTCTTCAGCACTCCATAAAAAGCCTTCAGAGTCTTACGGTAATCATCCAACAGAGAATCATTCCCCAAAGCCTGCAACAGGGGTTTATCATATTCATCCACCAATACCACTACTCCACAACCAGTCTGTTCACTGGCACGACGAATCACTCCTGCAAAGCGTCCGGAAAGAGTTTCCTCATCCTCTCCTTTTCCATATTTCACCTCCCATTGTGTCAAATGTCGGCTAAGAATCTCAACCAAAGCTTGAGGTGAATCGTATTTTTCCGCATTCAAATCCAAATGCAACACCGGATACTTCTTCCATTCTTTCTCCAGTTCAGCAATGGTAAGTCCTTCAAACAATTCTTTCTTACCCTCAAAATATGCTTCGAAAGTGGAAAGAAGAAGACTTTTGCCAAAACGTCGGGGACGACTTAAAAAATAAGGTTTACCTGTATTAGCTATCCGCCATACAAAAGCTGTTTTATCTACATAGAGATAATTTTCTTCACGGATTTCCGCAAAAGTCTGTATCCCAATAGGAAGTTTACGCATTATGCCATCCATCATTATTCTTCATTTTTAATTATTCAAAGATAACCATTATTTTTATACTCCATTGTCATAGCTTCCGATTTTTAAGCAAGTTTCAGTCTGCGATTCCCAAACAAGACCTCCATAGCAGTTTATATAATGTACAAAAGTACACTTCCTGCCCCGCCGGACACAGAAGTGTACTACAAAACAAACAATATAGTCACATTAATAAATCTACTTTTGTTCTAATATTGCTCAGAAAGCCAATACTGGGCGAAGGAACTTCCGACCATACTCCGATCCTTTGTTGCTGTCACCTATTACACTTTTTCCTAATGGGGTTAAGAATGTACTTTTTCTGTCATCAAAACGCATACTCCAATTGTGTGTTGTGCTACTTTCCGAGCTACAGTGAAAAAAGGCACTGCAAGTACTACTGCCCGAATTTAAGCTGAAAGTACCTCCGGCTGCATTCATTTTAGTTTCTATAGTACCACGCGCATCGGAGGTTCCTTCCCATCCTCCATTATAATTTGAAAACGATTCCATATTGATCTCTCCCAGATTCGTCAGTATATCATACCATTGTCCACAACTAGGCACATACCAGGAACTATAGATTGCATTAGACATACAAGGGTTTTGTTTGCGGTAATACAATATCTGCTGTACCACTCCATAGCGGTCATCCGAAGCATAAGAATCGATCAAGGCTTCCGTCTCCGTATATCCCTCCTTATTGGCACGAGATAGAGAAAGGTCAACGCAATTTATCAAGAAAGGTTCGTCGTAATTTGAATTAGTACTCCAGCATTTAGTCATTATATCGTTCGGGAAGTTTTCTTCTTTGGCGGCCATCACATACCCGTGCGTCCAGCCATGTCCCCGGTCGATGTCGCTGGTGGCGAGGCTGAAAATAAGACCAAGGCAGTTCTTTTTCCAACTATCTGTCATGTTGGCGTCTTTAGGCACGATAGCACCGTTCGCCATGTAGCGGTCGCCCAAAGTGATAGTGGAGGGAGTTATACTGGATCCTGTGGTGAGGTTGATTTTGCTGTATTTCCCTTTTGTCGGGGTCATTGTAAGGGTATAAGACGGAGTTCTGCTTTCGGCTGTGGTGTAAGATATTGCTATATCGGTAGATACTGACGGAGGAAGGATGAAGCAGAGCGTTCCGTCTCCCGGTTCGTAACCGGCTGTGACGCCTCCTGCCTGAAGTGAGGTGATTGAGGTGTACAAACTGTGATATTCGTAATCTCCTGCTATGTATTTGTTGCCTTGCGGGCAGAGTACAACGAGGGACATGTAGTGTTGCAATGTAACTTTCAGTTCTGTGCCGGATAGGGTGCCTGTGCCTATCATCAGGTCGGAGGCGGCGAAGTTTTTCCGTGTGCTTTGGTCGGCATTCGGGATAAAGCTACTTAGTTTGCCGGCCAAATCAGCTTCGCTCACGGCACCGGTTATTGCTGAATCATATGGATAGTAAATCAGATAGGTAGCGTCGTCATAGGCATAGAGGGGATGAGTGCCATCGGTAACCCATTGTTCGGTGCTGACGTTGTAGGTGACGGGGATATTATTTATTTTGTCCACTATCTTTCCGCCTTTTACGATGGTAATTCCTATTTTGTCGCCATCTGTGAAAAATGTTTCATAACCTTTGTCGGTTGTACGGGTGGTTGAATTGTCTGTAGGGAAAAAGTTTTCTGCTTTTATTTCCAGTGTCAGCGTATTGGGCGAAACGGGTATTTCGGTTTCGCTCGTGCATGAGTTTAATAATAGAAGTATGAAAGCGATATGTAGTATGATTGGTTTATTTGCCATAGCTATATCTTTTTAGAGGGTATATTAAAAGGTGAAGACGGGACGGGTGGCATCACGGCCTCCTTTCCAATAGGAATTTAGAAATCCGCTATTTAGACGAAATCTGTCAAACTTGTATGCTGTATCTGAGCCGGTTTCGGTACTTGTCCAATAAGTGCCGTTATTGGCGCTACTTCCTACCAGTGTCTTACCTAATTGGTCCAGAACAACTTTAAGTGCTGCTTTATATTTATATAAATCCAGCATTTGTCCGGCTGAAGGCATATACCACCCACTGGTAGCAGAAGGTGCGAGCGGACTATAATTGTTCAATACTTTGTTAGGAAGATAAATACCTTTATCCCAAACTCCTCTTTCTTTGGCGGTACGTTCAATCAAAAGTGTATTGGAATATCCTCTATAATCATCGGTATCAGTTGGAGTTCCTACTAAATATAGAACTTCTTCTGCTTCAAAGCCACCATAATTATCATAATAAACCCACCCTCCCCCTTTAGTATCATTAGCTATTCCCAAATCAGTTAACGAAACAACATAGCCATGCACTTCTTTCATGCTGATTCCTGCTTTAGTAGCATAAACACAGTCGTCTTTGGGATGCCTTCCTGCATAGAATACAACTCCTATACAAGTTTTTCCGGTTTCCGGTTTGGATAAAGGGTTTGCAAAGGTGCAAATTCCGGTAGTCATATTTTCTGCACGTAATCCTCCATCGCTATATGTGCCATCGGTGTAATAATAGTCTCCTAGTTTTAAGTCCCCGGCAATATAAGTTTTTATTTCTGCATTGTTGCTTGTGTCTTCCTCCCACCAGTTACTGGTGTCTGTGTCAATTTCCACTCCTGTCTTTTTAATAGTAATCGTATAATTCACTTCTTCACCTGCTTTCCATTCGGATGCTTCCGGCATCATCTTGTCTGTAACGGTTATCGTGCGTGTAGGGGCAGTGCCTCCTGTCTCGATAGTGCCGTGTATAGTGTATTTCATGGAGAAGGTAGCATTTGTTTTATCAGGTATCAGGTAGAGGGAAGCAACGGTGGTTGTACTTCCTTTTGTTACGTTGAAATTGTTTTTAGAAATAGTATATGTAGTGGTAGGAGAACCGTCTGTATTCCAGTTGAATCCGCTTGTCGTATAAGTCAGTTTACCTTTCCCCTTTGCTTTCAGGGTGAAACTGTCCAACACTTTGGGAGTGTCGTCACTTTCCTCGTCTTTTACGATGATATTTACTTTCGCAAGGGTATGTTTCATGGTAAAGTTCAGTTCCTCTCCATTTTTGTTGAGTAACGGTACGGATACCAATAAATCCGTTTGGTTGGCTTCTGCCGCAGGCACTGTGTAAGTCAGATAAGGATATCCTATATTGGTGTTGCTACAGAGGGTTACTCCTGTAGCATTGTGTGGTGCATAGGCAAAGAAACTGACTTTATCGTTCAGGTTGTTCGGCCAGTATTTTACCGGATTGTATGTCCAGTTACCTCCCATTTGTTTACTTACAAGTTGGTTGTACATGAAACCGGGAGTAGAAGAAGATTCCTCAAAATCTCCATGAGTGAAGTAGGCGAACACTCCCATTGATTGAAGGTTGGCAGTGGTGATATCTCCTGCCCGGGTAACCCTATCGTGAGATGCAGCGTTATGGGAAGTCCCCGTCACCGTGGTGGAAAAATCAAGAGGACGGGAGGAAAGAATCTCTTCCGTTTCGTTTGTTCCGCAAGAAAAGAATAACGGAATGGCCGCAACGGAAAGAATCCGGTTCAACAGGTTTATTTTTATCATCTTTATGCTTTCAAGAACATTACTTTTTCTACAATTCTTTTTTAATTATCATGTGCCCGGAAAAGGACATTCAACCTTGTCCGGGCTTGGAGAGGGATCGTGGTTTACTCCATTGTGAAGCCATCACCTGCCGTACCCCACGGGGTAACACTTGTTTCAGCCTTCACTTTAATTTCTCTCAGGTTGATGGTAAATGTATAGGTGTACCATTTACCACGTTTCATGTGATGTGCCGGAAGCGGAACAGAAGTCTCAAAATGGCTCACTGAATATTTAGCTGGAGAACTGCCTACTATTTTAGTAACAATGTCATAATGGAAGCCGATCATGATGTCACCTTCTTCACATCCGCCCTGGCCCTCTGCAGCTACTGTCTTATCAGTATCGTTTACCGGAATCAGGTAAAGGAACTGGTTGGTTTTGAATAAGTCTTTCGGGGTATCTTTATTGGCTCTTACCAGCTTGATTCCTGAAACGGAGTTTGTCGAACCATCTTCCCATATTTCGGTGATTTTCTCCGCATCCATATTCATAATTTTTTCGATGCTGAAATCCGCTGTAGGAATCTCTGTATACTCGGATTCATAATTCCAGTGCAAATCTGCCCATTTAGCTTTAGTATAGAATTTGGAGTTGCTGTTGACTTGTGCGGGAGTTTGCATAGACATGCTTCCGTCTTTGCCTACAATCCACATGTGGGTAATATATACGAAACTATTGTCTCCGTCCAGGTCGGCATAGTCGTCACCCAGTTTGGCTTTAAATCCCATTTTGGAGAGAGTGTGGGCAAACTGGAATCCGATGGTTCCGTCATTATAAGTCTTATCGAGCGCATCGGCTACCACAAGGTCCACCATCTTATCCAGATTATCTTTGTTTTTTAGTGTAAATTCGATGCTGGGTATTCCGGTATCCGTTATACCGGAAGGAACGATGCCTACCCTGCTTCCATTATTGCCGGTTTCCTCATAGGGGGCATAGGCAAAGAAAGAGACTTTATCGTTTGTATTGTTTGGCCAGTATTTTTTGGGACTGTAGGTCCATTCACCTGTACCGCTGTTTAGGGTTGCATCCCACGTCACCTTTTGGTTATACATGAAAGTGGGTGCCACATCTCCTTTGGCGGTATCCCATGCTTTGCTGCCGGTATAATAGCCCATAATGCCGAATCCGCCGAAGTGCGTGGCGTCACACGTACCTTGCATTGTTGTAGTCGAAACGTCCGTACCTCTGGTCGGCACGCCCGTATACACATTGAATCCCAGTACAGGATTTGTGTCCTGTCTCATTTCCGTAACCTCGTTCTGCGAACAGCCTGCTATCGACAGTGCTGATACAACCATCAGAAAATTTCTTGCTTTCATATTGTTTTTGTTAATTAAGTAATACTTCCTATGCGTTTGTCTTTGTTTATTAGCGTTATATATGTTAATCAATATATCCCGGTACCGTTTTACAAGGGAAATTCTGTATTCTCTTCCTTGCCCCACTGGTCAACGTCGGCGTTGAAGCCCGAATCCGAACCATCTTCTTGTTCGACATCGGGAAGTTTCTCCGGGGTACTTGCTTCTACATTCACTATAATCGTGCCAGTTTCGTCGGTTGATTCGGTAATATGAACATGAACCAACGATTGAGAAATTTCGGTTTTTTCATCTACCAATAGAAAGACGGTTTCCACGTTATGTTCTTCCGTCTTGCTGAAGCCGAAGACATTGAACTGTCCTGTAAGACTCCCTTTGGGGTAATCGTCTTCATTGAAAACGGGATTACCAACGGGAAACTCCTGTGTCACCCGTTCGCTACTTGAATGCCCGGTAGCAAGGAAGACGGAAACGGGAACTCCACTCAACCGACAAGTAGCTTTCCTGACATTGTTCAGCCCGTCTATGTTTATTTTCACTTTAACCGTGCAGGTCAGTTCAAGGGGGACGAAGTGTAGGGAGCAATCCTGCGAAATCTCTTTTTTACTTTGGGAAGAGACAGGAGTATAATTGTTACCCAGCATGTTTTCCGTTACCTCAAATTCTTCTATTACCGCTACTGCCAGTTTATCGGGAGAACTGACGATGGTTTCAGGAGTACTGCGGTTTTCCACTTGCCGGGCATAGGCTTCAATTGTATTAAAAGAGTTTATTCCACGGAAGCCTATCGCACTAAAATCATCGAATGAGCGGTTGAACAGCACTGCGCTGTAGTGTCCCTCAGGCAGTAGGGCGATAGCCCGGTTGCGGTTGCCCATCAGCACTATTTTAGGTTCTCCGCCGGTTTTAGGATAAAAAATAGCGGTGGCTCCGTAATTGTCTTCACCTTCCAAACCAGATTGGCTCCAGTCGGCGGTGAGAGTCACTTCCGCTGTTTCATAGTAGGTCAGTTCGCGGCGGTCACAAGCCGTCAATAGGAAGGGGAGGATACAGATGTACCATATATATTGATTCATGCAGAATTTACGTGCCTTATTCATCTTGTGCCTCCTTTTTTTATTTTCACCTTGCGGTTCAGCAGCCATACCAGCGAGATTTTCGCCTTTGTCGGTCCGAACCAGGTGTAACGCCCATTATTTTGCCACAGTAAAGTTTGGTAGTTATCACGGGCATGGTAGTAACGATAATCAGTTCGGAGCATACCGATACCGATATTAAGTTCCAGATGCAGGTTGCGGGCAATACGTGTCGCCCAGCCATAGCTGATGCCGGCAGCGATAAAAAATTCTCCTTGATAGCCGTCTTCTTTCCATTGCAGGTCGTATTTGCCGCCTCCGGCATACAGTCCGAGAAAATGTCCGGTAAGCACTTCCGAGTTTATCCGTTTTTCCTTACTGCCTAGCCAGTAGCGGCCTTCCAGCCCGCCCATCAATATTTGCATGGAATATTTGTCACCATCGAACAACCACCACGGGAACATATACTCGGCATTCACAGACCAGCGTCTGCCAATCGGTATCTCAAGCTCTATGTTCGGCATCATTGCGACATCGAACAGTAAGTTTGTTTTCAAGGCGAAAAGAGGATGGTGGCAGGGGGGAGCTACTGAATTTCCTTGTAGACGTGGAAGAATAGTACTTCTGTCATTTCTATCCCTCAAGCCGTTTATATCCAAAGGGGTAGCTGTGGGAAGTGCGGACAGGCTGTCCGGATGCATCCATACTATACAGAGGGAAGCATTACGCAGATAACGCAGTAATCTGTCTCGGATATATCGGTAGGTACTTCCTCCGTTCAGTTCTTTCAGTAATACCTTGCAACGATCGGTGTCAGGAGTACGGTCTATGATTTTCAGCACTTCTTTCCGGTTGGGGAGTCGTTTGTCACCGGCTATCAGTTCTCGGAGCTCTTTCCAGTTCTCACCCTGTGGACGGGGATGGATGCGGGATGGGACAAGATTCGAGTATTTCCATATCAGATAGTCCTTTACGACTGTCGAGCGTTGCCGGGCCAAGCGTTCGTTATACTCTCGCCTGCCTTCGGGCGAGGCAAAAGACAGGATATGGATAGAGTCGATTCGTTCCGTCAGACTGAAGTTGGAGAATATTTCATCCAGATAACGGAGGGTACGGGCATTATCCATGTATTCGCTATCCACTACAGCCTCGTTGATACGGAATTGGAGTACCATCGGCTTGCTGAGCGTATCTTGCACGTATATATTGTGATTGTATCTTTCCTGTGCATAGCTTGACAGTATGGCAAACAACATTCCGCAACTGAGGAGAAACTGTTTTATATGTACATTAATTATAGTCATAAGCTGGTTGTTTTCCGATCGGTTACCAATCAGAAAGTTTTATATCACCTAGAAACACGCGTATCATGTGGTTGACAACACCCATTTTGTGGGCTATCCTACCGTGATGGGTATAGAATGATTCGGGAGTAGGACATTTACAATTAATCGGTTCCCCTGTCGCTTCGATCACATCGAGCAGGGAGAGGTCGTACAAGGGACGGCACAATTCGTATGACTCTTTCTCTTCGGGCAAGCGTCGAACGAGTCCTTCGGCTTCTAACTTGTGGAGCAGTATACTTAACTCTTCTTCCGATAACTGGAAGTTTGCTGATTGCAGACATACTCCTAATGAGATGTCGTGTAAAACGGATATAGCGGCTTGTGTCAGAACTGTTAGCATTTGTTGTTTTGTTTATTGTTACTGTTACTTACCAAGTAACAGGTTGAAAAGAGGTTTATTACTTACCAAGTAATGGTAACTATACTTTCAGAACTATAGGAAAAGGCGTTTTCCAAGTGACTGTCGATTGAAAAAAGACACTTTGCTTAGACATTAGGTGAATAAAAGTACAGTCCGTTTTTGAAGAGTCAAAGATGGATGGCAGGCTTTATACACTTTTTTAAGTGGTAGCAGTGGGCAATATTGTGTTTTCAGGGTTTGTGTCTCTGTTTATGAAGATTTTTTAGTGCCTTGACATAAAAATTAGCGTTTTATTTGGTTTAATGGAAAAATATTTTCAACTTTGTCACCGGAAATATTCCATTGCTTGGTAAGTAATACACCACACTAATCACTGGTATACAGCGTATTACAAATCACACTTTTAGCTAAATCCCGCCTCACAACCGAAGTAATTAGTTTATAATTCGCCCGGTCTATCCGTTCCCCGGCAAAAGGCTTAAGGTAAGTTTCAGTGACACGAACGGAAGAATGCCCCAACGCTTCACTGATGATCCCAACAGGAGTACCCAAATGATAGGACAATGTAGCCCACGTATGCCTTGCGGTGTAAGAACTCAACTTCACACCCGGCAAGAGTAACGAACCAACTTTCACCAAACGACCGTTAAAGCTGCGCAAGGCATCCAGATAGCAACGGTGAAGTGCCACCCCGTTACCCAAACTACTATCCAGAATGGGGAATTGGTAAATAGAACCCGGACGCCTGTCGGAAAACTTCTTCATCAACGGTAAAGCCTCCTTGGGAATGCGGACTGTCATTTGACGTCCGGTCTTATGACGGCAATAAACAATCACATTACCCTGAACGTCACGTTTACGCAAATGGGCAAGATCAATAAATGGCATCCCACGGAAAAGGAACATCAGCAGAAAATAAGCAAGCGAGCGTCCCGTATCCTCAGGCAATAAGCCTATATCACTCTCCAAAAGCAGACGCATCTGTTTCTGCGTCAAGGAACGTTTGGTACGGGATTCCACCTTCGTATACACATCATTGAAAAGACCGGGAATATATCCGGAACTGCCCACGGGAAAGATACGGTTGAATACCGCACGTAAGGTACGCATATAGGTGGAAATGCTGTTCCAGCTCAATGACTTGCTTAAAAGCCACTCCTGATAGGCTTTCAGACGACCAGGAGTAAACAACTCGCATACAGGCAGCAGTCCTGACGTATCACCGGAAAACTCCGTAAAGGAACGCAGCGTACAGCTATACGTATGCACGGCGGCATATTTTCCCGCAGCCTCCAGTTCTCTGATAATGGCTGACATACAAATGGGAAAGCCGGTAACCATCCTTTCATTTACAATTTCTTCTTTATCCATAATTTCACGATTTTATATCCGCGCGATATGCGCATGTCTTTCCAAACAGGCATACACGGAGATTGTTTGTAAACGCAAAATAAAGGATGTGAGCAAGTTATAAAAGAATCAGAAGGCAGTGAATGACGCAGGGAAGTGATTCGACTGTAATAAACTTTGTTAAATACGCTGTGTACAATTACTGTACTATATATTGACATCGCCTTCCGCGTATATACGCGCAAATTTAATTGGTAGCAAAAGGTTCTTATTTCATTACACATTAATATCAACCGGCATTTTCTCCATTTTGAAAAATACGAATATTCACTCTAGCTTTGCACTTCGGTTTTTAACTAATCGCTCGTTTCTCACCGGGAAACATCCTCTTGGTTTTAAAGAAACGGGGCGTTGGTTTTAAAGGAACGGCCCTTTGGTTTTAAACCAAAAAGAGGCATTTGTAACTACTTGATTCTCAATTTCTTATAAAAGCAGAATTCCGTCCCCGTAACCCATGGGATTTTTCTCAACAAACAAAACGGAATTCATGACCTGAAGCGGTCTGATGCATATAATATTTATTTACAATTAAGAATTGAAATCCCATGGTTACAGTTACGATTACCATCAAGCCGTATCTGGCGAGGTATATGTACGTACGCTACGCGCAAAGTCTAGAACCCGAATCCGAAAGTCGCCCCTCGCCTTCTTCGCCGTCCTCTCCCCCAAAACCGGTTCCCATCCGTCTCTCCCACATCACTCCTGTCTATCATTTCCTACACCGCCTGTCCGTCCCGCATCCACTCAAAGCATCCTGGAAAGAAACAGGAAATATCACGTTCGTAATGCCCAATCCAGCCTATGGAAAGAATCCCGAAACGTATAATTATATAGGGAAAGAAAGCGCATTGATCATAGAAAAGGAAATCGAAACGGAAATGAAGGCGGAACTCTATTCGTTTCTGCTGGACAATAAGTTCAATAAGGGGGTGATGTTCAAGAAGTCAATGGCACTATTTGTGGAACACTATGAAATGGTGGAACTGGTACAGGAAGAGAGCCTGATAAAAGCATTTCAGAGGTGGAGGAAGTTAGTGAAAGAAGAAAGAAAGTAATACTCAAACTCTATAAATATGAAAATTTCAATAACATCAAATCTTACGATAAACTTCCTCAAACGGTACCCTGCACCGTTCTCCCCAAATTCCTTTATTTCCATTCCGGATTCCACAAGAAACTACCATATTTATTTCAGCACCATGAGGCAACTTAAGCAACCTTTTGAGCCGTCGGCTATCCAAGCCTTCCAAGGGACAGGTATCATATCCTTCGTTCGCCATAGCAATCATAAATGTTTGAGCAGCAAGCGCACAGGATTTATGTACCACCACACGCACATCACCTTCAGATACTTCGAGCATCATAGGGCGGAAAATGCTGATAATATTAGCAAGTAGTACTCTGAAAAGTCCTAAGATACCGCAGAAACGGGCATAAACAAACGGCATCAATATCCCATAGTACAGTTTTCTGTCTTTAATACGTTTCTCATGCCTGTCTATAGGACTATTCCGCCGTATATTTCCTGTCTCGAAATCAAGAACGAATTTCGCCCGCTTCCGATACAAGTCACGACGTGTGACGAAAACAACAATCTGCGAAGCCGTGGAAGTTGCTTTTTGGTCAAGACAAGCTCTTGATACCTTTGCCATCAATTCAGGCTGTGTGATGTGATAAAACTCCCATAGTTGCATATCAGAACTATTGGGAGCCAAAGTTGCCAATTCCAGGCAATGCTTTACTTTCTCTGTATCTATTTCCTTTTCTTTATCATATACCCGTACAGAGCGACGATAATTTAAAACTTCATCTAAATTCATATACTACTTGACTTAATTGAATAATATTTCATAATGTGCAATATCAGAAAATACAGATAAGCCCATATAAATAAAACAGATCTGCAAGTTAATTGTATCTTGGCTAACTATATTTTTAACATATTGTCATTGCATATACTTCGATAAGAGATCTATGAATGTCTAAATAAAAGCGGGCAAATATGTGATAAATAACATATTTGCCCGCTTTCTATAAAAAATAAGATTCGTATCTTACTTACCGGTAATCGAATTTTTCTTCCCCTGCTTATTTACAACTGAAGGGCTTCCTTTATATTCAATATCACCACTACCACTAACTCTCGCATCCAACTGTCCGGAAGCGTAGCATACTATATCACCCGAACCTGCAACTGTAGCAACGACATTAGTTGCAGCCAGTTTTTCAGCACTAATATCTCCGGAACCATTTACTGTCAGTGTCGCCTTCTGTGCAGAACCTTTCATATTGATATCACCGGAACCATTAACTTCTGACATCACAGTAGTCGCTTTCACATTTTTCAAATCAATGTCCCCGCTTCCTTTCACCAAAGCAAATATATTAGTATATTGCAGATTCTCCGCTTCGATATCTCCGGAACCGGCTATATTCAAATTCAGGTCATTCCCTTTGATTGTACCTTTCAGATATACATCTGCCGAACCTTTAATATCTACCTGATTCAATGAAGGGGAAGAAGCTATCACTTTCAAACGACGCTCTCCACTAAGAATCTTGACACCCTTTTTGATATTCACCTGCAATACTCCATTTACTGTAGAAACTTCCAGCAAGTCTACCAAATTATCCGAACCGTATATAGAAACTGTCGTTTTAGAACCATTACTCTGACGATACTCAACATCAGGACTGCCTAATACGCTGATTGAGCTGAAGTTGCTTACGTTATTCAGTTCTTTTGTGATATATTTCTTACTGGGAGTAACGGTCTGCGCCTGTATTCCTGTGACCAACAGAAACATCAGCACTACCAACATAGATGTAACCTTTGAATTTCTCATAATTTCTTTTCATTAAATATTTTAATGACAAATATAGGAAGTATATTTCGAATTACAAGAAAAGAATTACAATTTTGCCAACCATTCTCCAAGTTCCTGAAGCCACTCCTGCTTATACACAAAACTATCATTATAACCGAATCCATGTCCTCCCGCAGGATAGATGTGCAGAGAAATGGGGATATCTGCTTTCTGTAGTCTGGCAGCATACATAATACCATTCAGAGGGCTTACCACAGCATCATCTGCAGCTGCTACAATGAAAGCGGCAGGTGTGCCGGAAGTAATATGCTCAATCGGTGAATACTGCTCCATCTTATCCGGTGAATAGGAATGAGCAAACATTCGTTCACGGCAAGGAAAATGTGTCAAACGATCATCGACACTGACTACCGGATACATCAATATCTGAAAATCCGGCTTCTCATCATCAGGCAAAAGCGTAGCTGAAAAAGTTGCCAGATATCCTCCGATAGAAGCCCCCATCACTCCCAGTTTATCACAAAACTCCGGAAACTTTTCTCGCACAACCTTCAATGCCAACCGGATATCTTGTTCGGGAACATCAGGATTACCATGAGGCATTCTATATTTAAAGACGATATATGTAATTCCCAGCTTCGTAAACCATTCGGCAAAATCAATACCTTCATTCTCCAGATTAGTCTTCAGAAATCCACCTCCGGGACACATAATAACACTGCTTCCATTGGGCCTGTCACAAGTAAAAACAAATAAAGTTCCTTCGGAAGCATTTTCTACGATTCCAATCAGTTCGGCATTGTCCACTTCCGACAAATCATAGGTCGTTATGGATAAGTCCTCATACAAGCTAATACAAATTAATTTCTTCATATCGATTAATGTTTAAGTTTCTTCCCTATTTTATGAACAACAGACGGACCGGAATAGATAAATGCCGAATAAATCTGTACCATATCGGCCCCTTGGGAAATCATATCGGCTGCATCCTCTGCTGTCATTATTCCTCCTGCCCCGATAATCAGAAAGTGGCGGTCGGTGTGCTCGGACAGATAACGCACTACCTTCTGCGATTTCTTTCCGATACCCCGACCACTGACGCCACCGTTACCGATCTTTTCCAACTGTTTTGTTTTTGTCTGATGCAATTCTGAGCGGTCCATCGTCGGACCCGTGGCTATAAAGCCTTCTATGGAATATTTATATGCAAGGGAAATGACCAGATCCAATTCCTTCTCATCAATATCCGCCGGGAGCTTAATGAAAATACTGCACCGTTTGTTCACTGCCTCACGGAATGTTGTGAAGTTTTCTAAAACTTTAGCAAATGATTCTTTATCTATACTACCCCAGTTCAACGTAAAATAATCCACACTTTCATATAAACGAGTGAAAACCAGCTCAAAATCTTTGATGATCTGCTCACCGACAGAAAGCGGATTCTTATTGATATTTACTCCGAGTATGTAAGAATGTTTTCTGTGTCTTCTGATATGCTCCAGAGCTACATCGACACCGCAATTATTGAACCCTGTACGTGAGATCAGTGATTCGTCTTCTACCAGCCTGAAGATACGGGGAGAAGGATTTCCCGGCTGATAATCAGGAGTTACAGTCCCCACTTCCAGAAATCCGAAACCAAAATCTGCCAACTCATCAAATGTTTCCGCATTTTTATCGAATCCGGCAGACAAGCCTATCCGGTTTTTGAATCGCAGGCTTCCGTATGAAAAAGGTTCGTCCACTTGATAGTGTCCTCTTACGCATGCACGAACCGGAAGTAGATAGCGATAGATTTTTAACCAGTTCAAGAGCATCCGATGTACTTTTTCAGGATCAATGAGAAATAATAACGGTCTAACGATTAAATTATACATTTTCAATTATCTGTTTTTTAGATTAAAGATATGAATCCACACTCAGGAAACAACTTCTTCCTAGTGCTCTTACGTATGCAAAGTAAGACCTTTTTGAGCAGATATTGAAGTTCATTTTTTTTATACCCGATAACTTTTGATTATCCCTGCTTCTTATTGCCTGTATATTGGGTACAAAATTCCTTTTTAATCGTCCTCCTATAAAAGTATAAAAGCGATTAGATGAAAATGAATAAAAAGAGATTAATCGGATATCTGTTTGTAATGGTCTCTGCAGGATGTATTCATGCGCAGGAGAAAAAAGTATCTGCACAGGAATATAAGCTATGGTATGACCGTCCCGCACAGGTATGGACCGAAGCTTTACCCTTGGGAAACGGGCGTCTGGGGGCAATGGTATATGGAACGCCGGGAACAGAACAAATACAACTAAACGAAGAAACCATTTGGGCAGGACGCCCCAACAACAACGCAAACCCGAACGCACTGGAGTATATTCCGAAGGTACGTGAACTTGTTTTTGCCGGAAAATATCTGGAAGCACAAACGCTCGCTACGGAGAAAGTGATGGCAAAAACAAATTCGGGAATGCCTTATCAGAGTTTCGGCGACCTGCGAATTGCTTTCCCCGGACATACCCGCTATTCCGATTATTATCGGGAACTGAGCCTGGACTCGGCACGTGCCATCGTCCGTTATGAAGTAGACGGAGTGCAATATCAACGTGAAACGATCACCTCATTTACCGATCAGGTAGTTATGGTACGACTGACCGCCAACCGTCCGGGACAAATTACCTTCAACGCACAGTTCACCTCCCCTCATCAGGATGTAATGATTCACTCTGAAGAAGGGAACTGTGTGACCCTTTCAGGGGTGTCTTCCTTACATGAAGGTCTGAAGGGAAAAGTAGAATTTCAGGGAAGACTGACCGCCCGCAACCAAGGAGGAAAAATAGCTTGTACCGATGGCATCCTCTCTGTAGAAGGAGCTGACGAAGCCACAATCTATGTGTCTATAGCCACCAACTTCAATAATTATCTGGACATCACAGGTAATCAGACAGAACGTGCAAAGAGCTATTTGTCTGAAGCGCTGGTTCGTCCATTCGCAGAAGCCAAAAAGAATCACGTAGAATTTTATCGTCGATATCTGACCAGAGTATCTCTGGATTTAGGGGAAGACCAATATAAAAATGTGACAACCGACAAGCGTGTAGAGAATTTTAAGGACACACATGACGCGCATCTGGTTGCCACTTACTTCCAGTTTGGCCGTTATCTGTTAATCTGCTCGTCACAACCGGGTGGACAACCCGCTAACTTGCAGGGTATCTGGAATGATAAACTTTTCCCTTCCTGGGATAGCAAATATACCTGTAATATCAATCTGGAAATGAATTACTGGCCATCGGAAGTGACTAATTTAAGTGACTTGAACGAACCACTTTTCCGGCTGATAAAAGAAGTGAGCGAAAGCGGAAAGGAAACGGCAAAAATCATGTATGGAGCCAACGGATGGGTATTGCATCATAACACGGATATATGGCGTATCACAGGAGCACTGGACAAAGCCCCTTCGGGTATGTGGCCGAGCGGCGGTGCATGGTTATGCCGTCATCTATGGGAACGATATCTGTACACCGGAGACACAGAGTTCCTGCGTTCCGTTTATCCGATATTGAAAGGATCCGGACTGTTCTTTGACGAGATTATGGTGAAAGAACCTGTACACAACTGGTTGGTAGTCTGCCCAAGCAACTCACCCGAAAATGTACATTCCGGCAGCGATGGCAAGGCAACTACAGCCGCCGGATGCACGATGGACAATCAGTTGATATTCGACCTTTGGACAGCTATTATTTCAGCTTCCCGAATTTTGGATACGGACAAAGAATTTGCCGCTCATCTGGAACAACGCCTCAAGGAAATGGCTCCTATGCAAGTAGGACATTGGGGACAATTGCAGGAATGGATGTTCGACTGGGATGATCCGAACGATGTACACCGCCATGTATCCCATCTATATGGATTATTCCCCAGCAACCAGATTTCTCCTTACCGCACTCCGGAACTATTTGACGCTGCACGCACTTCTCTGATTCACCGTGGAGATCCGTCCACCGGATGGAGCATGGGATGGAAGGTTTGCCTGTGGGCACGCCTCCTTGATGGTGACCATGCCTACAAACTGATAACCGACCAATTGACTCTGGTACGTAACGAAAAGAAAAAAGGAGGTACCTACCCTAACCTGTTCGATGCTCACCCGCCTTTCCAAATCGACGGAAACTTCGGTTGTGCTGCAGGTATAGCCGAAATGCTGATGCAAAGTTACGATGGCTTTATTTACCTGCTTCCGGCACTTCCGACTCTCTGGAAGGACGGTTCTGTCACAGGTATTATCGCCCGTGGAGGTTTCGAACTTGATTTAAACTGGAAGAATGGAAAAGTAAATCGCCTGGTCGTGAAATCTCATAAAGGTGGTAACTGCCGTCTACGTTCACTCAACCCGCTGACCGGAAAGGGCTTGAAACGTGCCAAAGGAGAGAACCCGAACCCTCTCTATGCAGTCCCCACGATTCCCCAGCCATTGGTGAATGAAAAAGCCAGCCTGAATAAAGTGGAAATTGCAAGGACTTACTTGTATGACCTGCCTACCAAAGCAGGGCAAGAATATATATTGATTGGAAAATAATAACTCTACCTATATGAACAGAAACTTGTTAAAACTGATTGTTGCTTGCGGAGCTGCTTGCTTCATCGCCTGCACAGCACCTCAGAAAGCAGAAACAGAAAAATGGAGCGAACGTATGGCACGCTCTGAGATGAAACGTTTTCCCGAACCCTGGATGATTGAAAAAGCAAAAGTACCCCGTTGGGGATATACCCACGGACTTGTTGTAAAGTCTATGCTGGAAGAATGGAAACATACCGGAGACAGCACTTACTATGAATATGCCAAAATTTACGCAGACAGTCTGATTGATACGGACGGCCATATCAAAACGATGAAATATCTTTCATTCAACATTGATAACGTCAATGGCGGCAAGATTCTTTTTGACCTTTATGCACAATCAGGAGATGAACGCTATAAAATAGCTATGGATACCCTACGTAAACAGATGGCAGAACAACCCCGCACAAGCGAAGGAGGATTCTGGCATAAGCTAAGATATCCCCATCAGATGTGGCTGGATGGCATCTTCATGGCTTCTCCTTACTTGGTACAGTACGGCAGTACTTTCCAGGAACCGGCACTATACGATGAAGCTGTGAAACAGATTCTTCTGATAGCACGCAAAACATACGACCCCACCACAGGACTTTATTATCACGGATGGGATGAAAGCCGCGAACAGAAATGGGCAAATCCCGAAACCGGTTGTTCTCCTAATTTCTGGAGCCGCAGTATCGGATGGTATGGAGCAGCCTTGGTAGACGTACTGGATTATCTCCCCCAGGAAACGACCGGACGAGACAGCGTCATGCAGATTCTTCAGGGATTGGCAAAAACTTTAGTGAAATATCAGGATCCTCAGTCCGGCACCTGGTATCAGGTAACAGATCAGGGAGCGCGTGAAGGAAATTACCTGGAATCTTCGGCAACCGCCTTATTTATCTATACACTTGCCAAAGCTGTCAATAAGGGATATATCGGCAAGGATTACATCGAACCTACCCGCAAAGCTTTTGATGGAATGGTCAAGACATTTACCCGTCTTGAAGAAGACGGCAGCTATACCATTACGAATTGTTGTGCGGTAGCCGGACTGGGCGGAGACTCCAAAAGATACCGTGACGGTTCATTCGAATATTATATCAGCGAACCGATTATAGAGAATGACCCGAAATCAGTAGGATCGTTTATTCTGGCAGCCATCGAATATGAGAAAATGACAGACAAATAAATGTAAAGATATGAACTACAAAAACGATAAAGTACAATGAGAAAATTAAAGATTCTTCCTCTCTTATTGCTGCTGTTGACATTGGCAACTTCTGTAGCAGCACAAAAGAAAACACAAAAGACGTATATCCCATGGAGCAACGGCAAACTCGTCGTTTCTGAAGAAGGACGTTATCTGAAACACGAAAACGGCACTCCTTTCTTCTGGCTGGGAGAAACCGGCTGGCTGCTGCCTGAACGTCTGAATCGTGACGAAGCCGAATATTATCTGGAACAATGCAAACGCCGCGGATATAACGTGATTCAGGTTCAGACATTGAATAATGTCCCGTCTATGAATATCTACGGACAGTATTCCATGACTGACGGCTACAACTTCAAGAATATCAATCAGAAAGGTGTATATGGTTATTGGGATCATATGGATTACATTATCCGTACCGCAGCAAAGAAAGGTCTTTATATCGGCATGGTCTGCATCTGGGGAAGTCCGGTAAGTCATGGCGAAATGAATGTAGATCAGGCAAAAGCATACGGCAAGTTCCTGGCAGAACGCTATAAAGACGAACCTAACATTATCTGGTTTATCGGTGGGGATATCCGTGGTGATGTGAAGACTGCCGAATGGGAAGCATTGGCAACCTCCATCAAAGCAATCGACAAGAACCATCTGATGACATTCCACCCGCGTGGCAGAACGACTTCTGCTACTTGGTTCAACAATGCACCGTGGCTGGATTTCAATATGTTCCAGAGCGGACACCGCCGTTATGGACAACGTTTCGGTGACGGAGATTATCCCATCGAAGAAAATACGGAAGAAGACAACTGGCGTTTTGTAGAACGCAGTATGGCTATGAAACCGATGAAGCCCGTTATAGACGGTGAACCCATCTACGAAGAAATACCGCACGGTCTGCATGATGAGAACGAATTACTTTGGAAAGATTATGATATACGCCGGTACGCTTACTGGTCTGTATTTGCCGGTTCTTTCGGACATACGTATGGTCATAACTCCATCATGCAATTTATCAAACCGGGCGTAGGCGGTGCTTATGGTGCTAAAAAGCCTTGGTATGATGCTCTGAATGATCCCGGATATAATCAAATGAAATATCTGAAGAATCTGATGCTGACTTTCCCATTCTTCGAACGAGTACCGGATCAGTCTGTCATCGCCGGACAGAATGGCGAACGTTATGACCGTGCCATCGCAACACGCGGCAATGACTATCTGATGGTATATAACTACACCGGACGCCCGATGGAAGTTGATTTCAGCAAAATCAGCGGTGCCAAGAAGAACGCATGGTGGTACACAACCAAGGATGGTAAACTGGAATATATCGGTGAATTTGACAACGGTGTGCACAAATTCCAGCACGACAGCGGCTACAGCAGCGGAAACGATCATGTCCTGATTGTAGTAGACAGTAGTAAGGATTATGTAAAGAAAGACTGCTATCAAATTGACACTCATGAATAAAAAGATACTTATATTATCATTCTTATCTGTTCTGTTTCTTGCAGCAGGTCCGATACGCGCAGCCATAGACGTAACCAACCTGCGGACAGAGCAGCTAAAGAATCCGTCGGGTATCGATACGCGCCAACCCCGACTGGGTTGGCGTATCGAATCGGACGAACAGAATGTGATGCAAACCGCATATTACATTCTTGTTGCATCTTCCCCCGAGCTATTGGCACAAGGGAAAGGAGATATGTGGAATTCCGGAAAAGTAGAAACAGATGCTTCCCAATGGATAACCTACCAGGGAGAAACTTTGAAACGCAATGCTCCCTACTTTTGGAAGGTGAAGGTTTACACCAATAAAGGTGAAAGTGATTGGAGTAGTCCGGCTTTCTGGAGCATGGGACTATTCAATGAAGCAGACTGGCAAGGTCAGTGGATCGGTCTGGACCGTGCAGCTCCGGGGGACAGTGAAACTCAATGGAGCCGCCTGGCAGCCCGTTATCTTCGCAAGGAATTTGCCTTGAAGAAAAAAATAAAGCGTGCCACAGTGCACATTGCCGGAATGGGATTGTATGAACTGTTCATCAACGGACAACGCATAGGTGATCAGGTACTGGCCCCCGCTCCTACCGATTACCGGAAGACAATCTTGTATAACACATACGATGTCACTTCCCAACTTCAGCAAGAGAACGCCATCGGTGTTACTTTAGGCAATGGTCGTTTTTATACCATGCGTCAGAATTACAAGCCATACAAGATTCCGACCTTCGGATATCCCAAACTGCGCCTGAATCTGATCGTTGAATATGCTGATGGCAGTAAGGAGACAATCGCGACGAATACTTCATGGAAACTGACAACCGAAGGTCCTGTCCGCAGCAATAACGAATATGACGGCGAAGAATATGACGCCCGCAAAGAACTGGGAAACTGGACGCAGACAGATTATGACGATACAAAATGGATGCCGGCAGAACGCGTCAGTATTCCTTCGGGTACACTTCGTGCTCAAATGATGCCGGGGATGAAAGTAACGGAAACGCTGAAACCTGTTTCTATCCAAAAAATGGGTGATAAATACATTATGGATACCGGTCAGAATCTGGCTGGATGGGTACGTTTCCGCATCAAAGGCCAGGCAGGCGACAGCATTCGTCTTCATTTTACAGAACGTCTGGAATCAGATGGAGAAATCTTCACGAAAAACCTGCGCGACGCACATTGCACGGATATATATGTAGTTAGCGGACGTGAGCCGCAAGGTGCCACCTGGGCTCCCCGTTTTGTGTATCATGGTTTCCGTTATGTGGAAATCAGCGGATATCCGGATGCCAAGACCGAGGATTTCGTAGTGGAAGTCGTAGAAGATGAGATGGATCATACAGGCTCTTTTTCCTGTTCGGACGAAACATTGAACCAAGTTGTACGTAATGCATTCTGGGGGATTCGGAGTAACTATAAAGGTATGCCGGTAGACTGTCCCCAGCGTAACGAACGTCAGCCCTGGTTGGGAGATCATGCAATGGGCTCTTGGGGAGAAAGTATGTTCTTCGACAATCATGCCATGTACAACAAATGGGCACGTGATATCCGCGAAGCACAGCGCGAAGACGGCTGTATTCCTGATGTAGCTCCGGCTTACTGGAACTATTATTCGGATAATGTCACATGGCCTGCTACCCTGCCCTTAGTCTGCGATATGCTCTTCACTAATTATGGAGACATACGTCCGATAGAAGATAATTATCCGGCTATCAAGAAATGGGTATCGCACATCCGTGAGTATTATATGACAAAGGACTACATCATCACCAAAGATAAATATGGAGACTGGTGTGTTCCACCCGAATCGTTGGAAATGATTCACAGTCAAGATCCTGCCCGCAAAACGGATGGTGCCTTGATCGCTACCGCCTATTACCTGAAAGTGTTGCAACTGATGCATCGCTTCGCCAGTCTTCAGGGATTGATTACGGATGCCAAAGAGTGGGAAGACCTGGAACATAAAATGAAGGATGCATTCAATGCACATTTCCTGCATATAAAGGAAGGTACTTCACTTGTACCCGGTCATACTCTGTATCCGGATAGTGTTTTCTACGGGAATAATACTGTAACAGCTAATATTCTGCCACTTGCCTTCGGTCTCGTGCCCAAAGCGCATATCAAAGAAGTAGCAAAGAATGCAGTAACCACCATTATTACAACGAACAAAGGGCATATCAGCACCGGAGTAATCGGTACGCAATGGCTGATGCGTGAATTGAGTCGTCGGGGGCATGCAGATGTAGCTTATCTGTTGGCTACCAATGATACATATCCTTCATGGGGATATATGGCAGCACAAGGTGCCACCACTATTTGGGAACTTTGGAACGGTGACACGGCAAATCCCGGAATGAACAGCGGAAATCATGTTATGTTATTAGGAGACTTACTTCCCTGGTGTTTCAACAATCTGGCAGGTATCCGTGCCGACCGTTGGAAATCCGGTTACAAACATATTGTTTTCCAGCCTGCTTTCGAAATTCAGGAATTGAGTAACGTGGATGCTTCTTATATGAGTATCTACGGAAAGATTACCAGCCGATGGAAAAAGACTCCTATGCATTTGGAATGGGATATCGAACTTCCTGCCAATACTACAGGAGAAGTACATCTGCCGGATGGACGAAAAGAAAAAATAGGTTCCGGAAAATATCATTTCAGCGTAGATATACCGACACGGAATGCTGCCATCATCAGCGATGAATTTCTATACGAGAAAGCTTCTTTCCCGGAATGTCACGGGGCGACCATTGTAGAACTGAAAAACGGTGACCTCGTTGCTTCTTTCTTCGGTGGAACCAAAGAACGTAATCCGGATTGCTGTATCTGGGTTTGCCGCAAGCCCAAAGGTGCCAAAGAATGGACGGCTCCCAAGCTGGCTGCCGACGGAGTTTTTTCACTCAAAGATTCGCAGGCTGCTTTAGCCGGCATAGACTCGACATGCACTCCTGTACTGGATGCCAAAGGAAAACTGACTGCCCGCCGGAAAGCTTGCTGGAATCCTGTACTTTTCCAGATACCGGGAGGAGATTTAATTCTGTTCTACAAAATAGGATTAAATGTAGGCGACTGGACCGGCTGGCTGGTTCGTTCAAAAGACGGTGGGAAAACTTGGGGCAAACGCGAAGCCTTGCCGGAAGGATTTCTAGGTCCTATCAAGAACAAACCGGAATACATCAACGGTCGCATCATCTGCCCGTCAAGCAGAGAGGGCAAAGGGGGATGGCGCATTCATTTTGAATATTCGGATGATAAAGGCAAAACCTGGAAAACGACAGAGTCGGTACCTGCCGAACTGTCTGTCCCGACTCAGAACCGTAAAAAAGGTGGTATTAACGTAGATGATCAGGAAGCGGGAGAAGCTATTCAGGGAGAAGGGGCACAACCGATTCTTGCCATCCAACCCAGTATCCTAAAGCATAAGGATGGAAGATTGCAGGTACTTTGCCGTACACGCAATGCAAAGATTGCAACATCATGGAGCAGTGACAATGGTGAAACATGGAGTAAAGTGACATTAAGCAATGTTCCGAACAACAATTCCGGAACAGATGCCGTGACAATGAGTGACGGACGTCACATTCTTATTTACAATCATTTCTCCACATTGCCAGGCACACCGAAAGGTCCCCGTACTCCTCTCTGCATAGCCATATCAGAAGATGGAATCAACTGGAAACCGATTCTGACATTAGAAGACAGCCCTATCAGCCAATATTCTTATCCAAGCATTATTCAGGGAAAAGATGGAAAGTTACATGCAATCTATACCTGGCGTCGCCAACGGATCAAGTATACGGAGATAGATCTCTCAAAGCTTAAGTAGTAGCTGAATAAAAGGAAAACAGATTCTCTGTTATCATTATACCGCACTGACAATTATCGTATCAGTGCGGTATTTTATTGTTTACAGGTTTATCAATACTCCTTATTGCTGTATAAATTGCATACACCACATAAATATATTATTTTTGCTCCTCAGATTTAAAAGTAAAACAATCATGGCAGATAATTATATAGAAAGACAACAAGAGCAATACGAGGCCAGAAAAGCTGCTTGGAAACAGGCACAGAAATATGGGAAAAAGAAAACGACTACCAGCAGTCAAGTCAAAACGGAGGTAGCAAGTGAAATTGTTTCAAAGCCGGACAGCCTGAAAAAAAGAGTATTTGTGACAGGAGGAGCGGAAGGCATAGGGAGAGCAATAGTAGAAGCTTTCTGTAAAGACGGACATCAAGTAGCCTTCTGTGACATTAATGCTGTGTCCGGTCAACAAACGGCAAGAGATACCGGAGCCATATTTCATCCTGTTGACGTTAGTGATAAAGAAGTACTTGAAAGCTGTATGCAACAGATATTGGATGAATGGAAGGACATAGACATCCTCATCAACAATGTCGGTATCAGCAAATTTTCTTCCATTACAGAAACAAGTGTCGAAGATTTCGACAAGATTCTTTCCGTCAATCTTCGTCCTGTATTTATTACTTCACGGTTACTTGCCATTCACCGTAAGGCACAGTCTGATTCTAATCCTTATGGAAGAATCATTAATATCTGCTCAACACGTTATTTGATGAGTGAACCGGGAAGTGAAGGTTATGCAGCTTCCAAAGGTGGTATCTATTCTCTGACTCATGCATTAGCTTTATCATTATCCGAATGGAATATCACAGTAAACTCCATTGCTCCAGGATGGATACAAACACAAGATTATGATCAACTCCGACCGGAAGACCATTCTCAGCACCCTTCCCGACGAGTGGGCAAACCGGAAGATATTGCCCGTATGTGTTTATTTCTCTGCCGGGATGAGAATGATTTTATCAACGGTGAGAATATAACCATTGACGGAGGTATGACGAAAAAAATGATTTATACGGAATAAAGTTCTGTATTCAACGCATCCCGTGTAATCTCTATTCCCGTCTCCACAATAGAAGCTGCATGATGGAACTCCAGCATATCATAAGCATTGCCGGACATCTGAATTAAGATATCCGGCTGACAACGTTCTATCTGATAACGGGTAATTTGCTGCATCATCATTCTTGAAGATTCTGTCAACAAGTTATAAGGACTCATTTTCTTTTTCTTACCGCAATCAATCGGAGCATTGACATCGACTGCTATCAGAATATCCCCTTCCGTACGATGCACCTGATTCAGCGGAAGGGGATTCAGTATTCCTCCGTCAATCAGAACCATACCATCTTTCCGTAAAGGCCGGAAGAGCATCGGTATAGAAATAGTAGCACGGATAGCATCATACAAATTACCACTATCGAACCTCACTTCCTGATCGCAAACAATATCAGTAGCCATTGCCACGTATGGTATAGGCAAATCTTCAATATTCATAACGGGAATAATCTGCTTCAGCTCTTTGATAAAACGATCCCCCTTCACCAAGCCGTCCCGACTTAATGTCAGATCCGCCAGTTCCCACATCTTACGTTTATCCCAGCTATAGAGCCATTCTTTACATTCCTCCAGCTTTCCCGAAGCATACATTGCGCCTACCATCGCCCCCATCGAGCTTCCGGCAATAGAAGTTATCTCGAAATTATGACGTAACAATTCTTCAATGACTCCAATATGCGCAATACCGCGTGCGCCACCCATAGAAAGGACTAATGCTACTTTTTGCTTATCCATATAATATACGTTTTTATTAGCTGTCCACAATATAACACATTTTCCGCAATAAAAGATGTCCGACCAGCTCTATTATTCTACAAGCAAATGAAGCAAAAAGCAGCAATCCTCTCTATGTCAGAGATATTGCTGCTTATAGTATGCATTAATAAAAAAGTATCTTTGAGGCTCTATTTCCCTTCCTTTGCTTTTTCCGCCTTTCGCTTTTCTGCATAGTCTTTATACATTTGGCGCCAGTTACGGCCATGTTCATAGAAATACAGTTCGATCTTCGTTTTATAAGCTTTAAAGATAGCAGATATCTGTTTCATGCTTTTGTAATCAACAGCTTGTTCGCGAGCCAGTTTCAGCTGTTCAAGTATAAAGGCTGTTTCTTCCTCCGTCATATCAGGAACAATCTCCTGATACCCTTTCATGGTAAAAGCAACTTTGCCAACTGTATATTTATCTAAAATCTGCTCAACTTGTTCTTCCGTCAGTACTCTGCGCAACCCTTTCATCAGTCTTTCATGAACCTCCTTGGGCATAGCTGAGTCTGCTATTATCTCACGTTCGAGCTGAGTTAACGGTTTGCCCGTTGTAGGATTGATACCCGCAGGTATTGTCGTATATGGATGATCATTATGCCAGTCTCGAACCTGGCGAAGATGATTATAAATAGTCGTCACCGCAAAACCTGATTTCTTTTCATCATCCAGATTGAGTGAAGCTACCCATTCCATTGCTTTCTTTTCAAGAGAAGCATCCGATTTCAATTTGGCAAAAGCCTTCTTATCAAAATAAGCAGCCACCTTGTCGAACGAACGAATTGCATTTTCCGGTAGTAGCTCCCCTTTCTCTCCAAAGCTGTACATGGCAGACTCCGGTTCGATAGTTACTTTACTCTCATCCAACATCTTTTTATCTAAATCGAAGGCTTCGGCAAAGAAATCATAGACTGCATTTCTTTTATTCGGACCGAAATCATGTTTTTCTTTGGGAAGATGAACGTTCGTCACGTTGTCTTTCGCATCATAGAATCCATAGATACGCTGCAAATACGGAAATTCAAGTGCAGGAACACTTGCTGTCCAGTCCCCGCCATCAGAAACCACTAATTGCGGACGAGGAGCGAATGTTGCAGCCAGTTCAGCATTACAAGTACCTCCTGCCGATAGCTGAATAGGCATACCGCTTTCACAAGGACAACCGCCATCGAAATGAGAAGCCAGACTAACCACCGGGGCAGAAGCAGTAAAACGGTCATCCAACGTTGTCAGCAGTACAGTATGCGTTCCACCACCGGAACCACCGTTGGCACCAATACGCTTGGTATCGATATCTTTACGGGAAGCGAGCATATAATCGAGAATCAACAATCCATTCATTGCCTGAATAGTATGTGCCGCACTACTGCGATGCGCCGCACTTCCCACCTGGAGAATTGATTCTCCCCAGCCAAACAAATCATAATCGACACAAACAGCTCCCATACGAGCTAATGTGCCCATACGCTGCTGCTGATCTTCCCGATAACGACCGCCACCAAAATGTCCGTTCGGACAAATAATCAGAGCGTGTTTCCCTTTCGATTGAGGCGTATAAACAGACCCGCAAACATACAGTCCCGGAAGTGTTTCAAGTGCGAAATTCTGCACAGTATAGCCATCAAACTTCCGTATTTTCGATAGAATGGGGGTTGAGTTTACACATTGGGCCAATAAAGTATCGATCCCCAAACGTTGACGGACCTCTTTTCTCAGTGAATCGGCACGAAGTTCAAAAGCCTGCTTATCCGCATAAAGCGTATTGAGATAAGCCAGCATTTTTTCTCCGTCAGCATCTGTACGACGAGGATATTCATAAGCCTTCAACTTATATAGATTACCGCTCTGTCTGACAAATTTATAATCGAATGGTGACAACACATTCGTCAAAGATTCTTCTACAGAATAAGGGCGGATACGGAAATCAGCATAAGGCAAAATCTTCCCTACCGTATCGATATCATATTTCAGACGGATTCCGAAACGATTTTGAATATCTGTCAATACTTCATTCAAGGGACGGGCAAATTCCGTCTCGTATGTCTGCGTCTGTGCTTCTGCCGAAAGAGATGCAGCGAGAAGCAATGAGAAAAGGATTCGTTTCATTTTCTTATATTTATAAATATGTAACCTCCCAAGAGGTTTATTTCAGTTTTATTTCTTCACCGTTAATGATTACGTTATCCATAGTGATACGTTCACAATCTTCAAAGATACACTTCTGTCTGGCTCCCTGAATATGGATGTCACGCAATACAATGTCAGAAATCGGAGCTTCTTCCAGTCCTACTATTTTAATCGGAGTCTTTACATCCGTCACAGTCATACCGCTGATATGAACATTACGAAATATCGGAGTACGCTCACTCTTTGCTTCTGCAGGCATTTGACTGTATTTCAGATTCAAGACGACAGCCTCCTGCTTGATGTTACTCATTACGATATTGCTGACACGGATATCCTCTACGACTCCTCCCCTTCCACGGGTTGACTTGATGCGGATACCACGGTCGGTTCCGTCAAATACACAGTTAGAGATTGTGACCTTACGCACACTGCCACTCATTTCACTGCCGATCACTACAC
Source organism: uncultured Bacteroides sp. (assembly GCA_947038155.1). GTDB lineage: Bacteria > Bacteroidota > Bacteroidia > Bacteroidales > Bacteroidaceae > Bacteroides. Next base: position 42,713 of record CAMQVH010000003.1, on the reverse strand, counting down.
CACCATGACCGGCAAGCATCGTACAATTGGTAATAGTAATATTCTCACACGGCACTCCCAAGCGGCGGGCTTGTGCGTCTCTTCCGGATTTAATCGTAATGCAGTCATCGCCTACAGAAATATGGCAATCACTGATATGTACATTCCGGCAGGATTCAGGATTGATTCCATCCGTGTTGGGAGAAGGGACATTATTTATTGTGATCCCTTTGATGGTCACATTATCACAAAACTCCGGATTAACAGTCCAAAAAGGAGAATTGACAATTTTCACTCCTTCAATCTTCACCTTCTTGCAACGAACAGGCTGAATGAACGGAGGGCGGAAAAAACGACGCTGCAAAGTGCTGACATAATCCTTATTCGTCTCTGCATAGATGGCAGTCGTATCATTCTGAGCATCCCACATCGGCTGATATTTATTAATATCACGCATACCATTATCTTTCAGGTCAATCATTACACGAAAGAACTCCATCCACCACTTCTTACCTTGACCATCCAGTGTACCTTCTCCCTTGATAGTGATATTTTCCGCATCAACCGCATAGATTAACGGCTGGAAACTTTTCATCATGACTCCTTCGTGACGAACTTCTACAAAAGGAAGATAGTCGTCAAAGTTGTCTGAAAAAAGCAGGATAGCTCCGGCTTCCAGTTCCAGCGTAATGTTACTTTTCAGATGGATACTTCCCGTCAGATACGTTCCGGCAGGAAAAAAGAGCGTACCTCCACCTCCACGATTCAAACGGTCAATCGTTGAATTTATCAGCTTTGTATTGAGAGCTTTCCCATTTGCTTTTGCACCCGCTTTCAACATATCGACGCGTTCGGCACGGAGGATCGCCGTTGCGCAAAGGCAAAGAAAAACCAAAAGAGTAATTCGTAAATTCATATTCTATATTATTAAATAGTTCTTCTTTTTTATATCTTATTCGGCAGCAACAAACTTATATGTCCCGCTTTGTACTTCTTTCGGTTCTTTTTCACCCGGAAGATAAACGATAGCAGTGGTATTCACCGGTACAGATACATTCAGAGTAAAAGTACCGCTCTGACGAGTCCAGTCTACCAAAATCGTACCGTAGAGAGTCTCGTAAGTTGATTTAGCGTATTTCAAGTCTCCTACCGGCTTCGGAGCAATGACAAACTTCTGATAACCTTGCATTGGCTCATCCTTTTCATTTACAGAAGCTGATAATGTTGTAGACGGACGAATACCAATCAATGAATTAAAGAACCATTCATCAATCTGTCCCATCATGAAATGATTCCATGAAGAACCCTGACGCGGGTCCCACTGCTCCGTCAATGTAGTTGCACCAAACTTCAGCTGGAAGCCGTATCCGGGAGCTTCTTCATGATTGAACATCTTATAAATAAGCTCATGCTGTCCATTACGTGCCAATGTCTGAATCAGATAGCGGTTTCCCACATCTCCGGTAGTCAAACGATTGCAGTGCGATTCCACATCTTTAATCAGATTCGTCAACACTTTGGCAGCCAGACTTGCATCCGGCGTGTAATTTCCTGTATCTCCTGTACTTTGAGTCATCTGAAGGAAGATGGGAAGTGCATTACTAGCTTGACTCCCTGTACCATATTGTGCTGTATTACTATCCAGGAACCGTTTGTTAAACGCTACTACGATATTATGTGCCAATGAACTGTAATAACGAACGTCAAATGCATTGCCTACCATTCGGGCAGCCTTTATCAGATACATAACAGTCATATAATAATGTGCTGTAGCCACCAACGGAACAGGTGTATTACGGGAGAATCCGGCGCGGAAATCTCCATAATCATACCAGTCACCCAATCCGAAAGAAAGAATACCATTATCTGCCCGAGTCTTAAGATAGTCAGTGTAACGACGCATATGCTGATAATACTTCTTAATCAAAGAATCATCCCCATAAGTTTCATAGTACATAAACGGGAAAATAACCAGTGAACCTCCCCACTCCGGGGATTCGGCAAAAGCATCCATTCCGGGACCTTCAAAGACTACATACTCCGGAGCCGTTGTGGGCATTGCCCCATTCGGATGCTGGGCGTCTGCCATATTCTGCATAATCTGTGGAGCATAGGCTGTCAGATCATAATTATAGAGCAGTCCCGGTCCATTAAGGTGCACCTGTTCCAGCCATCCGAGTTTCTCCCGATGCGGACAATCGGTAAATACGGATTGCATATTACTGCGAACCGCCTTCTCAATCAATCGATGAGCTGCATTGAATATTCGGTTGGAAGATTCGAATGTAGAGACTTTCTTTGCCGAATTATAGATAAAACAGGATTGAATGTTTTTAAGGACAGGCAGTTTCTGAGGATTTTTCTGCCCTTTCAATACAGCACCTTCTACCTGAATGTACCGAAAACCATAATATGAAAAACGAGGATGCCAGATTTCGTCACCTTCACCTTTCAGTGTATATTCATAATAATGCTGACGCCCTGTCTGACGCTGATTACAAGCTCCTTCATCCGTCAATGCTTCCGCTACTATCAAGGTGACTTTCTGTCCTCGTTTACCACGTACGGTTATCTCCGGAAAACCGGCCAGATTCTGTCCCATATCCAACACAATTGCAGAAGGGTCTACTGTTCGTTTGGTAGATTTGGAAGCAGCCATCACTTGTTCTGAATTCAGCTTGGTTACTTTCTGAATATCATACCGTTCCATAATCTTCACCGGAGGTGCCATCTGCGGACGGAGCACTCCTTTCGGCGCTTCCTGAACCACTACCGGACGCCAGTGGCTATCATTGAAACCAACTTGATTCCATCCTTTCTGTTCGCGACGGGCGTCATAATCTTCCCCTCCATAAATACAATTAAAGGTTATCGGACTCAGGTCATATTTCCACTCCTGATCCGAACGGATCGTCTCGTGTGTCCCATCCTCATAATTGATCACTAATTCAAATAAAAGTGTGGGAGGACCAAAACTAATCTGCAATTTGCGATAGCGCCCTCCCTGTACATTGTAGAATCCATTCCCCAATAAGATTCCTACAACATTCTCACCATGCCGTAACTGCTCCGTTACATCGTATGTATTATAATAAACACTCTTATCATAATCGCTCCAAAGCGGAGCAAATTCACTATCTCCTATTTTTTTGCCATTCAGAGAAAACTCATAGAATCCCAAGCCACAAACATATGCAGTAGCTTCCACGATTTTTTTTCCGGATTTCCGATTCGCATTCTTCCCTTTTGTCTCTCCTGTCTGAAACGTTCTTCGCAAGCAAATACTTTTCTTTGCCAAAGTATCTACCGCTTCCCAAGCAGCTTTCACCTCCGGTTTCTTCAATTCGCCACCATGAAACTTTCGCCCTTCGGGAAGGTGAGAATCCTTACGAGTGATGGCGCCGATCCATTTCCCTGAAGAAAGGTCATCGGATGCCAAACGGAATTTTGCTTCCTGACTCCATTCGGAAGGAGTATCCGTCTCATCCCAGACACGCACACGCCAACTATAATTAAATGGATTATTCAGACATATATCCGCTCCTTCAGTCGGAACCAGCTGACTCTGTGAAGAAGTAACCTTTCCACTATTCCAGACGGAACGTCCGGTAAAAGCCTCCCTAATCTCTATTTCATAAGCAGTCTGTCTCGTGCCATTCTCCGGTGATTCCATTGCCCATCCCAAACGGGGACAGCTTTCAACGACCACCATCCCTTCCTGCATTTCGCAGGTAAGGCGGCTGATCGTTATATTCTTTGCCTGTACGAAGCATGGCAGACAAAGTAAAAGAAGAAGATATTTCTTAAAAGTCATTATTGCTCTGTCTCTTATCTGTTATAAATATATCACTTTAATGCATTCTCGCAAACAAGTCTTGTCAACGTATCTGCATGTCCTGCTTCTTTTCCATTCACAAAGATACGCAATCCCTTTCCACAATGATAACGATCGCCATTCTTATCCCAAAGAATCGTCAGATTATGACCATGATATAAAACATTATCCAGACAGAACCAATCCCATTTATCTGCCGGAATCAGCGGATTAATCTCTATCGTATCATCCAGACGCGGACGAAGTCCGATCAATCCGGTAATCATCAAATCATTGAAAGTAGAATGATTGTAATAACGACTACGCTCCTGATCGCCTTTCAGCCAATATCCGGTTACTTCGTCCAGATACTCGCCAATATATGGACGTCCACGATGATACTGCGACTCTACATACAATTCCATCTGACGGAAATATACGCTGTCAGACAAAACGGTCTGAGGATAATTATTCATGAAATTAGCCATTGCAGTTAACGTCTGTGCAGAAGCAAACGGCCAGATAGCCCCGTCCCATTCACATTTACCAACTCCACGCGTGCGGAATTCCGGATGACGGCGTTCTGCCGTAGTCAATCCATAAGGAGCAGAAAATCCTTTCTCGTCCATAATTTCTTTCCAGGCAACTTCATATTTCTCTGTTGTATCCGGTAAATTGAAATACCACGGGATATACCCGATTGCCTCGCGCACATTGGCGGAAGAGTCAGTACGCATCGTTTCAAAGAACTGATGGCGTATATTCCATAAATCGTTTTCTACGAGACTCTTTAATGTATCCGCTCTCATACCATACCTCATAGCCATTCCTTCATCACCGGAAAGGATTCCCATTATCGAAAGAGCTTTTGCATTACCATACATATAGCTGTTAATCGTCGGACGGGCATATTTCTTTTTTCGGCCGCCACTGATGGATTCCTCCATGCCATCCTGTACATCACCCTGCCAATACAGTCCGTTCTTCAAACGGTTGGTACGTTCCCAACGCTGATATTCCGTTTCCAGATCCTTCGTCATATCCAGCATGAAATCTTTATCGCCATCCACCATATAGCGTGCCAGTACAGCATCTGCATTCCATGAACTGAACTTATCCATCTTCTTCATCGGTCCTCCATCATTGCCACGATACCATGTATGGATAATCTGATCCAGATATTTCGGATCACGCAGCCAACGACTTTCATAAATATGATGTCCGATAGCACAGGCAATCAGGTTATACTTATCCGAATAAGAACGCTGAACCAGAAACTCGGTCATACCATATCCGACGGGAGTCTCCTTGATATGCTTACGCAATGACCACCAACGATAATAATACATTTCTTCAAAATTACGCTGCGGACATTCAAACAAAGGGATATTTTCTTCCATCCATTCCGAAGCCTTGGCATTGGGAATAGCCTGAACAATATTTTCATCTTCCATGCCATTGAAAGATTCTGCATAATGACTAAAGTCTGCATATTTCAAAAAAGCGGAAGAAGCGTCCTTATCGGTGGACGAAGTCTTCACATTGGCTATACGATATTCTGCCAATGGTTCCTGTCCGCCTGCATCGGGCAAATCATAGGTTTGGTCAGCAGGAGTATCCACAGTCGGGAATGTACGCATTTCTCCGGTACGGAAAACAATCCGTTCAATCGTTGCTACCGGAGCATAGAACATACGCAGCCCTACCCTCTTACCATCCACATATACTTGAATATTACGATCGGCAGTCGAAAGAACAGCTTCTACATGATAAGTCTTTCCTGCTTCATAGTTCATCATATTTGCAAAACGTGAACCACCTTTCATACGGAAAATACCGTCCGGAGTGAGTTCCAATCGTGAACAGGCAATGCTGTTCTCATCCAGGAAATCAATCTGAAGTATACCTTTATCATTCTGTCCTGCCGACAAATCAAATGAGACTTTCAATTCTTTCGAAGCCGGAATCTTACGTTCTACCTTCGCATAGTCGAAGGGATCTTTATCTTGTAGCTTCAACCATTCTCCTTCTAAAGAAACGGGTGCCCAAACCGGAGAATAAATATTCCAATTGGTCAACTCAGCTATTGATCCCGACTTTGAAAAATCATCATCCGCGTGTGCAGAAGCATTAATCTCTACCGGAACAGGAATGCGGGAAATCCACATATCTTCTTTATTCACGCTATATGAAACCCATAAATCACCATCTGCAGGCACTCCGTTTCCTTCCTGAATGCCACGGGGATATTGAGGACCATATGATTTGTAATTTCCTCCATAGCGCATCGGAGTAATTTCACCATGTACCAAGTTTAATGTAGTATACTCCAATCCGTCCTTACTCAATGAGATAGCCAACGGCCAGCGGAATTCCGACGGATTATAAACCGTAGCATAGGTTCCATCGCTCAGACGTTGTCCCCAGATTTTCGCATTACTGTTGACAAATCCTTTTGCACGAAGCACAGGTTCTGCCCAGGTATGTCCCCCATCTTCACTGATCGAAGTCAAAGCGTGTTTCCAAAGACTCGCAATGCGTCCATCGGGCAATGTATAGCAATTGAATGCTTTATATCCTTTTTTCAGTGGAATGATCGGATCTTCACGGTCAGCTTCTTCTACCCATTGCATCATATAAAGCGGATTATCCAGTATTTCCTGGCAAGCCTTTACGAATTCCCGGTCTTTGCTCTTTTTAAAATAGGGATAATCGGTATTCTTTTCGTTGAATCCATGATTGTAATAAATGAAATAAATCGGTCCGAACGAACCGTCCTTCTTTATCTCACGTACTACCCGACCGATACCGTTTCCGTCGTTCGGATCATCTTTCTTATCCAAAGCTACTCCGTAATTTCCCATCGTAATCAATCTGCCCGACTTAGATACATAAAAGCCTACACGCTGGTGCATGATAGCAATCAAGTCTTTTGCCTGCATACCCGGACGGGATTCTTTGGTATATCCGTCCGGCACTTTGTAAGGAGGAAACACTATTTCCGGATTTGTCCATTGATAACCGTCTTTCGAGGTCATGAGGAACGTTTGGGAAGGTGGTACATGTTCATCTGACGGATCTGCCAGATACTGATAATAAAACTGACCGTTCCAGTAAGCCAACATAGGCTGATGGTTGTAAGTCCATCCATTGCCGTTCGACGCTTCCGGATGCTCGCGGTTGGCACGCACCAGTTGAATATTATGCACTCCCACTACCGGAGACAATTGTCCGTCGTGATAGGTGGGATTCGATAATTCTTTTCCTGTGTAATGGATTCTGTCCTGCGGAGTCTGCGCCTGAATGGTAGTCGCCATCCATCCGGCAGCCAATACAAGAAGAATCTTCGTTGAGTTGTTCATGATTTATTTCAGGTTTTAGTTTATTCCGGATTCAACTTATCCAGTTTAAGTTTATTTCTTCTTGCTTTCTTCCAGCAATGTTTTAACATCTGATTCTGAAGCTTTAAAGATGGTTCCGTGTTTATGCCCGACAGGCACACTCACACTTTCTGTGATATCCGTGAAGTTCTTAAAATCACGGGTACGCATGGCACCGTATATTTTCTTTTTATAAACATCAAAATAGATCAGATAATCATCACCTAATTTCTCGACAGTCGGTCCCTCTACAAACGATTCGGTAAATGGTTGTGATGACGGCGAATAAGGTCCTGTCAGAGAGTCAGAAAAAGCAATTTTCAGATTACGTTCGGGACGTGTATTATCTTTGAGCACCATTACATAATCATTTTTTGCCCGCTTCACAATGACAGCGTCAATCGAGCTGAAACCGGGATCATATAATACTTTCGCCTTGGATACTGCCTTAAAATCCTTTGTAGTGATGTAGTATAAACGATGATTATTCTCTTCTTCTTCGATTCCCTTTTCAAAACGACCAGGTACACATGAAGCCCATACTACCATAAACTGTTCGCTCTCGTCATCATAAAAAATCTCCGGAGCCCATACATTGACAGTGGTCGGTTCGTCTGCCATCACAGGAATCATTTGTTGCTCCGACCAGTGAATCAAGTCTTTGGAATTTGCATAACCAAAGCCTAAATCCCCTTTCCAGCTGGTGGTCCATACCAAATGATAAGTACCATCCGGTGTACGCACCATGGAAGGGTCACGCATCAGGCGATGTTGTCCCAATTCCGGCTTCAGCCAAACACCGGGAATACTGTCCCAGTGCATTCCGTCTTCACTATACAGATATCTCAAACCTTCATCAGCCGGCTCATGAAATGAAGTGAACATATAATAATCTTTATTCCCTCCACAAGAAGCTAAAAGCAGGATGCTTATTGCAGCTAATGTATTTCTTAACTTTCCCATTTCTATGATTCTTTTACACTATACTAATATCCTTTATACAGAGACGATGAAAAGCCGGATTTGTACTCAAATAGATTGGAAGATTCGTCAGAATCAAAATTTAGAGACGATAAAAAGGGCGACTCTCCGAGCCACCCTTTTCCTCCATCAAACAAACTAACCATTTAATAATGGGAAAGAATTCCACTTCTTTTTATAGTATCTCATTGGTTACCAATCCTTTTTTTACCGGATTCTATACTTTTACAGCGTTCCTCCCCGTGCTTTCACACGTTTGGCCCACTCTTCACGTTCTTTCGTCAAATTATATCCCCTCTTGGCCAGATAATTGTTGATACGTCCTTTGTACTTGCCGAAAGCCGCATGTTTCTTATTTGAATTTTCCGCATCCATGGCAAACTCACGCGCTTCCACCAACCAGGCATAGATTTGTACCTTTTCTTCTTCTTTCAAAGAAGGAATCATATCAAGCGTAGCTTCATAAGTCACTTTCACCACACCATAAGTCATTCCATCTTTCACCGCTTCTATCTGTTCTTCATTCAAGAAGAGAGACAAGCTGGCCGGAAAGGCAAAATGAGAACGGTACAAAGCCGCATCTTTTTCGTTTTCAGCAGCCTTCAATGCTTCATTTTTCGCATCACCGGTCAACCCCGATTCTTTGACTGCCTTCACCTTTGCATCCCGTATTTCATAAATATCATTCAATTCGAAATAGCGATTGGCAATCACATTACAAACATCTTCAGCCACTTTTGCATCCGTCAGTCCGAGTTTATCTACAATCTTTTGCGAACGGTTGACGATAGACTCCACATATTTCGGATCACGATTCTCTTTGTTCAAATCGACTGCTCCAGCAGATATCCAACCGCAAAGAAACAACAGAGACATTAAAACTATCTTTTTCATTTCATCTTATTTTTTATACCATATGCCAAAAAGAAACCCAGTCCCGGTATCTTATACCGATACCGGTTGCAGATTACATTAATTTTCCTTTCTCAGCCAATGTATCGTAGTTATTTTTTAAATCTCTCCAGTCTACTTTGTGTTTTGTACTGATTCCATTGATATACTTTTCAATATTCGTATATCCATCACCTGTACAATCTTTATTAGCATCACTTGGATCATTCGGATTCAATCCATTAGCAATTTCCCATTCATCCGGCATACCGTCACCATCAGTATCTACATACGGAGTCCCTTTGTATTCGGGGAAACCACCCATCTGACGAATATCAGTAATGATACCTATCTTATAAGAATCTTTGGGTAAACGACGATATTTAAACTGACCGTCCTCTCCCATTGACTTAGGAGACAGGCCTGTAAGATCACCATTAGCATCCTTCGCAAGTTTCTTATCATAATAAGGAATACCTGTTTTTACTTCTTCTATGATGCGTTCGTCCACGATATCACGGCAGGGTATATTGGCACCGACATGTTTTGTCACATAATCATAAGCATCATTAGCTGATGTAATTTTGATATAAGGCATTGCAAACGGCTCATAGCTCCGCATATTCTCAGTATATCCGGCTGTATTTGGCTGACTCTCGATTTGGATACCACCATTCCAGTTATCTTTCGTGATTTCCGGATAGCCTTCCATAACGTTACCATCAGCATACACGCGACCGTATACCTTATAATTCAGTTTACTGCGTCCGGCTTCCGGTTTCAGAATACGGCAGCCTACCGTATTATTCTTTGGAGTAGCAGGACCGGGTTTATAATAGTTATTGATCATATTGAACATGGCGGTATAATCGCCACCATCAGATGAACGATGCACCCAGTTAAATACTACATTATTAACGAAGTTGAACACTCCATTCCAGCCTACAGACGGATTACGGCCTGAGTTGCTGGCCCAAAGGTTACGCATAAATGCACAGTTCTCACCTCCCAGCGTGCTACCGAATGCATGATTATAGGTATCCAGAGCTTTTGCAGAAATTGTATTCTGAATAGTTACATTGACTGTCGGAAGTTTCAAGTCCTTGCTTTCATATTGACCTTCACTCGGATCATACATATGACGGTAGAAAGAAATATTTTCGTCCAGTCCCCATGTACAAGAACAGTGGTCTATCATGATATTACCAATCGGATTACCACCGAAAGAGTCGTCACGATGCCATACTTTTGTTTCTCCACGACGGAATCTCATATGACGTACAACTACGTCGTGTGTATCCACCCAAAATGATTCTCCGGCAATGCAGACACCATCACCCGGTGCTGTCTGTCCGGCAATAGTAACGTAAGGTGCTCGAACAATAATCGGAGATTCCAGACGAATGATACCAGCCACATTGAATACAATGATACGTGCACCACCTGTCTCACAAGCTTCGCGGAATGAACCCGGACCACGATCATTCAGATTAGTAACCGTAATTACCTTACCACCACGGCCACCGAAACTATACATTCCGCCTCCTTCAGCACCCGGGAACGAAGGTATTTTAGCCTGTGGCAAATCATAGGGACGACCAGCCCATGAGATATAAGGACGTCCTTCTTTTGCTTCTTTCAGTACTATAGGTAACGCTTTCTCCCATGCTTCATCAGAACGTTTCCGTTCCTCGGTCATCATCTTTGTATAATTCGCTTTGGCTTCGTCAGTTATCTGCGGGTATTGTGCCCATACAACAGTCGGAGTCAACATTGCAGCCGCAAAAGCGACTAAAAGTACATGTTTCTTCTTCATTTTTATTGGGTTTTGTGAGATTGTTAATTCAAAAATACAATAATAAGACGTAAAACAAGGAAATATGTAATCAGAAAATATAATATATTTTTCTATTCTAACTTTAAATACAAAAGGACCACTTATTCCTTTATATTCTTTTCAAAAGATCAAAGTGATAAATGGTCCTTAGGTTTATTTCAGAATGAACATTCTTCAGATCAAGTAATTATTTTAATAAACGAATTCACTCTGCCAAAGGATCAAAGGTACCATCAGCTCCACCTCTCCAATAGTCGCCCCATCCTATGTTTTGTTCTAATGAAACATTGTTTTGCATCGCATTCTTCTTAAAACCTAATATATAATAATAAGGTTTAAATGTTGGAAGAATAGTTTCATCATTACCGTCAGTACTAAGATTTTTACGTTTAAAATGTTCTTGATAAAACTGAGCCAATGCTTTTACCTTTGCATCTGCATATGTTATTTCATCATCAGCTGATTCTGTACAAGTTATATCTTCAGTCAAACTTAACGCTGTCGGACGTTTATTCCATAATTCATCATAGGTTTCTTTTATTGTTTTATCTTCATTGTAGACATTATTACTTTTAGCAGCAATAAAATTTTTTGCATAAACCTCAATCCGATGTCTTCTCTGACCATTCAATGGTTCAACTCCTAAATAGTTACATGTATTGCCATTAAAACCGGTAAGTTTCCAAGTCGATTTCAGTGCTTCTTGACCCACTCCACCATCAAATAACATCCAACGTCGCACATCATGGAAACGTTTACCTTCATAAGCAAGTTCTATTTGACGTTCATAAAGTATAGCCTCAAATAGTTTGGCACGATCATTAAAAATAGCTGGATCTAATCCACAATTATCTGTATATCCTACACGCTTACGAATTCGTTTAAGAGCATTCACTGCCTCGTCAAAATGATTTGCCCCGCAGGCAGCCTCCGCATAATTCAATAATACTTCAGCAAAACGTATTTCCATATATGGAGCAGCAGACTGTCTGAATCCATTACCTGAAGTCTTTTCAAAGATATATAAAGGATTAGAATTGAGTGCTAAATCATCTGTACGCTTACGCAAATAAATCCCCGTATTTTTGGTACCTAGACAATCAGCTGCATAGCCTGACTTAGAGTTACTATTACGATCATTTACATTATCATACCAACAATAATTCCACAACTTATAATTATTCCCTGTAGTATACCCATTAATGCCATAAGGTAATTGACCTTTTTCACCAAAAGATTTCAAGTCATCACTATCAAACTTCCATTCTACACCAGGGAACGCAAAAGTGCGATAAAATCTTGGATCGCGGTTTAAAAAGAAAAGTTCTTGATTATAATCATAAGATCCATTCATGTCATTTGGTTTCTTCCCATCCGCCATTGGAAAAAGATCAACCATTTCTGCAGTGGGAGTCATACCACCCCCACCTCCAGCATTAGCTGGGCGAAGAGAATGTTCCCATCCATTCCATTTTTCAAGCTGTAAATGCTCGGCTGGCGATACATTATTATATAAAGTTACTAATACTGCCTCAGAAACAGTTCCTCCACCACCTTCTGAGCCAATATAATCGGAGAATATCTTTCCCCAACCTGCTGCATTCTTTCCTGAATTATTTTCATAAGCCAATCCAAAATTACCTTCTTCCAGTTTTTTTACAGCAGCTAAGTTTGTTTGATATGCAGTTTCCCATCGTGTAACATCATCTGTCCTATTAAAAAGCGGACTGGCATATAACAATTCCACACGACCTTTTAAAGCCAATGCTGCCCCCGATGTTATGCGTCCAAAATTCTTATTTTCAGACTCCCAACGTGCTGGCAGATAATCAGCAGCTGTTTGCAAATCTTTGCAAATAAAATCAATACATTCTTTTGTAGACGAGCGTGGAACTACCAAATGAATACCTTCACTATCTCCAATTATAGGATTTTGTACATTATCAATAATAGGTACACCACCATACATCATTACCATTAAATAATAACGCCATGCACGGAAGAAAAATGCTTGTCCCAACAATAACTGCTTTTGGTGTTCAGTTAAACTTTCACTGCCAATCACTCCTTCGATCATATCATTACACTCACGAATACGCACCCAAGGAGAATAATTGTTATCTAGATTAAAATAATCAGTAACAGTTTCATAATCTAGAGGAGAATTAGGATTCATCAAACCTGATATCCCTCCATATTCTTCTGTACATTTCGAATATTGATCACTTGTTCCTGTGCTTGGCATATCCCCCATAGAACCAGTCAGATCAGATCCACCCGTCGCACTCGGCAGCATGATATAATACAAGTAAGCTATACGGTTATCAGCTGACTCATAGTTTTCATAAATAGTCGTACCGTTAAAACTTCCATATAATTTTTTGTCTTCCAAAAATTGATCACTACAACCTGTAAAGATGGCAGCTGTTATGGTCAGTAATGCAATTGAACCATATTTATTTATTTTCTTCATCATTGTATTCGAATTATTAAAATGAAACATTAACACCTAACGTGAATTTACGTAAGTTCGGATAATATCCATAGCTTCCCGCCCAAGAAGCCCATGCTCCTTCTGGATAAGGGTTTAGGAAGTTAAATACATTTTGGCAAGTAAGATTGAAACGGCAACTACTAATGCCAATTATTTTTAGCCATTCTTTAGGCAATGCATAAGCTACTGTCATATTACGAAGTTGCACTGTTGCTGCACTTACTTTCCAAAAAGTAGAGGGTGCACCATTTACGCTACTATAGCGAATATTCGGGTATTTTGCATTTCTGTTTTGTGCTACTGTAACTATATTATTAGCGTCATAAATATCCTCATATACAAACATATCTTTCCACATTGCCGACACATTACTATATTCAGAGTAACTTTCTTTACGCATAGTTGTAGGAACTAAGGAATATGCTCCCCAACTTGCACCAAACTGCGCACTAATAGAAAAATCTTTACAAGAGAAACCGAAATTTAAAGTTCCACCGTAAGGATTACTAGCACGGTGAGAAATTTTTATATAATCTTGTTCATCAACAATACCATCTGCCGGACCAAAAGTTCCAGTTGATTCATCATATTGTCCACGTACATCCTTATAAATCAGCATACCAGGATGTACATTTTCTTTTGTGTTTCCTAAATATTTAGTAATACTATATTTATCAAAGTACTCATTAATTTCCTGATAACTACGGAACATACCTATACATTCATAACCCCATAGTCCTCTATCAGAACGTTCATTTCTCACTAATTTATCAAAATCATATGCAGCCTTCCAACCTGTCTCTCTGATTTTATTATCATTGTATCCTGTTGTAAGTTTTACCCAATATGACATGTCTTTTCCAATTTTATCCTTCCATCCTAATGACAATTCAACACCATATGTATCTACCTCACCAAAGTTTTCTGGAGCAGGCTGTATTCCTACCGTATTCGGATAATAAGAAGTTCCTTGATGTGAAGCAAACATTTCACGGCCCATATCATAATAGAAGTCCAAATTAGCGCTCATTCGATTCTTCAAAAAGGCCATATCAATACCAAAATTAGTTTTATAAGTCTTATCCCAATGTACATCAGGATTTACTCCTTGTTTCGGCATACGAATCGTAGCACTTGTATTTGTACTAGAATTAGTTCCAAAGATCGGTCCTTTGTCTGGATTACGGGTGTAAAGCTGAGTCCAAAGCCAAGCATTCACATTATCTTTACCAAGAATACCAAACGAACCACGTATCTTCAAAAAGTCGATTTTTGTCTTGTCTTTATCAAACCATTTTTCATCTGAAATAACCCAGCCGGCAGACCATGAAGGGAACATTCCCCAATAATTCTGAGGAGCAAATTTGGCAGAGGCATCAGAACGGAGCATAAACTCAAACAAATATTTATCATCATATGAATAATTCACACGACCAACATAAGAAAGCATACCAGACTCACTGCGGTTAAACGTCACAGTTTGAGCAAAACCTTCTGCATTGGAATCCACAGAACTAGATTGGCCATCTGTAAAAGGTAATGGGTCTGTAAGACTACCATTCAAATCTTCCCATTCTGATTCTGCTTTTTCAATAGAGAACAAACCACTGACATAATGCTTACCAAACTGACGTGCATAGCTTACTGTTAAGTTCATTTGATAACTATCTGAGCGATTCATACTACGCCCCAAAGAGTTGCCATTATTCAACTCATACAATCCCAATGTATTAGCATTGTATTCAATCTCGTCACCAACATAAAGGTGACCACCACTGCCACCACGGGATATAAGGCGATATACATCGATTTTTGTACCGATAGTATTTGTTTTCCCTGTACTTATATTTTTTGAATAAGAAGCTTTTACCTTCAAACCACGTAAGTATTTACTCCAACCAAAATCATACTCTAATGAACCGTTAAGAGAAAAATTCTGATTCTGATTCTCAACATTATCTGACGCATTCTGTACTGCTGCAAAATTATACTTCTGCTGATCACTTGGATTAGTTATATTTTCCATACCTGAATGAAAAATATAATATCCATTTACTTGATCAGGCACATAAGGTACATGTAACATTAAAGATTCAAAATCACCATCAGAGCCACCACCTTTTACATTTTTAGGTTTATTTGTCTCTCCATAATTACCAGATACCTGCAAAGAAGCTTTCATCCATTTTGAAATATTAGCATTTACACCAGCACGATAGTTCCAACGATTATAGTCCAAGCGCCCTATATTACCTTCTTGCTGATAATACGAAACACCACCGAAATAAGTTGCTTTTTCTGTTCCCCCGCTAATGTTGACACTATGACGCTGCGTCAAAGCCGCACTCCATTCTTTATCTAATAAATTATAATTCATACCCTTCATTGCCTCCAACTCATCAGATTGAAAAAGTTGTACCCTCAAGTCATCGGATTCTTGATCCTTAGTAGCAGTATTAGCAGCACGAGCAGCATTGTATATACGACCGTAATCATAGGCATTTAGCATCTTCGGTAACATCAATGCATCTGTATAACCAAACTGTCCTGAATAAGAAATTTTGGGAGCACCGACTTTTCCTTGTTTAGTCTTAACCAGCACAACACCATACGCAGCACGTGCTCCATATACAGCCGCTGCAGCATCCTTTAAAACAGTCACATTTTCTACTTCATTTATATCTAAATTATTGAAAGCACCTTCATCTGCAATAAAGCCATCAATAACATATAGTGGAGTAGGGCTTGCATTACCTCCTAAATCAGAACTTGGAGTAATGGTAGTATTCACTGAACTTTGACGAATCTGTAAGCTTGGTGTACTACCTGGGCGCCCACCACTAAGTGATACATGTAAACCATTTATTTTACCAGCTAACGCGTCACCCAAACTACCCACTGACAAATCTTTCAATTCTTCGGTAGAAATCGTTTCAATGGCACCTGTTGCATTACGTAATTTCTGAGAACCATAATCACCAAGTACTACAACTTCATCTAATTTCAGTTGATCTTCTAAAAGTACAATCCTAGGATTTTTTAAATCAGATATAATTTGTGAAGTATATCCAACAAAGGAAACTTTCAATTTGCTTTTTGGAGCAACCTTAATATTAAATTTCCCATCAATATCTGTCACTGTACCTACTGTCCCATTTACCACCATGACAGTAGCACCTATTATCGGTTCACCACTTACATCTACAACAAGTCCAGTTACTGTCTGATTCTGGGCACACAATGGCATAACAAAAGTCAACAGTGTACCGATGAATAAACTGAGAATAATATTTTTCTTATTCATTGCATTTAATTTTTATTATCATACTACTTTACTTACTCTTCAACAAGTGGAAGCCACCGTGGATCACCAGTTCTCTTTTCAAGCTGGCTTGCTCCAGTTACAGTAAAATCACCATTCGCAGCATTAATGAAGCCAGGATCTGTATCAAGAGTATTTGTATCATATTTATCATTACTTTGACTACCATTATACCAATAAGTATTATATTCGAAATTTCTAGACATATTTGCATTACCCATTATTTTATTCGTCATATCTCCTTTACCACAATCTACAAAAATAGTTCTGGAGAAATTTAGTGTTAAGCATGCTTGTCCTCTATAGCTATTCCAATTAGTAAAGTCTTTGCTATAAGCAAGATTGTATACTGTACAATTATAAAAATTAAAAGTTCCATTTGAATATCCAGTAATCTTGTTAGGTCTATTACCATTTACCTGTGCAAAATAACTTCCATTCTGTACAGTACTACAAAGAGTACTCTCTTTAAATGTTATATTAATAAAACTACCTTTATTAAAATACACAATCGTATTAGACTGATTACATCTAATAAAAGAAGCTTTTACTGTAAAGTTTTCCACACAATATTTTTTCCCTGAATCATATAATAAATGCCTATTAAGGTCATATACATTACAAGACTGAATAACGATGGGATCTTTAATAACGTATTCTCCAGAAGATACTTTTAATTGTTCATTTGGAGTCTTACTTAATCCAATTAATGAAGCATCAGAAGAACCTTTCTCCATTGCATTACAATAGAAATCCATAAACTTTATCTTCAAACCATTCTGTGTTAATATCCTACCACTTTGACCAAATGTAATTTTCGAATGATTAATTTTATTTCCACGAATTGTAACTTTACGTGCTCCAAAATCTATTGGACCTGATATAGTATATTCACCGTTAGCCTCTAATTCATATGCCAACTCTTTTAAAGTACCATCTTCATTAGGTTCCATATCAGTCTCTGGAAGCGGATTATCAATAAACCATTGAGTCAAATCTACTCCACTAGGAATGGATGCATATGTTTCAAGTAAAGTTGAAAAACTTATTTCACAAGCTTTTTCTGCATCTTTGTTATTAAACTGTTTATTTCCAATGGTTTTAATTAAGAATTTATATTTTGTATCTTCTTCTACTTCCAATTCAACGCTACAACCATCGATAAATTCTCCTTCAACTACAGCTATCGGATTTTCAGGATCATCAACTACATACCAAGAAAACTCATAACCTTCTGCTCCATGCACTACAGGCCATTCAATAGTTGCATTTTCTCCTGTGGCATCAAGTTCCACTTTTACTTTCTCCAATTGGGGAGATTCCAGTGTAGCATTTTTCACATCCGACTCAAAAGATTCGTCTTCGTGATACCCTATGGTACAGCTACTTAAAAGAAATAATGACGTAGCGAATAACAGTCCACGTGTTCTTCTTCGTAAAAATAAACGATTACTTTTCATACATTAAATTTAAATTAAACAATACGTTCTTATGTTATCAATATTTAAGTTGAATATTATATACAATAGTCCGTTAAACATTTCATTCACATTTATGCAGTAATGGCTGCAAAACTAATGGCTTCTTTCCACAGTCTTCGATTTATTTCTTTGTTCGGTTTGATTCCTAACACTAAAATAAATCGTTTAATGAGGAATATATTATGACACAGCACTTTAACTGATACCATTAATGATGCTTTTCCTTTTTCTAATACTTTCATTTTAGCTATACTCACACTCTGATGAGTTAGGCATTAAAGTGAAAATGCAATTTATTCAGCTCCCTACTTTGACAGTCAGTTAATCTTGTGAATTGCTTTCCATCTTGATAACAATTATAAGAAGCTTCCCATGAACTCTTGAATGAAGACATGTTAGTAAACTACTTAAATAATCATAAAATACACATACCATTCTTCTTTTTCTTCATACATAAAAAGGACGTATGATTTAAAGATATGTAATCACATAAAAAGAACAAAAATGAAGTTAATTGGAAATTATATGCAAAAAAAGGCCTCAAGACACTTTTCCTATTAAAAGGAAAGTGCCTTGAGGCCACCTTTTTATATTAAATTACTTTTTTCCGGGAATCAGAAAAAGCTTTTATTCTGCCAATGGATCGAAAGTACCCATACCACCATGAGCATAATCTTCCCAACCAATGGTCTGATACAATGTCGCATTAGTTTGCTGTGCACTTTGACGCAATCCAAAGAAATAATATCTGGGTTGGAAATAAGGATTAATGTCCAGGACATTACCATCAAGACTGATATCTTTACGTGAGAAATAGGTATCATAGAATGTACATATACTTGACACAGCAGGATCAAGAATCGTTTCTCCGTCTGCTTCCGTAGCAATCTTCTCATTCAATGTCAGTGCTGCTGGTCGCTCTACGTTTTTAATCGGATCACTGTCATTATTTGCAGACCCGGTACCTTCAACATTGATTTCTATGCGATATCTCTTACCACGTTCATTCATCGGAGTCACACCCAAATAAGTACAAGTATTACCTCCAAAGCCACTTAATGCCCAACTTGCATTCAAAGCACCTTGTCCTACACCTCCGTCAAATAGCATCCAACGACGCATATCATACGCACGTTTACCTTCAAAAGCCAACTCTACCTGACGTTCATACAATATAGCTTCAAACAATTTAGCACGGTCAGTTTCAATCGCCGCATCCAGACCATAATTATTTGCACTCGTATAGCCTACTCTGCCACGTACGGCTTTCAGTGCCTTGACCCCTTCCGCATGATAAGTGCCGCCCGCACCACAAGCTGATTCTGCCAGATTCAGCAATACTTCCGCATACCGTATCTCCATGTAAGGAGCTGCCGATCGTCTGAATCCCTGCTGATCACCACTGTTGTTATCAGTAAACACATAAAGACTAGTGCCAAAATCAAAATCATCCGAACGTTTACGAACATAGACTCCTCTATTCTTAGTTCCCAGCATATCGGCTGCAAAACCGCTTCTACTCGGATTATTACGCTCATCAGCCGTAGTATACCAACAATAATTCCAAAGTTCATAGTTCGCACCACTGGTATAACGGGTCGGGCATAAACCAGACATCGTTGCTCCTGAAAAATCGACATTGCCACTGTTGAATTTCCACTCTACCCCCGGAAATGCAAATGTACGGTAGAAACGCGGGTCACGATTTAGAAAGAACTTTTTAGGGTCATAATGAACTCCCGATTCCATCGGTTTCTTACCGTCAATCATCGGGAAGATGTCTATTATTTCCGCTGTAGGAGTCTTTCCTCCGCCTCCGTTTATATTTCCTGGTCGGATTCCCTGCTCCCACAAGTTGTATCGGTTGATGTTTTGTGAAGCAATAGGAGACACATTATTATATAAGGTAACAAATACGGCTTCGCTTCCACCTGTATAGGTGGCGAACATTCTGGCCCAATTCTTGGCATTGTCTTCTCCGCCATTGCCTTCATAAGCAAGTCCGAAGTTACCTTCATTCAGTTTAGCGATGGCAGCAAAATTGGCATCGTAAGCATCTTTCCAACGAGATGCGTCATCGGCACGGTTAAAAAGTGGACTGGCATAAAGCAACAATGTACGACCTTTTAGAGCAAGTGCTGCACCGGCGGTTATGCGTCCGTAATCCTGCCCTTCATTCTGCCAACGTGCAGGAAGATAGCTGGCTGCCACTTCCAAGTCATCGCATATAAAGTCTATACAAGCCTTAGTCGAGGAACGAGGAATGACCAGATTCTCACCATTACCATCACCTATCACCGGATTCTGGACGTGGTCTACAATGGGAACACCACCATACATTTTTACCAACAGATAATAACGCCACGCACGAAAAAAGTAAGCTTGTCCGAGTAACTGTTCTTTCTCTGTCTGCGAAAGAGTCGCACTTCCCGTCACACCTTCAATCACATTATTACATTCGCGGATACGTCCCCAAGGACTTCTTTCACTGTTGATTACATAAAAATAATCGGGAACAGTCTGAATAGTAAGAGATGCCGTAGGATCATTGAAAATAGAGTAGTCTCCATATTCCTCCGTACATTTGGAAAAATCGTCATCAATACCCGCACTGGTTATATCGGTCAAAGCATTGGAACCTCCGGTAGAACTAGGCAATAAAGACTGATATAAAAAGTCCACACGACTTTTGGCTGTTTCATAATTTTCGTACACAACCGAAGCGTCATAGCTTCCATATACTTTCTTGTCTTTCAGAAAATCATCGCTGCATCCAGTAAAACAGATTAGCCCTGCCACCATCGATGCTGTCAAACATATTTTATTTATCTTTTCTTTCATAATCTTCTTTGATATTAGAATGAGACATTAACACCTAAAGTTACTTTACGCAAATTAGGATATCTTCCATAAGTGCCTCCCCATGTACTCCAAACACCATCAGGATAAGGATTGTAAAAGTTTAAAAGGTTCTGAGCAGTCAAATTCAGACGGCAACTGCTGATGCTGATCCGATTTGTCCATTCCTTCGGAAGGCTATAAGCAACTGTCAAATTACGTAATCGAACGCTGGCTGCGCTAACTTTCCAAAATGTAGAAGCCTGACCGTTTATGGCACTATATCTTAAGTTTGGATATTTAGCACTCCGGTTCATTGGCGCCACTACATTACCACCAGCATCCAATACATCTTCATACACATACATATCTTTCCACATGGCAGATACATTTTTATATTCCAGATCATCGTATTTTTCCTGACGTAAGTCTGTCTGTACAAGAGCATAAGCACCCCAGCTTGCACCAAATTGAGCACTGAATGAGAAGTTCTTATACGAAGCACCAAAATTAAAGGTCAATCCATAAGGATTATTGGCACGATTGGAAATCTTCACATAGTCATTCTGATCAATCACGCCATCTGCTTCACCATAAGTGCCATCGGCATTACGCTGACCACGTACATCACGATAGATCAACATACCCGGATGAATGTTATCTTTCGTATTTCCAAGATAAGAAGTGATCTTATTTACTGCGAAATACTCTTCGATATCCTGATAGGTGCGGAACATGCCAATACATTCGTATCCCCACACACCACGGTCGGAGCGTTCACCCCGAACAATGTCATCAAAACCGGGAGTAGCCTGGAATCCGGCTTCTTTAATCTTGTTATCACTGTAACCGGTAGTCATTTTCACCCAATAAGAAAAATCTTTACCGATTTTATCTTTCCAATTCAAAGTAAGTTCTAAACCATACGTATCAACTTCTCCAAAGTTCTCAGGAGTAGCCTGCGTACCTACAGTAGTCGGATAGAAAGAAGTACCCGTGAAAGTTGTGAACAACTCACGTCCCATATCATAGTAAGCATCTAATGTAATACCCAGTCTACTATCCAGCATCCTGACATCGATACCTAAATTGGTCTTGTAGGTTTTATCCCAATGTACATCTGCGTTGACCCCTCTTTGCGGCATTTGGAATGTTGCACCACTATAGGTATTGGTAGCTGTACCAAATATAGGACCTCCATCTGCATTTCGGCTATAAAGTTGTGTCCACAACCAAGGTTGTATATTATCTCTTCCCAAAATACCGAATGAACCACGAATTTTCAAGAAATCAATACCTAGTTTTTCTTTATTAAACCAGCTTTCTTCCGAGATAACCCAACCTGCTGACCATGAAGGGAACATTCCCCAGTAGTTACTAGGAGCAAATTTGGTAGATGCATCCGAACGAAGCAGGAACTCAAACAAATACTTGTCAGCATACGAGTAGTTCAGACGACCGATATAAGAGAGCATACCCGATTCCGTACGACCGAACGTAGTCGTTTGATCCGCACCGGTAGCTGTCGAATTAGATTGTCCATCGGTAAAGCTGAAAGGATCAGTTACAGTACCGGTCAGATATTCATATTCCGATTCTGCCTTTTCAATAGAAAACAATCCATTCACACTATGCAAACCAAACTGACGTGCGTAGCTGACTGTCAAGTTCATCTGGTAGTTATCCGTTTTATTCATCGCACGGCTCAATAAATTACCATTATCCAAAGTAAAAGTACCAAAATTGCTATCATCTATATTTATATCATCGCCAGTATAAAGGTGATTTCCACTGCCACCACGTTCCAACAGCCTGTAGACATTCATTTTAGTACCGATATTATTACTCTTATTATTGATAATGCTCCTCGAATAAGAACCTTTCACTTTTAGCCCCTTCAACCATTTGCTCCAACCAAAATCATATTCCAATGAACCGTTTATGGACATATTATTTGTCTGATTTTGAGTATTGTCAGGAGAATCCTGAACTGCTCCAAAATGGAATAGTCGTACAGCACTTAAGCCCGAAGATACATTTTCCATACCTGTATATACAACAGGACGTCCACCTAAATATCCGGGCACAAAAGGCAAATGTGTCATTAGAGAATTAAAATCAGCATCTGTCCCACCACTGGTGATACCGTTACGTGAGTTATTCTGTTCACCCATGTCACCTGAGAACTGTAAGGAGGCTTTAATCCACTTACCGATATTAGCATTAACACCCGCACGGAAGTTCCAACGATCATAATCTAAACGTCCCATATTACCTTCCTGATTATAGTAAGATGCACCCGCAAAATAAGTAGCCTTCTCTGTACCACCATTAATACTGAGACTGTGGCGTTGCGTCCAAGCCGCACTCCACTCATCATCCAGCAAATCGTAGTTCAGCCCTCTCATTGTTTCCAATTCGTCAGCCTGGAAATATTGCGTTCTCCTATTATCCGATTCCGATTCACCGGTAGAAGTTCCAGCTCCACGTGCGGCATTATAAATACGTCCATAATCATAAGCACTTAACATCTTAGGTTTTTTCAAAGCATCAGTAAAACCGAATTGCCCTGTATAAGATATGGAAGGTGTACCTACCTTACCGCGCTTGGTTTTCACCAATATGACACCGTAAGCCGCACGTGCCCCATATACAGCTGCCGAAGCATCTTTCAAAACCGTAATACTTTCTACTTCACTCACATCCAAATTATTAAATGCATCCTCTGTAGAAATAAAATCGTCAATTACATATAATGGGCTAGGATCTGCATCACCTCCACGCGTTGAATTGGGAGTAATGCTGGTATTGATATTACTCTGGCGTATTTGTAGACTTGGGGTACTACCCGGACGACCACCACCCGAATTTACATGCAAACCACTCATCATTCCGCTCAATGCATCACCTAAGTTACCCACCGAAAGATCTTTAATCTCATTCGGAGTAATGGTTTCAATCGCCCCCGTTATGTTTTTCATTTTTTGTGTACCATAACCTACAATAACCACCTCATCCAGATTAGCTACATCTTCTTTCAGTACAATTTTTGGATTATTCAAATTCGTTATTGTTTGAGAAACGTATCCTACAAATGAAACAGCCAATCTTCTCCCTTCCGGGACGGGAAGGCTAAATTTACCATCAATATCACTTATCGTGCCTACCGTAGAGTCTACAATCTTAATTGCAGCCCCAATAATTGGGTCACCAAATTCGTCCACAACAACCCCGGTCACCGTACGTGCATTCTGGGCATAGACGATTTGCGCAAAGGCTTGTATAAAAAGCATACATAAGCCTAAAATGAAATATCTTTTACTCATAGTATTCTGTTATTATTTATACATTGTATTCATTCTGTTGTCGGAAGCCAACGTGGATCTCCACAACGATTCGCAATATGCTCCGAGCTACTCAAAGTAAAATCACCGTCAGCAGCATTCACAAACTTTGGCTCTACTTTAATAGCTGTTCCCGAATGGTCTCGTCCATTCTCATCACTAGTATCATAATCAAGGAATCCTCCCGGAACAGCACTATAATAATAAGTATTATATCCAAGTGTATAATTTACGTTACCATAATTTCCCGCATTACAGATCCGTCTGAAAACACCTTCAGTTCCTGTGGCCGAACTTACGACACAGTCTGCAAAAATAGTATTCTGCATTTCCAAAGAGAACACAGCACTATTACTGTTTATTACATTATTAAAGAAACGATTGTTAGTGCCAATTTGATAGAACGTACAATTACTCATTTTCCGAAGCGATGTACTCCAGCCAGATCCGCTAAAGTTTGACGGAGTACGTCCTCTCATCTGAACAAAATAGGCAGATCCGGGAACCGTATAATAAATGGTACTGTTTGAAAAGCTCAAATCTTTGATCCAACCTTGACCGTTGAATGCTATAAATATAGTACTTGCTGTATTAATGCTAACCAAGCAATCAGTAATAGACAATGACGACAAAGCATAACCATTATTACAGTAATATAATGGTACGGGAAGATCTTTTATAG
This sequence comes from uncultured Bacteroides sp., assembly GCA_947038155.1. Taxonomy (GTDB): domain Bacteria; phylum Bacteroidota; class Bacteroidia; order Bacteroidales; family Bacteroidaceae; genus Bacteroides. The sequence continues at coordinate 17,670 of CAMQVH010000003.1, read as the reverse complement.
TACAAGATTGGAAAACATAAGGTTGCTGCACTATACCGGCTTCTGTGCTATTGAACATAACGACACCTCTACTATTAGAAGCACTGTAAGTATCAGCATCAAAATCAAAATCTATAAACTTAATTTTTAGACCAGCTCCGCGATTTATAAAAGAAGCATTTCTTTTCATTGTCATTTTGGCATGATTTACTTTGTCGCCACGAATAGTCAATGTAGTCGTTCCTAAATCAATATTACCATCCATTTCATATACACCACCTGCCACTAATTCATAAGCTATTTCTTCTTCTCCTTCTGCAAGAGGCTCAATCGGATTTGCCGTAAAATATTCGGTCAGATTAGTTCCTGTTGGTATTGTTTCACGTACTCGAACCAATGTATTATAAGTCATTTCCGTAGCTGCAACAGCATCAGCGTTATTATACTTCTGATTTCCTAATGCTCTGACTGCAACCTTATACTTTGTATCTTCAGTAATATCACGCGTAATCGTACATTTATCTACGACTTCATTCTCTTCGCCTATAACAACTGGATTATCAGGATCATCAATATTATAAAATGTCACTTGGTACCCACCGGCTCCTAGCACTACCGGCCATTTAATTTCCAAAGACGTAATATCTACGTTTCTGGTAAAAGTCCAACCTTCAGTCGACGGTGATTCCAAGGTTACCCCCTGAACTTCCGATGAGAAGGTCCAATCATCCTTGTATCCATCAACACAAGAACTAAAAAGAAGTATAGCTGCCGCAAATGCCAAACTATCCCTTTTTACTCGCAAGAATAAATGTTTACTCTTCATAGATTAAATTTTAATTTATATAAAATGATATATTACATCGTCAGACGTCTATTCACATAAATAAAAAGATACAACTAAAAGAATCGCAATCTCTTAAAAAAATAAAAAATAGAATCTGAAGTTTTTTCTCTTAGTTTTATTAAACTATATCATAATTCCCCTCCCTATCATTGTTGAAAATTTTCTTTTAAATATTTTATATTCCAATCATCGTTCTTCTCCACATCTTCACATCGTTTTAACTTCCACTTTAACCGATTCATATAAAGGACGAATGGATAAGATCATTGTAATCCACCAAAATTCTGCTGATTGATACCATAACGGAAACAGTGAATTAAATAAAAAACAAAATGGTTACAAGCATCCGAAATAAAGGATGAGAAAGCATCAATATCTCTATAGGATTAGGATTTGATTCGCATAGTGAAAAAAAAGTCCGAACTTTTTTAAGTTCGGACTTTTAATATAGTAAGAGGACATATAATGTTTGAAGTCCCTCCTACCTATTATCTCAATTATTATATTACTCTTGAAACACCTTTTTCAAATACTTTATATTCGTTCCATAATTCTTCTTCACGTTCCTCACATCATCCTTGTCCCGTGAGCGTTCCACAACCAGCCAGCCACTCCAGCCCATTTTGTCAAGCGTCTTTTTCACCTTATTCATATCCAGCCGCTCATTGAAAGGAAGAGTCACTCCATCTGTATCTGTACAGTGAATCTGGCAAATTCTATTTTTTCCAAGAATCTTGAGTTCCTTACATAGATCCCTTCCATTCTCTAATGCATTCTGAAATTTAAAATAGATCTTGATACCGGGAGAATTAATCTCTTTCAATAGTTTCACTTCTTCTCTTGCGTCCAATTGAGTTTCAATGCCAATTACGACTTCTTCCGAAACAGCCATATCCCCTACTTCCTTCAACCGTTTTATTAAAGCTGTCCGAAGTTCCGGAACATCCTGCCAGTCTGCTTTCACCCCACCCAAAGGGAGAAAAGCGACCTTGGCACCCATTACTTTCATTGCATCCAGACAATCCCGGACTAATTCTTTATAATTAGCACGATCTAAAAAAGACTGTCCATAAAAACCGGACATAGCAATGGAAGGAACCTCTAAATTATAGTTCTGAGCTGTTTCACGAAATAGCTGCTGGAAATGGGGCTCACGCAATTTGTTATCGAACATTTCTCTTTTACCGAGACTGCCCATATCCAACTCGACTCCATCTCCTTTCAACTCATGCACCAATTGGAACGAACCAATCTTCTGACGTTTCAATATCATCCAGTCACATACGGCGATCTTGTAACGTTGTTCTTTTTGTTTCGATGCGGCAACAGCCAGCATTGGAAAACATTCTGCTACGATTAATATCCAAAGGATATGTTGAAATAATTTCTTTCTATTCATCATCTTAATTATACGCTGATCGTATAAAAGACGGATGAAAGGAAACTTTGTAATCGGCTACATTCCAAATATTTAATACTAAAATGGAAAAGGGGATATTTATAAAAATAAGATAATGACACTATCCCAAGTAAATGGTGTCACTATACCACTGATATAGTGTCATTATCACAGGCATATAGTGACACTATCTTTTTGAAAGGATTATTCAGGTGAGATGTAAAAAAATAGGCTGCCGAACCCTGAAAAGTCCGACAGCCTTGTCAACCCAAAAACGATACCTATGAAACACTGTGTGTTATTTCAAATCAAATATCAAGCGTTTACCATGAACAAGTTCATCGTGGGTAATGCGGTATTTATCGAACTTCTTACCATCCAATAACACCTTATTTATATAAAGAGTTTCCGATCCGGTACGATTACTCTCAATTACCAGCTCATTTTCCTTATACCATTTAGGATCCAAGCGGATCGTTACTTTATTAAATACCGGAGTAGTCAATGTATATTCCGGCAATCCCGGACAGTCGGGATAAAAACCTATCATATTGAAAATGGCCCATGCAGACATCGTACCCGTATCGTCATTTCCGGGAATACCATCCGGTTTGGTCGTAAAGTACTTGTCCAGCAACCGCTGTGTCTCTTTCTGTGTGCGCCATTCTTCACCTTTAAAGTAGGAGAACAGATGAGCGTAAGCAATATCCGGTTCGTTAGCCGGATCATATAGACCTTCATCAAATACCATTTGTAGCTTATTGATAAAAGGTTTCTTTCCCCCCATCAGTTTAGCCAATCCATATACATCATGTGGTACATAGAAAGTATAATTCCAAGAATTACCTTCGTGGAAACCGGGATTCGGTTCAAAGTTCTCTCCCTGCCTCGGATTGAACGGACTGTAGAAAGTTCCGTCCGGAAGAATAGGTCGGAATGTACCGAACTCCTTACTATAATAATGCTTATATCCCAAAGAGCGTTTATAGAACATTTCCGCATCTTTCTTCTTTCCCAAAGCATCCGCAAAACGGGACAGGGCAAAGTCTGCGATATAATATTCCAGTGCATGAGATACGGAGTTATCATATTGTTCACGAAGCGGCACGTATCCTTTTGACATATAGTCATCATTGTCCGGACGCATCAGATTTTCCGCTCCGGGTAATGTAGCCGACTTGTACATTGCTTCGTAAGCCAGATCTACGTCAAAGTCACGCAATCCTTTCATCCATGTATCCACAATCACCGGGATACTTGGATCACCTTCCATCGTAAGAGTCTCTCTTCCATACAATTCCCATTTAGGGAACCAACCATGTTCACGATACATATCGAGCATGGTACGTACCATTTCCATCTGACGTTCGGGATAAACCAAAGTCAAGAGCTGATGTACGTTACGATATGTATCCCACAGAGAGAATACAGTATATCGGGTACCTTTCGTTGTCAGTATCTGGTCGCTCTCCATAGCCGGATATTCACCATTTACATCCTGCAGGACGTTCGGATGAATCAACAAATGATAAAGTGCCGTATAAAAAACTGTTTTCTGTGCATCCGTTCCTCCTTCTACAGTGATACGTGACAAGTCATCGTTCCACTGTGCACGGGCATCGGAAAGCACCTGTTCAAAGTTTTTTCCCGACTGTTCTTTATCCAGATTCAAACGGGCATTCTCTATGCTTACAAAGGAAACTCCCATCTGTACTTCGACCTGTTCTCCTTCTTCTGTTTCAAAAGTGAAGTAAGCGCCCACATCGTCACCTGCTATTTCTTTTCCATAGCGGGTATACAATTTATATTTGCCTTGGTCGCGATCCCATTCTGCTTCCACACCTGTCATCGGACGTTGCTTTTTCCAATATCCGGTTGTCGCAGGAACTTTATTCACTCTCATCACAAAATAGATAGGAAATACAGCTTGGGGATTATAACAGAAAGTACCCAATAGTTTCATTCCCTCTATTTCGCTGTCACTTACACGGCGAAGCATGGCTCCACTCTCATTGGTCAAGCCTTCGCCCAAATTCAGAAGTATATGACTCTTTCCTTTAGGAAAAGTGAAACGGGCAATACCCGTACGAGGAGTAGCAGAGACTTCTGTCTTTACGTTATATTTCGTCAGATAATTGGAATAATAGCCGGGAGAAGCCTGTTCGTCCTTATACTTGCTCCCGTATTCCTTATAGTCTACATTCAATTCTCCGGTAGTAGGCATCAGCAATAAAGACCCCAGTTCAGGACAACCGACACCACTCAGATTTACATGAGAATATCCTGTAAAGAAACAATTGGTATATTCATAAGGCGTGGACCACCAACGTACATCTTTATCGTATGTATTATCGGCAGACCCCATCACATTAAAAGGTACTACGGACATCATTCCATTCGGACAAACAGCTCCGGGATTAGTGGTACCGAAATTTGTCGTTCCAATAAAAGGATCTACATAGTCTATCAACAGACTCTTTTCCTTATTCATAGGGGGGGCCTTACCCTCTCCTCCAAATACGGGGAGAAGGGTGAAAGCCAGTGTGCAAGTTAATAATATACGTCTCATATCCTTCTTAGATAATGCTCGTCCGTTTTGTAAAATCAATTATTTCCTGGATATAGCCGAAAGCCATTCCTACAACAGTATCTGCAGCTCCATAATAAACAGCTACACGCTCACCATCCTGCAATGCCGCACATGGGAATACCACATTGGGCACATCACCTTGAAGTTCATAAGGTGCAGCCGGACCTATCAGATATTCACGGGTACGATAAAGTACCTTTTCGGGATGATCCTTATCGAGTATCGCCGAACCCATTGCATAACGGAAACCGTTGCAAGTAGTGATAACACCATGATAGAAAAGCAACCAGCCTTCATCAGTAAGGAAAGGTACCGAACCCGCACCAATCTTGGTACATTGCCAGGCACTTTCAGGGAAAGGGGTCACTTTCATGACACAACGGTGTTCACCCCAGTATTTCATATCCGGACTGTAGCTGATATAAATATCACCGAACGGTGTATGTCCATTGTCGCTGGGGCGACTTAACATAGCATATTTGCCATCTATCTTTTGCGGGAAAAGTACTCCATTACGATTGAAAGGCAGGAAGGCATTCTCGCATTGGAAGAAATCTACAAAATCAAATGTATAGGCAATACCGATAGTAGGTCCATGATAGCCGTTACACCAAGTAATCCAATATCGGTCTTCAATCCATGTAACACGTGGGTCATATTTATATTCGGATTCGATCATTTCCGTGTTACCGGCTTTGAACTGAATCGGTTCATGACTAATATCCCAATGAATACCATCTTTACTGAATCCTGTAAAGATATTCATCTGTACAGCTTTGTTGTCACAACGAAATACGCCGGCGAATCCATCTTTGAAAGGTACGACAGCACTATTGAAAATACTATTGGATGAAGGAATATGATAGCGTCCGATGACCGGATTTTGCGAGTAACGCCACATGACATCTGTACATCCGACAGGACGTTCTTCCCAAGGAATTTGAATCTTATTCATAATAATTATTTATTTAGTAATTAGTTATCTATTATCACTCAAAAATAGCAATTTATTTTTTCTTTTTTGAATCATCATACGTAAAAGGTATAAAATAAGTCATCAAAAAAGCAGGAATTGTTGCGATCAGTACATAGATAAAGAAACTACGGTATCCCAGTAAATCACTAAAATAGCCGCTGATCATTCCCGGAAGCATAACTCCCAGATTCATGATTCCCGAAGCAAATGCATAATGTGACATCTGATGTTTGCCAGGAGCAATCTGCTGCATCATGAACAAGGTCAGTCCGACAAATCCGAAACCATAGCCGAAATACTCCATTGTGATACATGTTCCGATCAGATAAAGACTGGTCGGCTGGACTACAGCAAGGAAAGTATAAGCAAGGAAAGGAAGGTTGAACACGCAACAAAGCATGAATAAAGTTTTCTTCAATCCATATCTGGCCACAAATATTCCCCCCAGCAATGAACCGATAACAAAGGCGGCAGAACCAAAGACGCCATTCAATGTTCCGATTTCTGTCAATGACAGCCCCAGACCTCCGACCTCTCTGGAGGCACGCAGAAACAAAGGAGCAACCTTCATTATAAATCCTTCCGCCAATCGGTAGAGAATAATGAAGAAGATATAATATACTATATGTTTTTTAGTAAAAAAGTTCCCAATCACATTTACCAAATCCTGCATGATTTCTGAAGTAGTTTTTTTTCCGGTAGCAGGAACTTGTGTAGAAGGCAACATCTTTATATGATAAAGACCGAGCAATACCATTACTGCAGCAATTACGGCAAAAATAATCATCCACGCAGATGAATATGCACCCTTATTGGCATCTATCGAAGCTCCTTCTATTGCCCCGAAGTGTTCGGCCAACATACCTGCCAAAGCAACTAATCCACCATTGGCTACCAATTTTGCCACATTATAGAAAGCTCCCTGTACTCCAATATATTTAGCCTGATTCTCTTTATTCAGTTCCGCCATATATACACCATCGCAGGCGATATCATGTGTGGCTCCACTGAACGCAATCACCGCCATAGTGGAAATACTGATAGCAAAAAAATAATCAAAGAATAACGAAAAAGCTACTACTCCAAACAATATACCACTCAACAGTTCGGTTACCAGTACAAAAAACTTTTTGGTTCGATACATTTCAAGAAAAGGACTCCATAAGAATTTGAGTGTCCAGGGCATCATGATAAGAGAAGTCCAAAACGTTATCTGAGTATCAGAAATACCCAAATCCTTAAACATGAATACGGAAACCAGATTGATAGCAATAAAGGGAAGTCCCATTGCAAAATAAGCGGTAGGTACCCAATAAATCGGGTTGATAGTTTTTCCTTGAGAAGCAGTTTTATTCTGTTGCATAGTTCAATAGTATATAGATGAAAGGGTCGTTTTTCTGACCCATCTATATATAATACAACTAAGAAGGGCAAACTACTAACGCTTGCCCCTACTTTTTTTTATTTTATTGTTACTTCGTCGATAAAGAACCACGAAGGATGCCCTACACCATAATGCCATTCGGGACATTCTTTCGTACCGGTGACCTCAACTTTCACATAACGGGCATGCACTGGCATTTCCGATTCAGTCTTCACTCCGCGGAACTCCACTTTCCCCGAACGGTTTTCCGGCATATCATGTGTTCCCCAATGTGTATAATTCTCTCCATCTTCAGAATAGGAATAAACCACCTTCAGAGGGAAAAGAATCCAGGCTCCGATCTGATGCAGGAAATCCGTCTCTATACTATGTATTTCTTTCTCTTTACCCAAATCTATAACAAAAGCACCGTCTGTTCCTTCCCAGCCAACCCAGCTTTCAACGAAAGTAGATCCTCCGAATAATCCGTCCACTAATGCCGTTTTTCCGATCTCTGCATATTTACCGGTAGGAGGAATAAGATAAGTAACCTTCGCTCCTATCGCAACGCTTTTTTCTGCACGGGGCATATATCTCTCCCGATACAACTGGCAATATTCCACAGGAGAATTGGAACGTTCATTCAATGTCGGTACATTAAATTCTTTCACCCGTTTTTCAAAAAGTGCCAATTTCGGACTGATCTCATTCATATCCGTACCAGTCTCAGTACGGGCAATTTCCAATTCCGAATACTGAATGGGCAAGCGGGCACGCTGCACACGCTTCAGGAATTTATTATCTTCAGCCACCGCTTTCTCTGCATCATCAAACAGTTGATTATAACGTCGCATCAGTTGTGGTTTCAGCATTCCGTATTTATGGGAAACAGGAGAATCATAAATCCACAATCTTTGTCCGCTGCCTATCAACGCTCCCTCCATCACCTTGATATACTGATAAAGGTATGGCGCAGCCTCTCCATAGTATCCATGCAGGAAATGCTGCATCAAAGAATCAACATTCGCTTCGGGGTTCCACATTAACTTAGATACCAGATAGGCACGTAACTCAGCGAAGTCTCCTCCCCTGCTTCCTGCAATCTGTGAGAAATGCATAGTGGCATGATTCTTTTTGAACAGACGAATATTATCCTGCAAGATATGAAAATTAGGGAACGGAGCCAGATAATTATCAAAATTAATACCATAATCCCACACGAAAATATTATTAGTGATGGCAGCCCAGCCTTCCATTGCTTTCACAAACTCTTTACCTGAGGCATTTTCCGTCAAAGTCACTTCACGGTCACAATCTATATCACAAAGCATGATATTCACATTCGGCAATGGCTTCACATGTTTCGGAGGATTCATCGTATACAGATAAGCAAGCGTGGAAAATTCCTTATCGGGAAAACGGGCAGCCAGCTTATTCAAAAAAGTAATGATACTTCCTGAGAGTGCTCCTTCATAATCATCTATCGCTTTGCAGGCATCACATGTACAATTGGTATAATTACCATCATTCTGACTCACAGACATAATATGCTTATCCGGATTTGCCTTAAAAATAGAATCAATCCGCTGAGCCACGATTTCAAAAACTTCCGGGTTACTCAGACACCATTGGCTTGCTTTCCCGGGATGGCGTTTGCCTTTAAAATAAGAATAATATTCCGGATGGTCTTTTCCATATACGGAAGCAGGAAGCAACTTATCAAAAGTATGCACCCAATAACCGGCAGCAAACACTTCGTTTGGCTCTTCCAGCCTGTTCCACCATTTATATATGGAGTCTGTACGAATAGCATAACATTGTGTCTGGCGGTAACGGAAAGCCGGATTATCTATTTTATCGATAAGCGGCAGTTCGATTGTCTTCGTAGGGTTAAAAGAGTATTCGTTTTCTCCCCAGTAATCCACTCCAAGATATTGTTCGAGTAAAGTTACAACTCCGTAAACTGTCCCATTCCCACTGCCTGAAATACGTAAGATTCCATCTTTCGTAGATAGGCTGAAACCGTCTTCTGTCACTCCAGCTGGGGTTTTGCTACTGATTATAATATCTCCCTTTTTTACATTCTGCCCTTTTACAATGGGAAATGTACAACCTGAAATTCTCTGAAGGAACAATTGAAATAAATTTGCTGATATTTGATTAATCTGGTCATTTTCTGATAGAATAATCCTGGATTTAGTTTTTCCATTATCAACTAAAACGACTTGTGCTGTTGCAGGAATATAACAACATGCTCCCAACAAACAAAGCAGCTGAAAAATAATACGGCGAATGATTCTCATAGCATTTCCTTTAATTAGTTTTTAGATAATACAATCCAAAAATATAAGATACTCAAGAAAAAAATCAGTTCTAAGTTTTATTAACAAAGAAAACTTAGAACTGATCACAACATGATATAAACAGCAAATAGCCCAAGCTCATTCAGTAATAAACTTGGGCCATTTTTTATTCAGTTTCAGTATAAATACCTACAGTATTAATATAAGGAGAATAATAAAGAGCTCCATGGAAAGTTACTCTTATATATTGCGCTTGTTTAGCCACAAGAAGAAGAATGTAACTTGTCTTATTTGCAAATCCTGAAGCTACACCAAGATCCTCATATTTCTCTCCATCATTACTTATCGCTATACTTGCACTTTCCGAAGAATAAAACCATTCATAGAAATGTAAAGCAATAGTTTTTATATTCTCTTGTTTTCCCAAATCGATATCAAGTATGCTGCCATCCGGAACATAATCATACAAGTCGCTAGATTGTCCATTCAAAGTAAAACTCCAACCCGAATGGTCATTTATTACAGAACCTACCGGTTTGTCTACACAAGATAAAAATCCGACAAGTGCTGTTTTATAAACAATATATATAACTTTATTCTCGCCTATATCTGCTCCTACTCCATCAACATTCGTGATTGTCACTGGAATAACATAGTTAGTACCCAGCTGCACAGAAGCCATATCATCCGAAAAACTCAAGGCAACACTCTCTTCCGGAGTTGTTTTTCCTTGTTTAATCATTATTGTCGATTGCTTCAAACTTGCACTAGTCAGTAAAGAATAATCTGTGCCATGCAATGCGTTATACGTTCCAACTAATGCCGGATTAATAGCAAGAGTAACTTTGGTGTCACCATCTGCGGCCCATGCCGATTTTAAGATACCGTCAAGCTTCCATTCACTGCTTAAATTTGTAAATCCTTGACTATACTGATACTCTAACAGATATTCTTTACTTGAAGTCAGTGTGACATGATTTGGTTTGTAAGTCGATTCAAATGTCAAGAATATCTTACTATTACTTTCACTCGCTGATACTCCTGTTCCATTAATAGAAGTTATAGCAATCGGGAGAATATAATTTTCCGATCCGTTCTTAAATTCTTCCATATTAGTATAATGCACTTTTAAAGTATCTGCAGAGATATATTCCCCTTGTTTTATATACAAAGTTGCATTTTCCAGTTCTGCATTTTGTAAAGCTACATAGCTCGTTCCATATTCACTGTTGTATGCATCTACCAATGACCTGTCAATAGCTAATTGGATGGTCAAATCTTGTGGTGCAGGTTTAGTACACCTGACAGGAGACAAAATATGTTCGGTGGCGATTTCTTTCAAAAAAGTTCCGTCTCCTTTATACTCTAAAGTAGCATTTGTTTCACTTGGTTTATAAATATAGACATAATTGATATCATACGGATCTGTTGCTTCGTCATCGTCACATGCTGTGACTAATGGCAATGACATAGCAAAAAATGTACTGTATAATATATATTTAAATAATGCTTTCATATCATACTGTTTTAAATTATTGAGCAAATGAATATGTTTCCCATGTCACCTTTTGACGGTTTTCGTTACCTAGGTTAGAATTGCCAATTTCCACATCATGACCATTACCGGTTACATCGTGTAGTATTGTAGCTCCTTCACCTTCATTCATTGGCAGATACAACAACAAATTCTTGTCTGTATAGTCAACTTCGGTATACATAGATTTCTTTATCTGATTAACTGTGCGTGTAACTTTCCAAAAACGAACCTGACACATTTCACAGAAATCCGGAAAATATTCTTCTCCTGAAGAAATCATCTGAAATTGATCAATATTCATCGGTTGTCCTATTGAAGAAGATAATGAGGCAACTACAGTACCATTTTGGTACAATAAAGTAGTACCGGATGCTGCATCATAACTCACTGCAAAATGATACCATTTTTGTGCTTCTAAACCTTTTCCCTTAGTTGGATCACCTGTATCAAACTGAGACCCCATCGTTTTTACTTGTAGGAAATTATTTTTATAGCTACCATTCTCGGAATAGATTAAGTCACCAAACCGTATATATAGTTCTGTCCCTGAACCTCCTGAGTTTATTATAGCCTGATTATTCTTAGTATATCCACCGTTCCCTGATTTAGAGGTGACTTTACTCCACCATTCCAATGTATAATTTGGCAAAGCTAACCCCCAAGCTCCTTCCGGGGCTGCATGCATACCATTATACCATGTTAATTTAGGAACAGCTTGTTTCAAAGGCTTCACAAGAACCAATAAAAAACTGGAAGAGGATTCCGACTTCTCAATACCTCCTTCCACATTCTTAATACTGATGGGAATTGCATATTGAGCACCGCCTTCAGCTTCAAAACTTTTAATATCAACATTCACAGGATCTGCACTTACAGAACCTGCTTCAATTGTCACTGATTCAGGAAATGATATATATTCTTTAGGAGGCATTGTATAATTAGTTTCATTCTTCTTATTATAAGCATCTAATACAGATTCGTCAATAAATAAATTAGCTTTTATTGTTTGATTAATAATATTCACCAAACGTACAGTTAACGAAGTACGCGTCGTACCCTCTGTCAATGTCAATTCTTTAGTTTTGGATGTAGACGCTTCATTTATATAGACTAAATTATCTATAACATCATACTTAGCATTTTCACATGCAGTATGGACCAGTGCCAGTACCCCAAATGCCATTATTTTAAGTAAAGATATTCTCTTCATTGTTTAACCCTTTCTTTTAGTTATTAATAGGAGGATTCTGTGCAGCAATAGCTGCACGCACTGTGGGATAATCAGGATTTCCAGGATAATCATACTCAATATGATAAGCCCCCATACCTGCATGTTCTATTCCACAAGCCGGATGATAGCTCTGTTGCTCGGTAAAGTAATGCTTATCCACTGCTCTTTCAAAAGTTGCAGTCACAATAGATTTCCCCATAGCTTCTTTAAAGACATTAGGGTGACTTCTACGTACAGCTTCAAAGAAAGAATCCAATCCAGAATGTCCTAGTTCATAGGTCTGCCAAGCTATATAATCAAGACTTAGAACTGTTTCCTCTGAAAGCACTTCATAAAAGCTCAACCAACCTGCACCACCAGGGATATCAGCAACCAACATTTTCCCCGTCTTATCAAACTCCTCACGTAAAGTCTTCATAAACGCATTGGGTACTGATGGCATACTGGAGTTCATTAAAGTCCCCCAATCCTCAATATCATAATCAAATCCATCGATATTATATTTGTTACATGTATCTACAATAGCAAGTGCATATTTCTTAGCAGCCTCAATGCAAGATTGCTCATCTTTAGGATCAAAACCCCAAAACGCTTCCTTCACTGCATCATCGTTACCCCCCGGTGTGAGATTATCACCAATATCTCCTGCGCGCCAACAAAGCACTGCTCTGGAACCCTTAGCCTGAAAGTCTTTTAAATCAGCCTGTTGCTCAACCGTCAGATTTCCCCAACAGAGCCAAAGGCTCACAAAATCCGTACTGTCCGGTAATCCACATAAAGCATATTGCATGGAAGAACCTCCCTTACCTGCCCAGTTACCAAACCAGCCAAACATAATCTTATGTGGAGAGTTAAAATAATCCTTCAAATTATTTTCATAACCTTGCGTAGGAGGTTCATAATAATCTTTCGCCTCTATGTCGGTCCAATCACTACATGCGGTATTTAAGAATCCCTGCGAAAAAAAGAGAGAAATTCCTATTCCGTATATTATTTTTTTCAATTTGCTCGTTTTCATAATAAAAATTATTTTAACGTTCTGATTTAATTTTTCTTAGCCCACCAAAGATCTGTGGCAGAGTTATCTGCACCACCTAACATTGATACAGCTGCTTTCACATTTGCATTATTCGTATTATATTCTGACTGAGGGAAAGGCAAACGACGCATACCACGTTGTACTGTCACTCCGTCTGTATTCAGATTATTCACGATAGGGAATAGTTTAGGATAACCTGTACGACGAATGTCAGCCCACGTTTCCCAACCATTCGGAAAATTGGCAATCCACTTCTGAATCAAAATACGCTCCAAATTCTCTGTAACACTTGCTGATTCATTATATTTCGGAGTTACAGTTGACACTGCTGCTATGTCCTTACCTGAATCCGAAGGATCACTGTAAGCAGCAGGAACCTTTTCACTTTTCAAATAATCGCCAATAGTAGCTTTACGTTCTTCCATAGACACTGTCACTCCTGCGTCATAAAGTTCTTTGGGAGTTCCTCCCATATTCCATTTATACATCAATGCAGCTTCTGCACGTAAAAAATAAGCTTCAGATGCAGACATAATGAGCAATTCATCATCTATACCAATATTCAGGCGGGAGAATTTTGTATAATTTGCCTGAGTTGTAGCACTTTGGTAAATACCATTTCGTACTCCTATTTGTCCTCCACCGATAGAAGCATCTGCTTCTGATGCATATTTAGCCAAACGAGGATCATTATAACCGCTTAAATATGAAGTGATATTAGCACTGATACGAATTTCATTCCATGAAGAAGTAACACGATAATATGGATTCATACCGTCATTATATTTACTATATGCAGCATCTGATGCAGAAGTCATCACACCAATTACATCAGAAACAGCTTCTTCTGCTTTCTCCTTGGCAAGTGCTGGAGAAACACTAGAAATGCGCATTGCCATACGAAGCTTTAAAGAATTGGCAAATTTCACCCATTTGTTAAAATCTCCATTAAATACAAGATCGTATTCTGATAAAGAACTCATATCTTCATTACCTAACACTGCTACTTTAAAAGCAGAAATCGCTTCATCCAAATCATCAAACATATGTTTATAAAGATCCTCCATATTGTCATATTCTACAGTAAAAGCAGTTCCTGTAATTTGAGAATAAGGAATCGGTCCATAACAATCACTAATTTTAAGTGAAGCTGCCACACGAAGAATCTGTGCCCATTGATAAGCCAATCCTTTGCCATCAGAAAGATCACGTATCTGGAAATATCCGGTATAAATCTGTGGCATAGTAGTATCAAACATATTTCCATACCACCCAACTCTTGGATTGTAAGTATAATAATTACCTCCATTACCCCATTGGGCGATACAAGTAATTTCTCCACCATATTCAGATCCAATCATCTGATCCAACATCTGTGAATTGTTCTGTTGTCCTTGTACTAATGCAGGAATCATGCTTTTAATCAATGATCCGGTGATTGCATTATCACCCAGCATCTGGTCAGGTTTAGGTCCAAAGGGATTTGTATTATACTCTTCAAATTTATCGGTACAACCTGTTCCTAGTGCTACTAACAAAGTATACACAGACAGTTTTGCAAACTTCTTTATTATCTTATTCTTTTTCATAATCTAAACTAGAATGTTAGTTTGACATTAAATCCGAGACTTCTCAAACTAGGTTGTTGAAAATAGTCAACCCCCTGATAGAAATTACTAGTGACAGAAGATGTACTTTCCGGATCATAAGGTGCTTTACAATAAATCATCCATAAATTCTTTCCTGTAAGCCCCAGTGTCATATTTACATGATTTTTGAACCATGTTTTAGGAAGTTGGTAGCTCAAGCTCAGTTCAGAAAGGCGAATATTCGTTGCACTATATGTATAATAAGTACCAACAGCGGTAGTTACTTTACTATAATATTCCTCAGCATCCACTTTACTGTCTCCAACCCATACACCGCCTGCCTGACGAGCAACTGCAGAACTTTCAGATACACCATATTTATCAATCATGGCTTGTGTATCCGATACAACTAATCCTCCAAAACGTCCGGTGAATGCAAATCCAAGATTCCATCCCTTCCAAGCAACACTACCATTCCATCCCAAATAATATTTAGGAAGAATAGAGCCAACCTTGCGGTATTCCGTATTTTCAATAGCCAAACTTCCATTGGAGGGGTCTTTCCAAATATATCCATTAGGAGACTGACGCAAACGCTGATTGATATAAATATCTCCCATTGATCCGTTTTCATAGAGTCTTAAAGTCGGACCACCACTAGTTCCCAATGTTCCTTTTGAGTAATACTCCATTTCGATAGCTTCGCCGGTTTCCGGATTGATGGCACCATTCGCTAAACTAACGATCTTGTTTTGATTAAGAGTGTAAGTGAAATTTGTAGATACCTTCACTTTATCAAATGTATCAGAATATCCTAAAGCCAGCTCAATACCCTGATTCTGAATATTACCAGTCTGCACAATATTATTCTTATATCCGGATGAAGCCGATGCATCAACATAGAATGTCTGATTGAAGGTATTAGAACGATAGAAGGTCATATCTAAATTAATACGGTTGCCAAGGAATTTAGCATTGACGCCTAGTTCCCATGACTTTGTATTTTCTGGTTTCAGATTAGTATTATAATGACTTGCAGGATATTCATATGTATTTGTTTGCTCATTATAAGTATATTGCATTTGGGTAAGGTATCGATTAGGGGAAGAAGCGACCTCCGCCCACGAACCACGAACTTTCAAATAAGAAATAGCTTTTGGTAGCTTTACAGCTTCACTAACAAGCCATGACAGACCAACAGACGGATAAAAGTAGGAACCTTTGCTAGTAAAAGCTAATTGAGATGCCCAGTCATTACGCCCAGTGACAGTCAAATACAATTGATGATTCCATCCTAATTCTGCACTTGCAAAAACACTCTGTACTTGATCATGCCATTTTGATTCATTACGCTTGGAAGTATTGACATTGATATTGCCATAATGGAAGAAATTAGGAATTTGCTCCAATCCTCCCTTTAGATACATAGCATCTTCCTGGATATCATTAATAGAAGCACCAACAGTTGCATTCAATGAAAGTTTGTCATCAAAGAAATTCTTATTTATGCTAGCCATTACATCAGCATAAACAGACCGATCATTTTGTTTAGTATGTCCATAATAACCTTTAGAACTACTCTCTGTAAAAGTACCTCGTGTACTAGCATAATACTTTTCATAACTATCGCTATCTGAATTATCCACACGTACTCGCCCTGTTACATTCACCCAATCTGTTATATCCCATTTCAGACTAGCATTAAACATATAACGACGTTTAGAAAGCTCATTCTGCATCCGATTCATAATCCAATATGGGTTTTGCATATCCAAATCAGTACCAAATATAGATTCCGGCCAATATTGTACCATAAGGTTTCGAGCCTCACTATAGCGTTCATACATCTGTACTTCCTGAAAGTTTTCACCTCGTGGGAAAAGATAAAGAGATACCAAGGGATTAAAATATTGTCCACTACCTACCATATTCTTATTATTTTGAATAATATATTGAGCTCCCAAATCAAGACTCAACTTATTATCACAGAATTTAGCGGTATTACGAATAGAGAAATTATAGCGGTTATAAGCATTATTAGGTAAGATACCTGTGGAGTTTGTAGTAGAGACAGATGCGTAAGTTTGATTTTGTTCAGTACCGGTGGTCAACGTGAAACCATTCATCTCTGTCATTCCCGTATTGAAGAAGTCAGATGGATCAAATTTGTTAGGAGTATCCATCAAGCTCCCCCAACTGCCTAACTCTCCTTCACGATTACCATAAATATTCTGAAACTTCGGCATCATCATCGGAGATGAAAAACTTGTACTATTACTATAAGAAATTTGCACTTTTCCTACAGTACCTTTTTTAGTAGTGATAAGAATAACTCCATTAGAAGCATCCGAACCATACAAGGCTGCAGCGGAAGGTCCTGTTAAAATTGTCATGCTCTCAATATCTTCAGGATTGATATCAGCTACGCTATTAGATCCTGGCTGTTTGTTCATCGTACCTCCAGCATTATCTCCTGAATTTACATTAAACATTGGAATACCATCAATAACATAAAGTGCATTATCATTTTTCTCCAAAGACTTTGTACCACGCATAACTACACGAGCCGCAGCCCCAGCACCGGCTGAAGAAGCATTTATCGTTACGCCAGCTACTTTTCCTGATAAAGCATTAATAAAGTTAGCATCCTTTATATTAGTCAATTCATCTCCTTTTACTTGCTGGACATTATAACTCAACGCTTTTTGTTCACGTTTGATACCCAACGCAGTAACTACTACTTCTTCTAATGCCTGAGTATCTTCTCTCATCGTAACTTTTAGGGGTTGGGCGTTAGCAAGCGTGATTGCTTGGGAG